>PLXW01000102.1 GCA_003151595.1 Myxococcales bacterium
CGGGTGACCGGGGCGCCTACTCGATGTACCTCTTCCTCTGGATCATCCTCGCCGCGGCGATCGTCGGCCTCGTGTTCGTCGCGACGCGTGAGAGGCGCGACGCGTGAACGTCCCCGCGGCGGTCGTCTTCTTTCTGCTCTTCTTCGTGGTCACGGTCCTCGGCTTCGTCGCCGCGCGGTGGCGGCGGGGCGATCTCGATCAGCTCCACGAGTGGGGGCTCGGCGGCCGGCGCTTCGGCACGCTCGTCACCTGGTTCCTGCTCGGCGGCGATCTCTACACGGCGTACACGTTCATCGCCGTCCCCGCGCTGGTCTACGGGCAGGGGGCGCTCGGCTTCTTCGCGCTGCCGTTCACGATCATCGCCTGGCCGATCTTCTTCGTCGTCGCGCCGCGCCTGTGGTCGGTCTCGCATGCGCGCGGGTACATCACCGGCGCGGACTTCGTGCGCGGAAGATTTCAGAGCCCGCTCCTCGCCCTCGCGATCGCGCTCACCGGAATCCTGGCGACGATGCCGTACATCGCGCTGCAGCTCGTCGGCATTCAGGTCGTCGTCGCTGCGCTGGGGATCGAAGGGCAGGGGTGGATGTCAGAGGCGCCGCTCGTCATCGCCTTCGTGATCCTCGCCGCGTATACCTACAACAGCGGTCTCCGCGCGCCGGCGATGATCGCGGTCGTCAAGGACGTCATCATCTACGCCACGGTCATCGCTGCGGTCGTCGTGATCCCGATGCAGCTCGGCGGCTTCGCGAAGATCTTCGCCGCCGTCCCGCCGCAGAAGCTCCTCCTCGCGCCCGGGCAGACGAGCGCGTTCGTCACGCTGGCCGTCGGATCGGCGTGCGCGCTCGTGCTCTATCCGCACGCCACGACCGGGATCCTCAGCTCGAGCGGGCGAAGCGTCATCCAGCGCAACGCGGCGATGCTCCCGGCGTACTCGTTCCTGCTCGGGCTCATCGCGCTCTTCGGGTACATGGCGCTCGCGGCGCACGTCGGCGACGCGCCGGAGTTCGCGCGCGGGTTCCAGCAGTACGGCGCCAACTACGCCGTCCCTGCGCTGTTCCTTCGCTCGTTCCCGGCGTGGTTCGTCGGCGTCGCGTTCGCGGCCGTCGGCATCGGCGCGCTCGTCCCCGCGGCCATCATGTCGATCGCCGCGGCGAACCTCTTCACGCGCAACATCTACCGCGAGTACCTCCGCCCGCAGTGCACCGACAAAGAAGAGGCGAGCATGGCGAAGATCGTCTCGCTGGTCGTGAAGCTCGGCGCGCTCGTCTTCATCGTCTTCTTGCCGCAGAAGTACGCCATCCAGCTCCAGCTCCTCGGCGGTGTGTGGATTCTACAAACGTTCCCGGCGGTGATTCTCGGGCTCTACACGCGACGGCTTCACCGCCACGCGCTGCTCGTCGGATGGGGCGCGGGGATGATCCTCGGCACGTGGATGTGCAGCACCACCGGGTTCAAGTCGACGACGTTCGCCTTGAAGCTCGGCGCGTCAGCCTCCCGGGGTACGCGGCGCTGTGGGCGCTGATGACGAACCTCGTGGTCGCGGTCGTGGCCACGCTGGTGCTCGACGCGATGGGGGTGGGGCGCGGAGTGGACGAGACGAAACCCGACGACTACTTCTCGGAACGCGCGTGAGGCGCGCGAGGCATACTTCGCGCGAATGATCGACCTCGCTCCGTTCGTACCTGCGTTGCTCGGCGGCATCCTCATCGGAGCCGCGATCGCGCTCCTGCTCCTCGTGAACGGACGCGTCGCGGGGATCAGCGGCGTGCTCGCCGGCCTCGTCAGCGTCCAACGAGGCGACGGTGCGTGGCGCGCGCTGTTCGTCGCGGGCCTGATCGCCGGCGGTGTCGCCGCGCGCGTGGTCGCGCCGGACGCGCTGGGCCCGATGGCCGCGTCGGTTCCGGCGCTGGTGGTCGCCGGGTTGCTCGTCGGGTTCGGCACGCGACTCGCGGGGGGCTGCACCAGCGGACACGGCGTTTGCGGCACGAGCCGTCTCTCGCCTCGATCGATCGCCGCGACCGGGACGTTCATGTTCCTCGGCGCGGCCGTTGTCCTCTTCGTCCGTCATGGGCTCGCACGATGAAGCGCAACGTCGTCGCGTTCCTCTCCGGGCTGATCTTCGCGGCCGGTCTCGCGCTTGCCGGGATGACGCGCCCGAGCAAGGTGCTCGGGTTCCTCGATTTCTTCGGACACTGGGACCCGAGCCTGGCGTTCGTGATGGTGGGCGCGATCGGCGTCTCGGCGATCGCCTTTCACGTGAGCCTCCGTCGTTCGGCGCCGCTTCTCGCCGATCGCTTCGAGGTGCCCGACCCGCGCGCCGCGATCAATAGCCGCGTCCTCGTGGGGTCGGCGATCTTCGGGGTGGGGTGGGGGCTCAGCGGCCTGTGCCCGGGACCGGCGGTCGTATCGGTCGCGAGCGGACAGATTGGGGTCCTCGTGTTCGTTGCATCGATGCTCGCCGGCATGGTGCTCCTTCGCGCGTTCGATCGCGCCCGTCGTTGAGCCATGCGCGCCCGGCTCCTCGTCTTCGCGCTCGCGCTTCTGGCCGTCACGTGCCGAAAGCCGGCCGCACCCCGTCAGGCGACGTTGCTCTTTATCGCCGACGTGCACGCGCAGCTCGAGACGCACCCCGAGCTCCTCTGGAAGGACGGTGCCACGAAGACGATCGCAGCCGGTGGCTATGCGCGTCTCGCCAGCGCGGCGCGCGCGGTTCGTCGTGAGGTCGACGGACGCGCGCTGCTGATCGACGGAGGCGACACGTTCCAGGGCGCCGCCGCGGCGGCGTGGACCCGCGGCGACGCAGTGCTCGGTCCGCAGCGAGCGCTCGGCGTCGATCTCGGGATCCCCGGAAACTGGGAGGTCATCTACGGCGCCGCGCGCATGAAGGAGCTCGCGGCGGCGAGCGGGTACCCGTGGCTGGCGACGAACGTGGTCGACGCCGAGACGCAGGCCCTCGTGTTCGCGCCGACTGCCCTTCGAGAGCTCGGCGGCATTCGCGTGGGGTTCGTCGGCTTCACGGATCCCGACGTCCCCATTCGCCAGTCGCCGGCGTACTCGAAAGGGCTTCGCTACCTCGGCGAAGAGACGCTCGCGCCGGCCATCACCGCGCTCCGTGATCGCGATCACGCCGAGATCGTGGTCCTCATCACGCACGTAGGGCTCGGGCGAAGCGTCGCGCTCGCCGAGCGCGTGAAGGGGATCGACGTCGTGCTCTCGGCCGACTCGCACGAACGGGTCGAGACGGCGATCGAGAAGAACGGCGTCCTCATCGTCGAGCCCGGGAGCTTCGGTTCGTTCCTGGGGCGCCTCGACGTGAGCCTCGCGCCGGGTGAGCGGCCGCGCTTCACGTGGCGCCTCATCCCCGTGTCTGCCGATGCGTACCCCGAAGCGCCGGACGTGAAGGCCGCGGTCGACGTCGCGCTCGCACCGCTTCGCGATCGCCTCTCGCACCCGATCGGTCGCGCCGCCGCGCCCCTCGAACGCTACGGCATCGTCGAGAGCACCGCCGATGACGTGCTCACCGCCGCCGTCAAAGCGGGCACGCACGTCGACATCGCGCTCTCCAACGGCTTCCGATTCGGCACGCCGATCACGCCGGGTCCGATCACCGAAGCGGATCTCTGGAGCCTCTACCCCGTCGCCTCGAACGTGAAGACCGGCACAGTGACCGGCAAGCAGCTCCGCGCGTTCTGGGAGTCGGAGCTCGATCACGTGTTCGCCGATGATCCGCGCCGCCTCTTCGGCGGATGGCTCCCGCGCGTGAACGGGATGTCGGTCACGTTCCGCGCGTTCGGCGCGAACGGTCATCGCGTCGATCGGATCACCGTCGGCGGCGCACCGCTCGACGACGCGCGCACGTACACCATCGGCGCGTGCGAGCGCGAAGGCGATCCCGAGGACGTGCTCTGCCGCATGCACGGCGTCGCCGACGTGCGGCGCCTGGACATGACGAACCACGATCTCGTTCGCGCGTACCTCGCGAGCGCGCCGGAGGGCGGAGTCGGTGGACCTCTCATCGGCAACGTCCGTGCGACGGATCTCGGGCCGACCGTGTTCTCGCAGTTCTTCGCGCACGCGACGGCCCCCTCGGAGTCGCGCACCTTCCACGCGCGGAGCGTCGATCGCGATCTCCCCGCGGACGCGGCGGAAGCCGATCGCATCCGCCTCGGCGCGCAGATCTTCGGCGATACGAAAGGGAAGGCGAGCGCGTACGTCGGCAACGATCTCTCGTGCCGCAACTGCCACCTCGATGCAGGGCAGAGCGAGAGCGCGTTGCCGCTGGTGGGCGCCGAAGCCATGTACCCGCTCTTCCAGAAGCGGTCGAACCGGGTGATGTCGATCGAAGAGCGCGTTCAAGGGTGCTTCGAGCGGAGCGAGAACGGAACCGCGCCACCTGCAGGGAGCGACGTGCTCGTCGCGGTGACGGCGTACGTCCGCTGGCTCGCGGCCGATGCGCCGCGCGGAGTCGATCCCCCCTGGCGCGGGAGGGGCCGCATCGACGAAGCGCGACACGTTCCGCTGGCCGAGCTTCACATCGACGAAGGCGAGCGCCTCTATGCCGCGCGATGCGTCGCGTGTCATGGGCTCGACGGACGCGGGCTCACGCCGCCGGGAGGCGCGCACGATGCGCCGATCCCTCCTCCGCTCTGGGGCCCGCGATCGTTCAACGACGGCGCGGGCGTCGCGCGCGTCTACACGCTCGCGGGCTTCATTCGCGCGGCGATGCCGGTCGGCGCGGCCGGCACGGTGAGCGAGATCGACGCGCAGAAGATCGCCGCGTACATCGACTCGAAGGACCGCCCCTCGTTCGCGCGAAAGTCGGACGACTACCCCGACGGCGGCCCCCCCGAAGACGCCGTCTATTACGTCACTTCGCGAGAGCGTCCTTCGCGATGACCGTCCAGTCGTCCGTGGCGTGACCGCGCTCGAGGAAGCGATCCATCGTCGCCGCGATCGCCGGCAGCATCTCGAGCGGCACGCCGCTCCGTACTCCCTCTTCGATCATGAGCCGCGCGTCCTTCCGCGCCATCGCCAGCTCCCACGACGGAGGGGTGAACGCGCCGGTGGCCATCCGCTTCGCGCGCACGGGGAGCGACGCGCCCGGGTTGAACGTGTCGAAGAGCGCGACGGCGTCTTCCGGCTTCACGTCGAGCGCCTTCGCGAGCGTGAGAACCTCCGCGACGCCGGCGGTCATGAACATGAGGAACAGGTTGCCGAGCAGCTTGAACGACGCCGCGCGCTCCGGCTCGGCGCCGAAGTACACCAGCTTGCCTGTCATCTTCTCGAGCGCGGGACGCAAGCGCTCGACCTGCGCCGCGTCGCCCGACGCGAGCATGAGCCCCGTGCCTTCGAGCGCGTTCTGCGGACCCATGAACACCGGCGCGTGCTGGAACGCGACGCCGCGCTCCTTCCACAGCGCGGCGCGCGCGCGCGTTCCCGTGGCCGACGTCGTCGTGTGATCGACGATCACGACGCCCGGCGCGAACCCTGCGCGCGCGCGCTCCAGCACGTCGTCGACCGCTGCGTCGTCGGAGAGCGTGAGATGAATTCGATCGGCGCCTCGCGCGGCCTCGGCCGGATCGGCGAACGCCTTCGCCCCTTCGGCTTCGAGCGCCGTCGCCTTGGCGGCCGTGCGATTCCAGACGCGAACGTCCTCGCCGCGCTTTCGCATGGCGCGAACGAAGCTCGATCCCAGGAGCCCCATTCCGAAGAAGGCCGTCATGCGCCCGCTCCGGTCTCGAGTGGCGCCGTGACGACGCGCACTTCGCTCGTGGTCATCAGCTTGTGGATCGGGCAGCGCTCGACGGCCGCGAAGAGCCGCGTGCGTTGCTCGTCGGTGAGCGGACCGTGGAACGCGAGCCTCACCTTCAGCGTATAGATCCCTTTCCGCTCTTCGCCGTCGTCGCGCTCCACGTGCGACTCCACGCGTTCCAGCGGGATCGCGTTCTTCTTCGCGAACCAGATCGCCGTCAGCGCCTTGCACGTCGCCAGCGCCGTATCGAAGTAGTCGTGCGGGCCCGGCGCCGAGTCGGTGCTGCCGCTGTCCGACATCACGTCGGCGCGGAACACGTGCTTCCGAAGGTGCACGGTCTGAGGGAACTCGTTCGGGCGCTCGCTCTCGCAGTCGACGATCATGGGGGCCTCGTTGGCGCGTGAGTGTAGTCGTAGCGCGCGGCTTGTCTTACGGTTCCTCGGCGACGGAGGCTTCGGATGGTCAGGTTCTTGTTGATCGGCTTGGCGGGCGCGCTCGGGACGTGGACGCGCTACCTCGTCGTGCTCGGGGCGGCGAAGACCCTCGGGAGCGGCTTCCCCTACGGGACGCTCATCGTCAACGTCGTCGGGTGCTTCCTCATCGCGGCGATAGCCCAGGTGGCCATCTCGACCACGCTGATTTCGCCGACCCTTCGGCTCACCTTGACGACAGGCTTCATGGGCGGCCTCACGACCTACTCGAGCTTCAACTACGAGACGACGCGATTCTTTCAGGAGCGCGCGTGGGCCGCCGGCTTCCTGAACTTCGGTGCGACGGTCGCGACGTGCTTCGTCGCGGGCCTGCTCGGGATCGTCGCCGCGCGCAGTCTCATCGGATCGTGAGCGGATCGAGAGCGGATCGTGAGCAGATCGTGAGGAGGTGAGTCATGCGAGTCCTCGATGGTGAGCAGTTCCTCGTCCGGATCTTCATGGGTGACAGCGACAAATGGCACCACCGCCCGATCGAGATGGCGCTGCTCGAACGGCTGCGTCGCGAGGGGTTTGCGGGGGCGACGGTCTTCCGCGGCGTGTCGGGGTTCGGCGCCGCGAGCGTCATCCACTCGACGCACCTGGTGGAGCTCATGGGCGACCTGCCGATCGTGATCGAGGTCGTCGAGGATCAGGAGCACGTCGACAAGCTCCTGCCGATCCTCGACGAGATGATCGTCGGCGGTGCGCTGGTGACGGTCGAGAAGGTTCGCGTTCTGAAGTACGTGGCCGGTCCAAAGAAGAGCTGAGGCGAAGATCGATGACCACCATCCAGAGTAGTGACGCGCGCACGACGCTGCCGCCCGTTCGCCCGATCCGCCTCGAGGACATTCACGCCGCGTGGGAGCGCATCAAAGGGGTCGTCCTTCGAACGCCGCTCGTGAAGCTTCGCCACGACGCCGAGTCGCCCGAGGTGTGGCTGAAGCTCGAGAACCTCCAGCCGATCAACTCGTTCAAGCTCCGCGGCGCGGCGAACGCGGTGGCGATGCTGTCGCCCGAAGAGCGCGCGCGCGGCGTGTGGACGATCAGCGCGGGGAACGCGGGGCAAGGGGTGGCGTTCGCGGCGCGCGGGTTCGGCGTGCCGTGCACCGTCGTCGTGATCGAGACGGCGCCCGACACGAAGGTCGATCGCATGCGCAAGCTCGGCGCGCGGATCGTGAAGGCGCCCTTCGATGCGTGCTGGCGCGCGATGGAGGAGCGCACGTTCCCCGGCGTCGAAGGGGCGTTCGTGCATCCGTTCGACGACCACGACTTCATCGCCGGCAACGCGACCATCGGCCTCGAGATCCTCGAGGACCTGCCGAACGTGCGCACCGTCATCGGCGCGGTCGGCGGCGGCGGTTTGCTCGTCGGCGCCGGGAGCGCGATCCGCGCGACCAATCCGAGCGTGCGCATCCTCGGCGCCGAGCCCGAGACCGCAGCGCCGGCCGCGGCGTCGTTCGCGGCGGGAGCTGCGCGCGAGTTCGAAGGATGGCAGGTGTCGTTCGTCGACGGCGCCGGCGGCAAGAGCGTCTTTCCGCGCATGTGGGAGCGCATGAAAGGGATCGTCGACGGATCGATCGTCGTGTCGCTCGACGAGACGAAGCGCGCCATGCGCGTCATCGCCGAGAAGGCGCGCGTGATCGCCGAAGGGGCCGGTGCGCTCCCCGTCGCCGCCGCGCTTTCCGGTCGCGCAGGCGACGGGCCGATCGTGGCCATCGTGTCGGGCGGCAACATCGACCTCGCGAAGTTCGCCGAGCTCACAGGCGCGGCGCAGCTCACCGGCGCATCCCAAGGAAAGTAGGCATCACGTGTCCAAGATCGAAGACCGTCTGCGCGCGCTCGGGCTGTCGCTCCCCGCTCAACTGCAATCGCCGAAGGGGCTGCCGCTCCCGTTCAAGTTCGTTCGCATCGTCGGTCGCCGCGCGCTCATCGCCGGTCACGGCCCGCAGAACCCCGACGGCACCGTGGCGCAGCCGCTCGGCAAAGTCGGACGCGAGGTCACGCCCGAGCAGGGGTACGCGGCCGCGCGTCTCACGGGGCTGGCGATCCTGGGGAGCCTCCAGCGCGCGCTCGGCGATCTCGATCGCATCGCCGCGTGGACACGCATCTTCGGGATGGTCAACTCCGCCCCGGGGTTCGTCATGCAGCCGAGCGTCATCAACGGCTTCTCCGATCTGATCCTCGAGGTCTTCGGCCCCGAGGTTGGCGCGCATGCGCGAAGCGCGGTGGGGCTCGCGGAGCTGCCGTTCGGGATCCCGGTGGAGATCGAAGGGGAAGTGGAGCTCGGAGGGTTGATCTGATCCCAAGGCGCGCCGCCTCGTGCGCGTCGAACGGATCATGTCGACTCGAACCGCTCTCGCTCTCTCGCTCCTCGCGTTCGCGAGCCTCGCGCTTCCGTCTTCCGCGTTCGCGCAGGGGACGCAGAGCGCGCCGGCGTCCGACGACTACAAGTACGTGTTCCCCGACGACCCGCTCGACGCCGGTCTCTTCGGACCCAACGACGTCCACATTCGCGTCGTCCCGAAGCCGAAGCGCTCGGTGCTCATTCGTCCGCGAACGCAGTTCATTGTCGAGATGCTGAAGTCGGTGGAGACTCTGTAGCGCGCGCGTTTGCTACGATGGCGGTCGCTCGCCATGCTCCGCGTCGTCCGTGCCGCTCGTTACGTGCTCCCGTTCCGTGAAGGGGGATCGGTTCCCGCGCTCGTCGAGGCGGACGATCTCGGCATGTACGTGGTGAAGCTGCGCGGCGCGGGGCAAGGGGTGAAGGCGCTCATCGCAGAGCTCGTCGCGGGGGAGCTCGCGCGCGTCGCGGCGCTGGCGGTGCCGGAGATCGTGCTCGTCGCGCTCGACGAGTCGATCGCCGCGAGCGAGCCCGATCCCGAGCTCGCCGAGCCGCTGGAGAAGAGCGCGGGGATCAACGTGGGGCTCGACTACTTGCCGGGGAGCATTACGTTCGATCCCGTGGCCGATCCGGCGATCGACGCGACGGCGGCGTCGCGCATCGTCCTCTTCGACGCGTTCGTGATGAACGTCGACCGCACGCCGCGTAACCCGAACCTCCTGACGTGGCACCGGCGCGTGTGGCTGATCGATCACGGCGCGTCGCTCTACTTCCATCACGGGTGGCGCGCGGGCGCTCGCCTGGACGGGAGTCGCGATCCGTTCGCCGAGGTCCGCCAGCACGTGCTCCTTCGCGCAGCGTCCTCGCTCGCCGAGGCGGCGGCCCATCTGCGCGCGGCGTTCACCGATGACGTGGTCACGCGCATCGTCGGCGAGATCCCCGGCGACTGGCTCGCGGGCGACGGCGACTTCGCGAGCGACGACGAGCATCGCGCGGCGTACGTCTCTTGGTTCCGCGCGCGACGCGACGCGATCCCCCTGTTCCTCGAGGAGGCCCAACGTGCCCATGCCTCGATCGTTTAGCTACGTCGTCGTGCGCGTCGTGCCGCACGTCGAGCGCGAAGAGTTCGTGAACGCGGGAGTCATCGTCTTCTGCGCGCCGCTGGATTTTCTCGGCGCGCGCATCGAGCTCGACGGGCCGCGCTTGCTCGCTCTCGCGCCCGACGCCGACCTCGAAACGATCCGCAGGCACCTGGACGCCATCCCGCGCGTCTGCGCCGGCGGAGCGGACGCGGGCGCGATCGGCGCGCTCCCGATCCGGGAGCGGTGGCACTGGCTCGTGTCTCCGCGCAGCACGATCCTCCAGACGTCGCCACCGCACGCCGGACTCTGCGGCGATCCGAAGAGCGAGATGGAGCGACTGCTCGCGCAGGTCGTGCGGAGTCGACCGCGCCGCGTGTAGGCGCGCTCGGCGCGCCCGCTAGATCGCCACACTCGGCGCTTTCGTCGCGCGCGTTCGTCTCGTCGTCTGCGTCGCGTAGACGTGACTTTCGCCGCAACGGCGCATGCGCACATCCGCTTCGAACGCCGTGGCGCGCGGTATGGACGGTGCACCAGCGCTCTTCATGCATCACGCCCTCCGCATCGTCTGCGCTGCCGTCGCCCTCGCGGGCTGCATGGCGGGGCCCGAGCCTCTCCAGAGCCCGAAGGTCGCCAGCCTCGACGGCAAGACGACGTTCCCGCCCGACCTCGGCCGCGGTGAGCCGCGCTCCGAGACGGAGGTGACGATGATGTATCTCCCCACCGAGATCCAGACCGTGTGCGTCGGCGTCGATCCCAAGTTCGCCTACAACTCGCAAGGCGTGGAGAGCCACGACAACAAGACGCTGCACGTCCTCTCCGAGTGCATGAAGACGGGGCCGCTCGCCGGCAAGACGATCCGGCTCATCGGACACGCCGACGTGCGCGGAACCGAGCCGTACAACGATCGCCTGGGGAAGCGCCGCGCCGAAGCGGTGAAGATGTACCTCATGAAGACCGGGATCCCCTCGGAGCGCCTCGTGACAGACACCGTCGGCAAGATGGGATCGAGCCCGCCGCCCGAGGATTGGGACCGTCGCGTGGATTTCGAGCTCGTGAAGTAGGCCAGGCACTATGGTTCGCGGGTGAAGACCTGCGAGTACGACGGCGCGCCCTTCACCGAGCCGCGCTCTCACCCGTGGACCGGGTCCGCGGCGAGCCCCGAGCATCGCTTCCTCGATCTGCGCGCGGAGCCCTCGCAGATCCGCACGTCGCTGGAGGACTTCGTCCCGTGGAGTCACTATCCCGCGATCGATGCGTTCTACACGCTCCTCGAATGGCTCAACGCGCCGGCGTCCACGCTCGAGTCGAACGACTGCGCGTTCACCGGGCCGCACGCGAACGACGCGGCGTCGTTCCCAAAGGCGCTCCAGTGCTCGGGGCGCGTCATCGTGATCTTCAGCACGCTGGCGAAGAACCTGTCGCGCGCGCGCGTCGAGTCGTTCAAAGACGCGCTCCACCACCGGCTGGGGCCCATCGACGCCGACTTCCGGTGGGGAATGATCGGCACCACGATCCTCCCCGTTCGCTACGTGACGCTCCCCGGGACCGACGCGTCGCGGCTGGGGTACCAGCTGATGATCTCGTTCTGGGCGTGGGGAGACGACGAGGCGGAGCTCATGGCCAACCTGGGGCGCGTCGTCGCGAACCTTTCTCGAGGCCTGCACGGTGTGGCCGGCGTGCACGGCATGGGCGCCGAATCGATGTCGTCGTGAACAAGCGCGAGCGAAGACCCGCGCGCGTGGTTATGGTGCAGGCAACGCAATGACTAGACCCACGAAGCTCGACGAAGACGTCATCGAACGCCGACGACGCGAAGACGAATCGCCGCGCTTGCGAACGGTCGTGCCTCGCCTCCGCGCGCTGCGGTTGGAGCTCAATGAATGCCGCGGCGAGGGGCAGATCGAGTTCACCCACTTGAAGCGCATCCCGGTGGAGCACGCTCCATCCGTGTTCATGATTCCGTGCGGCGAGCCGCGCTGCAAACGCGGCAGCTACGAGCTGACCGACTCGATCATGTCCGCGCTCCGCCGCGGCGAAGCACGGGTCGAGACGAGCGATACGTGCATGGGCGAGGTCGGCAGCGCGCAGTGCGGGCGCGTCATGCACTGCGTCGCAGTCGCAGAGTACGCTCCGCTTTGATCGTGCTGCGCCGCGCGCTACTTTGCGCGGCATGAGCAAGCCCAAGCTGACCTATTTCGACGCCCCGGTGAGCCGCGGCGAAGAGTGCCGACTCGCGCTTCACATCGGCGGCGTCGACTTCGAAGACGTGCGCCTCACGCGCGATCAGTGGCTGGCGTTGAAGCCGACGACGCCGTTCGGGAGCGTGCCGATCTTCGAGATGCCGGGGCGCCCGCCGCTGGCGCAGTCGAACGCGATCCTCGTCTTCCTGGGGCGCGAGCACGACCTCCATCCGAAAGACAATTTCGAGGCGGCGCGGCACGAGGCCGTCATGTGCCACGTCGAGGATCTGCGCGCGCACGTCGCGCCGACGCTCTTCATCAAGGACGACGCCGAGAAGAAGAAGGCGCGCGAGGCGCTGGTCGCGTCCTTCCTGCCGACGTGGGGAGAGAAGATGGAGAAGCAGCTCGGCGACGGGCCGTTCTTCGCGGGGGCGAAGCTCCACGTGGTCGATCTCAAGCTCCACATGGTCGTGCGCTGGTTCGCCAGCGGGAACGTCGATCACATTCCGGCCACGATCTTCGCCGCGTTCCCCAAGCTCACGCGCGTGCACGCCGCCGTTCGCGACGACGCGCGCGTCAAGGCCTGGTACGCGCGAAGCTGAAGGTTGCGGGCTTGCCGCCGACGTCGATCCGCACGACGCCGTAGCCCGCGAGCGTGGCGTCGATGCGATCGGTGACGTGCGCCACGCGCGCGACGGTGCCGAGGTCGACGGCGGCGTCGTCGAGGCGCGCGCCGCCGGAGTCGTAGCGAAGCGCGACAACGTGATCCGCGCCGGCGCGCGTCGCGTGCTGCACCAGGATCCACGACGACGACTGCGCGTCGATCACGATCGTCGCCGGTGCAGCTGCGCGCCACGTCTCGCCGACCACGATCCCCTGCGCGTTCCACGCGGCCGACCCCGATTCGCTGAGGAGCTGCGCCCGCGCGCCGCCGGCGAACGACGTGATCACGATCCATCCGCGCCCCGGCCACCACGCCGCCGAGATCGCGTCGCACCGCGCGAGCTCGTACAGCACCAGATCCGCGAACGGCCCCCCTTCCGGCGTCCACATGCGCGCGGCCACGAGCTTCGTCGGCTCGTCGTAGACGAAGAGCGCGACGCCGTTGTCGGGACGCGGCGCGATCGTGAACGGTTTGGCCGGGGGCGTGATGCCGGAGAGCGGGTGATCCTTGACCCAGATCGCGGTGCCGGACGCGTCGATCAGGAGCGCCATCGGCTTCGAATCGTCGCCCGTCGCGCGCAGAAGGAGCGCCTGCTTGCCGGCGCCGAGCGGGACGGCCTGAAGGTCGATCGAGGCCGGGAGCGTGCCGCCGAAGTGCGCGCGGATTGCGTCGCCGTTCTTGGCGAGCCCGGGCTCGTCGTCGAGCGTCGTGAGGCGCGCGTGTCGCGCTTCGACGAACGTGCCGGGGGGCGATTCGTCGACCGGAGGTGCGGTCGACGCAGAGGCGGTCGGGGTTGCGAGGGGCGCGGGCGCAGCGTCGCTCCCCGCGTCGATCGCAGTGGGGGCGAAGAGCGGCTTCGACTTGATGACGCTCTGGTAGAGGCCCCAGCCGAGTGGCACGGCCACGACGACCCACGCGATCGCGACGGCGCCGAGCGGTGTCTTTCTCCGATCCGTCACGCGCGATCTCCCGACGCTTCGGCGACGTGATGCTTCGCATCGACCGGGCGAACCAGCAGGTTGCAGACGAGGCCGACGAGCAGGAGGCCTGCCATGAGGTACATCGTCGTGTTGTAGGCCTCGGCCTTCGGGACCCCGTGCGCCTTCTGGTAGGTGGAGATGTAATTCACCAGCTGCGGTCCGAGCACGGCGGCCATCGACCACGCCGTGATGAGGCGACCGTGGATGGCGCCGACCTGCATCGTGCCGAAGAGATCGCGCAGGTACGCCGGGATCGTGGCGAAGCCGCCGCCGTACATCGAGATCACCACCGCGGTCACGGCCACGAAGAGCGTCACGCTCCCCTGGCGCTGCGTGACCGGAATGAGAACGTAGAGCGTGCAGCCGAGGAGAAAATAGATGACGTAGATCCCTTTGCGCCCGGTGAAGTCCGACGCCGACGACCACAAGAATCGCCCGCCCATGTTGAAGATGCTGAGCAGCCCCGCGAAGCCGCCGGCCACCGCCGCGCTCACGCCGAACATGTCCTGACACATCAGCGCGGCTTGCCCGAGGATGCCGATGCCCGCGGTCACGTTGAGGCAGAGCACGGTCCACAGGAGCCAGAACTGAGGCGTCTTCACCGCCTCGTCGGCGAGCACGTGGCTGGTGGCGACGAGCGCGCGCGGCTTCGTCGAGACCACGAAGCCAACGGGAGCCCAATCGGGCGCGGGCACGCGCACGACGAGCGCGCCGAAGCTCATCATTACGAAGTAGCAGGCCGCCATGACGAGGAACGACTCGCGCACGCCTACCGAGGTCGCGCTCTTGAAGTGAGCCATCAGCTCCACGCCGAACGGCGCGCCGACGAGCGCTCCACCGCCGAAGCCCATGATGGCGAGCCCGGTGGCCATGCCCGGATGATCGGGGAACCATTTCACGAGCGTCGAGACGGGCGCGATGTAGCCGAGCCCGAGGCCCACGCCGCCGAGCACGCCGTAGCCGAGGTAGATGAGCGCCAGACTGTGGAGGCCGACCCCGACGCTGGCGACGGCGAGCCCGCCGCAGAAGCAGCAGGCGCTCGTGAACATCGTCTTGCGCGGCCCGTTACGCTCGACCCACTTGCCGAGGAACGCGGCCGAGAGGCCGAGCATGATGAGGGCGATGGAGTAGATCCAGCCGACCTGCGGGATCGTGAAGTCCTGACCGGGGACCGACGTGGTGATGCCGATGGCGCGGGTCAACGGAACGTTGAAGACGCTGAAGCCGTAGATCTCGCCGATGCACATCTGGACGGCGATCGCCGCCGGCGGGACGAGCCACCGGTTGAAGCCGGGCGCGGCGACGGTGCGCTCGCGTGAGAAGAACGAGGCCATGGGAGTTCCTTCGCGCTCCGCTCTATTCCTCGGGCTCCTCCGCCGCGTGTCGCTCCTTGGTGCTCACGCGGTAGGCGTTGTTGCGCGCGCGCATCATTGCCCCCAGCGGCTTGTGCGCTTCGAGCGCGTGCCAGGGATCGAACGACATCTGCGCGATCCGCTCGGCGAGCGCGCGCCCCGACTCGGAGGTCACGTCCTGTTTGGCCACGATAAGGCGCGCTACCGTCACGGGCGGCGCGTCGTCGTCGCTCCACGTGCGCGAGGCGTCTTCGATCGGGGTGAGCGCTTCGCTCCGGAACAGCTGCGCGCGCATCGCGTACGCCACCGGGCCTTCACGCAGGCGCGCGGCGAGCTCGGTCGCCAGTCGATCGGGATCCTTCGTCACCGCGGCTTCGCTCTCGCGACTCTCCGGCTCGAAGCGGTACTTCGCCGCGTAGGTGCCCCACGTCACGGGGAGCGCGCTGTGAAAGGTGAGCGTCGCCAGCGACGGAACCGGCGCCGACACACCGGCGAGAAATTGTTTGAGCACGCCGATCGTGTGGAACACCCCGAAGCGCGCCATCACCGCCGGGAGTCGCCACGGCTCGACGCCGGCGCGCACGAAGGCGACGAACTCGTCGGGTCCCTGGAACGGAGTCGACGGCGATTGAATGGCGAGGAAGTCCTGCGTGCGCGCGTTCTCCAACCCCGGGATCACTTTCTTCCCCGGCACGCCGACGACCTTGACCGCGAGCCCGCGCACGTCGGGCTTGTGGTCGCCCTGGCGCTGGCCTGCGCCGTTCGAGTAGCGGACGTACGCACGGTACGTGCCCGGCTGCGCGAAGAGACCCGCGCGCACCTCGGCGGGGAGATCGCTCGGGATCACCAGCTCCGCGCTCGCGCCGACGTGTTGCTTCGCGTGGAGCGCGCGCATCGTCGCGTTGCCTGTCGCGTCTCTTGTCGCGTCCCCGGAGGCGCTCTTCTTCTGAAGGCCGTGCAGGATCTCGGCGAGCGCTTCGAAGCGCGCGTTCTCGTCGGGCGCGGTCGTCTCTTTCCAGTCGGTCGACGGGTTCATCACGCGGCGTACGCTACGCGAGTCACCCGTCGACGAGTAGACGCACGCTCGCGCGCGCGCTCACTTCGGCGTCGGCGCAGGAGCCGTACCGACGGCGATGGTGCCGGCGGTCGCGAGCCACTGGAAGTTGTCGACCAGCACGGTCGAATCGAACTGTCCGTTGCCCGCGTCCCAGATCGCGAAGCGGATCGTGATGACCGAGCCGGGAACCGCCGGTGCTTGCGTCTGAAGCCATCGCGTGGCGCCGTCGGGCCCCGTCTTCGTTTGCCAGACGTCGAACCCTGTTCCCTGGAGATCGCCGAGACCGAGCGGGCAATACGGGCTGGGGAGCGGCGGGCAGGTGGCGCCGGTCGTCCCTTTGCAGTGCGAGGCGAAGCGGGTCGACGTGGCCGGATCGCAGGCGTCGAAGAACCCCAGGTTCACGCTCACAGGGTGATTGTTGCTGTCGAAGGAGATGTTTCCGCCGGGTGAGCCGGTGGGAACATAGGAGCCCGTGGGGGGCGGGGTCACGAGCGCGATGAACTGGTCGTTGTACCCGTGGGTGTCGCATACCCAGTCGGGGAACTCGAACGAGTAGAACTTGAAGTTGAACGAGTAGCCCGTGGCGTTGGTGGGGACGCGAATCTGGAGCTCGAGCGCGACGTCGTCGGCGATGACCTTCGTGGGCGGGCACGCCGGATCGTCTTGAGGGAAGCCGGTGGGCGGGGTCGCCGTGGAGTTGATCTGGCACGAGATGCCGTTGCACGCGCCCGTCTGGCCGACGGTTCGCGCGGCGCCGCTCGAGAGCGCCAGCATGCTCGCGCCCCCTTGCACGTGGACGTTGGTTCCGAAGGCCGATTGGATTCCGACCTGCAACCCGGGGCTCGCGAACGCCGTCCCGTCCGCGCGTACATAGGCCGCGGAGAGGACTCCATATTTCTTGTCGGAGGTCGTCGCCTGCGCGCACAGATCGATCGCCTTCGCGCCGTCGGCCGCCACCACGTCGGTTAGCGCGAGGCCGGTGTCGCACGCCATCGCCGAGTCGCCGGGGGTGCCGTCGCAGTCTTCGTCGCCCCACGTCGGCGCGCCGCCGTCGTTCTGGCGAAGGACGTCGATGGCGCCGGGGTTCACGTTCGGATCGCAGTCGTTGCAGTCGCCTTGATTGGGACTCCAGCCGTCCTTGTCGAGGTCGCCATCGGGATTGGTGATCTGACAGGTGCCTCCCGAAGGGGTCCCCCCGCCGCCGTCACCCGTTCCGCCGAGGATCGGTGTGCCGCCGTTGCCGGGCCCTGCGCTTCCATCGCTCGAGCCATTCGCCGGTCCGCCGTCGGGTCCGGTAGGCCCGAATCCGCTGGGCGGTGTTCCGCCGGAGCAAGCGGCACACACCAGCGCCCAGGCGACGGATCGAGAGGCGCGCAGGAGAGTTTTCACAGCGAGTTCTTACGGGGAAAAGCGGGTCGCGTCGATGACGACCCGGACTTTGATCGCGACGCAGGTGCCGCTGAAGATGAAGTGCCGCTCCACGAGAGGAGACTCGACGGTGATGAGGGATCGTGTTGCCCGCGCCGGGATTGTGCGAGCATCGCTGCGCGCTCGCGACGCGCGCACGGTAAGAGGGGCTCACATGGCGAAGAAGACGAAGAAGGCTAAAAAGACGCGGTTCGTCCCGCGCATGATCCTGGGCTCTGCCGCGATCGTGAGCGTCGTGCCGGCCGTAGTCGCGCTCATCGATTGCGGCAGCGATACGACGTCGTCGGGTCCCGACGCCGGACAGTACGCGGTCGGTCAGGGGGTCGCGGTCGCGGCGTTCTTCGACGCCGGGCAGGACGCGGGCGAAGACGCCACCGGGTTCACCGTCGGCGTCGCGGTCGCGGCGTTCTTCGACGCCGGGAACGACGCGGGCGTCGACTCCGCGACCGACGCCCACGGCGATGGTTCGGAAAGCGAAGGGGGCAATGACTCCGGTGAAGGCTGAGACGCGGACGCCGAAAGCGCCCGGCGGCGCAGGACGCCTCCGTCTCCAGCGAAACTTCACGAACACGCCGCTCGCCCGGCAGCACGAGCATTCGCTCCTCGCCAAGGGGCCTCGCGCGCGCCGCGCGATCCCGTGGAAGGCGTTCGATCGCGCGAAGTACGAAGAGCCCGCGCTCCGCGTGGCCGCCGCTTCGCAGCGCGCGCTGGCGCTCGGCGAGTACGGCGCGGTCGATCTGTTCGCGCACATGGCGATCGATCTCTCGCTTCACGGCGCGCCGTTCGATCTGGTCGCGCTCTGCGCGAAGGCGCCCGCCGACGAGATGCGCCACGCGGACTACGCGATGCGGATGGCGTCGATCTACGCCGGAGAGCCCGCGACCGTGGAGCTCGATCGCGACGGGCTGGCGAAGGTCCTCGCCAAGCGGCTGACGCTCGAGAAGCTCGACATCATGATGCTCGAGGTGGGCGTGATGAGCGAGACGCTCGCCGTCGCGCTGCTGTCCGAGTGCGCGCGCTGCGCGAAGGACCCGCTGCCGAAGGCGGTCTTCGCGTCGCTGGTGGCCGACGAGGTCCATCACGCGCGCCTCGGCTGGTACTACATGGCGTGGCGCCAGCCGCAGTGGTCGCAGGCCGAGCGGCAGCGCGTGGCCGATCGCGCGGGCGAGATGCTCGTGAACACCGAGCGTCAGTTCTGGCGTGGGCGTGATGCGCCGGCGGGTCACGAGGCCGCCGCGCGCGCGCTCGGCGTGATGGGCTCGCTCGCGCAGCGCGAAGTGATCCGGCGGATCGTCGAAGAAGAGATCGTCCCCGGGCTCGACGCGCTCGGTCTCGGCGCCTCCCACGCCTGGCGGGTCCGGCGGCGCGGGGGATGAAACCGGGCGCTCCCCAGGGGTCGCCACGTTTTCCGTGGGGCGCGCTCGCGCGGCCGCTCCCGAAGAAGAAGCGTACGTCGCTGGTGCGATCGCTCCGGGGTCTGCTGCGGTGGCAGCGAACGCTGAAGGGGTGGCCGGCGATCACCGGAGCGCCGGACGCCACGCCGTTCGTCTCGCTCTATGGCAATGGCCGACTGTGCGGCTGCTTCGGGAGCGAAGAGGGGCGGCCGGGCGAGCGGGTCGCGCGCGCGTTTCTTCGCGCGATGGAAGACGCGCGGCACGGCGGGGCGCATCGCGCGGATCGCGGCGCGCTGGTCGCGCAGGTCTCGTACGCGCGCGACGTGCGGCGCGTGTCGTCCGTCGAGGAAGCGCTCGCGCGCATCGAGCCGGGGACGCACGGCGTGGTGCTGGTGCGCCCGAGCGGCGAGGCCGTGATCCTGGTGCCGAGCGTGGCGCGCGATGGCGGGACGACGGCGCGCGCGCTGCTCGATGCGCTGGCGCGAAAGGCGAAGATCGACTTCGACGCGATCGCGGAGGGGACCCTCTTCACGTTCGAGGCCGACGAGATCGTCGCGCG
This sequence comes from Myxococcales bacterium, assembly GCA_003151595.1. The sequence continues at coordinate 19,260 of PLXW01000102.1, forward strand.
CTCCGGCGCGAGCCTCGACCGCGCGCGACCGGTCACCTCGGCGCGGCGCGCGTCGCTCGCCGCGGAGTGGCTCTCGCGCCTGGTGCGCGAAGACGGGTTCGTCCACTTCGGCGTCGATGCGCGCGCGCGAAACGTCCACGCGACGGGGATCATGCACCACGGGCGCGCGGCGATCGTCGTTCGCGCGCTCGCCGAGCACGCGACGCACGCGGCCGACGCCGATCGCGCGCGCGATTGGCTGGAGCGCGACGTGAAGGCGGCGCTGCGCGGGCGAACGGTCGACGCGTGGCCGACGGCGAAGGAGGTCGTCGCGGGGACGATCGCGCTCGCGTGCATGGCGGGGCTCCCGCTCGCGCGCGAGCTGGAGCGCTTCGTCGGAGCCGACGCGCTGACCGCCTCGCCGTGGCATGCGGCGCAAGTCGCCGCCGTGCTCGGGAGCGCGGCGCCCTCGGCGGTCTGGGCGACGTGCGTCACCTCGCTCACCACCGAGCCGTGGGCGCCGTGGACAGTCGTCGCCGCGCACGCGCGGGGGGATGCGGAGACGCTCGAGCGCGCCGCCACGGCCCTCGAAGGATCGATCCGGAGCGCGCCTCCGCACGAAGGGGGCACGACGCGCACCGACGTCCCCGATCTCGCGCTCACCGCGCTCACCATCGAAGCGCTCGCTCCGCTCCGCCGTACCTCGGCGCGAGCAGCGATCGACCGCGCGCGTCGTTACCTTGCGCGATGGCAGTTCGTCCCGGGCCTCGTGCCCGCGTCGCTCGAGCCCGATCTGGCGGAGGGGGCCTTCCCGCTCTCGCCCGTCGTGCCGTTCGCGCGTGGCGACGTGACCGCGCACGCGCTCCTCGCCCTTACCTCGTAGCGCGGCACCGATGTCGCCCGACCTTCGCCGTGGAATCACCTGCGCGTGCGCGCTCGCGCTCTGCGGGCCGACGGCGAACGTGCAGGCCGCCGAGCCACCCGCGACGCATGCGGCTCCCGCGCCCGCCCCGCTCTCGCCGCCCGTGCTTCGCTCGTCGAGCGACGTCCCGTATCCGGCCGGTGGCGAAGGCGACGCGACGGTCGTCCTCACGTTGACGATCGACCCCGACGGCACGGTGAGCTCGGCGGTCCCGTCCGACGCGCGCGAGCCTTTCGCCGGCCAGGCCTCCGCCGCCGCGCACGGTTGGTTCTTCACGCCCGCGATGCGCGGGGACAAACCGGTCGCGGCGCGCATTCGCGTCGAGGTCGTCTTTCACGCGCCGGTCGAAGCGAAGATCGCCGAGCCCGAGGTCGCGAAGCCCGCCGCGCACGGCGCCGCTCCCGCTCCTCAGGAGGTCACGGTCCATGGAGACCGCCCCGAGCCGTCGCGCACAGTCACGCTCTCGCGCTCGGAGGTCCGCCAGATCCCCGGCGTCTTCGGCGATCCGTTTCGCGCCATCGAGATCATGCCGGGGGTCACGCCGATCGTCTCCGGTCTTCCGTTCTTCTTCGTGCGCGGCGCTCCTCCCGGTGACGTGGGCTACTTCCTCGACGGCGTTCGCGTCCCGTACCTGTTCCACGTCGGCGCGGGCCCTTCGGTCATCCATCCCGGGCTCATCGACACCGTCGATCTCTACCCCGGCGGTTACCCGGCGCGCTTCGGGCGCTTCAGCGGCGGCATCGTCTCCGGCGAGACGCTCAAGCCCGCGACCGAGCTGCACGGCGAGTACAACGTTCGACTCTTCGACGCCGGTGCGCTCGCGGAGCTGCCGTTCGCCGACGGACGCGGCACCATCCTCCTCTCAGGCCGGTATTCGTACACGGGCGCGCTCCTCACGCTCCTCTCGTCGAACACGGTGCTCAACTACTGGGACTACCAAGGTCGCGCGTCTTACAAGCTCACGCCGCACGATACGGTCAGCGTCTTCGCCTTCGGCGCCTACGATTACCTCGGACAGAAAGTGCCGAACGGGCCGACGCAGACCGTCTTCGGCGCCGACTTCCACCGCGTCGACCTTCGCTACGATCACGCGCTCGGCTCCAACGGCAACCTCCGCCTCGCCGCGACCGGCGGCATCGACTCCACCGCCGCGGACCCCACGAGCTCCGTGCGCGACCGCATGATCGGCCTGCGCTCCGAGCTCGTGTATCGCCTCGCGCCGGCGCTCACGTTCCGCGGCGGCACCGACGTCGAAGCCGATCGCTACGACGTCGTGGCCGATCTCAGTCAGCTCAACGGCGCACAGGCGCAGGTGGCGAGCCTCTTTCCGTCGCGCACGGATCTCGCGATCGGCACCCGCGGCGACTTCGTGATCGACGTGACGCGGCGCCTCACGGTCACGCCCGGCGCGCGCTTCGACTTCTATTCGTCCGAGGGGGCGACCGCCGTGAGCATCGATCCGCGCATCGCCGCGCGCACGGTGATCACGAGCCGCACGCGCCTCCTCGTCGCGCTCGGGCTCGCGCACCAGCCCCCGGCCTTCGTCATACCGATCCCCGGCGTCCAGCCCGGCGGGTTGCGAGGCGGGCTTCAGGACGCGGTTCAAGAGAGCATGGGCTTCGAGACGGACCTCGGGCAGCAGACCACCGCGACGGCGACCGTCTTCCACAACGGCTTCTTCAACATGAGCGACGTGCTCAGCGTCACCCCGCCGCAGATCAGCGGTTGCCCGCCCGGCTCGTTCCCCAGCGGCACGCTCTCCGGCGATCCCGAGACGCAGCCCACCGGCAACGGGCGATGCGGGCAACGTTTCCCCCCCGGGACCGTCGGCGGCGATCGAAGCGGCGGCGGAGGACAAGCGGTGCAGTCGCAAGGCGACGTCCAGACCGCGCAAGCGTTCGCGACGCGCGCGCGCGGGACGGCGTATGGCGTGGAGTTCTTCTTGAAAAGGAAGCTCACCAACCGGATCGGTGGCTTCGTCTCCTACACGCTGTCGCGATCCACGCGCAGCGCGAACGGGCAGGACTTCATCGCAACGTTCGATCGCACGCACGTCCTCAACGCGGCGGTCGCCTACGACCTCGGTCACAACTGGCGCGCCGGAACACGCGTCACTTTCTACACGGGGCTACCCAAAGCGCCTGACCCGAGCGATCCCGGCTCGACGCGACTCGCCCCGTTCTTCAGGCTCGACCTGCGACTGGAGAAGCGATGGCAGCTCGGACCGAAGGCGTGGATCTCGTTCGTGGCGGAGTGGATGAACGCGACATTGTCGAAAGAGTCGGTAGGAACGAACTGCACGCTCAACGGGTGCCAGGACGAGAAGATCGGCCCGGTCACTATCCCGAGCCTGGGTGTGGAAGGAGGCTTCTGATGGCGACGATCGGATCTCGGCGAACGCGGCTCGTCGGCGCGTGCATCGCGGTGGCGCTCGCGGCGGTGAGCGGGTGCGGCGGCGGGTCGTCGTCCACGCCCGAGCCTCCGTGCGATCAGGCGTGTCAGGACGCGAGCGCGCTCCGCTCTCTCCGCGATGCGCTCAAGCTCGCCTACAACCTCGAGCTCCAGGGGCAGCCGGTGGGGCCTCAGAACGCGACGGGGCCGTGCCCGCTGGGAGGCACCGCGCACATCGCGGGGACGGCCACGGCGAACGCTTCGGTCGGCTCGACGCAGGTCTCGCTCACGTACGTGTTCACGGCCTGTGCGTTCTCACAGACCGACACCGATCCCACGCAGAACTATCAGATGAAGCTCGATGGGACGGTGACGGAGTCGGGGACGATCGCGCAGCAACCGTCAGCCGCGACGTCGCTCGCTTTCGCGAGCAGCTCAATCTCGTTCTCGGGGAGCGTGTATGCGCCGTCGCTTCCCTATGCCGAGAGCGATTGCGCGCTCCAGATGGGGCAGAACGGCAATCAGCTCTCGGGGACGATGTGCGGACGGGACGTCGGCGTGACGTTGCACTGAAGGCGAAGCGTCACTTCGCGATCGTGGCGCACCCGAGCAGCACCTGGAGGTCGCCGTTCTTGTCGGCTTCGAGCGTCTTGCACGTCCCGGGGCACAGGACGATCTGCGTCGGCGCGTTCGGGTTGTCGTAGTACCAGGCGTCGCCCGTGGCCGGGCAGCTCGAGGCGCCGTTGACCTGCGGGATGAGGATCGCAGGTCCGCCGCTCCCCGGCGTGTACTCGACGTTCACCTCGCCGAAGTTCGGCGTGCCGCTGGTGGGGAGCGGGATCGTGTAGTTGCACCCCAGCGCGGTGCCGCGGATCTTGTTCAGCGCGTCGAGGAACTGCTGGTTCACGTTCTGCGTGGTGTCGACGAGGAACGCTGAGGTCGTGCCGCCCGCCGCCGCGATGCCGTTGAGCGCGGTCGTCGATGCGCCGACGCCGATGACGAACGTGAGCACCTTCGGCGTGCCGCTCACGCCGGCCGCGGCGATGGCATTGATGTCCGAGAGCGTCGTGTCGCACTCGGTCGGATCGCCGTCGGTCGCGAGCACGGCGATGACGATGTCGCTGGCGTGCGTCTTGGCCCACGCCTGAGCGTGATCGACGGCGCCCTGGAGCGCGGCCGACGTCGGCGTGCTGGTGGTGGGGCCGTGCTTGGAGATCGACGCCGTGATGGCCGCGCTCGCGCCCGGGAGCGCGCCGATCTCGACGTCCGGCTTCGCGTAGTCGGCGGCCGCGCATGAATCGCCGCCGGCCGAACCGGCGAGGCTCGCGACGCACGCGACGCAGAAGCCGAGGACGCACGGTCCGCCGGTCGCGCCGCAGTCGGCCGTGCCGTTCGGGCACGAGACCTGACACGCCGGTGCGCCGCCGCCCGGAGGCTGTCCGAAATACTGGATACCGATGGAGATGCCGGCCGTGTTGGTGCCCGTGACGAACGAGTCGAGCGCGCTCGTGACCGCGGCCCACTTCGACGTGTTGCCGGCGACCTGATCGCTCATCGAGCTCGACTGATCGAGCATGACGTACATGTCGAGCGGCGCCTGCTGGCCTCGCGAGGTCGACGAGGCGCACGCCGCGTCACCGAGCTGGACGCCGCCGCCGCTTCCGCCGCCACCGAGGAGGCCACCGCCACCGCCGAGGCCGCCCCCGCCGGCGTCACCCTTGCCGTCGCTGCCAAAGCCGCTGGTGTTGTTGCCCGAACCGCATGCGGTGACGACGCCCGCCACCATGAGGCCCGCGAAGAGAAACGTGGCCGCGCGCGCGACGGAAGAGGAGTGAGTGGTTCGCATGTGAGCGTTCTCCGTGCCGGGAAAGACAGGCGGACTGTACCTCCGCGCAGGGAGGTGCGCCCGCCTCGACGTCGTCTTTCGCTTCAGGAGAAAATAGCACTCACAGCGTGTTCGCGACCTGGGGCGCGGAGGCCAGGCGGCCCCTGCGCGGGGCCTTACGGCACGCGGACGCCCATGAGCGTGCGGGCGCGGGGGGGGCGGAGCCTGTCGCCGAGGATGCTCAGCCGGTCGAGCAGGGCCTTCGGCTCGTGGCCCGTCGCGGCGGTCACGGCGGCGCGGACGTGCTCCTGCGCGAGATCGATCTCCACGTTCGTCACGCGCTGAGGCGGGTTCGCGCCACACCGTCGCTCGATGCTCGCAAACTCGGTCCGCAGACCCGCGAAGCGCGCGGAGAGCGCGTGGTCCCCATCCTCGTGGGCCAGCCGACTCAGGTGATCGGCGTCGACGAGGATCGTGCGTGCGATGCCTTGGGGTGCGTTCGCGTTCATGGTGGTCCTTCTCAGCGTGCGAGTGTGGCGCGAATATTCAAGCGCTACGGCGCGAGTGGAGACGCACCGGGGGCGTGCTCACGCAGAGCTCGCCGCGCGTCACGTCAGCGCAAGTCAGCGCAGGCCGAGGAAGTACCAACACGCCAGCCCGAGCGAGAAGCTCACGCCGTTCGCGGCGAACGACCAGAGGAGCGCGCGCGATCGTCCGAAGACGAAGCGGAAGTACGCTGCCTCGACGAGCCACGCGAACGATTCGCACGCCGCGGCTCGCCACACCCAGGACACGTGCCAGGCGTGGCTGGCGTTGAACCACCACACGAGCGGGTGCGTGATCGCGCTGGCGCCGAACGCTTCCCAGAAGCCGCATCGGAAGGCGCGGCGGTAGATCGGAACTTCGACGATCTGCGTGAACGCGAAGTCGCGCGCCCAGCGGAGCGCCAAGCCGAGCAAGCCAGGAGAGAGCGAGAGCATCGGCGGCGCGGCGATCAGCTTGCGCGAAGCGAGCGGCGCTCGATGAAGAAGAGCGCGGCGACGGCGACTTCGAGCGGGCCGTGGAAGATGGCGAGGCGCAGGTAGAGGAGACGGGCGGCGCGCGGGTCCAGGACCCCCCACGCCGCGAGCGCGATCGTCGCCAGCACGAAGAGGAGCGGCACGGCCCAGCCCATGTCGTCGACCAGCGCGCGCCAGCTCGCGGCGAACGATCGCAGGCCGCGTCGCGGGCGATCTTCTTCGGGGACGAGGCGGAGCCAGATGACGTAGTGAACCGACTGCGCGAAGGCGAAGAAGAGGACGAAGCGTCCGCTCCACGTGGCGTCGCGAAGCGGCGAGAGCGCGCTGCGCATTCCGCCGAGCGCGAGCCCGCGTGCGGCGAGCGGCGCTTCGAGCGCTGAGTCGAAGTGGCCGGACAGGACGAGCGCGGTCGCGATCACGAAGAGCGCGACGGGGACGAGGCGCCAGCCAGCTCGCGTTTGTCGCGCGTCGCGAGGAGCCCACGCGATCCAGATGGCGATGGCGATGACGTTGTGAAGATGCGCCATGGCGACGTCGGCCAGGCGCACGTGCGTCATGGCGAGGAAGAGGAGGACCGCGGCCACGAGCAGAACGATCGCGCGTCGGCCCACGCTTCCACGCGCCAGGAGCGCCGCGCCGATCACGGCGGCGAGCCCGATCGGCGCGTGTGGCTGGACGAAGGTCAGCGCGAGCGGCGCGGCGATGAGCAACCAGAAGCCGACGCGCGTGTGGAGACGCGGGCGCGCGACGAGGTAGCGCGCATCGGCGAGGAGATGCGGCACGCCGAGGAGGAGCGGCCCGAACGCCAGGAGCCATAGCGGCGCGAGCGCCGTGAGGGTCAGCGAAGAGAGCACGCCGACCGCGCCATAGAGCGCGACGCGCGCGTCGCGATCGACGAGGAACACGCGACCGGGTCGCCCCAGCGCGCGCAGCACGGCGGATCGCAGCGCGTCGAGCGGTGCGAGGAGCGGCGCGGCGGCGCGGAGGACGACGGTCGTGGACACGGGCGCGGTCGCCTACGAGGCCTTGCGCTGACGCCGGCGGAGAACGAGCGGGACGATCGCGGCGACGAGCAATGCGCCGAGGGAGCTGAGTCCGCCGCCGGGGGCGACGTCGCATCCGCCGCTGCTGTTGCTGCCACCGGCGTTCGTCACCGTGCCGCCGTCGCTCGTCGTGCTCGTCCCGCCGTCGGACGCCTGACACGTGAGGCACGCGACCGGCACCGTGCAGACTCCGGGCTCGTGCTGGATGGCGTCGGTGGCGGCGTCGCAGTACTCGTTCGTGTAACAGGTCGACGGTTCGCACGTGCCGACGGTGTCGGGGCCGGGGTTGGTCGCGCCTTCGTTGACGTTGAAGGTGCACGCCGCGCCCTTCGTCGTGTTCTCACACGCTTGCTGGTCGGGGGTGATCACGTCGGCCCACGCGGGGGACGCGGTGAGAAGGAGGGCTGCGACAGTCAATGCGATGCGTTTCATCCGTTCACCTTTTCGTGTGCGATGCGCACGCGGCGCGAAGGCGCCGGCGGAGGGGAGAACAGCAACTCGCCTGCCAGCGGGGAAAGTTTCGTGTGGGGCGGGGGATTGGGGGGAAGGGGCGACGCGCGGAGGGGCGGGGGAGTCGTGGGTGTGCCAGTTCGGGCGAGGGGGGAGGAGGGACCGCGACCGCGACCGCGACCGCGACGGCGACGGCGACCCCGACCCCGACCGCGACCGCGNNGCGGCTGTCACTGCGGTCGCAACAAGTAGGGCGCGCTCGCTCGGTGGGCTCGAGGGATCTCTTACATCGTGGGTCATTCGGAGCCTGTCGCTGCGCTTGGAGGCTCCGAATGACCCACTCTTTGAAGATGTAGGGACTCGATTGTTACCAGGTGGCGAAGACGATCGCCGTGCGGGTGCACGAGGCGAAGATCGGGGATAGCGAGTTGCGGGGTCAGGCAACGCGGGCGGCGAAGAGCACGTTCTTGCGGCTGGCGGAGGGACCGCGCGCGTGGAGTCGGTGGCGTAGGGCGGCGCGGCCTCGCTGCGCACACGAGATCCGGGCTTGCTCCCCGCGGAGGCTCGCGAAGCTGCATCCACGGGGGGCTGCGGCACCTCGCGGCGTGCGGCGTTGCGCGCTCCTACGACGGCTTCGGGCACGATCCTCGGGAGTGATCTCGCGGGCAACCACGTCGGCGTCCAGGTAACGATGCCCGCACGGTGCAAGGGGAGCGGGTAGCCCGGTTATGGTTCTCTGGTTCTCTCGGTGGGGGAACGGGGCCCGTTCTCTCGAGTTGTGTCTCCCCCACCCACGCGCAGGCCCGGCTTTGCGGGCCGAGCATGCGTTTGGGGGAGACCGCAGGCGCGCAGGCGGCTGCCGCCGAGCACCTGCGAGTGGGGGCATCAACTCACAGCCCTTCGAGCCGATTGTAATCGAAGAGCCCATTGACCAGCGGGTCACGCAGGCGATGAGCCGCGTTGATCTCATCGCTGTACACCCAGAAGTGATCACTCGATCGCAGGACGCCGAATCGTCGGCGGAGCGCCGCATATCCCTCCTCGTCGCTCGACGCCACGGCCGCATCGACGAAGGCTTCGAGATCTCTTCGCGCGATCTCGAAGAAGGCATTCGGGTAGGCGCCGAGAAATCCGGAGACCACCGTGAGCTCGTCTTCGTCCGAGACGCGACGCTTGTCCTCTTGAAAAATGTGCGCCACGTTCGTGTGAGCGCTGTCGCGAAGGATCGTGAACTGATGACGCGCGCCGCCGGGCTCCGTCACGGTGAGGAACGACGTCTCGGGGAGCAACGTCGCCGCACGCCCTCGAATGTGCGCGAGCCTCTCGAGCGTGGACCGGAGCGAGGCGTCCTCCACGCGGTCGAGATCGAACCCGTGCGCGAGCACGCGGCCGAGGTGCGCTTCGATGAGCGCGAACAGCTCCTTCTTCGGTTCACTCGATCGGTAGCCGATCTTGGGGACGCCCGGGAACCCCTCGAGCTCGGTCGCCAGCGTCTCCTTCGCGCTCCCGGTCACGCCGCGATACCACGCGTCGACCAGCTCCTTTCGCTGCGGAGGCGGGAGGAACATCAGAAAATCCGCCTCTCCCTCCATGCGAAGGAAGTCCATGTAGAGGCGCGTCGTCACTTGATGGCCCACGTTGCCGAAGACGTCGAAGCCGGCGACGAGCAAGTAGTGAATTCGTTCGAGCAGCGGGTACCCGACGACCCACGCCGTCTTCGGCGCGCGCCCGACGAACCCCTTCACGACCGTCGCGCTGTCGAAGTGACGAAAGACCGTGAGCGCGGCGTTCGCGTTCGTTCCGTCTCCGTCCCAGAGGAGCTTCGGCGTGACCTCGTCCCCATGGTTCGTCGCTTTGCCGAGGAAGTCGTTCCTCGCGGCGACGTATTTCGCGTGCTGAGCGGCGTAGCCGAGCCAGAGCGTGGGGAGGGCAGTGCTCCCTCTTTCGGCGGGCATGTCGAGATCTTGCGCGACGCCCGCGAGGAAGTCCGTCTCGTCCTTCATCCACGGCGCGTCGGGGCGAAGGAAGGCGATCCAGAAGCGATCTTCGATGACGTCGAGCGCGACCTGTCCTCGACACACGGGGCCCTTGATGAAGCCCATCATCGTGAACTCCGACTCTTCGAGCATGAATCGGTAGCGCGACTCCGCCGGTATGACCCGAAAGGCCCGGAACGGATTCGCTGCGACCTTCGGCTCGTACGTCGGGAGCGCGTTCACCGCGTACTTCGGCGTGAAGAACAGCTCCTTCCAGTGGTGGAGGCGCTCGCGGTTCAACGAATACGGCATGAGCGTTTTTTCGAGCGGGCGTTCCATGCGTCGCACGAATCGGTAGTAGACGCGCGCCACGTGCGGGTCGTCGAACGGCCGTCGTGTCGGGATCTCGTCGACCTCCGTGCCGCTCGGCGTGCGCGAGCGCACCAGACGAAAGAGCGTTTCGCCGCCTGCTTCCTTGAAATGGATGCTCGCGAGAAAGAGGTGCTCGTAGACGTAGCGCGCGACGAGCTGCCCCTTCAGCGACGAGTCGTTCAGGAACGTCTCCCACTCGGCGATCAACGTGGTGAGAGGAGCGACGAGCGCGTCGAGGGGTGGGTATGGAGCGCCCGCGTTCACCCATCCGACGAGCGCGCGATCGCGATCCGCGTCGAGCGCCGGCATGGCGTACGGCATTCCCCAGAGCGGGTGATTCTTCGCGTAGTCGTCGAAGTGCTCGGCCGTCGTGCACGTCTCTTTGCGCTCGAGATCGAGCGTGAACTCCTTGGCCACGTCGACCGACGCGGTCAGCGGGTGCTCGCGTTTGAGGTCGAGCATCCGCACGAGGAGGCTAGCGCGCGGGTCACGTTGCTCCCCCTCCGGAAGAACCGGGTGGAAGCCCTTCTTGCGCCACGCATCCACGTCGTGCGCGTCGATGTCGAGGCGCGTCGGCGTCGCGGCGACGAGGCGAGCGCTGTCGTACACCTTGTCGTTGCTCGCGCCGCGCGTGATGCCGTCGAAGGTTCCGAGCTTGAGCTGGCAAGGGGCGTCGTAGCAGCCGTGACAGACGACGCAGCGAGTCTCGAAGGTCTCTTGCGCGTGCGACCAGAGGGTCGCTCTTTCCGTAGCGCTGAGCGCCGGCACGGGAAGAGGAGTCGTCGCGCGCGGGGGACTTCCGCAGGCGACGGGAATGAAGGCCGCCGCGGCGAGCACGAGAGCGAAGGCGTGAAAGCGCGTCATCGGCGCTCAGCTATAGGACGCATCGGAGCCGTTCGTGGGAGTCCTCTCGCTCGAGCTAGGCTGAACGGCTCGAAGCTCCCATCACTCGGCCACGGTCTCGGTCTCGCTCGCGCGGCCCGCGCTCGTGACGCCGCCGCCGACGGGACCCTTCGGTGCTTCGACGGTCGCAGCGGCGCCGCCTGGCGCGTGGATCACACAGTTGGCCTCCGTCGCCGACGGGCAAATGCATCTCCACGCCGTGCGCTTGGTGCTCGGATCCACGGACGACGTGTACTGGCACCCGCACGCGCGACACACGCCACTCAGACCTCCAACACCCGTGTTGGATAGCTCGTCTTGCGACTGCCCGGTGCGGGCGTCCTGACCCGGCTCCGCGCTACAGGCCACGCGACGAGCGTTGCGCTCGATGATCAGAACCACGTTCGTTGTGAACCCGTTGTGAACCCTAACCGGGTTACTGACAGCGTGCGCGGCCACCCCCAAAACTGGCCCGGCCACCCTCGCCTCTCGAACAAAGCGGACGAACGCCCGCCCCGCCGCCTGGCACGCCGCTCGCTCTCGTGCAGCCCATCGTGCCCACCCGCGCCGAGCCATCCCGTCCGAGACTTAATTCGTCACGCGTCGCTGCTACCAGCGCAGGAGGGAGTCCGCCACCAAAGCGACGACCCGCGCATGCCCTCGCTGACGCACGAAGCGCTGTTGCTTCTCTTCCGCAATCGCCCCGAGCTCGCGCCCGAGCTGCTCCGCGACGCTCTCGGTATCGCGCTGCCAGGCTATTCGTCGGCTCGTCTCGAATCGGCCGACCTCTCCCAGATCGCACCGACGACCTACCAGGCGGATCTGGTGGCGCTGCTGGTGGACGACCAGCCAGTCCTTGGCATCGTCGTCGAGGTGCAGCTTCGCCGCGACGACCGCAAGGTCTTCACTTGGCCTGTCTACCTGTCGACGCTGCGCGCACGCCTCGAATATCCCACGTGCTTGCTTGTCGTGACTCCAACGCCGACCGTGGCGGAGTGGTGCGCCCGCCCGATCGACATCGGCCCCGGCATGCAGCTTCGGCCGATCGTGCTGGGACCGGGTGCGGTGCCGGTGGTCGTTGATCCGGACCGCGCGCGCCAGGATCCCGAGCTTGCGGTTCTCTCGGCGATGGCTCACGGGAGGGAAGCGCCGGATACGGCCGTTCAGATCGCGATCGCAGCGCTCACCGCGTGCTCGCTCCTGGAAGACGAGCGCAGCCTGCTATACTCCGACCTGGTTCGCGACCCCTTGGCGAAGCGGCCCGCATCGCCTTCGAGGATCTCATGGCCACCCGCAGCTACGAATTTCAGAGCGAGTTCGCACGAAAGCACGACGCCGCAGGTCGTGCTGCTGGCGAGAGCGCGGTCCTTTTCGCCGTCCTGGAGGCTCGTGACGTTGCCATCGGCGATGCGGACCGACGGCGCGTCCTCGAGTGCACTGACCCGGACGTACTTCTTCGCTGGGTTCGCAAGGCCGCCACCGTCGCTTCGGTCGCCGAGCTCTTCGAAGACTGATCGCCGTCTTCTGCGTCTTTCTCCTGCCATTGGTTCATCAGTCACCCCCATCGCGACCTCTCCCCGATTTCGCCAGGGCGCGCGCGAGGGCCACGCGGATCGACTCGCGCTCGGCAGGATCGAGCCCGTCGCTCTCCGCGATCGCCGTCGCCGATCGCAACGCGGCCACCGCTTCGTCGAAACGACCGAGCGCCGCCAGCGCCTCTCCGCGGATTCGCCGCGTCTCTTCGACCGACGGCCCGCGGTCCCCTTGCGCCCGCAGCAGCGCCGGCTCGCCCGCGTCGATCATCGCGAGCGCCTCTGCAGCGTGACCCTGCGCGACGAGCACTTGCGCCAGGACGAGCCTCTCGTCCGCGACCGAACAGCTCCCTTCGCCTGAGTCGGCGAGCGCGCCAGCCGCCGCCTTCTCGGCGTCCTCACGCGCGGCGGCGAGCGCGCCGGTCCGCAGATGGATCCTGGCGAAGCCCGAATGGAAGGAGATCAGGCTGGCGTCCTTGCCGTACCGTTTGATTGCATCTTGCATCAATCGATTCAGTGCCTCGAGCGCTTGGCCCTCGTGCCCTTGGCGCGCGTCGTTGAGGGCCAGCTGTCTCCGGAGAAAGAGCGCCATTCCGCTGTAGCCGCGCCCCATGGCGTCGAACGTGGCCAGCGTCTCGCGACCGATCGCGTCCACGTCGCCCGTTCGCCCTTCGGCCTCCGCCAAGCGGACCTCGTAGCTTCGCAGCGTGGTCCAGGCGACCGTGTTGGTCGCTCCCAATACGCGGAACAGCGCTTCGGCGCGCTCGAGGTGCGCGTGCGCTTCGGCGAGATGGCCCACGTCCACGTCGTCGTCGCCGAGGTCCATGAGCGCGTCGGCCACCGTCGGGTGCAGCGGCCCGAGCAGCTTCTCTTCCCGCGCGAGGAGCGGTCCGCGTGCCTGCCACGCTTCGAAGTTGCGCGACACGTTGGAGATCGCGTTCAGCTCGTCCTCTTCCTTGGCGATGGTCCGGAGATCGTCCGGGCCGAAGCGACGCTCGGTCAGGTGCGACGCGCGCGCGGTGTCCTGGACCTGCTCCTCGAAGCGATGCGTCTCCAGCGCGCGCACCGATCGCGCGCTCCACAGCTCCGACTCGAGCTCGTCATCTCCCCCCATGCGTCGAAGCCCGGCTTGCGCGAGCTTGGCCCACAGCTCGGCGTCGTCCGGATGCAACGTGAGCGCGTATTCCCGCGCCGCGTTCGAGGCGGCAGAGACGGCGGTGCGATCGAGGCGGCTCGCGAACGCCGGCCAGAAGGCCTCCGTGAGCAGCTTCGCCCCGCGCTCGGGCTCGAGGTGCGCGCGTCCGCGCCCCTCTTCGGTCAACGCTTCGGCCACGATCACGTCGTTGCCGACCTCGCGCGCTTCGGCGACGGCCGTCTCCGCGAGCGCGATGGCGTTCGGGATCCTCCCCGCCAATCGCAGCGCCTGGGCGCGCGAGAGCGCCTCGCGGATCGCCTTGATCCGCTCGCGCAACCCCGGGTCGCTCGGAAGCGATCCTTCGACCCCCAGGAGCCCCGACGTGTCGCCGCACTCGTCGATCGAGCTCAGTTCTGCGGCCGCCGAGCCAGCCTTCTCCAGCATCGCGCTGTCGGCGTCGGCCAGGACGTTCACCAAGGCCGAGACGCCTTGGAGCTTTCGATCGAGGCACGCCATTCGAAGCGTCATCGTGGCGTCGCTCTGCTCGCCGCGGAGGCGCGTCGCTTCGCAGCTGTCCTTGTGCATCCGAACCCAGCCCGCGGTGTAGCGGTCGATCGTCTGCTCGACGTTCTTCCAGGCGTCGGGGGCGTACGCCTTGCCCGTCGCGAGCAGCGCGTCGTGGACGCGCCCTTTGGTGTTGCCGTCCCAAACGCCTTCGAGTCGCATCGGCGCCCCCTGACAGAGCTGCGCCCGCTCGAGCCCACGCGCGCGCGCGCCGAGCACGCCCCACACGCCGACGCCGGCGGTCAACGCGGCCGCACCCAACGTGAGCCAGAGCGCGCGTTCGCTCCGCGGCGGCGCCAAGTGCGCGAGGAGCGCGTCCATCGACTCGTGTCGCTGGGCCGGGTCGACCAAGAGACCGCGGAGCAGCACGCCGCGCAACCAACGCGGCACGCCGCTCCCCGCGGGAGGATCTTGCACGCGCCCTTCGAGGACGTTGTCTTCGAACTCTTCGAGCCCGCGCCCCTCGAAGGGGAACTCGCCGTACAGCGCGTCGTAGAGCGCGACGCAGAAGCTGAACTGATCGGCGCGCTCGTCGGCGACCTCGCCGCGGTGTTGCTCGGGCGCCATGTAGCGCGGAGTACCGAGGATGCTCCCCGCGTGCGTGAGAGGAGAAGCCAGCGACGCGCCCGAAGCGACGGGCTTGATCACCGCCTCCGCGGGCGCCGGCTGCTGCGCGGGATGCGGCGATGCGCGACGCCCCTCGGGCGCGGTGGTCGTCTCGGATCTGACGATGCGGCCGATCGACTGCTCGCGCGTCGCCTCGCCCTCTTCGCCCCATTCGTACGGGGCCCATCCCGTGGTCGCGTCGCGCGCGAGGCCGAAGTCGAGGACGCGCACCCGCCCGTCGCCCAGCTCGACGCCGCTCGCGTTGGCGCTCTGCGGACGCGCGCCGACGATCACGTTGTCCGGCTTGAAGTCTCGGTGGACGAGCCCCGCGCGATGGGCGGCGGCCAACCCCTGACCGGCGGCGAGGAAGACGTCGAGGATCTCGCGCTGGCGGCGCGGCTTTTCTTTCAGCCACGCGCGAAGGGTCTGCCCTTCGACGAACTCCATCGCGATGAAGACGTCGCTCCCGAAGGTGCCGACGTCGTGCACCGCGATCACGTTGGGGTGAGAGAGCCGCGCCAGCGCCTGCGCCTCGCGGACCAAGCGATCGCGCAGGGCTCCGCTCGTTCCCCCCAAGGTGTTCAGGAGCTTCAGCGCGATGGGTCGCCCGAGCTCGGGATCGAAGGCCTTGTAGACGACGCCCATCCCGCCGGCGCCGAGCTCCCCGACGATGACGTAGCGGTCGACGCAGGCGCCTCGCGCCAGGGGCGGATGCGCGGGACGGTACGAGCCCTTGTTCGCGAGACTGGCGGTGGAGTCACTGCCGTCGTCGTCGCCGCCGCTCATGCCGTCTTGGCGAGCACGATCGCCGGCCTGAGCGGTTCGGTGGATTGGGGGATCGGCACGAGCATGGGGGAGGGACCCAGTGGTTCTGAGCAGCGGTCGAGGACGCCGATTCACGACGGAGCAACGACCGAGCCACGCCGCGATCACCGCAAAATTCGTCAGTTCGGCGGACGCGTGCTCGACCGCGCACGGAATCCGGACGACGGCTTGCGAGCTCGTTCGAGAATCGAGCGCGCGCAGAGCCCGGCCAGCGTGCCGAATGGGTGACGCGATCCCTTGCCCGAGCCAGCGCGGCGCCGACGCGGCGGACGCTAGCGGCCGATGCCGAGCGCCGCGACGAACGCGCTCGGCTCATCGACCGCCAAGGCCACCTCGCGCACGGTGCGCTTTCGTCCATACAGCGCGCTCCCCTCGATCGGCGTCGCGAACGTCAGGCGCAGGTTCGGCGCACTCAAGGGGATCATGTTCCAGTCGCCGCTCCCCGCATCGGAGATCGACGTCGCGCTCGCGATGCCGGCGAGCGGCACGCGTAACGTCGCGACCAAGCCGCTCCGGATCACGAGCTCCGATCCGACGACCAAGATCGGTCGCAGCGCGAAGCTTCGCGCGATCGCGATCAACCAAACGGCGCCATAGACGCTGAGCGCCGTGAGCAGCCACGCGGCGAGCACGCTCGAGTGCGCGACGATCAGGTGCACGACCGCCGCCTCGATGACGCTGACCACGGCGAGACACCCGAACCATCCGCCGACGCCGGTCTCGCGATGCACGGAGAACGCACGCGCCCCCTCCGGCACGTGCGGGCGCGCGCGCCACGCGAACGCGTAGTAGACGACCGCGACTTCGGTCGCGAGGATCTCCGCGAGCGCCGGCGCTCGCACCATCTCGAGCGCCACGTGTCGAACGCGCTCCACGATGTCCTCGCGCGAGGTGCCCGCGCGGAGCCCGGTGCGCACGCGCGACACGAGGAGGCCGATGACCGCGAGCTCCGCGACTCCGCCGAGCGCCGGTCGCAACGCAGCGGCGCCGGGGGCGACGTACATCGCGCGGAGAAGCGCGAGCACGCACAGCGGCAGCATGGTGAGCGCCGATTGCCGGCCGGAGCGCACGACGAGCACGTAGTAGAGCGCCGGGACCGTGACGGCGACGTCGAAGGCCGCGCCGTACGCGACCTCCGGACGATGCGTGAGGTGCGTCGCCGCGAACGCCACCGCGTTCACGAGCACAGCCAGGCCGAGCCAGACTCCGAACCCGTGCGTCGCGAAGCGTCGTGCGGCGGTCGCGGTCATTCTCGTTCCACCTCTCGTCTCGACGACGAGCATAGGGTCAATCGCGGGGAGGACCACCCGAGCGTTCCGAAGACGCGCGTGTTGGAGCTACAGCACGAGCCTCATCGTCATCAACACCGACCGCAACCCCGCCTGCGGCGTGTGCGCAATGTTCGTCGGCTGATTCAGCTCGTCCAGCGTGTACTGCGCATACCGAAGCCCGAGCGCGAGCATCGGCGCAAGCCAGGACGTGGTCCCCACGTTGACATAGCGATTCCGCGAGATGATCCCCCTCGGCCCCACCTGTGACTCGTCCACGACGTACTGCACTCCGAAGCCGTCGTAGTTGCCGAACTTCTTCTGGTAGTTGAATTCGAGGCCCAAGCCGTACGCGATGCCCGTGTACTTGTCGGCCGACACGATGTTCGTGTTGTTCAGATTGATCGTGTCGTTCTTGCCGTACGACAGGTTCAGGTACGGCATGAACATGTTGTCGTTGATGTGGCCTGCGATGTTGAAGCGCGTGTTGTAGCCGCGGAGCACGGGCTTGCCCCCCTCCGACGCACCCGGATTGACCAGGAAGTATTGGAGCGCCGACTTCGCCTCGACGAATTCGTTCTTGTAGAGGATCGACGGCGTGAGCACGTACGACTGAAACTCGTCGTCCGGGTAGCCGTTGATGTCGGTGCGGGTCGCCGAAGCCGCCTGGTAGAAGATGGCCGAGTAGGGGGGGAACGAGCCGCCGAACTCGAGGATGGCGCTCGACGACGTCGGGTTGCCCGCGTTGGCGGCGAGGCCCAGGCGAAGACCCGGCGCGACCTCGGCGGTGCCGCGGACGCCGTTGCCCAGGTTGAATCCGTCGAAGAGCAGCGCATCGCGCGTGGCGCCGTCCTCGAGGAAGACGTCCGCCACGTGGTTCGAGAAGTAGTCGACGCTCGCCTCGTCGATCACGCGACCGACCTCGACGGACCACCTTCCCTTCGCGAGGTGGATGACTTGCTTTCTCACCTGAAGGGACGCCTGCCCCTCGAAGACGCTCGTGCCATGGAGGCTCGCGCCGCCGTTGGCCATGAGCTCGCTCTCGAACGAGATCCACGGGAGCAGGTCGCCGCGGACCCCGAAGTCCGAGAGCATGATCGCCGAGCCGCGCGCGGCGGCGTCGAGCCCGGGCCCCTGAATGGGAACGTCGAACTTGGCGCCGCCCACGATGGACGCGAACGGGTGCAGGCGCGGGTAGGGCTTCGGCTTCGCCTCCGTCGAGGTTCCCTCGGGCTCGTCGGAGTCTTGCTGATCCTGGGTGGGAGGCGCCGCCTCGTACTCCGTGTGCGCGGCCGCGGGGGCGGGGGGCGCGTCGTGCTTCCGCTTCGGAGACGGCGGTGTCGTCGGCTCGGGCGCGGTGGCGTCCGGCGTGACGGGCGAATCGTCCTGGGCCAGCGCCGCGGACACGGTCAGGAGGAGCGCGCCCCCCGCGAAGAGCGCGAGGAGCGGGCGCGTGAAACGGGCAATCGTCTTCAAGGGACTGCTACTTCGTTTCGAGAGCGGCCTTGGCGATCGCGATGCCCTGCGCGCTGCGGATCGAGCCGAAGTGGTGCTCGAAGTTGGGGAAGAAGAAGTACCCCGTGCACGTGCTCATATCGCTCGGGTTGGTGCACACGCCATCTTGCACCTGGGTGACGGTCATGTTGTTCGCGCCATGGAGTCGCGCGGCCGTCTGAGAGACGAACTCGTCGAGCAGCGGTCCGTTCGCGGGGTCCGCGAACACGACGGTGGAGTAGACGACCGTGTTGCAGCCGCAGACGCCCGTCTGTCCATAGGCCGTGTTGCCGTCGCTGCAGGGCGTATCCCAGGACACCTCGTCCTGGATCCCATCCACGCCGCCCGGACCGTTCAGCGGAGCCTCGAAGGGGGTCGAGACATAGTTCGTGCGGTCGCCGAGCTGGCACGACGCGGCGCCAGCCATTCCCGGGACCTTGGGGTTCGCCTCCGACACGCACTCGGTCGAGTACGTCGACACGCCGTGATGCCCGCCCGACGCCAGATGGAGCGCGTGGATGCGCGCGAAGGGATGCTCTCCCTTGTTGAGCATGCGACGGAGGGCGTCGCGCACGATCGTCGGGCCCAGTGAGAAGGCCGCGATGTTGAACTGGCGCGTCGGGTACATCGCGAAGAGGCTCTCGAACAGGCTCTGGACGATCGGGACCGCCCAGGCGTGGTCATAGTTCTTCGACGGGTTGTTCGTGGTGTCCGTGGGCACCATGTCGTAACGCGCGTCGGACGCGTACACGTGGTAGCCGTCGGCCACCAAGGTCTCCGCGATCATCGGCGTATGTGCCGGGTCCTTGGCGTAGGTCTCCCAGTTGTTGGGTGTCGACGAGTTGCCGTGAACCAGGATGATGATGGGTTTGGTGGTGTCCTCGTTCGCCGGCGTCCCGTAGTCCTTGGCCGCGCACGTGAAGCCGGGAATCACCGCAGGCGTGTAGCTCGCCGCGGTGCCGTCGAGCTCGGTGCGCGCCGACAGACCCGCCGTCGTACAGCCAGGGTGCGTCGTCAGATCGTCCATGTATGTGATGCCGGTCGAGTCGGGGACGGGTGTGAACGTCGCCGCGGCGCTGCACGTCCCCGCTTCGGTCGCCTGCGTGGCCGCGGGACCTGCGTCCTCGGTGACCGCCGGCGCCGGTGACAGACAGCCGGAGGCGAAGCACGGAATCAGACATGGGATCGCGAGCGACGCGAGCGACAGACCGAAGTGATGGAATAGAACGCTAGGCATGACGAGGCTCCTTCGAATTCGAAATGAGGCGAAACAATGAGTGAACCGTCAGCGCGCGCGGTGGCGCGGGCGACGGCGCAGCGCTAGGGCGATGCCCAACGCCGCTGTGGCAAGTGCGAAGTCAGGCGACGGCGGCGCGCCGGGCGATGCGTTGCAGCCGAGTGTCTGGAGCGGGGGCGAATCTCCGAAGCCTGCACCTGCGTCGACACCCTGATTGGCGCCGCCGGAAGAGCCACCGCCGCTGCTCGAGGTGCCGCCGCTGCCGCTCGAAGAGCTCGAGCCGCTCGAGGAGCCGCTGCTACTGCCGCTACCGCCACTGCTGGAAGAGCCGCTTGCGTCCGCGGAGCCGCCTCCGTCGTCATCGCCGCCGCCGTCGCTGCTGCCACCACTGCTCGAGCCGGCGCCGGCGTCGCTGCTCCCCCCCTCGAGTCCGAGGAACCTGGCGACGTAGTCGATCGCGCAGATCCCCTCGGCGACGTCGTAGGTGTCGGCCGTTCCGCAGCCGTTCGTGGGGTCGATCGCCACCGCGTGCGCATTGCCGGTGAGCGTGTACGTCTCGACGCGAACGACACCGCTGGAGTCGGCGTACTCGGCGTGCGGGAAGCCGGCGACGGTGTTCGAGGTCGTCGGCGTCTGGCTCAGACCTTCCGCATCCGTCCACTGGGAGACGAGCTCCGGGAGGTTCGCCGAGTTGACGGTCATGTCCGAGGTCCCCTGCCATATCGAGATACGCGGGAGCGGCCCGGTGTAGCTCGGGTAGGCGTTCTTCACGAACGTGCCCCACTGCGCCGCCGTGTTCGAGACCGCGCCCGACTGGCAGGTCTCCGCGCTCGCGACGGAGTTCGCGCATCCGAAGGGGAGCCCCGAGAACGACGCGCCGCCGGCGAACACGTCGGGATACATCGCCAGCATCGCGACGGCGTACGCGGCGCCCGCCGAGAAGCCCGTCATGAAGACGCGCGACGTGTCGACCGAGTAGGTCGACTCCATGTACGTCACCATCTGGGCGACTGACTCGGCCTCGCCCTGGCCGCGCGTGATGTCGGCGAGGTTGCCGTACTCGCCCGCCCAGTTGAAGCACTCGACCGGGTTGTTGGCCGACGTCTGCTGCGGATAGACGAGATAGAATTTGTAGGTGTCAGCGAGCGCGTTCCACCCGGCGTTCTGGTAGCTCGACGCCGTCTCCGTGCAGCCGTGCAGCGCGAACACGACGGGCGCCTTCGACGGCATGCTTGCCGGCACGTACGTGAACATGTCGAGGCCACCGGGGTTCGTGCCGAACGACGAGACCTGCGTGAGCGTCGAGAGAGCCGCGGAGGTCGCGGCCATGGGCTCGGGGAGGGATCGTGTGGCGTCGCCGCAAGATGTCGTCGCGCCGACGAGAGCGACGAGAGCGATGCCGACGAGGCTGCGGTTCGAGAGGGTGAGCGAGGCGACGGAGCGGCGAGCCATGGGAGTCTCCTTCACGATTGCGAGGCCGCGTTCGCAACCGGCGTGCCGCGCGCACGCGCGCTCATATCCCCTGGTTTCTCAGCGGATCGGTGCGAGGGGCGCGTCGACGACGACGCGCTCGAGGCGGCGAGAGGGCGCGTCACGCGTGACGCGGGCGCGCCGGGAGCGAGCGTCGAGCTGCGCGACCTGCCGTCCGTACGACGTCAGGTTGTTCGACCCGCATCGTGGCCCACCCGCGCCGAGTCATCCCGTCCGGTGTCGCGCAGTCTCGTCGGCCGCGTTGAATCACCTCAAGGAGCACCCCCTCTCCCTCGCGCACGGCGTTACGCTCGCGCCAATGATCGCCGACCCCGATCTCGATCTCGATCCCATCGCCGTCCTCGAAGTCATCGCGCTCGCGCAAGTGGCGGCCGTCGCCAACGACCCGCGAGCCCGCTACGCCCTCCGCGTCTCCTTCTACGAAAAGTTCGGCTTCGGCGTCCCGGGCACCTGCTTCGCGGCGGGGTACGGCGACTCCGAGCTCGCGTTCCTTCAGTGGGAGATCCGCCGCGGCGTCTTGAACCCCATCACCGACGGCCCCGGCAGCGGCAGCCCGTGGTGGCGCGCGGTGAACGGCGCGTTCCTCTACTACGCGCAGCTCGCGCGGCTCGTGTGGGAAGCGCAGATCCCGAATCCGCAAGTCAGCAACGAGGTGCAGTACTGGCTCGACTACATCGCGCGCCCGTCGCCCGAGTCTTGGTACTGCGCGCACAACGCGAGCATCATCGCCGGCTACCTCGATCCGCCCACGCGCGATCTCGCGCGCGCGGAGATCCCCGGCGAGCAGCTCTTCATGAACGAGGTGCTCTACCGACTGCTCTACGCCGAGTCGCTCGCCATCGGCTGGGCGATGGGCGAGATCGGACAAATCGCGGCCGACCCGCGCCTCTTCGCGGTGTGGCTCATCACGCAGATGACGGCCGTATACCCGTGCAACTACCCGCTCACGGCGGCCGACATCGCGAACGTCGAGCATCTCGGCACGACGCCCGAAGCGTGGATCGCCGACTTCATGGACGAGGGGCTCATCCTGCCGCACATCACGGAGCTGTACGCGCTCGTCGCCGGTATCGTGCGTGCGCCCGAGCTCGAACGCGCGATCAAGAACGGCGTTCCCATCTATCCGGACCTGGCGCCGGAGGCGAAGGCGAAGCTGCTCGCGATCCGCGCCCAAATGCTCACGACAGGGGAGACCACGTGAAAAAGAAGATCGCCATCTTCGGCGCCGGCATGTCCGGCCTCGCCACCGCGTACACGCTCACCAACGATCCGGGTTGGTCCGACGTCTACGACGTGACCATCTACCAACTCGGTTGGCGCGTCGGCGGCAAGACCACCACGGGCCGTGGGAAGTTCGACCGCATCGAGGAGCACGGCATCCACATCCTTCAAGGGTGGTACGAGAACACCTTCGCGCTGCTTCGCGAGGTCTACGCCGAGCGCGCGGACCGCAAGCTCGATCCGAACAGCCCCTTCCAGGCCTGGACCGACGGCTTCACCACCGACGACGCGACGCTCCTCACCGAATGGATCCCCGGGCGCGGTTGGGTGAACTGGCCGCTCGTCTTCCCCACGAACAGCGCCACGCCCGGCGACGGCGTTCCGCTCAATCTGATGCAGCTCTTGAAGAAGGGGGCGGGCGTCTTCTTGGAGACGCTCCTCGGCTCGCCGTATCAGACCGGGCAGAGCGATCTCGTGAAGTGGATCCTCTCCTACTTCTATCCTCCGGGCTCGACGCCGCCGGGGATCGGCGCGCCCCCTCCGCTCCCGGTCGCGAGCTCGCGCCCGAAGCCGGCGTGGTGGCACACGGCGCTGCAAGCGGCGCGCGCCGCCCAAGGTTCGCCGCCCAACGGCGAGCCGCCGCTCCCGGACGATCTCGTCCTCGCGTACTACGCGCAGAAGACACTCCTCCCGCAGCTCGACGCGCCCCCCGGGGCGATGGCCGGCCCCGGTCTCCCGCATCCGCGCGAAGTGCTCGTCGGCATCTTGAGCGACGTGGTCGCGTGGCTCGAAGAGGTGTTCAAAGACGTCATCAACGTCGAAGACCGCGTCCGTCGCGTGCTCATCCTGCTCGACCTCGCCGTCGTGGCCACGGTGGGCCTCTTCGAAGACGTGTGGGACGGGAAGACGTTCGACTTCCGACGGATCAACGACCTCGACTTCCGCGCGTGGATCGCGAAGCACGGCGCCACCGATCGCACGCTGCAATCGGTCGTCGTCCGCTTCCTGTACACCGGCACGTTCGCGAACCTCACCGGCGGCAACGACAACGGGGGCCTGCTCGCCGCCGGCTCCGCGCTCCGCTTCTTCCTCGAATCGGCTGGCTACAAGGGCTCGTTCGTCTGGAAGTTCAAAGCCGGCACCGGCGACACGATGGTCATGCCCTTCTACGAAGTGCTCGTCGCGCGCGGCGTGAAGTTCGAGCTCTTTCGCGAGGTGCAGAAGGTCCACTACTCGAGCACCGGCGCCATCGAGTGCATCGACGTCGGCGAGCAGGTGACGCTGAAAACGCCAGACACGTACGTGCCGTACATCACGGTCGACAACGTGCGCGCGTGGCCGGCGCACCCGCGTTACGAACAGATCAACGAAAAGGAAGCCGCCGAGCTCCAAGAGCGCCACGTCGATCTCGAAGAGCCGTGGGCCGACTGGAAGTGCCCGTGCTCGCGCACGCTGAAGAACGGGACCGACTTCGACATCGCCGTCCTCGCGATCCCGGTGGGCACGCTGAAGTGGATCTGCTCCGAGATCGTCGCCAACGTTCCGGCGTGGAAAGCGATGGTCGACAACGTCGCCACCGTCCAGACGCAAGCGATGCAGCTCTGGTTCTCGCGCGACCTCGCCGAGCTGGGGATGAACCTGAACGAGTGGGGCATGGCAGAGACCTGCGCGCCGAACACCGTCTCGTACGCGAACCCGATCTACTCGTGGATCGACATGTCGCTCGTGCTCCCGTTCGAGACGTGGCCCGCGGGGCACGAGCCGAAGCTGTGCCTCTACTACACGGGGCCTCTGGCCGACGCGCTCGACATCCCGCCGCCGGGGCGGAACGCGCATCGGTTTCCGGAGCAGCAGAAGGCGCGCGTCATGGCCGTCGCCGAGCAGTGGCTTCAAGACAACATGGGGTGGTTCTGGCCCAAGGGCACGAGGCCGGAAGCGCCCCAAGGTCTCGACCTCGGCCTCCTCACCGACGGCACGAACGAGAAGGCATCGCCCGCGCGGAAGTTCGCCGGGCAGTTCTTCCGGGCGAACGTCGCGCCGTGGCAGCGCTTCACGCTCGCCATCCCAGGCACCGAGAAGTTCCGTCTGAAGCCTGACGCCTCGGGCTTCACCAACATGTTCCTCACCGGCGACTGGACCGATTACGGAATGAACGTGGGGTACATCGAAGGGGCCATCACCTCCGGCGTGCTCGCCGGGAACGCGGTCATCGCCAGCCTCGGCTGCGGCGAGCCGCGTCAGCTCGTGCTCCCGACCGACCTCGCACGATGACGCCAGCGCGCGAGCTCATCGCCGAGAGAGCGCACGCGAACGTCTACGCTTGGAGTGGACCCGAGGGGCGGCTCGTCATGAAGGTGCTCCACGCGACGAGCCCGTCGCCGCGTGAGCTCCTCGGGTTCGACAACGCGCTCGCC
Organism: Myxococcales bacterium; assembly: GCA_003151595.1. The sequence goes on from PLXW01000102.1 coordinate 43,906, forward strand.
GTGACCACCGTGCTCGAGGGGCTGGGCGGCGTCGCGTCAGCGATCCGCAAAGAGCGCGTCGAAGGGAGGCACGCGCTGCTTCTCCGCTACGCGCCCGGCGAGCCGCTCGATAGGTGGGCCGCGCGAATCGGCCGCGCCCCGGGACGCATCGCGCGCGCCGCGGTCGCCATCGCCCGCACGTTGGGCGAGATGCACGAGCGCGGCGTCGTGCACAAAGACGTAAAGCCGAGCCACATCGTGTTCGACGAAGCTTCGGCGCGCGCGACGCTCCTCGACTTCGCGATCGCCGCGCGCGTCGATCACGTGTCGCCCGAAGCCGCGACCCCCGACGCGCTCGAAGGGACGCTGGCGTACATGTCCCCGGAGCAGACGGGGCGCGTGAACCGCGTCGTCGACTACCGGACCGATCTCTACTCGCTCGGCGCGACGATCTACGAGCTGCTCCTGGGGCGCCCGCCGTTCGAAGCGCAAGACGCGGGCGAGCTCGTTCACTGCCACATCGCGCGCACGCCGCTCTCGCCGCAGACGATCGATCCGCGCATCCCGCCGGCGCTCTCCGACATCGTGTTGCGCCTCCTCTCGAAGAGCCCCGAGGAGCGGTACAAAGGCGCGGTCGGCCTAGCGCACGATCTCGAGCGATGCGCGAACGCGATCGACGCCACCGGCCGCGCCCCCCGCTTCTCGCTCGGCGCGCGCGACTTCTCCGAGCGCCTCCACGTCGAGCCAAAGCTGTACGGCCGCGAGCGCGAGCTGGCCGCGATGACCCGCGCGTTCGAAGGGGCATGCGAAGGGCGCGTCGTGTGGATCCTCCTCGCGGGCGAGCCCGGCGCCGGCAAATCGTCACTCGCCGACGAGCTTCGCGGTCCGGTCGCGGCGAAGCGCGGCGTGTTCGCGCAAGGGAAGTTCGAGCAGCTTCAACGGAGCACGCCGTACTTCGGGCTCGGGCGCGCGCTCGGGCACGTGACGACGTCGATCCTCACGCAAGACGAGTCGACGCTCGCCGCGACACGCGCGCGCATCGCCGGCGCCGTGGGCAACCGAGGCAAGGCGCTGGCGACGATCGTCCCGAACCTCGAGCTTCTCTTGGGGCCGCTGCCTGAGCCTCCGGCGCTCGGCGGCGCCGAAGCGCAGCGGCGCCTTCACTATGTCGCGCGGAGCTTTCTGCACGCCTGCGCGACAGCGAGCTCGCCGCTCGTGCTCGTCCTCGACGACTTGCAGTGGGCCGATCCAGCATCGCTCGCGCTCGTCGAACAGATCGTGACCGACCGCGAGGGCGCGCACCTCACGCTGGTCGGCACGTACCGGCCGGGCGAGGTCGATGCCGAGCACCCGCTCACCGCGCTCCTCGCGGCCACGCACGCGAACCCACCGCTGGTGCTCGACGTCCCCGCTCTTTCGCCGGGCGACGTGCTTGCGCTCGTCGCCGACACGCTCCACGCGACGCACGACGAAGCGCGCGACCTCGCGTCGCTCGTGTCGTCGCGCACCGCGGGCAATCCGTTCTTCGTGCGCCAGTTCCTGCGCGCGCTCTGGGAGAAAGGCGCGCTGTCGTTCGACGGCGCGAAGGAGCGCTGGACGTGGAGCCTCGATCGCGCGCGTGCGCTCGGCATCACCGGCAACGTCGTTGCCTTGATGACGTCGCGAATCCAGGCGCTCCCCGAAGAAGCGCAGCACGTGCTCCGCTTTGCGGCGTGCGTCGGAGGGCGCTTCGACATCGCCACGCTGGCGCACGTGAGCGGGCTGCCCGTCGCAAGAGCGGCGGCTGACGCGTGGGCGTCGGTGCGCGAAGGGCTCCTCGTCCCCTTCGGCGACGCCTACCGGATCGCCGCCGCCACCGAGCCGACGACCGCCGCCGCCGAGTACTCGTTCGTTCACGACCGCGTTCAACAAGCGGCCTACGCGCTCACGGGCGAGCAAGAACGCAAAGCGATCCACCACGAGATCGGCCGCCTCCTCCACACGCGCGCGCGCCCCGACGACGACGGCGAGTCGCTCTTCGACGTCGTTCGCCACCTGAACCTCGCGGGCGACGTCGTGAAGGACGCGCGCGAGCGACGCGATCTCGCCGCGCTGAACCTCGCCGCCGGCCGAAGAGCGCGCGCGTCGGCGGCGTACGTGCAGGCCGCTTCGTACTTCCGCGCCGGCATCGCTCTCCTCACCGACGACGCTTGGACGCGCGACTACGATCTCGCCATCGCGCTCTTCGCCGAAGCCTCCGACGCGGCATACCTCGCCGGCGACTACGACGAAGCCGTCCGCACCTGCCGCATCGCCGTCGAGTGCGGCAAGAGCCCGCTCGACAAGGTCAAAGCGTTCGACTCCCTCGTCATGACGGCCATGGCGCGCGACGATCTCGCCGGCGCGATCGACGCCGGCATCGCCGCCCTGCGCGAGCTCGGCGTCCACTTCCCCGCGGCCCCCAAGACACCGCACATCATCTTCGCGCTCCTGCGCACCAAGATGGCGCTCGCCGGACGCCCGACGGAGTCGCTCGCCGATCTCCCGCCGATGACCGACGCCAGCGTCATCGCCGCCATGCGCCTCATCGAGCGGATGATCCCCGCGGCCTTCCGATCGGGGAGCAAGCTGTTCCCGCTCTTCGTCTTCCGCTTGGTGAACCTGTCGCTCACGCACGGCAACATGCCCGTCTCGTGCTTCGCGTACGCCGCCTACGCCATCACGCTGTGCGGCGTGCTCGGCGACTACGAAGGGGGCTACCGCTTCGGCCAACTGAGCCTCGCGCTGGTCGAGAAGCTCGGCGCCGAGTCGTTCCGGCCGGGAGTCCTCTTCATCTTCAACAACTTCGTCCGCCATTGGAAAGAGCCGCTCCGCGCGAGCCTCGACGGCTTGGCGTCGGCCACACGCGCGGGGCTCGAGACGGGGAATCTCTTCGAAGCCGTGTGGGCGTGTTTCTACCGAACCCTGTGGTCGTTCGAGACGGGCGCAGAGCTCTCGGCCGTCGAGCGCGATCTCGAAGACCATGCGGCGCTCTTCGCCCAAGACAAAGGCGCGAAGAACCTCTCGTCTCTCGTGCGGCAAGTCGTGCACGACCTGGCGACGCCGCGCACGCCGCTTCGATTCTTCGCCGGCCCGCACTACGACGAGTCGTCGGCGCACGAGCGCTTCGCCACTTCGTCGGACGCCACCGAGGTCGCCGCGTTCCACGTGCTCGGCCTCGAGCTCGCGCTCCTCTTCGGCGACACGAAGCGCGCGGTCGAGAGCGCAGACCACGCCGCACGCTACGCCGAGGCGATCACGGGGCTGCCCTACGTTCCGCTCCTTCTCTACTTGGGCGCGCTCGCGCGTCTCGCGCACTATCGCCAGACGAACGATCCCGCGCTCCTCCAGAGCGCGCGAAAGAGCGCGACGAAGCTCCGTGCGCTGGCGTCGTCGTCGCCCGGTCATCACGCGCACCGCGCGCTCCTCGTCGACGCCGAGATCGCGCGCGCCCTTGGGCGCTCCGACACGCACGACCGCTACGACAAGGCCATCCGCGCCGCACGTGCCGCGGGCGTCCTTCGCGACGAAGCATTGGCGTGCGAGCTCGCGTCGGCGCACCACGCCGAGCGAGGCAACGAGGTCCTGGCGCAAGCGCTCTTCGGCCACGCCGTCACCGCGTACCGGCAGTGGGGCGCGCGCGCGAAGGTGCAACAGATGCTCGGCGCGACCGCCGGCGCGCGCGACCACGCGAGCGCGGCGGAAGCGCAGGGCGGCAGCGCGATCGATCTCGAGTCGCTCATGAAGGCCTCGTCGGCCGTCACGTCCGAGCTCGTCCTCTCGCGTCTTCTCGGCCGACTCATCGCCCTCGCCATCGAGAACGCGGGGGCCGAGACCGGCGCGCTCATTCTCGCGCACGACGGCCAGCTCACGGTCGAAGCCATGGGCACGACGTCCGGCGAGCCGCAGATCGCGCGCGCGGCGTTGGGCGCAGTGCACGGCGTCTCCGAAGCCATCGTCCGCTACGTCGTGCGCACCGGCGAGCACGTCGTCCTCGAAGACGCGAGCGCCGAGGGACCGTTCCGCGATCACGCCGACATCACGGCCCGCAAAGTCCGCTCGGTCCTGTGCGCCCCCATCAAGCTCCAAGGCGCGCTCACGGGCATCGTCTACCTCGAGAACAACCTCACGCCGCGCGCCTTCACGCGCGATCGCATCGAGCTCCTCGGGCTCCTCGCCGCGCAAGCCGCCATCGGCCTCGAGAACGCGCGCCTGTTCGACAACCTGGAGCGCGCGCTCGCCGCGCAGGTCGAGCTCACCGACGCCCACCGCCGCTTCGTCCCCGACGAGTTCCTTCAGAGCCTCGGACGCGGACGCATCGTCGACGTGAAGCTCGGCGACAGCGTCTCCAAGGAGATGACCGTCCTCTTCTCCGACATCCGGGCCTTCACGTCGCACGTCGAAGGGATGAAGCCCGAAGAGAACATCGACTTCATCAACGAGTACCTCCGCCACATGGAGCCGGCGATCGTGCGCCAAGGGGGGTTCGTCGACAGCTACATCGGCGACGCCATCATGGCCCTCTTCGACGGCGAGACCGATCGCGCGGTGGCCGCCTCCATCGACATGCTCCGCGCGCTCGCCACGCTCAACGCCGAGCGGACCAAGCGCGGAAAGAGATCGATCGCGATCGGCATCGGCATCAACGCCGGACCGCTCACGCTGGGGACGATCGGCGGAGGCAACCGCATCAAGTGCGGCGTCATCGGCGACACGGTCAACCTCGCCGCGCGGGTCGAGACGCTCACCAAGACGTACCGTGTCCCGCTGCTGGCGAGCGAGCACGTGCTCCGCCGACTCCGCGACCCGTCCGCGCACGACGTTCGCGTCGTCGATCGCGTGCGCGTCGTCGGAAAAGTCGAGCCCGTGACCCTCCACGAGATCTACGACGCCGACCCGCTGGCCCTCCGCGACGCCAAGCGCGCCATCGACGCCCGCTGGAACGCAGCGCTCGCGCAGTACTACGCGCGCGATTTCGAAGGGGCCACGGTCGCACTCGAGGCGTGCGCGACGGCGGTGCCCGACGACGTCGTGGTTCGCGCGTTCGTCGAGCGCAACCGTAGGCACCTCGCCGGCGGTGTGCCGGCCGATTGGAACGGCGTGGAAGACACCAAGAAGTGAGGCGCCTGCTTTCCGGAGCAGCGCGCCCGAGTCTCGCTTACCCTGACGGGTGATGAACGGCGATAGCGCGCCCCCGCCCAAATCGGTCCCGATCGAAGCGAGGCGTCGCGCCGCCGACGTGCTCGCGCAGAGCGGGCGGACGGACGAAGCGGTCGCGCAGTACCTCGAGCTGGTGCACGAGTACGTGCGCCGCGGGCGTCTCTCGCGCGCCGTCAGCGTCGTCCAGGCGCTCCTCGCGCTCGACGACAGTCGCAGCGCGACACAGATCGCGGTCAGCGCTCTCTTCGCCGCCCCCACCGAGTCGAGCACGGCGAGCCTCGACGAGCTCGCCCGCACCCCGATCTTCGCGGGGCTCCCGCGTGAAGCGTTCGAGTCGGTCTTGGCGACGCTCGGCCGCCGGACCGTCCCCGAGGGCGAGGTCATCGTTCGCGAAGGGGAGCGCGGCGACGCCATGTTCGTGATCGTCGAGGGGCTCGTGCAAATCGTCCGTCGCTCCCCGATCGGCTTTTCGCGCGTCGTCGACGAAATGGGCGAAGGGGACTTCTTCGGCGAGATGGCGCTGGTGTCGCACGCGCCTCGCCTCGCCACCGTCATCGCCGAAACCGAGTGCGAGCTGCTCGAGCTGGATCGCGCCCGCTTCGAGAGCCTCACGCAGGCGCACCCCAGCATCCGCAACGTCGCCGAGCGCTTCTACAAGGCTCGCCTCTTGTCGAACCTCCTCCGCGCGAGCCCGCTCTTCAGCCTCCTCCCGGAAGACGCGCGCGCTCGCCTGGTCGATGTCTTCGCGCTCCAATCGCACCCCGAGGGGTTCGTCTTTCTCGAGATGGGAAAGCCGGGCAAGGGGCTCTTCGTTCTTCTTCGCGGCGAGTGCGGCGTGTTCCATCACCGCGACGACGGGAGCGAGACCGCGCACCCTTCGATGAAAGAGGGGGACGTGTTCGGCGAGCTGTCGTTGCTCCACGACGGCGTCGCCACGGCCACGGTGCGCGCGCTCACGCCGTGCGTCGTCCTCGAGCTGCGGCGCGAATGCTTCGACGAAGTGATCCTGTCGCACCCAGAGGTGCGCGAGCGCATCTATGCCATCGCCGGTGCGCGCTCGCAGCGGACGCGCGATCTCATCGCGCTCGAAGCGCCCGAGAAGCACATCGTCTGACGGACGCGCGCCGCGCGCTCACGTGCGAAGTCACTGGCGAAGTTACCCGGCGCGTTCCTCGAGCTCTCGGAACCGCTCGACGAGCGTCTTCAACAACGGCACGAGCCACGACTCGGAGTGAACCTCGCGCGCCAGCGCCTCGGGGGTCACCACGATCGCCGTGACGTCTTCGAGCGCGACGACGCTCGCGCTTCGCGGACGCTTCGAGAGCAGCGCCATCTCCCCGAACACGTCGCCCGCCGCCATCTCGCGGAGCGAACGTCGGTCCGCGCCACTCCCTCGGTACGCCTCGCACCGTCCGCGCGTGAGAATGTACGCGGCGTCCGGCGGATCCCCTTCGCGCAAGATGACGGTCCCCGCGGGGAAGCTCTGCGTCCCGAGCGAAAGCCCGCCGCGTAGCGCCCGCTCGACGTCGCGCTTCAAGGAATCGACGCTCGCGTAACGATCCTCGCGCGCGCGCGCGAGCGCCTTCATCGCGATCGTGCAGAGCGCGGGCGACAGCGTGCGCGCCGGCGCGACGTCGCTCGGATGCGGCACGAGCCCCTTGCGCGCGAGATCGACGGTCATGGAGCTCCCCTTCGAGTGGTACGGCGCGCTCCCGGTGAGAATGTGGAACAGCATGCCGCCGAGCGCGAAGACGTCGGTACGCGCGTCGATCTCGGCGGTGATCCCCCACGCCTGCTCCGGCGCCATGTACTGGTACGTGCCGACGACCGCTCCGTCGTCGCGCGTGTCCACCTGCACGTTCACGGGCGACGCGGCCGGGCGCTCGCCGAGGAGCTTCTCCTCCACGTTCCCCGTCGAGGGCGCAGCCTCCGCGGACGCAGGGACGACGCGCGCGATTCCCCAGTCCATCACGTAGACCTGCCCGTGCGTTCCGATCATCACGTTGTCGGGCTTGATGTCGCGATGAACGACCCCGCGGCTATGCGCGTACGCGATCGCGTCGCACACCTTGAGGAAGATCTGGAGCACGTCCCACAGCCCGGCCTCGGTACGCGCCGCGACGCGCTCGCGCGTGATGAGCTCCGTGAGCGTCACGCCGTCCACGAGCTTCATCGTGAAGTGCTTGGGCGACCCCTCGGGTGTGAGCTCCAGGTCGTAGACCGGGACGATGTTCGGGTGCTCGAGCTGCCCGGTGATCTGCGCCTCGGCGAGGAAGCGTCGCCGCGCCTGACCGTCGTCGATCAGCTCGCGGTCGAGCACCTTGAGCGCCGCGAAGCGCCGGATGTTTCGATCGAAGACGCGGTGCACCTCGCCCATCCCGCCGCGCCCGATGACCCCCTCGTCGTCGATTCGCGGCCCGAGCGCGAGCAGCTCCCCGACCGGCTGGCTCGCGCGCGCCGCCGGAGTCTCGGCGCTCGTGCGATCGGCGGTCTTCGGAGGCGATCCCGTGCTGCCGCCACCGAGCTCGCTCGGCATGCGGAGGAGCCGTGGTTCCACGTCCGAGAAGTATCACGTCTCGCGTCGCGAGGGCCGCGCCCGCGCGCTACTTGCGGGACACGTGAGCCCGCTTCCGCGGCCTCGCCATCCGCCGCTGCGCCTCTTCATACGCGCGCTGCACCTCGCGAAACCCTTCCGCGCTCCCACCGCGATCCGGATGCGTCTCCAGCGCCCGCGTCCGATACGCGCGTTTCAGCTCGCCCGCCGTGACCTGCGGCGTGACCCCGAGAATCGCCCACACCGACGCGCGCGGAACCTCTCCCGCGCCGGGCGCACGCGCCGCGCGCTTCGCTCCTGACTTCGCGTCGGGCGTCGCCGCGTCTTCGTCGCCGCTCTTCCTCTGCTTCCTAAACGCCGCCTGTCCCACCAGCACCCGCGCCCACGCGCGCGCCCAACGCGGCTCGATCTCCACCAGGTGCGCCCCCGCGGCCCGCTCGGCCGCCGCCAGCGCTTCTTCACGCGTCCGCGCGCCGCCATGAAACGCGTCCGGCTTCCGGAACGGTTCCCGCGTCGGCGGCCCGGTCCACCACGCGGCCCACAAGAAACGGCGGCGCTTGGTGGAGGTGATGGAGCAGACCGCGGCGAAGAGCTCCGACAAACTTCTTTCTTAGCGCAACGCCGGGCCTGCGGGTGCGAGGCTCAGGGCTTCGCCGAGTGCAGAACGATGATGATGCCAGCCTTGATGTTCGTCTTGGTCTTCATGACGTGATCTCCGATCGCGTTTGGATCGCGTATTCATCGCGCGACATGCGCGACGCCTTACGAACTAGCAGTCACGCTTCGAGGCAGCATGTCGTCCGAACGGACGACTCTTCACGTTTCGCCGCGCGATTCGCGGATCTACGTGAGCTCTCTCGCCCGCAATGCCAGGCCGCTCGCGACCGAGATCATCTCTCCTCCCGCCTCGATCCGCTCCGCCCCGAACCGCGCGTCGAACAGCGCCCGCACCGACGGCACGAACGACGTGCCCCCCGTCATGAACACGCGATCGACATCGCCCGCCGCCACCCCCGCGCGCACCAGCAACCGATCGACGCACAGAGCCATGCTCGCCGTCTCCTCGGCGATCCATCCGTCGAACTGCGCGCGCGTGAGGTCGTGCTCGATGTGCACCGGCGGCTCGTGGAACGTGAAGCGCGTGGCCTCCCGCGTCGAGAGGTCGACCTTCGCGCGCTCGATCGCGCGGTACAGGTGATACCCGAGGTCGTTCTCGACGACCGCCAGCAGCGCCGCCATCTTCACCGGCTCGTTCGCCTGCTCGTTCATCTCGTGGAGCAGCTCCATCGTCTTCTTCGTCTTCAAGAACGAGAGGAGATGCCAGCGACGAAGCCGCGCGTAGAGCCACACCGGAGCGGCGAGATCCTTGCCGAGCATCGAGCGGTACGTCGACCCGAGCCCCAGCGACGGCGACACCAGGTTGTGGAGGATCCTCGCGTCGAGGGCGTCGCCCGCGAGCCCCACGCCGTCGGTCCCCAGGATGCGATTGGCGCCGCCGGCTTCACGCGCCGTCTTGCGCGCGCCCGGCCCCACGCGCACGAGCGAGAAGTCGCTGGTGCCGCCGCCGAAGTCGGCGATGAGGACCAGCTCGTCGTGATCGAGGCGCGACTCGTAGTAGTACGCCGCGGCGACCGGCTCGTACTCGAACACGATCTCCTCGAACCCCGCGGCGGCGATCGCGGCGCGCAGGCGCGACTCGGCGAAGGCGTCGTCGTCGTCCCCCTGGCCGCTCGAGAAGTGCACCGGACGCCCCACGACGATCCGCGGCCCCAGCGCGCCTAGCTGCGCCTCGGCGTGCGACCGAAGCGCGCGAACGAGAAACGAGAGGAGCTCGACGAGCGAGTAGTTGCGACCGAAGACGTTCGTCGAGTCGAACCCGCGATCGGCCAGGTACGACTTCAGCGATTGAATCAGCCGCCCCGTGCCGTCGGCGTCGAGGTAGCGATCGATCGCCACCGTGCCCGCGACCGAGGTGATCGCGCGCCGCTCGTCGGCGGCGTCCGGGTGGAAGTAGAGGATCGAGCGAAACGTGTCGGTGAGCCCGCCTCTGTGCGGAAAGCTCGCGAGCGTGACGCGACCGTCGTCCGTCGCGACGGCGAGGGCGCTGTTCGTGGTGCCCAGGTCGAGGCCGATGCTTCTTCGCATGCGAGGGGGGAGGGCTCTTAGACGCTGCCCGCGATCGACACAAGCTTCTCGCTACTTCCGCTCGCTACTTCGGCGGCGCGTCCGGCGGAACGGTGCCGCAGTTCGTGAAGGCGAGGTTCGTGTCGACGCGGAAGTTCGAGCCGGTCGAGTGCCGCTCGGCGTTGAAGAGCTCGATCGGGTACGTCATCCCTTTCGTGAGACCGAGCGTGTCGAGGCTCACCGATTGGCTCACGGGCGTGTGAAGCCCGCCGAGATCGATCGCCAGGGTGCCGTTGATGAAGACCCACAGGTCGTCGTCGCCGGTGAAGCTGAACGTCTCGCCGCCTTTGTATGTGAACTCCAGGTGGAGCTCGGTCGTGAAGCTGAAGTTGTGATCGAAGCCGGGCGTGTTGCCGAAGCCGGCGTCGTCGAGCGGCAGGAACGCGTTGCTCTGGAACGTGAAGACGTTCCCGTTGGGGACGAACTCCAGGTAGACGAGGTACGGATCGTTGACGCCCGGCGTGTAGCGGTACCACTCGTCGAAGTTCGCCTGCGTCGTCATCTGCTGGCCGTAGACGCACGGCGGGTTCGGCGATCCGGCGTTGTCGCACTCCGCGGCGTAGACCGGTTTGCGATCGGTGCCGATCGTGTTCTGCACCAGGCCGAGCGTCGCGGCGGAGCCGGAGAACGTCTCGAAGTCGGGGTGCCCGCCGTCCTCGATGCCGAAGCTGTGGAAGTCGCGCACGACGCCGACGACGAACGAGCAGTTCGAGCTGTTCCCGTTCTGCACGATGCCGGCGTCGGAGCCTGCGCCGGTGAGCGGCGGGCCGAGCGCGTAACCGCCGAGCTGCGTGGGGACGAAGTTGTCGGGGAGCACGAAGGCGTCGGCGACCGTGCCGCCGTCTCCCAGAATGCTGCTGCCGTCGCCGAGGAGACTGCCGATCGAGCCGCTGTCGTCGCCGAAGCTGCCGGAGGCGTCTCCAGCGTTCGTGCCGCCGGGGCCTGCGGGTTGAGCGGAGCTTCCACACGCTGCGGCGACGAGCGCGCACGCGAGCGGAGCAATGCACGCGACGAGCGCGAGTCCTTTCATTCGAACGTGATGACGAGCGGCCATTCGGACGGGACGGGGGGCGGGCGAAGGGAGCGAAGGCATGCGCGTAGTATGCTCCGCGCGTGGCGGCGAGCACGCAAAGCGTCGACGCCTTTCTCCTCTCGCGCGAATGGCACGACGGTGATGTGGGCGTGGAGATCGTGCTGTGGGCGCGCGCGGTCGAGGGGCCGGTGCGCGCGCGGTTCACCGGGCAAGAAGCTGTGATGTTCGTGCCGCGCGGGACGAGCGCGCGATCCGATCGCCGCGCGTCGCGACCGCTGACGACGCTCCACGGCGCCCCGGTCGACGCCCTCTACTTTCGATCGCAGCGCGCGCTCATCGAAGAGCGCGACCGCATCCGCACGACGGTCGGCGCCGCGTTCGAGTCGGACGTGAAGCCGCAGGAGCGCTTCCTGATGGAGCGCTTCGTGACCGCGTCGATGCGCCTCGGCGGCGAGCCGAAGCCGCGCGGCGGCGTTCTTCACTACGACAACCCGTCGATCAAAGCGGTCGAGTTTCTCCCCACGCTCTCGGTCCTCGCGCTCGACCTCGAGACCGACGGCTTCGACGGGCCGCTGCTGTCGGCGGCCATCGCCACGCGCGACGTCGAACGTGTCTTCGTGCGCGGCGCGGGGACGGATCGGGGAACCATCACCTTCGTGCGCGACGAACGCGCGCTGCTCCTCGCGCTCTTCGACGCCGTCCGCGCGATCGATCCCGACATCCTCGCCGGCTGGAACGTCATCGACTTCGATCTCGCCGTCCTCGAAGCCCGCTGCCGCGAGCACCGCCTGGCGTTCGCGCTCGGTCGGGGAGGGGAGAGCGCGCGCGTGCTCGTGGGGTCGTCGTCGCAGCAGGTGTCGATCGCGCGCGTGCCGGGGCGCGTGGTGCTCGACGGGATCGCCACGCTCAAGTCGGCCACGCACCGCTTCGATCGCTTCACGCTCGATCACGTGGCGCACGAGATCCTCGGTCGCGGAAAGAAGATCGCGAAGGGGGGCGACCCCGTCGCCGAGATCCGTCGCATGCACGCCGAGGACGTCGACGCGCTCGCGGCGTACAACCTCGAAGACTGCCGCCTCGTGCTCGACATCTTCGACCGCGCCGATCTCGTCGGCTTCGCGATGGAGCGGGCGCGACTCACGGGCCTCGCCATGGATCGCCAGGGGGGCTCGGTCGCCGCGTTCGATCACCTCTACTTGCCGCGCCTCCACCGGCGAGGCTTCGTCGCGCCCGACGTCGGCACCGACATCGACGTGATCGCCAGCCCCGGCGGCCACGTGCTCGAGTCGGTGCCGGGCCTGTACCGCGACGTCCTCTCGTTCGACTTTCGTAGCCTGTACCCGAGCATCATCTGCACCTTCCGGATCGATCCGCTCGGTCTCTTTCAGCCGGGAGACAACCCGCTCCCCGGCGAAGACGGCGCGACGTTCGCGCGCGACGGCGCCATCCTCCCTGCGCTCATCGAGACCCTCCACGAGGCGCGCTCGCAGGCGATGGCGGCGAAGAACGAAGCACTCTCGCGCGCCATCAAGATCCTGATGAACTCGTTCTACGGCGTGCTCGGCACCCCCGGCTGCCGCTTCTTCGACGCGCGTCTCCCGACCTCGATCACGCGCCGCGGTCACGCCGTCATCGAGCGCGCGCGCGCGTTCTTCGTCGAGCGCGGGTTCGTGGTGCTGTACGGCGACACCGATTCGCTCTTCGTGCACATCGACGGCATCACCGGCGAGAGCGACGCGCGCGAGCGGGGCCGCGCGCTCGCCGCCGAGCTGACACGCACGCTCGCTGACGAGATCCGTCGCGCGCTCGATGTCGAGAGTCACCTCGAGCTCCGCTTCGAGTCGCACTACCTGCGCTTCCTCATGCCGACGACGCGCGGCACCGAGCGCGGATCGAAGAAGCGCTACGCGGGCCTGGTGCGAAAGGGGAGCGGAGAGACGTCGCTCGTCGTGCGCGGCCTCGAAGCGGTGCGCACCGACTGGACGCCGCTCGCCCGCCGCGTTCAGCGCGAGCTCCTGCGCCGCGTGTTCACCGAAGAGCCGTTCGAGTCGTGGCTGATCGAAGTGGCGCGCGATCTCGAGAGCGGGAAGCTCGACGACGAGCTCGTCTATCGGAAGCGCCTTCGCCAGAAGCTCACCGACTACGCCAGCGAAGGCGCGCCGCCCCACGTCCGCGCCGCGCGCATGCGCGACGGCGAAGGTCACGACAAGGGCGAGGTCGAGTACGTGATGACGACGCGCGGCCCCGAGCCGATGACCGAACGGCGCGCGCCGATCGATCACGCGCACTACCTCGCGAAGCAGCTCGCGCCGGTGTGCGACGTCGTGCTGCCGTTTCTCGACACGAGCTTCGAGAAGATCGCCGGCTCGCAGCGAACGCTCTTCTGACCGATACTCTCTCCGCGTTAGCTCCGTTCAAACGCGAGGGAGGATCCGCGTCGTCTCCGTCGATCGCAGCGCCGCCGCCTCGCCCACTGCAGCGCAGAGCGCCTCGCTCTCGATCGGCTTTCGCAGCACCCGAAACGCGCCGAGCTTTCGCGCGAACGTGTCCACCGACGGATCGGGGAACCCGGTCAGGATGAGCGTCGGCGGGAGCCGTCCCAGACGCGCGAGCGCGCGCAGCACGCCGAGGCCACTCAGCTTCGGCAAGACGAAGTCGAGGACGAGAACCTCCGGAAACGGGAGACGGGCGTCGACCATCGCGGCAAGCTGCTCCAAGGCGTCAGCGCCGTTGGTGGCCGACGTCACCGCGTACCCGTCCTCCGTCAGGACCTCGCGCGCGGCCTCGAGGAAGTCGGCGTCGTCGTCGACGAGGAAGACAGTCGTCGGAGGGCCGGCGAGAGTGATGAATCCGCTTCGGCCTCCGGGGGGTTGGTCGTGAGATGTCATGAAGCGTCCATCGTCCGACCGGTCTTGCACATCGGGGGCCCCAGGGGCCGTTTCCTCCGAAATGAGCGTGAAAGCAGCGCAGATGGACCGCGGGAGCGCACACGATGTGCCCGCGTGAGACCGGCATCCACGCCACGAGGGCGTTCATTCGCGCCACGCCCGTGTCCTTTTCCTCCGATGTGCGCCCGCTCGTCGCGCGCAATCCCACGAGCCCTGGCCCCTATGTCGTTGGTCTCGCTCTTGCTGGGTAGCGATCGACATGACACTCGCCGCAGATGGAGAGCCGAGCGCGGCCACCGAATCCTTCAAGGTGCTCATCGTGGACGACGATCGCGACATTCGCGAAGCGGTCGAGCTGGCCGTCAGTAGCTTTGGTCACACGTGTGCGCTGGCCTGCGACGGTCGGCAAGCCTGGGAGATGCACACGCGCGATCGCGCCGACATCATCCTCTCGGACTGGAGGATGCCGAAGATGGACGGCATCGAGCTATGCCGGCTGGTGCGGAGCGACGATCCCACGCGACCGTATACGCACTTCATCTTCGTCACCGCGAACGACGACAAGGCGCAAGCCGCCGAGGCGATGCGCGCAGGCGCCGACGACTACCTCACCAAGCCCGTCGACCTCGACGACCTGGAGATGCGGCTCACCGTCGCGCGGCGCACGCTCGCTCTCCATCGGGAGCTCCGCTCGCAAAACAAGATCCTCATCCGCGACAGCGCGCGCGTCAGCATCGAAGCGCGAACCGACTCGCTCACCGCGGCGTCCAATCGCCTCGCGCTCACCGAAGACCTGCAGGCGCTCGCCGCGCGCGCCGAGCGGTATCATCATCGGTACTGCGCCGCGCTGTGCGACATCGATCAGTTCAAGGCCTACAACGATCACTACGGCCACCTCGCGGGCGACGACGCGCTGCGGAGCGTGGCGCACGCGATTCAATGCGAGCTGCGGCGCGGTGACCGCTTCTACCGGTACGGCGGCGAAGAGTTCCTCGCGCTCCTCCCCGAGCAGACGCTCAGCGAAGCCGCGGTCGCGATGGATCGCGTGCGGCGCGCCGTCGAGTCGCTCCGGATCCCGCACGCGCCGGCGGCGAACGGGCCGTACGTGACGATCAGCGTCGGCATCGCGGCGCTCGGCCCCGATGCGGGGAAGGACTCGCTCGAAGGGTGGCTCCATCGCAGCGACACGGCGCTCTACGCGGCGAAAGCGCGTGGTCGCAACCGCGTCGAGGTCGAGGGGAAGGCGGTTTCATGTTGATCGAGTTCATCACGGCCAACCGCGAAACGCTCATCGCGCGCGCGCGCGAAGGTCGCCAAGCGTCTCGCTCCACAGCCTCAACCTGTGCCTCGACAACGCGATCGCCGAGGCCGTCACCGAGTACGCGCGCCTCCGCGACCAGTCGATGGCGGCGGGCGAGACCGAGCGCTCGGGTGTCTTCGCGCACGAGCTGCGGAACAAGATCGCGGCCGCGCAGCTCGCGTTTCAGGCCATCCGAAGCGGCCGCGCGCCCGTCGCCGGCAGCGTCGCGGCCGTCCTCGCGCGGAGTCTGTACGGCATGACGACGCTCATCAATCGCGCGCTCGTCGAAGTGCGTCTCGACTCCGGGAGCGCCAAGCGCCAGCGCGTCCACGCGCGCGGGCTCGTCGAATACGCCGGAGTCGAGGGGGCGCTGGAGGCTTCGATGCACGGTGTCTCGCTGAGCGTCACGCCCATGGCCGACAGCGACGTCGATGCCGACCTCCAGATTCTCGCCGGCGCCGTCGCCAACCTTCTTCAGAACGCGCTCAAGTTCACGCCCGCCGGAGGACACGTCTCGCTCCAGGCGACCGTCGTCGAACGAGGATGCGTCTTCACGATCGACTTGCCGTTGATGCCGCCGGCTTCGTGAGAAGCCGCGCCGCTCACCCGCGTCGCGTCGCCATCTTGCGCCAGTCGACGAGCGCGACCGACTCCTTCGCGAGATTGAGCTCCACCGACGTGCGATCGCCCGCGAGGTCGCCGCCGATCTCGAACGGCACGGGGCGATCGAAGTCCATGCGGCAGCGCGTGAGCATCCAGTTGTGATCGTCGGCCAGCGGATGCACGCCGCGCCACAGGAGCGGCATGCGCAGCGTCGCGTTCAACGTGGTCGCCGCGTAGATGCGCACGGCGAGTCGACCCGGAACCGAGTGCGCGAACCGAAACGCGCGAAAGCCGAGGCCCAGCTCCTCGGTCGTCGATGCGCCGGCGACGCTGATGGGGCCTTCGTAGAGCACCGCACCCACGCCGCCGTCGGCGACCGGGACCGCGTGCCCCTGGTCGTCGATGCGAAGCGCGGGCTCGCCGAGGTTCACGAGGCGCACGTTCGGCCGATCCTTGCCGCTCAGCCTTCGCGGGATCGTTCGAGTGAAGAGGCTCCGCAAGTAACCGGCCGTGCCCCCACTGGCCGCGAGGAGCGACGGCTCGGCGTCGATCATCTTCTTGTAGTCGGAGAGGATCTCCGCGTCCCAACCCGTGCCGGCGAACGGCGTGAGGCGCCCTTCGGTCTCGACCAAGGCGAAGTTCCGCACCGGCACTTCGTGTCCGTTCGCTAGGCCGCCGAGGCTGCGAAGCCCGGCGCGCTTGCTGGCGACGCCCGTCGCGCGCGCCCAAGCGTTGCCGGTGCCGAGCGGCAGGAGACCGAGCGCGGGGACCTGGAGCTTCGCCTCCCGCAGGTGATTCAGCACGGCGACCGCGGTCCCGTCGCCGCCGCCCGACACGAGGACCTTCGGCGCGTCGTCGCGCACCACGCGGCTCACCCATTCGCTCGCGTCTTCCAGCGAGTGCGTCACGCCTACATTGGCGCGCGGCAGGAGGCCGCGGATGCGATCGCCAATCCGCTCGGACCCGTGACGCGAGTGGACGTTCACGAGGACGGCGACGGACATCGGCTCTTTAATTCGTAGCGAGCCGTCGGCTGAGGTGCGGTCACCGTTTGGTCACGTCCTCGCGACGGACGGTTGGCGAGCGTGGAAGCGGATAGGGTCGCACGATGCCGTTTCCCCGCCCGAACGCGCGTTTCGCCCTCGCCTCGATCACGATCGCGCCGCTCGTCGCGGTGGCTCTGGTCTACGGCTGCACCTCGTCGGACAACGTCGCGCCCGGTGGCGCCGACGCGGCGACGTCTGCGTGCGGCACGCTCGAAGTGTGCTTCGACGCGACGGTCGACGACGTCTTCGTCCCTCAAGGAGACGACTCCTCGCCGGCCACCGACACCGGCACCGACGCCGGCGGACCCGCCGAAGACGCGCCCAGCACCCTCGACGCGAGCGACGCCGGCGACTCCAGCGACGCCGCCGTGGCGGTCGACGCCGATCAGAACTGCGTCGACTACACGACCCCGGCGGTGGGCAACCCCACCGCGATCCGCGTGATGAACCACCGCGACAGCGGCATCTACCTCGGCACGCCGGCGTATCGCTGCGACGGTCTGAACTTCGGCGTCACCGACACGGCCACGAACGCTGTGCTCGACGTCGCCCAGCACAACGCCGAGTACACGTGCAGCCAGCTTCAAGTCGCCTGCCCTCCCGTCCACACGTGCGACTCGCCGGTCGTCGTCGAGGTCATGCCGGGAGGCTACTGGGAGCTCCCCTGGACCGGGACGTACTTCGCGCCCGAGCCGATGCCGGCCCACTGCTACATCGACGGCGGAGCGGCGTGCGATCAGCCCACGTGCATCCAGGAGTTCGGCCTCACGACGGCGACGGTCAGTGCGCTCGTCTATCCGCAAGCGCTGTGTGGTGACGCCTCGACCCCCGTCGCCTGCACGCAGACGTGCTCGCCCGACACGAACGGCGCTTGCTACGTGCCGAACGGCGCCGTCACCGCGGGTACCCCGGTCACGATCAGCAATATCTGGGACGCGGGCGAAAAGATCGTGCCGCTGATCGTCCCATAGGTCGCGCGTGGGATGACGAGATGGGCCGAGGCCTCGACGTCGCCGTCGGCGCCCCGCTCGCGGGGCGTGGTTCGAAAATCGCTTAGGGGGTGTCCGGTTCGGGGGCCCGTCCGCGTCTTCACGTGGAACCCGACGTCATCACCCCGTGGCTGCACCCATCCCCGCCGTCTATCGCCGCTTGCTCGCGCCCATTCGCGCGAAGTCACGGCGCATGCTCGGCGATGGTCAGGCCGCGGAAGACGTCGCCCAGGAGGCCTTCGTGCGACTGCTGCAATCCCATGGTGAGCTCGCGAAAGACGCGGACGAGCGGACGCTCGTAGCGTGGGTCTACCGGACGACGACGAGGCTCTCGATCGACGCGCTCCGCGACCGCGCGCGCACGCGACCGAGCGAGGACCTCGACGAGACCTCCTGCGGCGTAGCGCTCGACGCGGCGCTCGCGGCCAAGATCGCGATTCGCGCGCTCAGTGACACGACGCCCCCCGACGAGCTCGAAGCCGCGGTGCTGTGCCGCGTCGACGGCCTCTCCCAGCCCGAAGCCGCCGTGGTCCTGGGCGTATCCGAGCGAACGATCCGCCGGCTGCTCGAGCGCTTCGACGAGCGATCAGCGGAGTTGCGAAAGGAGCACGCGCAATGACGACGAGCCCCGAGCACACGGTCTCGACGTTCGCGCTCGACGTGTACTGGACGTCGGGTCGCAAGGGCGCGCCGGATCTCGAACGCCACGTCGCGGAGTGCGCGCCGTGCCGCGCGTATCTGGCGATGCTCGACGAGGTAGACGCCATCGACGCGTGCATTCCCGCGACGCGCGTGCCTTCGTCGTCGCGACGTCTCCGCATGGTGGCGCCGGCCGCGACGGTCCTCGCGCTCGCGGCGGGTGTTCTTCTCTTCGTCGCGAACGCGTGGAAGGCGCCGACGCCGCCGACGTACGTGGGGGTGAAGGGGACGCCCTCGGTGCAGGTCCTCGTGCACCACGACAGCGAAACGAAGATCTGGAACGGCAGCGAAGCGGTTCACGCCGGCGACGCCATCGCGCTCCGCGCCGCGTGCGGCGATCTCGCGCACGTCGCCGTCGTCGCCGAAGACGCCACGCGCGGCGGATGGGCGCGACTCGCAGACGCGCCGTGCCCCACGAACGACGACGCGCTCCCGTTCACGCTCGTCGTCGACGGCGAGTCGTCCGCCGAACGCATCGCCGTGGTGATGAGCGCCGCCCGCCTGTCGGACGACGAGCTCGCGCACGTCGCCAATGTCTCCGAGCGCTCCACGCAGACGTGGGTCGTCCGCTTCGTGATTCCCGAGGAGCGCCCGTGAAAAACTCATCTTCTTTTCTCTCTTCGATCTTCGTCTTCCTCTCCACCCTCACACTCGTCACCTTCCTTTCTTCGCGCGGGTCGGCCGCCGAGCCGCTCGTGCGTCGCCGCGTGGCCATCGTAGTCGGCGCCGACGCGCCCCCTCCCGGTCGCGCACCGCTTCGCTTCGCCTACGACGACGCGCGCGCGATGGTCGATGTGCTGACGCGCGTCGGTCGCTTCGCCCCCGCCGACGTTCACCTGCTGCTCGACCCGACGCCCGCCGATCTCTTGCAAGCGGTCGACGAGGTCGCGAGGTCGGCGAGCGAAGACGCGCTCGTCCTCTTCTATTACTCGGGTCACTCCGACGGTCAGGCGCTCTACCCGCACGGCGAATCGCTCGCCGTGGCCGACCTTCGCGATCGCCTCTCGCGCATGACGGCGCGCGTCCGCGTGGGCGTGCTCGACACGTGCCGCGGCGGGAGCTGGACGCAAGCGAAAGGGGTCACCGTCGGTCCGCCGCTCGATCCGGTCGACCTCCTCAACGTCTCCACCGAAGGGACCGCGCTCGTCTCGTCGAGCTCCGGCTTCGAGGCCGCGCACGAGGCCGACGACGCGCACGGATCGTTCTTCACGCACTACTTCGCGTCGGGTCTCCTCGGCGCGGCCGACACGAACGGCGACGGCGAGGTCACGCTCGAGGAGGCTTACGACTACGCCCGCGAGCGCACCGTGCGCGACAGCGCGCGCCTGGCGCCGACGCCGCAGCACCCGAGCTTCGATCTCCAGCTCCGCGGCCGCCAGGACATCGTGCTCGCGTCGCTCCGGGGGAACACGAGCGGGAGCGCGATCGAGATCGATCAGCCGAGCACGCCGATCGAAGTCATCCACCTCCCCACCGGCATCACGCTCGCCGAGGTTCCACCCACCGCGCGCGTCGTCCGCATCGCAGTGCCGCCGGCTCGTTACCTCGTGAGGCGCGTCGCGCTCGGTCGCGTGTATTCGAAGGAGATCGACGTCGCCGCCGGCGAGACCGTGTCGCTCGCCCCCGGCCAGCTCGAAGCTACGGGCAACGGCGCGCTGGCGTTGAAAGGGGGTGCGGGCGGTGGTGCGCCGGACGAACCGCTCTCCGCGCTCAGTCTATGGAGCGTCACGCCCGGGCAACATTGGTTGCTCAACGCCAGCCTCGGACTCGGCACGCAGTACTGGCCCCTGGCCAACGGCGGCTCGAACGTCGGCAACGGGAACGGGAACGGCAACGGCCGCTACGCCGACAGCCTCTCGACGAGCCTGAGTCTCTGGTATCGCATCACCGATCGCCTCTCGTGGAGCGTCCCGTTCCCCGCGCTCGCGTACCGCTTCGGCAACCCGGGCGGCGTCGAGGTGATGCCGTCGCTCGGACTCAAGGCCGACACGTGGAGCAGCGCCGCGGGCCTCGACTTGCGCCTCTCCGCCGACGTCGCCGCGCGCATCTGGACCGCGCGCAATCAGCGCATCACGCTCAGCGCTGGCGTCCATCTCCCTACCTACGACGACTCCCACTCGCCGATCCTCTTTGGCCTCGGCATGGGTCATGACGTCGATCCGAACGTGAGCGCCGGCTACTCGTGGACCATTCGAAATCTGGTCACCTTGAACGCGGGGATCCAAGTAACCACGGACTACTATCGACTTGGTCTCTCAGGTGTTTGGGTCCAGCCGCGCGGTAGCGTCGACATCCGCGTGACGCCGCAGGCCAGCCTGAATCTCGGTGTTCTCTACGCCGACGAGGTCCACGAGAAGCTTGGCTCTTATGAGAACTTCTCCGTAGGAACGACGATCGCCTTCTAGGTACGAGCGCGCCGCTTCGGCGCATCGGTTGTGCGGTGAGGGCCCACGAAAATGATCGGACCCTCGTGTTCAGTCTGTGCGCGCGCCTCGTTTGGCAGTCTCCTGGAACGTTGAAGCTCCCTCGATCGGGAGCGCGCTTCTCCCGGGAGGGGATCAACATGAGAGTGATGCGTGCGGCCGTGGTGGTGTCGGGTCTCGTCTTCAGTCTCGGTGCGTTCGGAACATCAGGCTGTTCTGGGAGCTCGAGCTCCCAGACCACGCCGGCGCTGCATGCGACGAAGGTCGTCGGCGCCCAAGGCGGCGTCGTCTCCACGTCCACCGGCGCGGGCGTCGCGATCCCCGCGGGCGCGCTCCCCGCGAACGTGAACGTGACGGTCGATCAGACTCCGAACGCGGCGCCTCCGTCGGGTGGTCGCGCGGTGGGAACGCCGTACACGTTCGGTCCTGAAGGGACGAAGTTCGCGGTCCCCGTCACCGTCACGCTCGACTTCGATTCGTCGCTCTTGCCGCCGGGAAAGACCGCGAGCGACATCGTCATCTACACCGCGCCGGCAGGAACGACCGACTACACGCCGCTTCCCACGTCGATCGCCGACTCGTCGCACGCGGCCGCGCAGACGACGCACTTCTCGGTGTTCCTCTGCTTCGTTCCGACCGCGCCGCCGGTCTTCGGCGACGACGGCGGCACACCCAATCAAGAGGACAGCGGTTCGAACGCGCAGCCCGATGCCAGCGTCGACGAGGACGCGGGCTCGCCGGCGGTCGACTCTGCGGCTCCCGAGAACGACGCCTCGACCGGCGGTGACGACGCCTCCAGCAACAGCGACGACAGCGGGTCGGGGCCCGGGCTCGACTCGGGCGGAGGGACGCACGACGCGAGTCTTCCTCCCGACGATGGCGGAGGAAACGTACCCGACTCGAGCGTCGGCGACGGTGGCGCGTTGGCCGACTCGGGGCCTTCGTGCGATCCGAGCACGCGCTGGCCGATCATGCTCGCCTCCGATCTCCAGCCGCCGAACCAGTACGCCGGCGTGAACTGGAACGCGGGCAACACGCCGATCGATCAAGCCGAAGCGATCAACTGCGCAGGCAACCCCGCGACGGCCACGACCTTCGCGGGCGCTTCGGCGCTCACGTGGGGGGCGAACCAGGACGTGCTCGTCGAGTACGACCCGGCCTCCCGCCTCCCGCTGATGATGAACTTCACGGCGAACTACACCGGCACGATGACGTTCTTCAGCCGCGCGAACGGCGGCTTCGGAAATCACACATACGTCGCCGGGCTGCATACGCTCACGCGCGACGGGGTCGCGGTCACGATCAACTGGGCGAGCCCCGGGCCCCAGGTGAGCGAGGCCATGGACGGCTTCCTCGCGACGTTCGATCCGCAGGCGACGGCGGTCACCGACTGCACGGCCAACGGCACGTGCCTCATCAACGCGAACGACGGCACCGGCCTCGCGTACATCGGTTTCCGCGGCACGCCCTTCGACTTCTACTTCGTCATGGCCGCCGGCTCGTCCGACCCGACGTCGATGTACACGTTCTTCCGCTCGGCGATCCCCGACGGCGGCGCTCCCGGCGACGGCGGTGTGAGCTTCCCGGATTCCGGCACCGGCAACCCCGATGCCTCGCTTCCTCCGACTGACGGAGGCTCCGTCGGCCCGAGCGACGCCAGCGCGAACGGTGACGGCGGCGGGTGCACGCCGATCACGTCGTGCCCGCAAGGCGTGTGCGGAACGATCAGCAACCAGTGCAGCAAGATCGACTGCGGCCCGTGCGGCGGCGACGGCGGTGGCGGCACTTCCGACGCCGGCTCCTCGTGCGTCCCCGCGACGTGTCAGCCGGGCAACTGCGGAACGTTCAACGACGGATGCGGACAGCCGCTGACGTGCGGTCAGTGCGGAGTCGACGCCGGTCCTTGCAAACCGATCGGCCAGGGCCAAGCGTGCGCCAACGAGTGCAACGTCACGCTGCCTGACGGATGTGGCGGCAGCTACGTCTGTCCGCCGTGCGGAGGAGTCGACGCGGGTGGACCGGTCGACGCGGGCGGGCCACCCGGCGACGGTGGTGGAGCGGCGGGCGACGGCGGTTCATGCATCTCGCAGCAGCAAGCGTGCGGCGCGCAATGCGGAATCAGCGTCTCCAACGGGTGCGGTGGCGAGTACCAGTGCCAGCCGTGCGGCGGTCAGGACGGCGGCTCGCCGCCCATCGATGCCGGATCGTGCGTCCCGGCGACGTGCCAACCGGGCAACTGCGGAACGATCAACAACGGCTGCGGACAGCCGATCCAGTGCCCGACCTGCCAACCCGATGCCGGCGCATGCACGCCGATCTCGGAAGCCCAGGCGTGCGGCGGTGGCATCTGCGGCGCGACGCTGCCGGATGGTTGCGGCAGCTCGTACTCGTGTCCGCCGTGCGGCGGCGGCGGTGATGGCGGCGCGGCGCCGGACGCCGGCGGCGGCGGTCCGATCGACGCGGGGTTGCCGACCGACGCAGGCTCCGGCGGGAGCGATGCATCGACGAGCGACTACGGGCACCCGTGCCAGCTTCAGGGGCAGCAGAGCAACTGCTTCACCCTTCCGTTCAACCTCTGCGAGCCGGTGAATGGTCCGCTCACCTGCACGAAGGCGTGCACCTATACCGCGGCCGGTGGCCTGCAACCGGATCCGGCCGAGTGCCCGTCGCCGTCGAGCGGACTGTGCACGCCGAAGGGCTTCTGCCAGTAAGGCGAGACCGCTAGCGTGCGGGAGTGAATGAATCCGCGGCGAGCGACGCGCGTGCGACGACCTACCTTGAGGATCTGCGCGCGTTGCTCGACTCGCCGCGTGAGCTCTGGCTCACGTACGCGGCGATCGTCTTCGAGTACATCGGCCTGTACTCGTTCATGTCGGTGCTCTCGCTCTGGCTGACGAGCGACTTCCATTTCGACGACAACCGCTCGAGCAACTGGTTCGGCGTCTTCAGCGCGCTCCTCTCGTTGTTCGCGTTTCTGGTCGGCTCGATCGCCGACGTGGTCGGCACGCGCCGTACCCTCATCTTCTCGTTCGGCGCAGCGATGCTCACGCGCTCTTTGATGTGCATCACCCCCTCGGCCCCGCTCGCCCTGGCCGCGCTGGTGGCGTACTCGTTCGCGCTCGCCAGCGGATCTCCCGTGCTCATCACGGCGATCCACAAATATTCGTCGCGGCGCACGGCCGCGATCGCGTTCTCGTTCTTCTATATCTCGCTCAACGTCGGTGGCGTGCTTGCTGGCACGCTGATCGATCAGACCAAGGCGCTCTTCGTCGATCCGGCGACGCACAAGCTCGTGCTGCGAACGTTCGCGCTTCCGATCGTCGGCGCCACCGAGCTGAGCGCCTACCGCGCCATCATCGGCCTCGGCACGGTCACCGCGTTCCTCGGGTTCGTGGCGACGCTCTTCGTTCGCGAAGACGCGAACATCCCCGCCCGCGCGCTGGAGCCAGGCGACGCTCCGGCCGGCCGGGCGAAGAAGCCGACTAACCCCTTCGTCCTCATGAAGGAGGTGGTGGCCGATCGCGGGTTCTGGCGGTTCATGATGCTCATCGGCCTGCTCGTGCTCGTGAAAGCGATCTTCGTCCACATGAACACGACGTGGCCCAAGTACATCACGCGCGAGCGGGGCGAGGACTTCGCGTGGGGGAACTTGTGGGCGCTGAACTCGTGGCTCATCTTGATCTTCACGCCGCTGGCGACGGCGCTCACGCGCAAGCTCGATGCGTTCAAGGTCATTGTGATCGGCGCCTTCATCACCGCCGCGTCGCCGTTCATCTTCGCGCTGGGGGCCGAGACCACGATCCAGGTCGCGGCCATCGTCGTGCTCACGTTCGGCGAAGCGCTGTGGTCGCCTCGCAGCTACGAGTACAACGTTCTCATCGCGCCGAAGGGGCGGGAGTCGACGTACGTGAGCCTCGCGGTGCTTCCGTACTTCTTCGCAAAGTTCTTCGTGTCGATGATCGCCGGGCGGTTGCTCACGGCGTACTGCCCGCCAGAGGGGCCGCGGCACTCGTCGATGCTCTGGGTCGTCGTCGGCGCGATCACGCTGTGCGGGCCGATCGGTCTCGTGCTCTTCCGCAACGTGATCAACCCGCGCGGTAACTCACTCAGCGCACGTACGACGCCCCGTTGATGTCGATCGTCGTCCCCGTGGCGTGGCGCGCGACGCCCGACGCCAGGAAGGCGACGACGCTGGCCACTTCGTGAGGGGGTGCCATCTCGCCCATGGGTATGTCGCGCACGATGGACTCCTCGCCGTACTGATCGACGAACGGCTTCACCATCGACGTAGCGACGAACCCGGGCGCGATCGTGTAGGCCACGACGCCGTCGGCAGCCGCGCCGCGCGCGATGCTCCGCGTGAGCGCGACCAGACCCGGCTTCGACGCCGCGTACGCCATGTACTCGAGCGTGTCGCCGCGAAAGGCCGCGCGGCTAGCGATGTTGATGAGCACTCCGCCGCCGCGCGTCCGAAAGTGCTTCACCGCTTCGCGCGAGAGATCGGCCGCGGCGACGAGGTTGACCCGCAGCGTCTCGTCCCACGCGCGATGCCACGTATGCCAATCGTCGCCGAGGCGAGCCGCGGGCATCGTCGCCGCGTTGTTCACGACGTCGATCGCGCCGTACGCCGCGACGGCCGCCTGCCACAGGTTCGCGGCGCCGAGTGGCTGCATGAGGTCCGCCTTCACGGCGACCATCTTCTCCTTGCCGAAGCGCGCGACGAGCGCCGACGCGACCGCCTCGCTCGAGTGGTAGTGCAGCACCACGCGCGCCCCCGCGGTCGCGAGCACCGCGCACGTCGCCGCGCCGATGCCCCCCGCGCCGCCGGTCACCAAGCACACCTTGCCGGGGAGACCCATCATCGGGGGCCGAGCCTAGTCCATGTCGCGAAGATTCGCGGCCGTCACGAAGCGCAGGAGCCGCACGCCATGCACAGCGACTTCACGATCATCCCCATGAGAATGAGCGTCGTGAGCGCGCCGAGGCCGAAGAAGATCGATCGCCATGGCTGCTTGCCCTTCAGGTACGCGAACGAGTGCGCGACCCGCGCGAACGTGAACACGCCGAAGAGGACGTGCGCCATCGTCGACGACCCGCCGGCGAGCACGTAGACGATCCCGAGGAACGCGAACGGAACGATGTTCGCCATCGCGTTCTTGTGAGCCCGTAGAACACGCGCGACCTCCGGCGGCTCGACCTCGACGACCGCGGCTCCGCTCCCCTTCGCGTCTTCCGGGTTGGGCGTCGTCTTCGACTTGCCACGCACCGCGCCGCTGTAGCCCCAGAGGACGAGCAAGTTCAGCGACAGCACGATGATCATGCCGGCGTACGCGAGAAACGCCGGATTGGTCGCGAGAGATTGCATCTGCGTGGCTCCTTGCCGTCCACCGTACGCCGCCAGCGGAGGACGCGTGAACTTCCTGATACGGGTTCGACGAGGACCCCCGGCGTCACCCACTCACGTCACCCCCTATTTCCCCGGGCGTCAGCGTACGGCACGAACGGTGCTCTGCCCGATCGCGCGCGCTCGTTCGCGCCGACTTCAGGATGGAGGGGTGCTGGGATGATTCGAAGGTTCCTCATCGGTGGATTGCTCTTCGTGGCGGCGACGGCTTCGCGCGCGGCGAGCGCAGACGAAGCGGCTCCTGCCTCGGATGATTTCGGCGCGCGAGTGCCGTGGCGTGCTCCGAACGGGCGAGCGGTGAGCCTCAGCTACGAGAACGGCCTGTTTGGCGGCACGTTCGAGCAGGGCATTCGCGTGAAGATTCCGTTTCACGCCAACTGGGGCATGGTCGCGCGCCCGATGTTCCTCCACGACGTGACGAGCGCGTCGTACCGCGGTGACGTCGGCGGTCGCCTCGAGCTCTATGGCGCCTCACCCGTGTTCCTCAACTTCGCGCGCATCTACGGCGGAGGCGGCGCGCAGGTCTTTCAAGCCGTGAGCGGGCTCGCGAACGCCAAGCCGGCGATGGGCGGAGGGGGGCACTTCGGCTTCGAGTTCTTCTACACGCCGAGGAGCTCGTTCTTCATCGAGATCGGCGGGACGTCGGGCGCGCAAGGCGGGGTCGGCGCTGGAGGAACGGCGATCGCGGGGGTCACCTTCTATCCGTTCGCCGAGTCGCCGCGGCAGGTCGCCGCGCTCTAGGGCGCTCCCTTTCACTGATGACCACGCGCCGGGAAGAGCGCAGCATCGCGCGATGCGCCCCTCCGCTGCGGTCTCGACTCTCCTCTTTTTCAGCAGCGTCTTCGCCGGCGTCGTCCTCGGGATGCTCGCCTTCTCCGGAACGCACGATCCGACCGCGCTCTTCGTGCCGCTCGTCGCCGGCCTGTTCATCGGGATCGTTCTCGCGTCGAGCGTGAAGGTCGTCGCGCAGTGGGAGCGGATGGTCGTGCTTCGCCTCGGCCGCTTTCAGCTCGCCGCGGAGCCCGGGCTTCGCGTGCTGATTCCGATCTTCGACACGGCGATGTTCATCGACATGCGCGTGCAGACCGTCCCCATCGCGCAGCAGCAAGCGATCACGCAGGACAACGTGCCGGTGGTGGTCAACGGCGTCATCTTCTTCCGCGTCGTCGACGCGCAGAAGGCGCTGATGGACGTGCAGGACTACCGCTCGGCGATCTGGCGTCTCGCGCAAGCCACGCTCCGCGACGTCGCCGGCAAGCTCACGCTCGACGAGCTCCTGTCGCACCAAGATCGCCTCGAGGCCGAGATCGCGCGGAACATCGAAGGGGCGAGCCGCTCGTGGGGGCTCCACGTCGAGGCCATCAAGCTCGAGGACATCAGCGTCCCCGAGGAGCTGAAGAAGATGATGAGCCGCCAGGCGTCGAGCGAGCGCGAGAAGCGCGCGACGATCATCAAGGCCGACGGCGATCGCCAAGCCGCCGCGGCCCTCGCCGAAGCCGCCTCCACGATGGCCGCGAGCCCCGGCGCGATGCAGCTACGAACGCTTCAAACGATCGACGGCCTCGGCCCCAGCGCGTCGAACACGGTCGTCCTCGCGCTGCCGCTCGAGATGATCGAGGTGATGCGCAGCTACATTCAGAAGAACCCGCGCGCCTAACGTAAGAGCGCCTCTCTCAGGCAGGGATCGCGCTCGGCGTGCGGCTCGCCGCGAGGGCGAGCACCGCCACCGTCAGGTCGTCGATGTCGACCGGCTTCGCGATGTGCATCTGGTAACCGGCCGCGAGAGCCCGCTCGCGATCTTCGTCGCGCGCGAACGCCGTCAACGCCAGCGCAGGGATGTCTCCCGAATGTGCGACGCTCCGCTCCCTCAGCTTGCGAATGAACACGTAGCCGTCTTCGCCCGGCATCGCGATGTCGCAGAGGAGAAGCTGCGGATGAAACTCATCGAGCGCCGTCGTCGCTTCGGCGGACGACTGCGCCAGCCTCACGTCGACGCCGATCTGCCCGAGCATGTCGCCGATGGCTTCGGCCGTAGCGCGGTCGTCGTCGACGACGAGCATTCGCATCCCCCTGAGCATCGAGGAGTCGATGACCGCGCCTGCGAGCGGAGACTTCGAGGTCGGAACGTTGATGCGCGACGCCTTCATGAGCGGGAGCGTCACCGTGAACGTCGCGCCTCTCCCGGTACCTGGGCTCTCCGCGGTGACGGTCCCCTGATGGAGCTCGACGAGGTGCTTCACGATCGCGAGGCCCAACCCGAGCCCGCCGTACGCGCGCGTCATCGAGCTGTTCTCTTGCGTGAAGCGATTGAAGACGTTCGGCAGGAAGGCGGCGTCGATCCCGATCCCGCTGTCTTTCACCCGAATCACGGCGTCCCCATCGACGGTCGTGAGCGACACGCGCACCGTTCCGTTCACCGGCGTGAACTTGATCGCATTCGCGACGAGATTCGACACCACCTGTTGAAGACGCGTCTCGTCGCCGTAGACGTTCGCCATCGCGTCGGAGTTTCCGAGGTCGACCTCGAGCTTCAATGACTTCCGTGCCGCGCTCGCGGAGAGTCCGTCGATGGCGGCGGTCAACAGAGGCGCGACATCGACCGCCTGGCGCTCCATGTGGAGCTTGCCGGTCACGATCCGGGAGACGTCGAGCAGGTCGTCGATGAGCTGCACTTGCATCATCACGCCTGCTTCGATGGCCTCGCCCGCGCGTTTGACCTTCGCGTCGTCCATCCCGCCGCGGCCGAGGAGCTGCGCGCGCATCAGCATGCTCGAGAGCGGCGTGCGGAGCTCGTGCGAGAGCGTCGCCAGGAACTGATCCTTGGTGTGATTGGCGCGCTCCGCCTCGGAGTTCGCGGTGTTCGCTTTCTCGATGAGATGCTTCAGCGCGTCGATGTCGAAGAGCGACACGATCGCGCCGTCGATGCGGTTCTCGGTCGTCTTGTAGGGGCGAATTTGAAGCCGATACCAGTGGCCGTCGCGATCCTGGACCTCGGATTCGCGTACGGCCATCGTCTCGATGACCTCGGCGATCTCGTGATCGAGATCCGCGACGTCGATGTTCGTCTTGATGTCCTCGAACGGGCGCCCGATGTCGCTCGGGAGGACGTTGAGGATCCGCCGCGCCTTGGGCGTGAAGCGGCGAATCTTTCGGTCGCCGTCCAGGATCAGGATCGGAATGTCGACCGTCGTCAGCAAGTTCACGAGGTCGCTGTTGACCTGAGTGACCTCCAGGTTGCGACTCTGAAGCTCGTCGTTGACCGTCGTGAGCTCCTCGTTGATCGACTGGAGCTCCTCCTTCGCCGTCTCGAGCTCCTCGTTCATGCTCTGAAGCTCTTCGTTACCCGAGACGAGCTCCTCGTTGGCGGTGCCGAGGTCGTCGTTGGCTCGGCCGTGCTCGGTGATGAGCGTCTGGAGGTACTCTTTCGTCCCCGCGAGCTCTTGCTCGAGCTTGGGGACGCGCCCCTTGTCCTTCGCCGCGTCCGGTGCGCGTGTCCGCGAAGGCTTCTTCGTGCGTCGCGACGCCGGCGCCGCCTCCTCGAAGAGGATGACGTAGAGAGCCTCGCGAGGAGTCGCGCCCATCAGCGGAATCACGAGCACGTCACAGGTCCTCTTCGACCCGCCGGAGTCGAACTCGATCCCGGGCGCCCTCGCCGGCATCGAGTCTTTCCGCGCCCTCTCGATCGTCGCTCGGAGCGTCAGGCCCAGCCCGTCGCGCGCCATCTGCATCACGTTGGTCTGCGGCTCGCCGGGCGCGGGCTGGAGATAAGCCCCCGTCTGCCCGCGGAATTCGAGAATATCCATCTTCTCGTTCACGACGATTCCGGGCGGCGCGTAGCGACCGAGCAGGAGGCGATCGAGCCGCTGCGAGAGGCCAAGCTGTCCCGGTGCGTCGCGCTCGTTGGGCCGATGGTCGGAAGGGCCCGGGGACCTCTCGGTGCGCACCGGCATCTCCGACCGCCGCGCGAATCGCAGCGTGCTTGGCACCGCCGTACGGACGAAGATCTTGTGATGTTTGTCGAGCGGCTGAAAGAGGTGCTTGAACCCCGCGATGTTCTCGGCGCGGCCGAGGAGAAGAAACCCGGGCTGGGCGAGCGCGTAGTGCAACGTCGGCACGACGCGCTTCTGGAGCGTCTGATTGAAGTAGATGAGGACGTTGCGGCAGCTCGCCAGGTCCAGCTTCGAGAAGGGGGGATCGCGCGCGAGATCGTGCTGAACGAAGACGCACATGTCTCGGACGCTCTTCACGATTCGATAGCCCCGCTCGGCCTTCACGAAGAATCGCCGCCGTCGCTCGTCACTCACATGCCCGAGCGCGCTGTCCGGATAGATCCCCGCCCGCGCGATCTCGATGACCTTCGCGCTCAGGTCCGATCCAAAGATCTGGATCGGCTGGGCGGAGTCTCCCAGGAACTCGATGAGTGCTATCCCGAGCGAGTAGACCTCTTCTCCGGTGGAGCACCCCGCGACCCAGATGCGAATCGGCGCGCCGTGCGCCTTGTCCTTCATGATGGCCGGAAAGACGCTCGTTTTCAGGCTCTCCCAGACCTCCGGATCGCGGAAGAACGACGTGACGTGGATGAGCGCGTCGTCGCGCAGGGCCAGGACCTCGGCGGGCGTCTTCTCGAGCACTGCGAGATACTCGCCGAGCGTGCCCACTCTTCGCAGCGCCATGCGCCGCGCGAGGCGTCGCTCCAGCGTGGGTGACTTGTACTCGCTGAAGTCGACGTGCGCGGCGCTGCACACGAGGGCGAAGATCTTCGTGAGTACGGATGCGTCGCGAATGGGCGCCGTCTCTTCGGGCTCGCGGACGTACGGGTGCCGCGCGATGCGCGTGAGCTCTTCGGCGAGCTCGGGGATCGGGAGGCAGTAGTCGACGACGTCGGCGTCGACCGCGCTCTGAGGCATGCCGCCGAACTTCGCCGACTTCGGCTCCTGCGCGAACGTGATGCCGCTCGCCTCTTTGATCGCCTTCAACCCCTGCGTGCCGTCCGATGCGGTGCCCGAGAGGACGACGCCGATGGCGTGGCTCCCTTTCTCGGCGGCGAGCTCGCGAAAGAAGAAGTCGATCGGTAGATGCCGGACCTTGGGATCTTCCGGGCGAGGAGCGAGGGTCAGCCGTCCGGCCTTGATCCCGAGGCAGGTGTTCGGCGGAATGACGTAAACGTGGTTCGGCTCCACGCGCATGCGGTCTTCCGCCTGGGCGACGACCATCTTCGTCGTCTTCACCAGCGCTTCACGCAGGAAGCTCGCGTGCGTCGGGTCGAGGTGCTGAATCAGGACGAGCGCCATCCCGCTGCGCGCGTCCAGGCTTTGCAGCAAGCTCGCGAACGCCTCGAGCCCACCCGCAGACGCGCCCACGGCGACGATGGGGAACGCGCTCTCCGATTTCGCGATGGTTGCCTTCGGTTTTATCGTCACCAGGGAGCGCGGGCTGGCCGCATGATACCACGCGTATGGACCCCCACGGAGATGTGGTCAATCGTCGCCTGTCGCGCTGCGCGCGCACCGTCACGTCCGCCGAAGAGACGAACCTTCACTTCGCGTCGAGCAACTCTCGAACCTTGCGCGTGAGCGTCGCCGGCGTGATCGGCTTCTGGAGGAACGCCACGTCCGAGTCGAGCACGCCGTGGTGCACGATCGAGTTGTCGGTATATCCGGACATGTAGAGCACCTTCATCTTTGGACGCAGCGGCTGCAGGCGCTCGGCGAGCTGCTTGCCGCTCATCCGTGGCATCACCACGTCGGTGAGCAGCAGATCGATCGTGGCGGTGTGCTGCTCACAGACCAAGAACGCGTCGCCGCCGCTGAGCGCCTCGATGACGTGGTACCCGAATCGCCGCAGGATCGCGGCCGTGAGCACGCGCACGCTCTCTTCGTCTTCGACGAGCAAGATCGTCTCCGCGCCCATCAACGTGCCGTTGGGCGGCGTGAGCGCGATCTTGGACTGGACCGCGGTCTCCGGCCCCTCGCGTCGCAGGTAGACCTTGAACGTCGTCCCCTTGCCGGGCTCGCTGTAAACCCAGATGTTGCCGCCGCTCTGCTGCACGATCCCGAAGACCGTGGCGAGTCCCAGGCCGGTGCCCTTGCCGCGCTCCTTGGTCGTGAAGAACGGCTCGTACATTCGCGCGAGTGTCGCCTTGTCCATTCCCGAGCCGGTATCGGTGACGGCGAGCATCACGTGCGCGCCGGCCGTGGCGCCGACGTGACTGGCTGCGTAGGTGTCGTCGAGCTCCACGTTCGTGGTCTCGATCGTGAGCTTGCCTCCGCGAGGCATCGCGTCGCGCGAGTTCACGACCAGGTTCATGACGATCTGCTCGACCTGACTCGGGTCGACCATCACGAGGCCGAGATCGGGCGCGGCGATCACGTTCAGCTCGACGTCGGCTCCGATGAGTCGCCGGAGCATGCGCGTCATCCCGGTCACGACGTCGCTCAGGTTCACGATCCGCGGTTGGAGGATCTGCTGCCGGCCGAACGCGAGGAGCTGGCGCGTGAGCTCGACAGCGCGATTGCCCGCCGCCTCGATCTCCTCGAGGTCCACGCGCCGTGGATCGCTCGGCGCCATGTCTTGAGCGAGCATGTGGCTGTAGCTCAGGATCACGGAGAGCAAATTGTTGAAGTCGTGCGCCACGCCGCCGGCGAGATTGCCGATGGCGTCCATCTTCTGCGCCTGGCGAAGCTGCTCTTCGGTCCGACGCAAGGCGACGACGGCGGTGACGTCGCGCACGTTGCTGACGATCGCGCGCACCGCGGGATCGGCGAGCAGGTTCATGCCCGTGGCCTCGAGCCATCGGGTCGACCCGTCGCGGTGGATGGCGCGGAACTCCACCTTCGCGCTGCGCGAGGCGTCGCTGCGAATCGTCTCCATCGCCGCGGCCACGGCGTCGCGATCTTCGGAGTGCACGAGCGAGAGCGCGCTCTGCCCGACGAATTGAGCGGGGACGTAGCCGAGGATCGTCTCGACCGCGGGGCTCATGTAGAGGAACGTCCCGTCGAGCCCCTGGAGCGAGATCAGGTCCGCGCTTCGTTCGATGAGCGCGCGGTAACGGGCCTCGTCGCTCCGGCGCTGGTCCTCGCTTCGGCGGAGCGCGGCGGTGGCCTGGCGGCGACTCTCGATCTCTCGCAGCTCGCGCGCGACGCACGGCGTGAGCCGCGCGAGCCTGTCCTTGAGCACGAAGTCGTGCGCCCCGGCGCGCATGGCCTCGGCCGCGGTCTCTTCGCCGATGCTCCCCGAGACGATGATGAAGGGGATGTCGAGCGAGTGCTCCTTGAGGATGCGGAGCGCGTCCGGAGCGCTGAAAGTCGGCATCGCCCAGTCGCTGAGGACGACGTCCCACGCTCCTTCGGCGAGCGCAGCGCGCATGGAGGCTGCGTCTTCGATCCGCTTGGACACCGGCGCGTACCCGCGCTGTGCCAGCTCGCGGAGAATGAGCCCCGCGTCGGCTTCGGAGTCTTCGACGAGCAAGACGCGCAGCGGGATCATGACTGCCACATCCCGCTATCGTGCAAGGAACAAGCGCAGCCGGCGCTTTCGCGAGCTCGAGCGGTGACCGTCATGCGTCGGCGGGTGCGTCCTTCGCGAGCTGAGGCAGGCGTTCGTGCAGGCGCGCGACGAGCTTCACGAAATCGTAGCGGTCGGGTCTCCCCGCTCCCGGGATGCATGCGATGTCGTTCGCCGCAGCCGCCGCGCGAGCGCGCAACGCCGTGTCGAGCCCCAGCTTTTCGCCGACGTGCGTCAGCGTCTCGTGCTCGCTCGTGGAGATGACGCCGTCGAGCGCGGCGAACCATGAGGCCAGCGCGTACGTGAGCACTTGTTCCCATCGCGACATGCCACTGAGATCGACGCCGTCGAGCGTGCGTCGCTCGGTCGTCGCGCGCGCCACGAGAGCAAGCTCGTCGGCCGTGAGCTCGCACTCTTTCGCCGCACGGGTGAGGCCGTCTTGCTCGACGCGCTGGAGCGAGCCGTCCGCCCATCCGATGGCCGCGAGTGCGAGAAACGACGCGAGCGGGAGCCGCTTGTCCATGGCGTGAGAGTAGAGCGTGGCGCCTTGGGTTGTCGATGCTCGCCGCGGCACGATTGATGAAGGCCAGAGGCGCAGGAGGTGTGTCATGCCTTCACGAACCCTCTCGTCCCTCTCGCTCGTCTTGCTGGCGGTTGCGGCCGCTTGCAACGCCGGGCCGGCTCCGCGCGATCCTTCGACCGTACCGGACGTTCCAATCCGCAACACGGCCGCCGTCGTCGAGAACACGCACGCCGTCACCGAGGTCAACGACACTCCGGCGTCGCTCGCGGTGGTCGCGGAGACCGATCGCGATCCGCGCGACCGAGCGCTCGACGCACGCTACCAGGGCGCCGATCTGCTCACGTTCCTCGACGTGCGTCCCGGGATGCGCGTCGCGGAGCTCACGGCAGGTGGCGGCTATCTCAC
Organism: Myxococcales bacterium; assembly: GCA_003151595.1. The sequence continues at coordinate 78,617 of PLXW01000102.1, forward strand.
CGAGCTCCTCTCGCGGACCGTCGGCGCGAGCGGTCAGGTGTTCGCCAACGAGCCGCCGTCGCTCGTCGCGCGAACGACCGTGAGCTCGGCGTTGCGCGAGCGACTGAGCCGCTCCGTGAACACGCCCGTCACCCGCGTCGATCGCGAGCTCGCGTCGCCGCTCCCGGCGCGCGCGCGCAATCTCGATCTGGTCTATCTCGCGCTCCCATATCGAACCGTCGAGGCGCTCGGCGTCCGCACCTCGGAGATGAACCGCGCCGCGTTCGAGGCCCTGGCGCCGGGAGGCGCGTACGTCGTCCTCGATTTTCGTCCGCGCATGAACGGCCCGAGCGCGGTGAACCTCCACGCGCTCCACGCGCAAGAGTCGACGAACGTCAGGCGTCAGGTCGAAGCGGCGGGGTTCGTCTTCGTGACCGAGGGGCGCTTCCTGCGAAACGACGCGAACCCCAACGAGTGGGACGCGATCCTCGCTTCGAATCCGACGCCGCTCGAGGAGCAGGACCGCTTTCTCCTCGAGTTCGTCAGGCCGTGACTCCGGCGATCGCCGCCCCGCCTGCTGACGCGGCACGCGCGCTGCAATCGATCCTCATCAGGAGGTCCGATCATGAAAGCGACTTGGATAGGCTGTTCGACTCTGTGGGCTCTGGCGTCGCTCATGACGGGGTGCTCCTCGGGGCCCGAGGCGTCGCACGGCGAGGTATCCAGTGCATCCACGCCACGCGAGGTTCAGCTGATCGCGCAAGAGGGTGACACGAGCGCAGAGCCGCAGCTCACAGAGGCTGCCAAGCTCTTCTTCGTGTCCAAGACGAGCGACGGGTATCACTACGCGATCGACGAGCTGAACACCGCGACGGGCACGCAGTACGTCGGCGCGATCGATCTGGGGCGGGCGGGGTGCAATTCGGAGTCGCTCGAAGCGGCGCTCGATACTCCTCGAACGGTGGCTGCGCTGGGAACGATTCGCGGCGAGACGTTCGTCGCCCTCGCGGTGTATCGCGCGCTCCCTGATTTGGCGGCGACGGCGGCCGACAGCTATTTTCAAGCGCGCCCGGTGCGCGGAGGTGACGTGGCGACCGAGGTGAACCTCGGCCAGCAGACCGAGATCGCGCGCGTCGACTTCTCCAAGGCCCGCGTCCCGTTCCTCGATCAGACGTGGCTCTCGGCGCGCGTGCTCGAAGGCGGCGCGCTCGTCTCCGGATCGGTGAGCCAGGAGAGCGCGGCGCTCGTGGCGACCACGATCTACCTCCCGGTGCTCGACGGCGCGAAATGCGCGCCGGCCGGCGGCACGTGCGGCGAAGGGAGCGTCGCGACGTACACGCGCGACTCGTCGCGCTGCCTCGCGTTCAACGGCTGCACGACGATCGGCGTGTGCCCGCTCTACATCCCGCTGTGCGACCCGGGCTACAAGCTCGCGGTGTGGCCAGCGACCCACGGATGCCCGGCGTGGGCGTGCGATCCGGCGTTCGACCCCGCGCCCGAGTCGCGCTGACGGGCGCGCGTCACTTCGTGGTGCACGCCAGCGGCGCGAGCACTTGCTTGCACTGCGTGAGCACCGCCGGGTCGACCGGCGTCTTCGCGGTGATGTTCGGAGGCGTCACGAAGGGCGGGTTCTTGAAGTCGAACATCTCCATGGGCGGCAGCGCGTTCGCGTCGCGCCCGGTGAGCGCAGGGAGACCGAAGCGCGCCTCGATGAACCGCGTGATCGAGGTGTGATCGTGCACCGTGTGCGACGCGAAGTGCGCACGCGCGTATGGCGAGACGACGATGAACGGCACGCGGAACCCGGTCTGATCGAACTTGCCAGGCGTGAGCGGGGCGTTGTTTCCGTCGTGCGGAGCGTAACCGTCCGGCTCGCACGCCGGAGCGGGGGGGACGTGATCGGCGATGCCGCCGTTCTCGTCGTACGTGATGAACACGGCCGTGTCCTTCCACGACGGCGACGCGAACAACGTCCGAAGGATCGTCTCCACGACTTGCCCGCCGACGCCCGGCAAGTCAGCCGGCCCCTCGTCGGAGTACTGCGTGACCTCGTCGCCCATCATGAAGGAGACGTCGGGGAGCGTGCCGTTGGTGATGGCGCCGAGCATGTCGCACTCGACGTCGCCGTAATGCGTGAGCGTGTCGCTGTTCAGCCCGAAGTTCGCGAAGAACTCCACCATGTGCGGACCGTCCGTGTAGTCCATCCACGAGTGCCCGCCTTGCTCGAGGAGCGAGAAGATCTGCGGCACGGGGTGCGCGACGGTGTCGAGCTCGCAGAACGAGTTGTCGCCGATGCCGAACGACGTGCCGGCCATGAGGAAGTAGCGGTTCGGCCACGTCGAGCTGAGGACCGAGCAGAAGTAACGGTCGCCCACGGAGAACGTGCTCGCCAGCGCGTAGTAGAAGGGGATGACCGTGTCGTCTTCGTAGAAGAACGCGCGCTGTCCGTCGGGGTTGTTCTGCGTGACGAAGTTGTCGTTGCGGCCGTTGTCGTAGTCGTTGTGCTGGCCTTGCCAGCTGTGATCGACGCTGTAGCAATACTCGTTGTCGGCGTGCGGGACGACGCCGCCGCCGTCGCTGTCGAGGTTGGACCATCCGGCCGGCGGTCCATCGAGCTCGTCGGAGTGCAAGAAGCCCGAGCCGGGCGGGCCGAGGCCCGAGTCGACCGCGACGATGGGACCGGCGTCGTTGCCCGCGTCGTCACCGGCGTCGTCACCGGCGTCGTCCCCCGCGTCGCTGCCCGCGTCGTTCGCGCCGCCGTTGCCGGCATCGATGCCGCCGTCGCTCACCACCGTGAAGTCGCCGGGCTTGTAGTAGCCCTGGGCCACGAGACGCCCGAGGTAATGATCGAAGGAGCGGTTCTCCTGCATGATCACGATCACGTGGTTGATCGGAATGTCGGCGCCGACCGGGATCTCGGTGCCGAGCGTCTCCGCCGGCCACGCGCCCGCCTCGAACGCGCACGACTGACGCATCGGCCCCAGCGCCCCTTCGCCGAGCGTGCGCGTGATCACGGGCGGCGCGAGCCAATCGTTGGCGGCGTCGGGAGGGGTCACGTCTTGTGCGGCGTCGACCGTGGCGACGAATTGATCGGCGCCCGCGTCGAGCCCCGGGTTGCCGACGTCGTCCGACGAAGAGCACGCAGGGACCGCGAGCGACGTCAGTAGAAGAAGGACGAGGAGCGTCGCCACGGGGAGAAGCAGGAGGGCGCGCTTCGGCATCAGCATGCGCGGACCTTACGCGACGGCGGGCGGGGGCGCGGGTCTCCGGCGCATCACGATGCGACGAGCGCCTCGGTTCTGACCAGGAGCGTGAGCGCGCGCACGAGATCGCGCTCCTCCGAAGGGCTGGGATGACCCACGATCCGTCGCGCCGTTTCGTCCATGGGCTGCGCCGGACGCCTCTCGATCGCCGCGAGCGCCCCGTCGATCGTTCGCCCCATGCGCTGCCGATCGCGCGCCGAAAGCCGCGCTTTTCCCCATGCCAGCAGCTCCCACGACAGGGCCGCATGGCGCGTCTCGTCGGCCGCGATATGCCGGAGCGTTCGCCGCACGCGCGGGTCTTCGGCGCGCTCGGCCTGCCACGTCGCCAGAAGCGCGCCGAACGTCTCGCCGACGCACCCCTCGACGGCGTTGTCGTCCATCAGCTCGATCCACGACGGAGACGCCACGCAACGAACCTTCGGGCGCGCCAGTGCGCCGCCGAAGCGGCGCGCCAGCCGTGACGCTGCGCGTGCGTGACGCCGCTCGTCGCCGGCCGCTTCGCGCGCCGCGCGCGTGAGGCGTCGCGGCGCATCGAACGCGACGAGCCATCGCTCCAGATCGCGAAACGCCCGCACCGACGCCGACTCGAGGTGCGCCATCGACGCGAAGTAGTCGCCCGCCGGCGTCGTGGACGTCGTTCGCGCCGCGCACAGTCCGCGCGGTCGCCGCCCGGCGATCCCGTTGCAGCTCAGACAATCGAGGATCGTCGCCGCGCCCGGGACCACCCCCGCCTCGTTGCAGTTGACCAGCTGGCAATAGAGGAACGGCGGGCTCGTGCCGCAGACGCCCGCGCACGTGAAGAGATCGACGAGGCACGACGAGACCTGCGCGTCGCGCGGGAGGCCGCACGGCAGGTAGTGAAAGCTCGCGCACCCGTCGGGGACGTCTTCGAGCGCGGCGTCGACGATCGTCACCGCCTCGCACGCCGCGGCGTCTGCGCTCGCAGTGGCGTCGGGTCCCACGCCATCGACCGCGGCTCGCGCGTCGATCACGGACGACTCGGCGAACGAGGCGTCATCGATCGCGCCCTCGCCGTCGTCCGCGTGGCAACCGACCGCGCCCGCGAGCGGCGCCGCGACGATCGAGAGCACGATGCTGCGAAGCGATCGCTCGAGTCGTCGCTCGCGCTGCCGCATCGGCTTCTTGGACATGGGGGTCTCAGCGAGTGAAGAGCCGTGACAGAACGACGTGCGCGGCTGCGCTCATCAGGGCTGCTCCGGGAACCGTCAGGACCCATGCCCAGACGATCCGCTGCGCCACTCCCCATCGTACCGCGCTCAGCTGGCGCACGCTGCCGACGCCGACGATCGCGCCGGTGATCGTGTGCGTCGTCGAGACCGGGATGCCGAGCGCGGTCGCGAGGAACAGCGTGATCGCACCTGACGTTTCGGCGCAGAACCCGCCCACCGGTTGAAGCTTGGTGATCTTCATCCCCATCGTGCGCACGATGCGCCAGCCGCCGGTCAACGTGCCGAGCCCCATCGCCGCCTGACACGCGAGCACGACCCAGAACGGAACGTGCGGCGCTTGCCCCATTGCGGCCGGCGCCACGTAGCCGGCCGAGATCAACGCCATCACGATGATGCCCATCGTCTTCTGCGCGTCGTTGCCGCCGTGACCGAGCGAGTAGAGCGCGGCCGAGACGAGCTGCAACCGGCGGAACGACTTGTCGACCGCGCGCTGCGAGAAGCGCCCGAAGAGCGTCATCACCAGCGCCATGATTCCGAAGCCGAGGAGCGCGCCCAGGAGCGGCGAGATCACGATGAAGAGCGCAGTCTTCTCGAAGAACGCGAGATCGAGCGCGTGAAATCCGGACACGACGCTCCCCGTGCGCATCCATTCGCTGGTCACGGCCGCGCCGCCGATCCCTCCGAGCAGCGCGTGCGACGACGACGTCGGCAACGCGAGCCACCACGTGATGAGGTCCCACACGATCGCGCCCACGAGCCCCGAGGCGACGAGCTCCAACGTGACGACGTGCGCGTCCACGCCCTTGGCGATGTTCCCGGCGACGTGCGTGCTGAAGAAGATGAAGGCGGCGAAGTTGAAGAACGCCGCCCACAAGACGGCGACGCGCGGCGAGAGCACGCGCGTGGAGACGACGGTCGCGATCGAGTTCGCGGCGTCGTGGAAGCCGTTGATGTAGTCGAAGCCCAGCGCGAGCGCGACGACGAGGATGACTGACGACGTCGGCAAAGCGTTCACGCGTACTCGAGGATGACGCCTTCGATGATGTTCGCGACGTCCTCGCAGCGATCGGTCGCCGACTCGAGGTTGTCGAAGATGTCGCGCCACTTCATGACGTCCATCGGGTCGTTCCCGGCCTTGAACAGCTCGGCGATGGCGCGGCGGTAGATGGCGTCGGCCTCGTTCTCGAGGCGGTTGATCTCCACGCAGATGGCGAGGATCTCCTTCGACTGCGCGGCGAGCTTCTCGAAGTAGCCGAGCGCGCGGTGAAGGTCCTCGCACCCCTTCAAGAGCACGCGCGCCAGTTCGATCGCCGCCGGCCTCACCGTCGCGATCTCGAAGAGGACCATCCGCTCGCTCACCGCTTCGATGAGGTCGAGCACGTCGTCTTGCTTGCTGATGAGGCCGTGAATGTCGAAGCGATCGAGGGGAGTAATCCACGTCTCGTGGAGGCGCTTCACCGTGTCGTGCGTGAGGCGATCGCCCGCCCCTTCTTTTTCGGAGACGGCGAGGGCGAGCTTCTCCTTCCGATCCGGGTGCTCGAACATCTCGAGGAGCAACGTCGCCGCTTCGACGCTCCGCTTGGCGTGCTCGGTGAACGTTTCGAAGAAGATGCGGTCGCGTGCCTTCGAGCTTCCGAACATCACTCCTCCGCGCTCGCCATCCCGGGCGTCTTGGCCGAGCGGGCGCAACCTAGTCGCAAGCGACGCGCCGCGACAATCGGAATGAGGCGCTGAGGTCACGCCGATGCGACGATCGAGCGACGGCACGTTGCGCACATCCGAGCCTGGTGTTCCCATGGGAACCCATGCCGCTCGACTTTCTCCGGGTCACGACGGTCCTCCCCGCTTCCGCCGCGCGCGTGTACGCCGCGTGGATCGACGCGCAGGAGCATTCGCGCATGACGGGGGGCGCGGCGACGGTCGATCCCAAGGTGGGCGGGCTCTACTCGGCGTGGGACGGGTACATCGCCGGGAAAATTCTCGAGCTCGTGACCGGGGAGCGAATCGTCCAGAGCTGGCGGTCGACCGAGTTTCCCGCGGGGCATCCCCACTCGCGACTCGAAGTGCGGCTGCGCGACGTGGACGGCGGGTGCGAGATCACGATCGTGCACAGCGAGATCCCCGAAGGGCAGGGGGCGCAGTACGAGTCGGGGTGGCAGGGCCACTACTTCAACCCGATGACGGAGTACTTCCGGCGGGTGCCCGAGCTTCCGAAGCCGACGAAGGCCAGGCCTGCGAAGACGGCGGCGGCGAAGAAGGCGATCGCGAAGAAGGCGATCGCGAAGAAGGCGATCGCGAAGAAGGTCACCGCCGAGAAGAAGCCGGCGAAGAAGGCGATCGCGAAGAAGAAGCCCGCTGCGAAGGCGAAGAAGACCCCCGCGAAGAAAGCGACCGCTAAGCCTTCGAAGAAGGGAGCGCGCGGAACGCGGCGTACAGCGCGTCGCGCCAAGTGAGCAGATCGGCGTAGCGCCCGCGGAGGTCGGCGTCGCCGAAGCAGCGACGACTCCCCGGCGAGAGCTTGAGGCCCGTGGTCGGCGGCTCGACGAACGCGAGCGCCTGAGCGACCGCGATGTCGGCGAACGTGAAGACGCCGAGGAGCGTGCGCGGAGAATTCGAACCGTCCTCGTCGCGCTTGCCGAGCGTGGCGCGGACCTCGTCGAGCACCGACGCGAACGTCGCGCGGTGAGCCGCCGCATCGGTCGCGTCGCCGTCGTACTTGCGAAGCGTGCGGCGGATGCCGGACGCGCCGATGTGCTTCGCCGCGGATCCGAGGACGCTCCGCATCTTGCGCGGAACCATTTCGGCCAGCGCTTCGTCGTCGCCCAGCATGCGCTCGAGCGACAGCGCGCGCCCTGCGGCGAGCGCGGTCTCCGAGCGTTCGATGAAGTGCGCGATCGCCGCCTCGTGCTCGGCCGGAAAGAGCCGCGGACCCTCGCCGCGCCCGTCGGCCCAGCGCGCGATCTCGGCCGAATCGGCCAGCACCTTTCCGTCGTCGGCCGTGAGCACCGGCACCGTCACGCGCCCCGTGAAGCGCCCGACTCTCCATCGAAGCGCCGGCTCGCCGAGGAGCGGTTGGTAGAGGCGCGACACGTACGGAACGTGGCGAACATCGAGCGCCCAGCGCGCCTTCTCGCTCCACGGCGAGTACGGAAGTCCCAGCAGCTCGGTCATCGGCGTTGGCGTAGCACGTCGGCGCGCGCCGGCATTCGCGCTGGCCGAAAGCGAGGAGTCTCCGTCCTTGAGGCCAAGAGCGCGTGACGTCAGGTTGAAGGCATGAAGAAGATCTCGCCGAGCGTGACGCTCCTCCCGCGCACGCTGTCCCTCATTCTCGCCGCGGGCGCGCTCGCCGCGTGCGCGCAGGCGAGACCGGTCGCGGCGCCGGTGACGCCGTCGACCACCACGAGCGTCGTGACACCGAGCGCACCACCGCACGTCCGCAACGTCGCCATCCTTCTTTACCAAGGCGTCGAGCTGCTCGATTTCGCGGGGCCGGGCGAAGTGTTCTCGTCGAACGACGCCTTCCACGTCTACACCGTGGCCGAATCGAAGAAGCCGCTCCTCAGTCGGGGCTTCGTGACGATCGATCCTGAATTCTCGATCGACGACGCGCCCAAGCCGGACATCGTCGTCATCCCCGGAGGAGGCGTGCGAAGTTTGCTCGATAGCGAGCGAGCCATGGCGTGGCTCCACACGGCGATCGCGAACGACGAGCTGACGACATCGGTCTGCAACGGCGCCTACGCGCTGGCGAAGGACGGCTCGCTCGACGGCAAGCGCGCGACGACGCACTGGCACGCGGTCGAGGGGCTGCGGAAGGCCGCGCCGAAGGTCACGGTCGTGCCCGAGGTGCGGTACATCGACGAGGGGCGCGTGATGACGACGGCGGGCGTCTCGGCCGGGATCGACGGCGCGCTGCACATCGTGCAGAGGCTCCTGGGCGACGAGGAGGCGTGGAGGAGCGCGCGGTACATGATGTACGCGTGGGAGCCGGAAGACGGCGCCGTCGCAGGTCGACCGCCGCTGACGCGAGCGGAGAGAGACGCCATGCGCGCGCGAGTGATGGGCGCGGCTGCGCACTGAGACTTCGGGCGTGGCCTCGGCGCCGGTTGGTGCCATTGTTCGCGCGTGAGCAAAGCGTTCACCAAAGACGACGCGGCCGACGACCCGCTCGTCGTCCCCACGCGGCGCCCCATTCCGGCGGGCGTCACGAACTACGTCACGCCGCGTGGGCTCGCGTCGCTCCGCGCCGAGCTCCAGCGCTTGCACGATGAACAGCCGCCGTCGGACGTGTCCTCCTCCGACTCCGAGCGCGCCCACGCGCGCGCCGTGGCCGGCGGGAGGGTTCGCGAGCTCGAGGAGCGGATCGCGAGCGCCGTCGTCGTCGATCCGAGCGCGCATCCGCGCGACGAAGTTCGCTTCGGAGCCCGCGTCACCGTGCGCGGCGAATCGGGCGGCGAGCGGCACTACGAGATCGTCGGCGTCGACGAGGCCGACGCGGCCCACGGGCGCGTCGCGTTCATGGCGCCGGTCGCGCGCGCGCTCCTCGGTAAGCGGGTCGGCGAGGCGGTGACGTTGCGGACGCCGCGCGGCGAAGAAGAGCTCGAGGTCGTGGCGATCGAATGAGGCCCACCACGTGAAACCCGTCGAGCTGCTCGGTCGCACGTTGACCCCCGACGGGACCGACATGACGCTCATCCGTCGCGGGCACGAGCTCATCATCCTGGCCGACGGCAAGCCGCTCATGTCGAGCCGCATGCACGGCTCGGAAGAAGCGCTGGCCACGTTCGGGTGCGATCGCGCGCGTTCGCTCGAAGAGCCGTGCGTGCTCGTCGGAGGGTTGGGCATGGGCTACACGCTGCGGGCCACGCTCGACGCGTTGCCGAAGGACGCGACCGTCGTCATCGCCGAGCTGTTGCCGGCGATCGTGGAGTGGAACAAGGAGTTCCTCGGCGAGCTCGCCGGTCACCCGCTGCGTGATCGTCGCGTGAAGATCGCGCTCGGCGACGTGGCCGTGACGCTGCGCGAGCGCGCGAACCGCTTCGACGCGATCCTCCTCGACGTCGACAACGGTCCGCTCGCGTTCGCGCAGGCGACCAACAGCGCGCTCTACGGCGACGCCGGATTGAAGACGGCGCGCGCGGCACTACGCGAGAAAGGCGTCTACGCGGTCTGGTCGGCCTGGGACGACAGGAAGTTCGAGCATCGCCTGCGCCACAACGGCTTCACCCCGGAAGCCCATCGTGTGCGCGGTCGCCTGAAGAAGGGGGGCCCCTTTCACACCATCTTCGTCGGGCGAACCTGATCCGCCGCTGACCACGCCTGGCGTGAGAGCAGATCGCGAATCTGCACGTCGCCCGTCGCGATCGTCCCCGTCTTCGCGTCGACGATCCGGTAAGCGAGCGTGCCGCGTCCCATCGCCTGCGGCTCCACGAAGATGCAGCGGAGCTCCCCCGCGTCGAACGCGCACTGCGCCTGCAACGACGCGAGCAGCTGCTCGTGATGCAAGTGCCCGTCGCCGAAGTTCCACCCCAGCGCGAGCCCGGCCACGATCTCGCCGTCGACCCACTCGTAGTCCGGCAGGTGATCGACCGCCTTCGGAACGAGCGTCGCCAGCGCGCGTCCGTGAAGGTGCATCAGGCGAAACCCCATCACCTTGCCGACGAGGCCGACGGCCGTGGCGCGATCGTAGAAGCGATCGAGCTGGTCGTAGACCCACGCGCTGCTCATCGTGAGGCGTTCCAGCTTCTTGTGAGCGTCGCCGCGAAAGAGCCAGATCGAGTACGGCCAGTTGCCGGCGTAGTACCGCATGGCCACCAGGAACGAGAGGCGCGTCGGGAAGAGGTTCCCCAGAAGCGGCAGCACGATCAACATCGTGATCAAGAACGCGCCCAGGAGAGGAGGGCCGGCTGCGGTGATCGATACGTCGGGGTGCGCCCAGAAGAGCGCGAAGCCGCTGTAGACGACGATCACGTTCCACTCGATGGGCACGCCCATTGGCACGTTGCTGGTGATGTACCCATGCAAGAGGAGCATGAGGACGATCGCGACCACCGGCGGCGTCCCGAGCGGTGTGAGCAAGAACGCGATCGGGACGCCGAGCTCGAACAGCGTTCCGGCGTGCGCCATCAGGTGCGCGAGCGTCGAGGGGCGTAGGTCGTTTGGGAACTCTTTGTAGGCGAGGCGGCGTAGCCACGCGAAGCGCGTGAACGGACCGTTGCTCGTCATCACCGCCACGACCGACGGGAAGTGATGATTGAGCTTCGACACGCCGGCCCAGAACCAGAGCGCGAGCTGCACGGCCATCGCGCCGGCGATCCAGTTCGTGCCGAACGCGAAGCAGACGATCACGACCCAGAAATGCTCACCGCGCGCGGCGAGGAAGATCGTCTTGTCGAGCACGCCGAGGAGCGGCAGGAGAACGACGAGCGGCAAGACGTGATCGAACGCGAGCGCCGGCGCCGTCAGCGCGCGCACGGAGAGAACGATCAGCGCGAGATAGAGGAGCGCGTCGAGCACGCTCCGCGTTCGCCCGCCGAGGACCGGGACTCCAGGGAAGAGCGGGAGCTTCGTGGTGCCAGGTCGCAGAAAGTAGAGAAACCCTCCCACCGGGGGGAAGTAGCGACCGGTCAGGGGACCGCTCCCGCACCCCAGACCGAGGACTTCGAAGAGCATGCTCCACACGATCGCCTTCTGAAACGCGACGGGCGCGAGCCACCACGATCCGATCGTATGTAGGCCTCCTACGCCGGGCGTGAAGCGACAGAAAAAGACCCACCCCGCGACGTACAGCGCGACCTTCAACGCGTAGACGAGAAAGACGCCGATGGGCGTGCCGTAGCCTTGAATGGCCCACGCCTCACACACGAGGCGGCTCCGCTCCTCGAAGGGCATCTTCGCCCAGGCGAGCGCGTCATACGGAGGCGGGGTCGGCTTGAGAAAGCCCATCGCACCACAGGGTCGCACGGGATTCGAGCGGGACGCGAGCTGATCCGTGGTGCTCGATCTTCATCATTCTCGCGTCACGTTCGAGCTTCGTGTCGGCGCGGTTCAGTTGGGAGGCGCATGATTGGTCGACGTGCTGCCACTACATGCCGTCGTGAGGGACCCTGCTGCGATCAACCGCTCCCGCGCGATGGGGCACCTCTCGACGGTGCTTCTCGTCGCGATGCATCTCTCGGTCTTCCTGGTTCTGCTGGTGCACGTCACGTGGAGTCTCGTGGCGCTCGCGGTCTCTGGATACGTGCTCCGCATGTGGGCGATCACCGCGGGCTACCACCGGTACTTCGCGCATCGCTCGTTCAAGACGAGCCGCGCGTTTCAGTTCGTCCTCGCCTTCCTCGGCACGACGGCGATGCAGAACGGGCCGCTGTGGTGGGCGAGCTGGCACCGTCGTCACCACCGCTTCAGTGACACGCCGGAGGACGCGCACTCACCGCAGCAAAAAGGCTTCTGGCACGCGCACATCGGCTGGTTCCTCGACGGCACGCACGACGAGCCCGATCTCGTGAACGTGCGCGACCTCGCGCGCTTCCCCGAGCTGCGATTCCTCGAGCGCCACAAGTGGCTGCCGATCGTCGCGTATGCCTTCGCGTGCTTCGCGGTAGCAGGGCTGCCGGGAGTCGTCTGGGGGTTTTGCGTCAGCACCATCGCCGTCTTGCACGCGACGATGCTCATCAACTCGCTGGCGCACGTCTGGGGGACGCGCCGCTACGTGACGGGGGACGGCTCGCGCAACAACGCGCTCCTCGCCTTCATCACGCTCGGCGAGGGGTGGCACAACAACCATCACCACGCGATTACGAGCGCACGCCAAGGGTTCTTGTGGTGGGAGATCGATCTCACCTACTACTCGCTTCTCGCGCTCGAAGCCGTCGGCCTCGTGTGGGACTTGCGAGAGCCGAGCGCCGCGAAGCTGGCCGGGCCGCGATGGATTCGCGTCGTGCCGTGTCTCAGTCCGACGGCACCGTGATCCCCGTCTTCGTGGGATCGAGCAGGTCACCGAGGTTCGCGACGACGGCGTCGCGGGCCTCGAGCTGGCCGGTGGCGCCGGTGAAGTTCCACTCCAGGAACTTCACGATCGACGAGTGCTCCATCGTGACGTGCGAGACATAGTTCGTCTTCGCGAACGGGCCGATTGCCAGGAGCGGAATGCGCGTTCCGTAGGTTTGTGAGTCGACCGTGCTCGTGCCGGGCGGCGTCACGTGATCGAAGAGACCGCCCCCTTCGTCCCAGGTGAGAAGGATGAGGGTGTCTTTGCCATAGGGCGACGCCAGGATGGAGTCGATCGCGTGGGTCGCGAACGCGACGCCGGCCGAGATCGTCGTCCCGTAACCCGGGTGCTCGTTGTGGTAGCCGACGGGCTTCACGAACGAGACGTCGGGGAGCGTGCCCGCCGCGAGATCGCTCGCAAGGTCGCCGTAGTCCTTCATGTACTCGGCATCGTCCTTGAACTGCGCGTAGTACTCGAACGGCACGTCGCCCGGATCGTAGATGCACGGGCTCGTCGGCAGATGAAGCGAGCAATCGGCCGGCGCGGTGGGGCAGAGCGTGGCTGCCTTCATCGCGGCGTATCCCTCGGCGTAGAACGCGAAGGTGTGGCTCGCGGCGATGAGCACGTCGGCGATCGTCTTCTTGCCTGTGTATGTGGTGGTCGTGCGCGTGAGCGAGCAGCCGTGCCCGTTCGAGTCGGGCTCGAAGGCGTTGTCGGTGAACACGTAGCCCGCTGCGGCGAGGTACATGTCATTGGACGACGATTGACCGACGATCGGCTGGAAGTAGCGGTCGGCGAGCGCGTATTGCCCCGCGTAGTCGCGGTACGGCTTCACCGTGTCGCCGGCCAGCGCGAAGTTGCGCGCGTCGGAGCACGACGAGCCGGTGACATAGCGGTCCATCCCGCCGTCGTTCATCTCGCCGAGCTCGCACGCCTGGGTGTGGTTCGGGTCGTAGCTGGCGTTCTCGGTGTCATCGAGCGTGGTGGGGCCGGCGTCGGAGGGGTCTTTGGCCGGCGCGGCTTCGCAGCACGCGGGGCCGGCGTTGCACGACGGCGCGCTCCCGGTAGGTGCGGTGCAATAGCGGCCGAAGTACGCGTCGAAGGTGTGATTCTCCTGCACGAGGATCACGACGTGCGCGATCGCCGACGTGCCGGGCGACGCGTCGCCGGCGTCGGGCGCTGGGAGCGCGACCGAGCCGTCGTCCCGTGCGCTCGATCCGCCGTCGTCCGTGACGGAGACGGCTTCGAGCGGCGCGCCCCCTTCGTTCTGCGCGACGGGGGCTCCGCCCGCTGCGCCGCTCCCGCATCCAACGAGAGTGAGCGTCGCAAACGTCCGCGCCAGCCGGGTCATGTCACGCGATCGTGACAGACGCGACACGCATCACAAGTGACTGGCGCACGCGCGACACGGAAAGGTGGGCGATCTGCGCACGTCTGCCGCGCGCTTCACGCCGCGGTCCTCACGCCCATTGAATGCGCATCGACGCCGCGCCCGGCCCGAAGTGCCCGCGCGCGTTCACGTAGGTGCGCGTGCAGAACAAGTCGAGCATCCCCATGATCTGCCCGCGGAGCGCGTTGAAGAAGTAGGGGACATCGACGAACGGGAGGCCCGAGACGTCGAGCCGCGAATCCTTCGGGCCCAGCTTCCAGATCGAGATGTAGCTCCCCTCGAAGACGCGCGGCCACCAGCGCGGAACCGCCGGGAGCACCGCCCAGGGGGTGACGCCGGCTTCCTTGGAGAGGTTCACGATCGTGCCGAAGAGCGTTCCGCGGATCTGCGCGCCGACGGTGCGACCGATGTCGACCTGCGCGTCGGGCGTGAGGCCGAGCGAATCGCACGCCCGGTAGTGCGCCATCGCCGGGGCGATCTCGAGCCAGGTGCCGGCGACCGCGCCGGTGATCGTCGCGCGGTGCTCGAGCGGGAGCGCGCGCAGGTAGTCCTCTTCGCGCCCGATCGTCTTCACCATCTTGTACGAAGCGACGAGGAGCGTGCTGCGCACCCGACTCAGCGGAAGGTGAGGAGGCGACGTCGTGAATTCGGCTGCGGGCTGGGCGGGGTCCTCCATCGACTGCGAGGGTACTCCGGCCGAGCGATTGTGCGGCGGGGGGCGGTCGGTCATGCCCACTGGTACCGATAGCTGACGCCTGTCGCGCTGCTCGCGACCTCGGACGCGTACGCGCGCGCGCAGAAGATGGCGATGAACCCGTTCGACAGCCCGCGGAGGGCGTGGCGGAAGTAGTGACTCTCGCAGAGCGAGCAAGCGATGACATCGACGCGCGCGTCTTTCGGGCCGAGCTTCACGACGCGCAGCGCGCCGCCGTCGTAGCCGCGCTCCCAGAATCGCTGCCAGTGGGGGAGGACGTTCCACGGATTTCCGCCCCCTTCCTGGAAGACGCGGACGAACGTGCCGGAGAGCGCCCCTTTGACCCGATCGTTGGTGCTGCGCCCGATGGCGGCGATGGCGTTGGCGCTGAGGTCGAGCGTGTCGCAAGCGCGGTAGTGCGCGTGCGCGACATCGAGCGAGATCCATACGCCGGCCACCGCCTGGTCGAGCACGCGGCGCGCGGCCGGATCGAGCGCGGCCTCGTAGCGCGCGGTGTGACCCGCTTCGGAAAGGCACGAGCGCGATGCGAGGAGGACGGTGCTCCGCATCTGGGTCAACGGCCGTGGAGACGGCGGGGGCTCGCAGATGACTTCGGCCACGCGCTCCTCATGATACGCGATGCGGGCGTCCGGTTCGATGTGGGAGCCCGACTCCTTCACGCGCTTCTCACGCCCATTGGAGCTGCACGACGAAGACGTTCGGCGCGGTCGTCTTTTCTTTCGCGTACGCGCGCGTGCTGACGAGGCGCACGATGGCGAGCAAGACGCCGTGGAACGACGCCCGGAAGTACGGCGCCTCGAAGAGCGAGCAACCGAGCACCTCGACGACCGATTCCTTGGGCCCGGTCGTGTACACAGCGACCGCTCCGCCACGCGCGCCGCGGTGCCAGATTCGCGGCGCCTGACGCATCATCGTCCAGCCGTCGGCCCCTGCGCCCTTCGCGAACGCGACCGCCGTTCGCAAGATGGTCCCTTGGGTGCGCTCGCCCACGTCGCTCCCCATCGCGCGCACGTCGTTCGGAGAGAGGCCGAGGGTGCCGCACGCATCGTAGTGAGCGCGCGCTTCGGCGATGGGAATCCATAGGCCAGGTACCAGAAGAGGGAGCGTCGATCGCATCTCGGGAGCGAGCGCGGCGACGTAGCGGTCGAAGAGCCCGCGCGCGCGGAGCGTCTGGAGCCCGGAACAGATCCAGGTGGAGCGCCACTCGGTCACCTGCGGCACCGAGTTCCGTTCCATGGGGAGCAGCACGAAGGGCTCCCCAGGGGGGGCAGGTGGCGTGAGCATGGGGACCGAGGTCGTTTAGCAAGCGTTGGTCCACGCACGGCGATGACGAAACGCCGCATTTTCCCGCACCCTTCGATGTGCGCGTCCGGAATACGAGCGGCAGTGATTTCAATCGTTCGAACGTCGAACGAGGATTTGATCGGTCTGCTTCGAGCGCGAGCGTGGCGATCGGACGCGGCCGTGTGACTCACGAGAATGAATCGCTCGCGCTTGGCGACCGCTCGGTTCTTCCTAGACTCTCCCGGATGGAGCCCACGGTGTTGGTGGTCGACGACTGGCGCAGATCCTCCGTGAGGAGGGCTTCCGCGTGCGAGAAGCGCGCAACGGACTCGAGGCCCTGGAGAAGGTCGACGAGGAAGAGCCGGACCTCGTGCTCCTCGACTTGATGATGCCCATCATCGACGGATGGCAGGTCCTGCGGACCCTTCGCGCAGCGCGCGCCGATCTCCCCATCGTGATCCTGTCGGCGATTCCGGCGCACGGCTGCAGCGACTATCTCCAGAAACCGGTCTCCTTCCAGCGGTTGATGCAGCTGCTGGAGATCATTCGCACCCGCGTGAGCGCTCGGCGGGGGAGCGCCTAGGACACGGGCCACGGCGTCGCGCGCGGGCCGACCTGCCAGTTGTCGTGCCGTCCGTCCCAGTGAACGACGGTCAGCCTCGCGAGCTCGACGTCGTCGAGGCAGTTCAAGTTCACCGAGACGAAATCGCCGCCGAGCTGCTCGAGGTGCCCGCGCCCGAAGCAGTAGACGCCGCACGTATTGCAGAAGAAGCGCGCTTCGACATCTTCGACCGCCACTCGTACGTCGAGAGGTTCGCCTCCCCGCCGAGCAGGCGGAAGGAGCCGGGCTTCGCGATCATCCCCGTCGGCGCGAGCTTCGTGCAGATGCTGCAATTGCATCGGCTCGCGTCGGTCGTGAGGTCGAGGTCTGCTTCGAACCGCACGGCGCCGCAGTGGCAGCTGCCTGAGTGCGTCTTGGTGCTCGGCGTCGATTGAACGGGGTCCATGGTCGGTCTCCTTGGTGAGAACGGCACCTTGGATCACGGCCATGACAGCTTAGTGTCATGTTTGGCGCGCGCTCACCCCGACGCGATCGTCGCGAACGCCTCCATGATCCATGGCGCTCGTGGTCATCACAGGCCCCGGACATTCTGACGTTCGTAGCATGCCGTTCCCTCCGGACGAGCGGGCGCCGCAGCACGAGGGACTCTCGTGCCGCGGCGTTCTCTTCGAGCTCGAGCCTCACTGGCAGGCGGGGAGCTTCCCTCCGCAATGCACCGGCGGCGGCTTGAGGCCCGGCGGCGCGCATGAGCCGAGAGCACTGTTCCAGGGCAGCGTAGGCGGGCAGCACATGTTCGAGCTGCACGTGTTCGTGCCTGCGCACGCTCCGCAGGTCACGGTGCCACCGCACCCGTCGCTCTGGGTGCCGCACTGCAGATACTCGCACGCCGCAGCGGAGGGCACGCACGCCTGAACCACGACCTCGGCTTGCGTATAGTGTGTGACGCCGCAAGCGGTGGCGGCGATGGTCATCGTGGTCTGCTGTCCCACGGTGGCGTTCGGCGCGGCCGTCAAGACGAAGTCGGCGGCCGGCTCGGTCCTGCTGCCGGCGGGTGTGTAGTTCGTCATCGTGACCCCTTGCGGGAGCCCGGTGACGGTCGCGGAGAGCACGCAGCCGCTCGCCCACGTGGTGTCAGTCTCGAAGGTGTAGAACACGGGAGACGTCGAGCCGGCCACCGCGGGGATCGTCATCGTCCCTTGATCGCCAGAGAACGGATTGCTCTGGTTGATGCTGCCCACGTCGAGATTGAGTAGATCGCGATTCACCCCTGCCATATCCATCCCGTCGGGGGTTCCAACGCCTGTCGGACCGTCGTAGCCGACGCCTGCGTTGCACGCGGCTCCGGCGCAGGTCACGCCCCCCACGACGACCTTCCCCGTCGTGACGTCGTTGAAGTAGCTCGGATTCAGATAGGGATAGGACGGCCCTGCGCCCCCATGGCCCGTCTGCGCGAAGATGGCCGCGACGAGCGACGAGGCGATGATTCCACCGATGTTGACGGAAGCGCTGTTGCCTTGAACGGACCATCCGCTCTGGTTGAGCGCGAACGCGGGCGTCGCTTGGAACGTATTGAACGTCCAGACCGGGCCGCCCGTCGCGGCCACGTCGTTGATCATCCGGCCCGCGCAACTGCTCGCGGGTTGTCCGGTCGGCTTCAGAGACGGCGAGCAACCCGACCAACCCGAGGCCATCGCCGACTCCACAACCATCTGGTTGGGGGGCGCGCCGGCGGGTATGAGATTCGTGACGCCGACGGAGATCACGTTCGGCGAGCTGGCGGGATAGCTCTCCAACAGCGCGGGGTATCCAGGCGGTCCTGGCACTTGAGCGACGGACGTGAAGACCGTGACGCCCGTCTGTTTGAGCGCACTGTCATCCGTAGGCACGGCATCGAACCCCGACCACGTGCCAAGGGAGACCATAGCGCTCGCGCCGAGTCCCTTGGCCGTCGTGACCGCGGTGAGGAGCTCGGACGCATTGTCCGTGGTCAGCTCCACGACGAGCAGCTTGCAGCTCGGGCAGCCCGCGGATGCCATGTCCAACGCCGTCGACATCGTGACGCCGATCGTGGAGGTGGCTGAGGCCACGGGTAGAGCGGTCGACCCCGTCGAGGTCACCTTCTTGAAACAGCCCGTGGACGCCGTGCAGGCCGGGAGCCCGTACGCCGCGCGGTAGACGGCGAGATCGGCTTCGGCGCTCGGATCGTCCGGTCCCCCGATGATCGCGATCGTGGCATGCGGCTGAAGATAGGTCGGGATGTTGTAAGCGTTCTCCAGGTCCGCCGCTCCGAAGGCCGCCACGTTGGTCGGAGGGAACGGCGGGTAGCTGATCGCCTCCGACGTGCTCCCCTCCGTCTCGCCGCCCGGCGCGGCCGAGCAGGCCACGGCCATGGCACTCAGACCGAGGAGCGACAGGAGGATGGATGGACGCGCGAGCGCGCGCGCCGCGTGAGTACGGGAGCGAATCATGGGGAGACTTCCTTTCGAGCGGACACCACGCGAAGCGCGCCACCGCAGCGTCTTCATCGTGGAAGCTCCTTCAGCAGGCGACGTGCCATGGGAGCGTCGGCGCGCGCGACTTCTATGACCACGCGGAAAAATGGCCAGATCGCACATCGCCCGACGAACATGGCAGCGCGAACGACGGGCGCGCGCTGCACCAAATCGGAGCAGCGGTGCTTCAGATCGATTCAGGCGTGGAGAGCGTCATCGCCGACGCGCCGAGCGGCGAGAGCGCCGCGCTCGGTCGCTCACCGATCGCCGATCGATTCTGAATTGATCGCGCGCGCTCGGTCGCTCTCGTGCCGTCGCCGATCGATCCTGAATCGATCGCGCGCGCGAGGTCGCTCTCGTACCGTGAGCTCCTACGGCGCGAGACTGTGACCGCGCTCGATCAGTAGACGCCGCACCCGCGCTGGCACATGCCGCCGATGATGACGATGTCCGGGGACCACAGCGTGAGGTAGACGTAGCCGGGAGCCGCGTCCGGGAGGCCGTCGCCGACCGAGACAGACGGACCTGCGCCCCAGCCTTCATTGCTGCTGTTGGGGTAGTTCACAGTCACCCACGTTTCGAGGGACGGGACGTCGACGCAGTAGGCGGCCTCGAAGCCGTAGGGGTGGAGCGTCGAGGGCAGCTTGAAGAAATCCGTGCAGGGGAGGTTGGTCGGGGCCTGGTGGGTGTCCGAATCGCCGGCATCGACGCCGCCGCTGCTCGGGAACGCCGTCGGCGTCGGAGGCATGTACTCGACGTAGGTCGAGTAGGCGGAGGGGGCCGGAAGACCGGGGACCGCGCTCGCCTCGGATGCGTGGAAGGTAGGGTGCGCCGCGATCCATGCCGTGGTCGCGGCGTTGTCGGGGCACGCCGCGGCCATGAACTCGGCCGCGATCTTCCCGCCGCTCAACGCCGTCTCGGTCACGACCTGCGGGGCAAGGCAGCCGGAGAGCGGTGCCGGCGTGTGCGTCGGCGCGAGGCTACATGTGAATCCGGTCGGACACGGGCCGACCGGCACCACCGGCGGCGGCTTGACGATCGGGCAACCCTCCGGGCGCACGCCGTTGGGGTAAAACTCTTCGGATTGGCACGCCAGGCCCTGGCTCGTGGCGGAGGTCCACACCGGCTCTCCGCTGCCGCTGCCGTCGCCGCCGCTGCACGCTACGACGAGCGATCCGACGAGAATTGCGGCGAGCCCAGAAGCGACCGAGCGAAGAGCGTTCATGGATGCTCTCTCTAGCGCCCACGCGCCGTCGGTCCAGTCGCGCAAATGGATGACGTCCGCACGAACCCGGTCAGTTCGCGCTATGACCAGCGGGATGCCCCTTCTCCCGGGCCAAAACCTCGGCCGATACGTCATCGACGGCGTCATCGGGCATGGCGGAATGGGGAGCGTCTACCGCGCGCACGACACGCGCCTCCAGCGACTCGTCGCGTTGAAGGTGCTCAGCGCGGAGGGGGCCGATCGGGAAGGGCGGTCGACGGGTGGCGCCGCGCGCATCCTTCGCGAGGCGCGGATCGCGGCGAAGCTGGAGCACCCCAACGTCGTCGCCATCTACGACGTGGACGAGATCACAGAGGGAGAGCACGCCGGGGTCGCGTACCTGGCGATGGAGCTCATCGAGGGGCGCTCGCTCCGCGCCTGCGCCCGCGATTCATCCATTCCTCACGAGACGCGCCTTCGCTGGATGATCGAAGTCGCGCGCGGGCTCGCGGCCGCGCACGATCGCGGGCTCGTTCATCGCGACGTGAAGCCGGAGAACGTGGTCGTGCGCGCCGACGGCGTGGCCAAGGTGCTCGATTTCGGAATCGCCAAGCAGCTCACCGTGCCGAGCCAGAGCGCGCATGCAATGTCCCCGCACGCCGATTCGGTGACGCAAGGGGGGGCCCTCGCGATCGTCATGCCGCTGGGGTTGCCCGCCGAAGAGATGCACTCGTCCACCACCACGGGCGAGGGGAGGGTCATCGGCACGCCCTATTACATGTCACCCGAGCAGATGAAGGGGCACCGTGTCGACGCGCGGACCGATCAGTTCTCGTGGGGAGTGCTCGCCTATGAGCTCCTCTGCGGGGAGCCGCCGTGGGGAATGCCGGCGGACCCCATCCATGTGCTGGCGGCGATCCTCGGCAGCGATCCGACCGATCCGCATTCGGTGAATCCCGAAGTGCCGACGTGGCTCGCCGCGATTCTGATGCGAACGCTGGCGAAGTCGGCGGGCGCGCGGTTCGCGTCGATGCACGAGGTGATCGCGATGCTCGAGATGCGCGCGAGCGGCGTGCAGACCCAGGTGCTCGCGCCGGCGACCGCGGCATCCGCGACCGCGGCTTCCGCGACCGAGGCGGCTCCGCGCGCGAGCGCTCGCCGGTTGCCCATCGGTTTGCAGATCGCCGCCGTCGCGCTCGTCGTCGGCCTGGGCGTGACGCGATGGGTTTCGAATGATCGATCGCCGGCGTCGACCGCGCCCGCCGCTGCCGCCGTGGCCTCGGGCGGCT
Organism: Myxococcales bacterium; assembly: GCA_003151595.1. Next base: position 99,975 of record PLXW01000102.1, read on the forward strand.
GCACGTCGAACGCGCAGTGCGCCTCGCCTTCGGGCCGCCCCGCGATCTGCGTGAGCGCGGCGTGCGTCGCCCTCGACTCGCCCGACTGTCACGTGAAGGCCGACGCCACCGCGTTCGCCAGCGACGCGACCCTGTGGGTCGGCTCGTTGTATCCGCTCACCGGAGGGAACGCCGAGATGGGAGCGCTCGCCGAGCGCGCGACCGATCTCGCGCGCCAGGATTTCTCACAAGCCGCGTCGGGGCTGGGCGCGGGGGGCGATGCCGTGCGACCCATCGGCCTCGTGTCGTGCGACGACGCGGTCGACGCCAAGCGCGCGGCCAGGCACCTGGTGGAGGACGTGCACGTGCCGGCGATCGTCGGCTTTCGAAGCGGCGACGAGCTGATCGATCTGACGTCGTCGCTGCTCGGCCCTCACCACGTGCTCGCCGTGGCCACGCTGACACCCAGCCCGCTCATCACCGAGATCCCGCACGCACCCGGCGAAGCGCCGCTCGTGTGGAGAGCGACCGCGAGCCTCTCGGAGGACGCGCTGGCCATGGCCGCGCTCGTGGAGACCGTGCTCGAGCCCCAGCTCCGGGTCGAAGGGGCGAAGCGCACGCGCGTGGCGCTCGTGCGCTTGAAGACGCCGGGGCTGCTCGCGTTCTCCGAGCACCTGTTCGACGCGCTGCATTTCAATGGGCGCTCGGCGCTCGACAACGGCAACGACTACCAGGAGGTCATCGTCGATCCCGGCGCCGACGCGCAGCCCGCCTTCGACGCCGCCCTTGCGCGGTTGCGCGACTTCGCGCCGAACGTCGTTCTCTACTCGGGCGGCGAGCTGGTCTCGCCGGTCTTGGAGCCGCTCGACCGGGCCGCTCTTCCCGGGGCTGCCCGCGCGCGCTACGTGTCGCCGGCCCCGTTCGACGACGACCTCCTGGCGATCGTCGGCGCGAACGCGGATCTCCGCCATCGGGTCTTCGGACTGACGTTGCCTTCGACGACCGCGACCAATGGAAGGTTCACGCTCCACTACAACGGTGTGTACGGCAGTAACGTGTCACGCGCAGAGGCACCGAGTACTCCGTACGATGGCTTCTACCTCGTCGCATACGCCTCGCTTGCCATGGGCACATCGCCACTGACGGGCACGAACCTCGCGGCGTCGATGCACCGACTCGTTCCGCCGGGCGTACCGGTGGAGGTCGGTCCGAGCGGGATCTTCCAGGCGTTCACGCGGCTTCGCGCGGGCGAGTCGATCGATCTCTTCGGCGCGGGCGGTCCGCTCGATTTCAATCTTCAGACGGGAGAGAACGCCGCCGACCTATCCATCTTGTGCCCCGACCTGGACAAGCACGGAACCGCGACCGGGAGCCTCGAGTCGGGGCTCGTGTACTCGGCGAAGGACGGCGCGCTGCACGGGAAGATGCACTGCCCGTGACTAGTCGCCGCCGCCCTCGCTCGCAGGATTGAGCTTCCGGCGAAGCGTGTTGCGACTGATTCCAAGGAGCACCGCGGCCTGACTCTGGTTTCCCCCGGTGGCGCGCAACGCCGCTTCGATCGCGCGCGCTTCGAGCCACTCGATCTTCGCCGGGAGGCGCACGAGCGACTCGTCGGTGGGCTGCGGGACGGGGGCGCCGTGCACCGTCTCCGGGAGATCGCCCGGCTCGATGAGGCGCCCCTCGCCGACGACGAGCGCGCGCTCGATCGCGTTCTTCAGCTCGCGCACGTTGCCCGGCCACGGGTACTTCCGGATGGCCGCCATCGCCGCGGCCGAGAACCCGTCGACGCGGCGCCCGGCTTGCGGCGCGAGATCGGCGAGCACGCGCTCGGCGAGCAAGACGAGATCGTCGCCGCGATCGCGCAGCGGAGGGACGCGCAGCTTCACGACGGCGATCCGGTAGTAGAGGTCGCGTCGAAACGTGCCCTCTTCGACCATCGCCACGAGATCGCGATTGGTGGCCGTGAGCACGCGCGCCTCGACCTGCAACGCGCGGTTCGAGCCGAGTCGCTCGAAGCGCTTCTCCTCGAGCACGCGCAGCAGCTTCGCCTGACTCGCCAGAGGGAGCTCGCCGATCTCGTCCAGGAGGAGCGTGCCGCGCCCCGCCGATTCGAGCGCGCCGGCCCGAGCGCTGGTGGCGCCGGTGAACGCGCCGCGCTCGTGCCCGAAGAGCTCACTCTCGATGAGCGTGTCCGGAATCGCGGCGCAGTTGATCACGCGAAGCGGCTCCTTCGCGCGCGCGCTCCCTTCGTGAATCAGGCGCGCGAGGAACGTCTTGCCCACGCCCGTCTCCCCTTCGAGGAGCACCAGCGCGTCCGACGCCGCGAGGCGCGGCACCAGCTTCGATACTTCGACGGCGGCGGGCGAGTCTCCGAGGAACGATCGCGCGCTCCCCAGCGAGGCGCGCCGGAACGCTTCGCGATCTTCTTCCGCGCGGCGGAGAGAGCTCATTCGCGCGAGCGCCACCGCCGTGAGCCGGCCTGCCACCGCCGCGAGTCGCCGCATCGTGCCCGTCACCGCCGGCGATCGAAGCGCGCATGTGAACGTGAGCCACGCCTGCGAAGCGCCGTGGACGGGCGCCGAGAGCAACGTCGTCGCGGGATCGGAGCCTGCGCGCTCGACGACGGGGCGAGGGTGAGTGTCGGTCGTGCGAAGCGCCGGGTCGGCGTCACCGCTCTCGAGCTTCGCCTCCGTGGCTTCGAGGTGATCGGCGCCCCACGCGCGCAAGGCGACGGTGAGCGATGCCTCGTCGTCGGCGACGTCGAGCGAATCGACGAGCTCCATTATGGTCGCGAGCCCGCGCACGTCCGCGGCCACGCCCGTCATCAACGTGCGGACGTCAGTGCGAAGCGCGGCGTCGCCCGAACGCGGCGCATCGCCGTCGGCGTCCTCTTCGGCGACGACCACCACCGCCGTCTCGCCGATCACGACTCCATCGCCCGCCGACAGGAGCACTTCGCGTAGCGGCGCGCCGTTCACGAGGAGCGGCTTGGCCCCTTCGAGCACTTCGAGGCGTGCGCTGCCGTTCGATTCGCTGACGCGCAGATGTCTCCGCGAGACATGTACGTCGGGGAGCACGAGATCCGCATCCCGCGCGCGGCCGACGACACGCGGCACTTCGTCCAGACGCAAACGTGCCCCGGTCGCGCCGCCGCGAGCAACCACGAGGTAGAGCCGACGTGTCGCCATGCCTTCGATTACCACGTCGCGCGCGTGCTCGGAGCGGGGCGAGGAGAACGAGATCTCTCTCCGACGAGCGAGACCCGCACGGCCGGCCGAGAAGGCCGCCTTGCGGGTCGTGCGGTCGTGTGTTTCTTACTGCGCCTTCTCGTGCTCGATGGCCGGGCAATCTGCTGCTGCCACCACCGGGCGCAACGCACTGCCACGCCTCGCCCGGTACATAGGTCGGTGTCGATCCATCATGGCACAGATCAGTGGTCGCGTTCGGGTCTTCCTGGCTGACGAGCGGCGTCACCCGAATGGACGACGGGGTCGTGCGAATCGCGCGTGCTACCTGAGACTCCTCACCAGGAGACTCCCCATGCGCCTCTCGCACGCTCTCTTCGCCTCCGTGATTCTCGGCGGCATCGCGCTCGTTCCAGGGGAATCGCGCGCGCAGTCGACGAGCGGGTATCCCACGGTGACGTTCGACGCGGTCACGAGCTTCACCACGGGACTCTTCGGCTCCAACAACGCCTTCTTCGTCACCGGCGTCCAGCACGGCGCCGGCGGCCCGTCGAACCTCATCTTCACAGGCAACGCCACTGCCAGCCCGAACGCCGCGATCTGGGAGGCGTGCGAGAAGCAGTTGCTGACGGCGATCAATCGGCCCGGGCGCTTGTCCTTCGGAGTGACGTACGCGACGGGCCCCACGCCTCCGACGACGGGGACGGCGACGACGGCGAACTACATCTACTCTTGCACGCTCACGCAGCTCCCGTGATGCGCGCCGCGAACGCGCCGCGCGTCGCACTTGTGCTGGCGTCGGCTTTGGCTTTCGCAGGCTGTGGCTCCCCCGCGATCGAAGTCACCACGTTCGCCGAAGACGCGGCGGCTGTCGCAACCTTCGACGCTGCACCGGGCTCTCCGCCCGACGCGACCCCCTCACCCGACGCGGCCCCTCTTCCGCCCGACGCCGGACCCGATGCGCAGCTCGTCGATGCGGCGCCGGCGGAGATCGACGCGACGGCCGACGCAGGGCCACCCGACTCGGACGGGGACGGCGTCTCCGATCCGAGCGATTGCGCGCCGAACGATCCGGCGCGCTGGCAGCTCCTCCCGTACTCGTTCGTGGACGGCGACGGCGACACGTACACGATCGTCCAGTCAGGCACCGTCTGCGCGGGCGCCACGCTCCCTGCCGGCTACGCGAGCTTCGGGAACGGCAACGACTGCGACGACACCAACCCCAGCGCCTTCACCCTCGCCTCGGTGTTCGCCGACGCCGACGGCGACGGCGTCGGCGCGGGCACGCCGTCGACGATGTGCATCGGAGCGAACGCGCCCACCGGCGACGCCCTCACCGGTACGGACTGCGCGCCGAGCGATTCCACGGCGTGGCAAGAGCTCCCCTTCACGTACCGCGACGCCGACGGCGACGGCTACACCGTGGGGCTCAGCGGCCAGGTTTGCGCGGGTCTCACACTCCCGGTCGGATACTCCTCACAATCGAACGGCGACGACTGCGATGATACCAACCCCGCGATCTACGACGCGCTCACAGTCTATGCCGACACGGACGGCGACGGCGTCGGCGCAGGGAGCGGAACGCTGGTCTGCACCAACGGGAGCACTCCTGCTGGCGACACGCTGACGGACTCCGACTGCGCCTCGACCGATCCCACCAAGTGGCAAACGCTGACCTACGGCTTCGTCGACCGCGACGGCGACGGCATCACCGCGCCCGAGACGGGCACGCTCTGCGCGGGCGCCGCGCTCCTTCCCCCGTACTACGCGACCGCGCACGGGAACGACTGCGACGACTCGAGCCCCGCACTCACACAGTGGGAGATCGTCTATCCGGACAAGGACGGCGACGGCGCCGGAGGACTGCCGCTGCAGATCCTCTGCGAAGGGCCCGTGTTCACGCTGCCCGCCGGTTACTCGCGCTACGGGGACGACGAGGACGATACCAAGGCGAGCGTCGGACCGCTTCCGCCCGAGGACATCCTCGATCTCGTGCTCGACTGAGCGGCGAGACGAGCCGAAGCGCGGCGCGCGAGATCTACTTCCACATCATTCGCATCTTGAAGCTGAACAGCTCCTGGCCGGCTTGCTCCCCTTCGGCCTCGACCTCGCCGAGCGTGGTCGTGGCGTCCGTCGCGCCCGCGAGGCGAAGCGTGGCGTCGGCGAAGCCCGCGGCGGCCCACGCCGTCCATTGCAGCAACGCTTTCGGAGTTCCATGCCGGATGGCGACGACCTCCTTTAGTCCCGTCACGCGCGTCTCCGTCTTTCCGAAATCCCAGTAGAGCGCCATGGCCCTCGGGCCCCAGATGGCGACGTTCTCGTTCGACACGACACGCAGCAGCGCGCGGTACATGCCGCCGAGCGCGTTGGCGTGGAAGGCGCCGACGCGCCGGCGATGCTCTTCCAGGGAGAGCCCACAGAGGCGCGCCGCGACGAGCTGCAGATAGACGTTGGGGAACGCGTCGTACCACTCGGCGGCCGAGAACCTCTGCGAGAGGAACGCGCGCGTCCCTTCATCGACGACTCCGCGCAGCACGGCGCCGGGCCCACCGGGAACCTTGGCCGCGAAGTATTCGAGGTCTCCCAGATAGCCCGTCCCCTTCTGGCGGAACGGGCTCGTGCCGGCCGGGAAGGGGATCTGCGGCGGAGGGATGAACTCGGAGTCGGTGACGAAGCGCATCCAGCGCGCACTCTAGCGCAGGTCGTCGAGCGGGCCTCGATCTCCGCGCAGTCGAGCTCGGTCGTCGCCGTCATGAGCCTGGGCTGGTCCTTGCGCGCTCGACCGTGCATGATCGTCGGAAGGAAGGCGTAGACGAATGCGACGAGCGTCCCTCATCTCCGCCCTCATGGCCGCGGTCGTCTCCGCATCATGCGCGTTGCCCTTCGGAGCGGGCGAGAGCACCTCGACGTCGAGTGGCGCCGCGACCGCCTTCGCCAACGACGAGCCCGCCTACGACTTCTTCTTGAGCAAGGGGCTCACGAATTTTCAGGCCGCCGGCATCGTCGGAAATCTGGACCAGGAGTCCGGAGTCGATCCGAGCGCGGTGCAAGCCGGTGGGCCTGGGCGCGGTATCGCACAATGGTCGGTCGGCGGACGGTGGGACACGGCGAGCGGCGACAACGTCGTGGCGTACGCCGCGCAGCAGAGCGAGTCCTCGACCTCGCTGACCTTGCAGCTCGAGTTCATCTGGTACGAGCTCGACACGTTTCCCGACTACGGCCTTGCGGCGCTGCGCGCGACCACTGACGTCACGCAAGCAACGGTCGCCTTTCAAACCGACTTCGAAGGTTGCGGCGCGTGCGATCAGTCGAACCGCATCGCGTACGCCGAGGACGTGCTGAGCGCCTATGGCTCGACGCCGATCCCGGCGGATGCGGGAGCTGACAGTGGGGCGCGCGATGCCGCGTCGGACGGAGACAGCGCGGACGGCGCACCGGGCCAAGCGATCGACTCAGGGTCGCTCGGAGTGAGCGACGACGCGGGATCGACGGTTCACCCTGGCGACCCGCTGGCGACGGATCGAACCGATTCATCCGATGGATGCAACGTGTCCCGCCGGCGTGAGAGACACGACGGGGGCTCCTGGATCTTCGCGGCTCCACTCCTTGCACTCGCCGTTCGGCGCCTTAGAGAGCGCGGATTGCGCGCTGACTGAAAAGGTCGCGCGCGGCGAAGTGCACTTGTTCACTTCGGGGCAGGTCTTTGTCATTGCGATCATTTTTCTGTGCGACCTGAGGCCCGCACCGGCGCACTACTTCTTCTGTGAACCACCGCTCCGCCTCTCGCAGAGGGCGTAGCGGCAGCAACAGAGACAGGAGACGTGCGATGCGAAAGCTTGCTCTCGGCCTCGGTGTTCTCGCGCTGACGATCGGCGCGATGGGTTGCAGCGGCGCAAACGAAGCGCCGATCGGCGGCGCGTTCAACCCCTCGTCGTCCGGATCCGGAAGTGGGTCTTCGAGCGGATCGTCCTCGAGTGGTTCGTCGTCGAGCGGGTCGTCTTCGAGCGGCTCTTCTTCGAGCGGTTCCTCATCGAGCGGCTCGTCTTCGAGTGGCTCATCCTCGAGCGGAAGTAGCTCCGGAAACGCATCGTCCTCCAGCGGAGGCTCGTCGAGCGGGTCGTCTTCGAGTGGATNNGTGGATCGTCTTCGAGCGGGTCGTCGTCGAGTGGATCGTCGTCGGGCGGAAGTAGCTCCGGAGGCGGGAGCGGATCGAGCTCGGGGAGTAGCTCGGGAAGCGGATCCAGCTCCGGTAGCAGCTCCGGCGGTACGAGCAGCGCGCCGACGTGGACGGAGATCTATACGAACTACATCGCCGGCGGGACCGACGGGAATTGCTCCGGGTGCCACAGCGGCTACAGCAGCGCGAGCTCGGCCTACTCGAAGGGGGGCGGCTCGACCTGGGCCGATCCCAACTCGTCGCGACTCAGCTGGTACGGCGGTGACATGCCCCCGAGCGGTCCCTCCGGTTCGAGCTCGAACGGCGCCAAGGCGAAGGCCGACATGGATGCCTGGGCCGCCGCGGGCGCGCTCAACAACTGACGAGCGCGAGTCGCGGCTCGGCAACCTAGCGCGCCCGCTTCTTCGCCCTGACCTTGGGGCGCGCCTTCGCCGCGAACCCCGCGAGGTTCCCGGCGATGACGGGCGCGAGCACGTCCATGAGCGGTCGCGCGCCCGGGGCCGTGGCGAAGTGCAGCGCGGCGCCGAGGTACGAGATGATCAGCGTCTCGGCGATGATCGTCGCTCCGACGCGCGGATCGAGGAGCCCGGCGCGCTGCCCGGCGCGGACGTCGTCGGTCATCTCGGCCGTGATCCCTCCGAAGACGGACTCCGCAAACCCGCCGAGCGTAGGGTTCGACATGTTGGCCGTGATGACGGCGCGACTGAGGTTCTTGTTCGCCGCGGCCTGCTCGCCGAGCGTCATGACGGCGGCGCGTAACGCCTCGACCGGAGAGCCTCCACGCGCGAGGACGCGATCGCGCTCGCGTCGCGCGACGCGGATCTGATTGCGAACGAGCTCGGTGACGACGGCGTCCTTCGTCGCGAAGTGGACGAAGAACGTCCCCTTGGCCACGCCCGCCTCGCGCACGATCCGTTCGACGCTCGTGTCGGCGTAGCCGTGCGCCGCGAAGAGGCGCACCGCTGCCGCGAAGAGACGCTTACGCGTGTCGTCGCCACGAGATACGCGCCTCGTCGATGCCGCCACCATCACACTTGTCGCGCATTACTGCCCCGAGAGCAACGCATGACCGATAGTCAGCGCGAGCGGATGTCAGGCCCAAACGCACGTTCGCTCATCTCTCCGCCGTCTCAACCTTTATTCGACATTCCGTTTTCGTCGGCGCCGATCCATTTGGATGACCGTCGGTCATCGAGCCGCGCGTCGCATCGGATGGTGGCGCGCGCGTCGAGGGCCAGGAGGAACGTCGATGAGCATCCTTGGGAAACGCGCACAGCGCGAAAAGAGCGCGTGGGGTAGCAGCTTCGCCGGGGTCATCGTGCCGATCATCCTCGCCGCGTGCAGCGGGAGTACGACGGGGCCCCAGCCGGAGATCACGGGGCAGCCCGGCAACGACGCCGGAACGCCGGGCAACGGCACTCCGGGCAACGGCACTCCGGGCAACGGCACACCAGGCAACGGCGACGACGATGCGTCGACCTCCAACCCCACGCCCGACCCTGTCGACTCCGGCCCGATCGTCGTGGCGGACGCCAACGCCTGCTCCGCGACCGCGAGCGAGGTCGTCATGATCGGCGACTCGTACTTCGCGCTCAGCGGCGAGATCACCACGAAGCTGCAGAGCCTCGCCACCGCCGGCGGCGCGCTCGCTTCGGGGAGCAGCTACCGCCACTACTACGCGTCCGGCGCGAACCTGTACCCGTACCCCGGCTCGGGCGTCCCGCCGATTCCGACTCAGTTCAACACGGCCGTCACGGCGAACCCCGACATCAAGTACGTCCTCATGGACGGCGGCGGGAACGACGTGCTCCTCCAGAACTCACAGTGCATGGAGGTCTCGCCCGACGCGGGGCCGATCAGCTCGCAGTGCCAGGGGGTCGTGCAGAACTCCATCGACACGGCGACGACGCTGTTTCAGACGATGAAGACGGCCGGGGTCGACAAGGTCATCTACTTCTTCTACCCGCACCTGCCGACCGCCGGAAAACCGTCGGCCAACATCCTGCTCGACTACGCCTATCCGCTCGTCAAAGCAGCCTGTGACGGCGCGCCGATCCCCTGCTACTTCGTCGACACCCGCGCTTCGTTCGAGGGGCACCCGGAATACATCGGGGGCGACAACATCCACCCCACGACCGCCGGCTCGGACGTGATCGCGGGGCTCATCTGGGACGTGATGCAGCAACAGTGCGTCGCGCTGTGACGGCAGAGAGGACCATGGTCATGAACACGATTCGGCTTTTCTCACAGGTGGCGCTCGCGAGCGCGCTCACAGCTTGCAGCTCGAGCGACACGTCTTCCACGCCGATGGTCACTCAAACGGGGCGCGTGCTCTCGTTCGAGGTCTGCAACACCGCGCACACGCCGGTCGCCGGGGCCACGGTCACGGTCGGCGGGAACACGGCGACCACCGGCACCGATGGGACGTACTCGATCGCCGTGCCGCCGAAGGATCCTTTCACGATGCAGGTCGTCAAGGCGAGCGCTCCGACTTACGTGCAGCTGCTCGAAGAGGAGAACACCGTCCAGGGCGACTACAATCGCGGCGACACCCAGCTGATCCCGACGTCGACCGCGACGCTCCTCAGCTCGTCGCTGCCCAACTACGACACGACGCAGGCGCTCATCACCGTCGAGCTGGTCAAGACCGGCGCTTGCGCGGACCTCGGAGGGACGACCGTGAGCGCCTCGCCGACCGGCGCCAAGGCGATCACGCAGTACCCCGCGTCGTGCGTGAGCCCGGTGGGTACGAACGCCTTCGTGACCGACGGCATCTTCCCCGCGGCCGTCATCTACAACGTCACTCCGGGCAAGCAGACGCTCTCGGCGACGAGCCCGAAGTGCACGCAGATCCCGTTCCCGTACACCGACCCGACGACGAAGCTCACGTATGACGGCACCGTCCAAACTCAAGCGGGGACGGGGACGAGCTTTGTGCGAATTTTCATGAAGTGAGCGAGAGCGCGCCCGCACGGGCGTGCAACAGTGGGCGCGTGCCGAGCCGCCGGATCGACATCGTGGCGTTCCTGAGACTGGGGCGCCCACTGTTCCTCGTCGGCGGCTTCGTGCTGTACGGCCTTGGCGCAGCCATCGCTTCGCATGGCCGGGCGATCGACGTTCGGCTCTATGCGCTCGGGCAGCTCGTCGTCACGGCGTTCCAGCTGATGACTCACTATGCGAACGACTACTTCGACTACGAGGCCGACTGCGCCAACGTGACCCCCACGGCGTGGTCCGGCGGGAGTCGCGTGCTCGTCGCGGGTGACGTTCCGCGCGCGACGGCGCTCGTCGCCGCGCAGGTGCTGGCGGCGATGGGGATCGTCGCGACGCTCGCGCTCGCGTTGACGCCTGGAGCGGGCCCACTCGTCGTGCCGATTGCGGCGGCGATGCTGGCGCTGTCCTGGGAGTACAGCGCGCCGCCGCTACGCCTGTGTGCTCGCGGCGTGGGCGAGCTGGTCACGGCGCTGGTCGTGACCGGGCTCGTGCCGTGGCTCGGGTACTACTTGCAAGCGCGCGGTGGCGGCGGCGCGGGCGTTCTGATCGCTGCCATCACGCCGCTCGCGTGCCTCCAGGCCGCGATGGTGATCGCGATCGATTTTCCCGACGCGGCAGGCGACGCCGCGACACGCAAGCAGACCCTCGTCGTGCGGCTCGGCGCGGCGCGCGCGGCGCGTGTGCAGGTCGCGTTCGTCGTCGCGGCCTATGTCGCGCTGGCGATCGGCGCGTGCACGGTGCTCCCCGCGCGAATGGCGCTCGCTGGTGCGGCGTCGCTCCCGATCGCCGCCTGGCGATGCGTGCGAATCGCCGACCATCGTGATCCCTCGGCCTGGGAGCGCCTCGGATTCTGGGCGATCGCCGTGCTGATGACGACGGCGATGGCGGAGCTCGTCGCTGCGGTCACGCTCTCCTGACTACCCCTCTCGGTTCCGAAGGAACGTCGCGACCTCACCCAGTCGCGCCTCGAGGTACGCGCGCACGTCGCCGTTCACGGCGCACTCGTCGAACGCGCTCCGCATGCATCGCATCCACGCCTCGGCCATTGTCGCATCGACCGGGACGGCCGCGTGCCGCATCCGGAGCCGCGGATGCCCGTGCTGCGCGACGTAGTCCTGCGGTCCGCCGAGCCATCCGATGAAGAAGAGCGCGAACTTGTCGCGCGAAGCGCGCACCACGCGCCCATCGGCGTCGCACGGGTGCAAGCGCGCGAGCGCCGGTTCGAGCTCGGTCATCGCGTCGTAGAAGCGCTCGACGATCGCGCGGATCGCAGGCTCGCCCCCGAGACTCGCGAAGGGCGTATTCGCCTCCGACGGAACGAACGTCATTCGACTCTCATAGTGAAGCGCCGCGCGAGCGCCAAGCCGTGGCGCCTCGAAGAGGTGTGGAGATCGCGGTGCCGGCCCTACGAAGCGCGCCGCCTCGCCCGCTCCGCGCTTGACTTGAACGCCGCCGTTCGCGTCCCATTACTTCATGGGAATCTCTCGTTTGCTCTCCGGTGTTCTGGTCCTCGGCTCATTGAGCGGATGTGCGAGCGCGGCGACGCTGCAGGTCGCGAACAAAGCGCCCCTCCTCGATCAGAGCGTCCCCACTCCTCAAAAGCTCGCGTACACGATCGTCATGGTCCTCCCGCCGAAGGGGAGCGAGCGCGGGCAGGTGAGTGAGCTGGCGCACCTCGAAAAGGCGCTCTTGAAGCAGGGCGTTCGCGTGATCTCTTCCGGCGTCACCGGTCGCGTCGTCAACACCGTCGATACCGCCGAAGGGCAGGCGAACGCCGGCGCCACGCAGCTCACGGATCTCGAGCGCGCGCTCGTCCTCGCGCGGAAGTCGGGGGCCGAAGCGCTCCTGCAAGTCGCCAACATGGAGTGGGCGAAGGACGCGAACAACTTCCGGTACTACGTCCTCCAGGCCGACGGGAAGACGTTCTCCGAGGTCTCCAAAGCCGACTTCGAGGCGCAGGCGCCCGCGAAGCAGTGGGCCGTGACGGGGCCTTCGCTTCATTTCGAGGCGAAGCTGATCGACGCCGAGACCGGCGAGATCGTGACCGCCGTCGATCTCTCGCAGTCGACCGTCCACGAGATCACGTCGAAGAGCCTGCCGATGACGATCAGTGGGGGAACGATCGTCGTCCCCAACCTGGGCCCGCACGCGACCGAGATCGACACGATCGATCTTCGCGAGGAGGCCACCGTCGAGATGATGGGCAAGCTCGCGAGCCTGATCGCCGAAGGGAAGTCGCACGAAGCGCGGTCGTCGGCGAAGGAGGTCTCGCTCGAGACCGCGCGAAAGAAGTGCGAAGAGGATCTCGCGAAGTCCGAAGCCGAGAGGCAACGGCTGGCCGGCGCGGAGGCCAAGCGCATCGAAGAAGACAAGAAGCGCGCGGAGGACGACGCGAAGAAGCTCGCCGACGCCGACGCCGCGAAGAAGACTCCGAAGAAGAAGTGAGCCGAGGCGACGCGCTCGCATGACGGAGCCTCGCGCGGCGAGCATGACCCGGAAGGGCGCTCGCCGCGCAGCTCACTCACTCACTCTCTGTCGGTCAGTGCGTGAACGACGGATCGCAGGCGTACGCCGGACAGCCGTTCGGATCCGAGATCCACGACGTCCGCGTGTAGCCCGCATCGCACGCCGGAACGAAGTGCGGGCAGGCGAAGCCGACCACGCAATCCTGGGGGACGACGCACATGTCGGCCGTGCGGCTGTACGTCCGCGTCGGCGTCGCGGCCGGGCAGGCGAGCGGCACGCTGGCGATGCACGGACCGCTGACGAACGGCAGCGCGACGAAGATCTGACGCGCGGTCAGGACCTTCTCCACGCGAACGCCCGTGGTGCTGCCGCTGGCGAGAACACCGGCGACGATCGCGCCGTGCGATCCGACCTGGCGCGTGAGCCATGCCGGGTCGACGAACGCCATCGTGGCCGACGTCACGTCGATGCGATCGTAACCGTGCGAGCCGGTCGTGTTGAGCGTCGAGACGGTCCCCTCCTGGCAGGGGGCCGCGAAGCACTCGCGCGGCGGGCTGTAGTCGGTCGCCTGATAGAAAGAGTTGCGACCCGCGACGAACGAGACGCCGGGCATCCCGCGGAACGCGGCGGTGACGACGAACGACTTCGAGCCCGAGCCGAGCTTCCCTTCGAGGACGAGCTCATCGCTCGGCACCGTGGCGAGGTCGGCGATCGTGCTCGAGTCAAGCGACGACCGCGAGTAGTCGATCGTGCCGACGTGCGCCTTCGCTGCCGTGTTCACGTCCGTCACGTCGTAGCCGCCGTGCGATGCCGCGAAGGTGACGTACGTCGTCGTCTTCGTGGAGAGCGCTTCGTCGGTGCCCGAGGAAGCCGTCGCGTCGTTCGACGGAGCGGCCGAGCAGCCGGCCATGGCGAGCGCGAAAGAAGCGTTGAGAAGACCAAGTCCGAAACTGGAAGCTGCACGCATGTTCGTTTTCTCCGTGGTGCGATGACCTCTCTCGCGGCCCGAAAGGGGCCGCCGAGGGTCGGGCGCCGCTGTAGCTGAAGGTGGGATGGAGGCGCAAGCTGTAGGGGCGGACGATTGCGATTTCCGCGGAAAAATCATCTGGGCGTGAGCTGGCGACGTGGTTGCGGATGGAGCGATGCTCCCGCGCATGCGAACGCTCCACGCTTCTCCGCTGCTTGCCCTGCTCTTCGCCTGCGCCGCCGACGCGCCGCCGCCGCCGGTCGCTCCCCCGGCCGCGCCCGCGCCTGCCGCCACCCCCGC
>PLXW01000059.1 GCA_003151595.1 Myxococcales bacterium
CCTAGAGCAACCGTCTCTTCATTGGATCGCGTAGCCCGCGTGGCGGATGCAGTTGGTGGCGTCGCTGGCTGAGATTGCGGCGAGGGCGACAACGATGGCCTGTTCGGGGTCGTCGAAGGTTCGTGCGCCGATCGTTCGGAGCACGGACTTCACTTTCGACCAGACCATCTCGATCGGGTTCAGGTCCGGAGAGTACGGCGGCAGGTAGACGAGCTCGGCGCCCGCCGCGGAGATCATGGCGCTGATGCTCGCGCGCTTGTGGGCGCTGAGATTGTCCATCACAACGACGTCGTCGGGGCGGAGCTCGGGCACGACGAATTGCTCGATATACGCCTCGAAGATGTCGGAGTTCATCGCACCGATGAGGCGCAGCGGCGCGATCAACCCGTCGCGGGTCAGCCCCGCGCTCAGCGTGATGTTGTCGCCCCAGTTCTTCGGCACCGAGCCGTACACGCGCTCGTTCGTCGGTGCGCGCCCATAAGCTCGCGTCATCGAGATGTTCACGCCGCTCTCGTCGAAGAAAATCAGACGTCGGTGGCGCCACCCGAGGCGCCGTGCGACGTAGTCGTTGCGCGCGGCGAGCGTTTTTTCGCTTTCGCGCTCGGTCGCAAATAGCGTCTTTTTTTTCGAGATAGCCCCATGCGGTCCAGCGTGCGGCGCATCGCCGGTTCGCTCACTGCGACGCCACGCTCGCCGAAGTAACGCGCCATCACCTCGGGGATCGTCATGTCGGGCTGCGCGACGATCCACTCGCGCACCATGCGCTCGCCCTCTGCGTCCACCTTGCGCGGACGGTGACCGCGTTCCCCTGGCTGCAGCGACCCCGTCGCTTTCAACAGCCGCCAGAGCTTGCGTACCCAGCTCGCGCTCACGTCGAAGCGTTCGCCGATCTCGAAGCTCGTCCCCTTCGCCTTAGCCACTCGCTCGCGCAGATCCATCGACATCGCTGCCATGCGCTGACCGTTAACCCACCTCGCGCCGGATTAAAAGGCCCGCGTGATGTGATCAATGGACGGTTGCTCTAGCGCTGCCCAGGAGGGGCGAGGAGACGTACTTCCTGTACGTTGACGACCCCCGACGCCGGCAGCGCGCAGGGATCGCGCAGTTATGAAGTGCGTTCGGGCTCGCGGACGTACGCGATCGTGCGAATCACTTCCACCAGCCGCTCGCGTTCGTCGAGCGTCAGCCCGAGGAAGCGGACGCCCATTCCGGGGTTCGGGTTGTCGCCCCCCTCTTTCACGTGGTTGATCCACGTGACCTCGCCCTTCAACTTGAACGACTCGTAGCCGGGGGGGGCGAACGTCATGACCATCGGCGTGCCGATCGCCAGCGGGTCGATCGTTCGCACAAAGATTCCCATCTGGCTGATGTTCGAGATCGACGCGAACAGGAACGTGTCATCCGCCACGCAGTCGACCGTCCACAACACGTCGAAGCGATCGTGCTCACGCCTGTCGGCGCCGCTGTCTTGCTTCGGTCGCGTGGAGCCCGGCTGCTTCTCGTCGCCCATGCGGTTGATCCCCATCCCCACCCTCGCGATCGTCGCGTTCGCGCGACTTCCGGTTACTGCACGCGAAGGGATCCGCCGTTGATGCGGTTGTCGCCGTCGCTGGGGCCGCTCTTGACCTTCATGCGCGTATCGCCCACGAAGAGCCCAAAGTAAACGGTGTAATTGCCGGGCGAGAAGTTCGGCTCGAGCTTGAACTCGTAGTCGTCGACGATGAGATCGCCCGTGAGCCACAGCGCGAACGGATACTTCCCGTCCATCGGCTTGTGATCGCCGTTGTGGCGGCGGCGGTAGCCGTCGATGTGGATGAACGCTTCCCACTCCGTCGTGACCGGAGAAAGCACGCGGTAGTACGTGCGCATCCGGTACGCGCGGCCGGGGACGACGGAGACGACGAGGTTCCCCTTCTCGTCGGCCGTGTCGAAGCCGAGGACCTGGAGCTTGTCCTCCATGTTCACGTCGAGCTTGTGCTGCGGGTGCGGCTCCGACGCGAGGACGATCTTGTCGAGCGGGCTCTCGTCTTTCTCGCCCGACTCGAGCTTCGAGGCGACGAGGAGGATCTGGCTCGAACGCGCGTCGAGGACCGGGAGGTTGATCCGCGGGTCGGCGTGCTCGCGGTACATCATGTTGAGCTTCGGGAGCTCCTCGCTCTTCATCGCCATGTAGCGGCGCGTCCCCGGCTCGCCGCCCATCAGCCACTGATACGCGCCCTGCGTGTCGTGGAGCTGCGGCGGTTGCCCCCCCGCGTAGTACGCCGCCGTGCGCCCGCCAACGCCGAAGAGCGCGAGCGGCTCCGAGCCGGTGTGAACCTTCTGGTAGCTCTCGAAGACTTCCTTCGGCGAGAGCTGGTTCGCGAGCGCGGGGTAGTACGCGAAGCACAGGACGAGGCCGACGAGCACGCCGACGACCGGGATGAACGCCGCGCGTCGCCCCTTCAGGAAATCGCCGATGACGCCGAGCCCGAGAAACAGCGCGACGCCCGACGGGATCGCGATCGACGCGGCGACGAACGGCTTCGTACCGTGATCGACGAGCACCGCCATCGCCCCCGCGGGGAGCGCGAGGACCATGAACGGCAGGATCACGAAGAGCGCGACGAGGCGCGCGTCGAGAGGATTCGTCTGGGTCGACGTGCCCGTCGTCAGCTCGCCCGCGGCCTCGCGGTACGGCGATGCGTCGCCCTCGGCC
Organism: Myxococcales bacterium; assembly: GCA_003151595.1. The sequence goes on from PLXW01000059.1 coordinate 2,696, forward strand.
GTCTTCTCGACGAAGACCGGCGGCGCGGCCGCGACGGTCTTCGTGTCGCCGCGCAGCTGCGCATACAGGTTCTCGAACGGCTCGAAGCCGCGCGTCCATGACGCCGACGTGAACGGGTTCGCGCGACCGAACGTCCAGAGCATGACGTCGCACGCGAAGAAGATGCCGAAGATCGCGCCGAGCGGGACGAAGGCCGTGACCCACCACGCGTTGAGGAGCGCGTCGCGCACCTGGAGCGAGAGCGTGGGGAGCCACGCGCCGTGCGTCTTCACGCCGATCCAGATCGCCAGCGCGCCGAGCGAGAAGCCGGCGACGAGCGCGAAGAACCCGAGCGCGAGGAGGCCGTCCCACGCGTCGCGGAGCGCTTGCAGGATCTTCAGGTACTCGCGCGGGTCGAACGGCGTGCGCTTCGAGTCGCGCTCCGTCCACACGATGAGGCCGATGCCGGCGAAGCCGATGAGCACCACCGTCCATAAGACGAGCGCGTGCGGCTTGAAGCTCTCGGGGAACGCCGGGCCGACGACGCCGAACGCCTGGTACGCCTTCTCGGGGAGCTCGTGGAAGTCGTGGTGGCAGAGGGCCAGGAGCACCATCGTGCCCACGCCGACCGCGGCCGACGGGTGCGCGCCGCGCTCGAAATCGCGGATGGCGATGCCGCACGCCGCGGCGAGGAGCGCGACCCCTTCGAACGGGATCAGATCGGTGCGCGCCGCGAGCCATCCGTGGATGACGAACATGATCGCCGCGCCGACGAGGACCGCCACGCGCGCGTCGGTCTCGCGTCGCGCGATGACGCCGGAGCGTCCGATGGGGGCGATGAACAGGCGCCCGAGCGCGAACGGCACGAACGCGCTCCACGGCGCGCACGAGTGCGCGATGTGCCCGATGTAATATTCGTACGTCGGGTACTTCGACTGCTGCTTCACCATGGCGCCGAGCCACGGGCTCAGGTCGGCGACCTTGTCTTGCGCGAAGACGCCGAGCGCGCGCGCGAGCGCGAACGCGCCGACGGCGCCGGCGACGAGCGCGACGATCATTCCGAGCGGGTCGCGATCGCGATCGGCCGACGCCGCGCGCGTCACGCCCCACGCCGCGGCCACGCTGAGCGCCGGACCCGCGACGCCGAGGAGCCCGCCGCGGCTCATGTACCCGGTGAAGAGACCGAGGAGGCCCATCGCGAGCCAGGGAGCGCGCGCGACGATCGACGTCGGCCCCTTCTCGTCGCGATCGAACACCGCGACGGCGAGCCCGCCGAACGCCATGGCCAGCGACGCCATCGTGACCACGTCGCCGAGCATCGTGCGCGCCTGGACGAAGTAGAGCGGCGTCGTCGTCAGCACCGCGGCGGTGAACAACCCGGCGCGCTTGTCGATGAGCCGCGAGACGAAGGCGTACGTCGCCAGGACGCCGGCCACGCCCCAGATGGCGAGCGGCGCGCGACCGCCCCATTCGTGCAGCCCGAACATCTTGAACCCGAGCGCGATCGAATCGAACGACAGCTCGGGGCGACCGAGATCGTTGAGGTGCGGCATCGAGTTGTCGGCGCCGTCGAGCGAGAGATTCGCCGCGCCGAACAGGTTCAGCGCCAGGCGCCGCGCGAGGTCGGCGACGTTGAGCTCGTACGGATCCCACAGCCCGCTCTTGGTGAGCGGCGGGAGGATGAAGAAGAACGCGAACGGCAGCGCCGCGGCGAGCGCCAGCGGCCCCCACTTCCCCCACCCCGACGTGGGCTCCGTCACTTCCGGCGCCGGCCGGTCGTCCTCGTTCAACGCGCGGGCCTCTTCGCCCGCCTCGGGGTTGCTGGCCCGCGGATTCGAGGCGTCCTGCTTGCTCGCCTGCTTGTTCACGTCCGTCGCCGAGGACGTCGGCGAAGCGAGCGTGGACGTCGATTCGAGCGAGATTTTCGGCTTGGAGTCGTCGTTGGACATGGTCGGTTCGGGAGGGCGGAGCGGAAGCGCTCCTGTCTCACAGGCTTAATGCGTGAAAGGGCGCCGGACTCTAGTGGCATCGGCAACTTCGTGGAAAGAGCCTTCGCGTGCTAGACCACGCGCCCTCCTGATGCCTGCCCGCCCGGTTCCCTCGCCCACCTCGTCCAAATCCTCCGGCATTCGCCGCGCCGGGAGGGTCGCGATCATCGGCCGGGCGAACGTCGGGAAGAGCACGCTCCTGAACGCCATCCTCGGCGAGCCCATCGCCATCACCAGCCGCCACCCGCAGACCACGCGCGATCGCATCGCGGGCGTGCTCACGCTGGACGACGCGCAGCTGGTGTTCGTCGATACGCCCGGCGTTCACCAGGCCAAGACCAAGCTGGGCGCGCGGATGAACCAGGAAGCGCGCGAAGGGGCGCGCGACGCGGACGTCATCGTGTTCCTCACGTCGGTCTCGGCCGACCTGAAGCACACGACGATGCGCGACGCCGACACGAAGATCCTCGCGACCATCCCGGCGAGCAAGCCCATCGTCCTCGTGCTCAACAAGGTCGACAAGGTGAAGAGCAAGGCGGCGCTCTTCCCGATTCTGCAGGGGCACGCCGCCACGCGCGACTTCGCCGCCATCGTCCCCATGGCCGCGCTCCGCGGAGTGGGCGTGCCCGAGCTGATCGCCGAAGTGAAGAAGCTGCTCCCCAAGGGGCCGGCGCTCTTCGACGAAGACGAGTTCACCGACAAGCCGATCAAGTTCTTCGTGGCCGAGTTCGTGCGCGAGCAGATCCTTCGCAAGACGTACGAAGAGGTGCCGCACGGCGTGGCGGTCATCGTCGAGCGGTTCGACGAGAGCGGGCGGATTCCGAAGATCGATCTCGCCATCCACGTCGACAAGGAGTCGCACAAGGCGATCGTCATCGGCGCGAAGGGGACGCTCCTGAAGGAGATCGGCATCGAGGCGCGCGCGCGCGTCGAGGCGCTGATGGGGACGCAGGTGACGCTGCGGACGTTCGTGCGCGTGACGCCCGGGTGGTACGAGAGCGACTCGCAGCTCCGCGACCTGGGGTACGAGCCGCCGACGAAGAGCGAGAAGGCCGAAAAGAGCGAGAAGCGCGAACAAGACGAGAGCGACGACGAGGACGAAGGCGAGTCATGACGAAGCATTTCAAGGCCCACGGCGGCTCGAGTTTCACGCTGCCGCCGGGCGCGGGCGGGATGCCGATCGTGGCGATCGTCGGGCGTCCGAACGTCGGTAAATCTACGCTGTTCAACCGCCTGGCGCGCCAGCGCGTGGCCATCGTCCACGACGAGCCGGGCGTCACGCGCGACCGGCACTACGCCGACACGAGCGCCTTCGGTCGCGACTACACGCTGGTCGACACCGGCGGGTTCGATCCCGACAGCAAAGACCCGATGAAGAGCGGCATCGCGCGGCACGTGAAGGCCGCCATCGCCGAGGCCGACGCGATCGTGTTCATCACCGACGCGACCACGGATCTCACCAGCGCCGACAAGGCCGCGGTGAACCTCCTCCGCGAGACGAACAAGCCGGTCTTCTTCGCCGCCAACAAGGCCGACTCGCCGAAGGTCGATGCCGACGCGATGGAGCTCTATCGGCTCGGCGTGGAGAAGGTCTTCCCGATCAGCGCGCTGCACGGCCGCGGCATCGGCGACCTGGAAGCGGCGATCGTCGAGTCGTTCCCGCCGGAGCCCGAAGAGGCCGAGGACGACGAGAAGATCGTCCGCATCGCGATCGTCGGGCGCCCCAACGCCGGCAAGTCGAGCCTGATGAACAAGGTGCTCGGCGAGGAGCGCATGCTCGTCGACGATCAGCCCGGGACCACGCGCGACGCGATCGACGCGCTCGTCGAGAAAGACGGCAAGCGCTACGTCTTCATCGACACCGCCGGCATCCGCAAGAAGGGCAAAGTCACCAAGGCCGAGGACACGGTCGAAGCGCTCAGCGTGCTTCACGCCATCCGGAGCATGGAGCGCTCGCACATCGTGGTCTTGATGTGCGACGCCAGCGAAGGGGTCGCCGAGCAAGACGCGAAGATCCTCGGGCTGGCCGAGGAGCGCGGGCGCGCCATGGTCATCGTGCTCAACAAGATCGATCTCGTGAAGAAGGACGAGTTGAAGCGGTTGGAGACGGCGACGCGCGAGAAGCTCTCGTTCGCGCCGTATGTGCCGATCGTGATGATGAGCGCGAAGACCGGGCGCGGCGTGACCGAGCTGTTTCGCACGATCGACTCGGTGCGCGAGGCGTTCAACAAGCGGGTCACGACCGGCGCGCTCAATCGCTTCTTCGAGAGCGTCCTCGACACGCATCCGCCGCCCACCAAGGGCGGACGCGCGCCGCGCCTGTACTACGTGACGCAGGCCGAGTCGTCGCCGCCGACGTTCGTGGCCATCTCGAACGCACCCGACTCGATTCACTTCTCGTACCGGCGCTTCGTGGTGAACCAGCTCCGGAAGCACTTCGGGTTCGAGGGGACGCCGGTGCGGATGTTCTACAAAGAGAAGCGTCGCAAGGAGCGCGTCGGCGTCGCGCCCGACGACCCGCACGCCTCGAAGCGGCCGAAGAAGCCGGTGCGCGGCGGCGTCGATACCGGGGACTGACGACTAGATCCCGCCGGACATCAGCATCTCCGCGAGCTGCGAGAGGTGCTTGAGGTCGTGGACGTCGGAGGCGAGCTCGCGAATGCGGGTGATGGGGACCCCTTCGCTCGAGGCGAGCGCGCGGACGTTGCGGGCGTCGAGCGCGGCGAGCGATTCGGCGTCGGAGTGGGCCTTGGTGAGGCGCGTGGCAGCGTCGTCCTCGAGCGTGATTCCGTGCGAGGCGATCGCGGCGTCGATGTCGGCGCGCGGGATCGTCTCGCCTGCGCGCATGGGCTTGGTGCGAAAGCGGTTCACGACGAACGCGCCGCGCGCCATCGAGTGCTCGGCCAGCCGCTCGGAGAAGTAGAGGACCTCGCGAATGCTCATCGGCGACGGCGACGTCACGAGCACGAACGCCACCTCCGGCGTCCGCAGCGCCTTCTGCACCTGCGCCGCGCGGTGCTTGAAGCCGCCGAACAGATCGTTCAGCTCGGTGATGAGCTCGGCCATCGCCTCCAGGAAGCCGCCGCCGGTGATCTTGCCGATCCCGCGCAGCACCATCGCCGCCGACCGCGCGAGCAGGTTGAGCGACAGCTTCCCCGACGACTGGAACGCTTCGATGAACCACTTCATCGTCGCCGAATCGAGCGCCTGCATCAGCCGCTCGGGCGCGTCGAGGAAGTCGAGCGCGTTGGCCGTCGGCGGCGTGTCGAGGACGATGAGATCCCACTGGGGATCGTTCTTCACGGCGACGAGCTTCTCCATCGCCATGTACTCCTGCGTGCCGGCGAGCGACGTGGAGACGTACTGGTACAGCTTGTTGTCGAGGAGCTTTCGGGCCTTCTCCTTGGTCGACGAGTGCTTGATGACGAGGTCGTCGAACGTCCGCTTCGTGTCGAGCATCATCGCCGTGAGCGACCCAAGGAGCGGGTAGTCGATGGCGGCGAAGCGGGCCTTGTCGATCGTGACCGCCTCGCTCGACATGGCGCCGATGCCCAGCGACTCCGCCAGGCGGCGCGCGGGATCGATCGTGAGCACGAGCACACGCTTCCCGCGCTTCGCCGCCGCCAGGCCCAGCGCCGCGGCGGTCGTGGTCTTGCCGACGCCCCCGGCGCCCACGGCGATGAGCACGCGGCGCGTTTGGACGAGCGACGCGAGTGTCTCGGGCTGGGCAGGCGACATGCGGCGAGCGGTTTCGTTTAGCATGACGGCGCGTCCGAGCGGAGCTCGGCGCGGTCTACACCAGACATAGTGCTGGCGCGGGGCGCGGCAAGAGGCGCTCTCCCGCCGCTAGGCGTCTTCGTACGAGGGGTACTCCCCTTCCGGGAGGTCCTCGAAGCGCGTGATCGCCTTCGTGAAGCCGACGTGCACGGTTTCGGTGGGGCCGTTTCGCTGCTTGGCGATGATCAGCTCGGCGGTGTTCGGCGCGGTCGACTCCTTGTTGTAGTAGTCGTCGCGGTAGATGAAGCAGATGTTGTCGGCGTCCTGCTCGATGGCGCCCGACTCGCGGAGGTCGGAGAGCTGCGGGCGCTTCCCTTTCTCGCTCCGCGTCTCGACGCTTCGATTGAGCTGAGAGAGGGCGATGACCGGGAGCTTCAGCTCCTTGGCGAGCCCCTTCAAGCCTCGCGAGATCTCGCTGATCTCCTGCTCGCGCGAGTTCAGGCCGTCGCGCCCCTTCATGAGCTGCAAGTAGTCGACGATCACGAGGCCGAGGCCGGTGATGAGGCGGCCGTCGGCGTCACGCTTGTCGTGTTCGGCCTGGAGACGGCGAACCTTCGCGCGGAGCTCGAGGAGGCTGATCGACGGCGTATCGTCGATCCAGATCGGAGCCTGGCTGAGACGCGCCGCGGATTCGGTGAGTCGGTTCCAGTGGAGAGGCTGGATTTGCCCGGAGCGCATCAGGCTCACGTCGACCCGGGCCTCCGAGCAGAGCATGCGGTTCGCGAGCTGCTCGCGCGGCATTTCGAGGGAGAACACGACCACGCCGCGCCCCGGCTCGCGCCACTTGTCGTTCGGGTCGTCGGCCATCTCCACGGTCGTCGGCAGGGCGACGTTCGTGGCGATGTTGAGGACGAAGCTGGTCTTTCCCATACCGGGACGCGCGGCCACGATCGTGAGGTCGCCGGGGTGAAGACCCGAGGTGACGCGGTCGTACCGTTCGAAGCCTGTCGGGACGCCCGTGATGCGCGTGCCGCGGTTCGCCGCTTCGGTGAGCGAGCGGAAGGCGCGGACGATGACCCCTTTGAGCTTCTCGACGCTGCTCTTCCCCTCGACGCGCGCGATCTCGTAGACCTGCTGCTCGGCGCCGTCGATGAACTGCTGCACCTCGCCGTAGTCGAGGTACCCCTGCGCGGCGACGCGCTGGCACGTGAGGATCAACTGCCGCACGCGCCACTTCTCGTAGACCGTGCGCCCGTACTCGGCGACGTTCGTGAGCGCCGGCGCCGCGAGCAGGACCTGCCCGATGTACGGCATGCCGCCGACCTGCGCGAGGCGATCGCGGTCCTTCAGCCACGACGCGACCTGCACCGCGTCCACGCCCTGCCCTTTCTGGCGAAGCTCGACGCACGCTTCGTAGATGCGGCGGTGCGCCTCCGTGTAGAAGTGCTCCGGCTTCAGGAACTCGAGCACGCGATCGAGCGTCGCGGGGTCGATCATCAGCGCGCTCAGCAGCGCCTTCTCGACCTCGATGTCGTGCGGAGGCACGCGCCCTTCGAAGGACGCCGGGATCTCCACCGGTTGCGCCCTGAATCCGCGCATCTTTTCCACAGCGTGATCCTCCAAACGAGACGAGCCCGACTCCTCGCGGAGACGGGCCCGATCTCACTAGTAACGTTGGCTCGAGACTGTCGGAGATCCCTCGCCGCACGCGGCTCGGGATGACTCGTCGCTTTAGCGACGAGTCACTTCTTGACGACTTCCACCTTGAGCGTGGCGGTGACGTCCGTCAAGAGCTTCACCGGGATGCTGAACGAGCCGAGGGCCTTGATGGGCTCCGGGAGGTGCATCGTCTTGCGATCGAACGACGCGATCCCCTTGGCCTTCACGGCGCTCTCGATTTCCTTCGCGGTGACCGATCCGAAGAGGCGATCGTCTTCGCCGACCTTGCGCTCGAGGCGGATCGACAAAGCGTCGATCTGGGCCGCGATGGCGCGCGCGCCGGCCTTGGACTTCTCGGCCTTGGCTTGCGCGACGATCTTCTCGTGCGCGATGCGGTTGATCGCCGACTCGGTCGCCGTGACGGCGAGCGAGCGCGGGAGGAGGTAGTTCCGAGCGAAGCCCGGGCGAACCTTCACGAGCTCGCCGGAGGTTCCGACCTTCTCGACGTCGTGCTGGAGGATGACTTGGATGGTGGCAGGCATGATGGTGTGCTTTCTAGTGTGGACCGAGCCGCGCCAAGCGCGGGCTCGCCGTCGTCAGCCCGTCACGGTGAACGGCAAGAGCGCGATGTTGCGCGCGCGCTTGATGGCGAGGGTGACCTTGCGCTGGTGACGCGCGCAGTTGCCGCTGATGCGGCGGGGGACGACCTTGCCGCGCTCGCTGATGAAGTACTTCAGCGCTTGCGGGTCCTTGTAGTCGATGACCACGGCCTTGTCGGCGCAGTAGCGGCAGATGCGCTTCTTCGAACCGCGACGGCGACCGGGGGCGTCGGCGTTCAGGTCCGGTGTGCGGCCGAAGTCCTTGTCATCATCGAACGGGGTGCTCGTGCGGTTCATGACGGCTCTCCTTCACCGGCGGCGGGCTCGACGGCCTTGGGGGCCGGGACGCTCTCCGCTTCTTCATCCGCGAAGTCTTCTTCGACGCGCTCGCGGTGGCGGGGCGCATCCGGGAGATCGACGAGACCGAGCGCGCGCTCACGCGACTCGGCTTCTTCCGCTTCCGGCGGGAGCTCGAGGCGCTGAAGCTTCACTTCCTCGGGATCGATCTGCACCGAGTCGAGCTGCACTTCTTCGTTCGTGAGGACCGTCTGCCACTTGATGACGGAGTCGGCGAGCTTGAGATTGCGCTCGATCTCCTGCACGAGGCCGCCGCGGCCCACGTACTTCACGTAGACGTAGACGCCCTTCTTGGCCTTGCCGACCGGGTACGCCAGCTTGCGGCGTCCCCAGCCTTCGACCTTCACGAGCTTGCCGTTCTCGCGCGCGACGACCTCGGCCACGCGGCCTTGGACCTTCTCGGCGGTGTCGGCGTCGACGTCCGAACGGAGGACGTAGATGGTTTCGTACTCTTTGTTTTTCAGAACCTGAGTGGTCGTAGCGATGGCCATGCCATCTCCTTTCGGTCAGACCCGCGTGGAGTCACGGGTGCGGCCCGCGGGACGTGATGCCCGAGAGCAAGGTTCCCTCGCAAAGCGAGGGGCGAGCTTCTTATCACGTTTTTTGTGGGCGACAACGAAACCCTGAGCCTCACTCCGCCCTTCGGGCTCCGTTCCGGCAACAGCGGGGCGCTCTTTCACCCCGGGGGGAGCGCGGCCGCTCCTCCCCGGACCCCCCAGCCGAAATCATTACTTCTTGGGCTTCGTGTTCGCCGCGACCATGGCGGCGGCCGTTCCCGACTCGAGGATGGTCTTGAGGGCGCCCAGCGCGCTCGTCTCGACGTCCGGCCACTCGGCCCGCTCCATCGCGCTGAAGCCGGAGAGGACCCACGCCGCCGTGTCGCCGCCGAAGCCCGCCGGCGGCTTGCCGATGCCGACCCGGACGCGAACGAACTCGGGCGTACCCAGGCGCTGAATCATGCTGCGGAGGCCGTTGTGACCGGCGTGGCCGCCGCCGACCTTCACCCGCACGTCCTTCCACGCGAGGTCGAGCTCGTCGTGGACCACGATGATGTCCGACGGCGGGACCTTCAGGAACGCCGCCGCCGGCTGAACGCTGTCGCCCGACAGGTTCATGAACGTCATCGGCTTCACGATGGCGATCGGCTGGCCGAAGGCGTCACCCTTGGTCCAGACGCCCGAGAACTTCTCTTTGAAGTCGGGCAAGCCGGCGCGCCGACGCAGCTCGTCGACCACGAGGAAACCCGCGTTGTGCCGGGTCCCTTCGTATTCGCGCCCTGGGTTACCGAGGCCGACGATGAGATGCATGCAGACCGAGAGAAGAGCGAGAGTTAGGTCGAAGCCCGAGGCTCGAGACCTTGGGAGATCCTTCGCTGCGCTCAGGATGACGATTCGCCGAAGCGAATCGTCACTTCTTCTTCGCGTCCTTCGCCGGAGCGGCTTCCTTCGCCGCGGGCGCACCGCCGGCCGTCTTCGCCGCAGGGGTCGCGCCCGCCGCCGCCGGAGCCGCTGCTCCCG
>PLXW01000076.1 GCA_003151595.1 Myxococcales bacterium
GTCTCGATCCCACGGCACGAGCCGTCCGCACATCCGGACGCCGCGAAGCCCGCTCGTCTCGGCGATCCGCCTCCAGACGCGCAGCGCCGTCTGAGGCCTAAGCAGCGCGAACTTGATCATCGCGAGTCCATCGTCGGCGACTCCCGACAAGGTCGAGATCTCTTCGTCCCAGCGATCTGGCGGGCCGCACTCCTCGTAAGAGACTCGGATCAACGTGCGCCCGGCCTCGGCCACGTCGCGCTGAACGCCCGCGGCGATCGCCTGGGCGTTCCAGTCGATCCACCAGGCCGGGTCAGCTGGGAGCTCCTCGATGCCTTCGGGCAGCGGCTCGTCCTTCATGTTCGCCATCCCGTTCTTCAACAGATGGCGGCCTCGGTCTCTTCCGTGAAGCGCGTCTACTCGGGCTGCCGCCTCGACCCAGATCACGTTCCCTCCGTGCCTGTTCGCGGCGTCGTCGTCAGCAGCGACGGTAGGCCGTCGATCCGAGCCGCGCCTTGTCCGTATGGTCTCCGAACCATAGAGTTCAGGTGGACGGAGCGTCACGATGGTCACCAAATTCAGCGCCTTCGTGGGCGAGATCGCGGACGAAGCGAAGGCTGAAGGGCCTGAGGCTGTGAAAGAGCTCGTGGCTCTTCGCGCTCATTTTCGTTTGGGCCGTCGCATCGCGCAGTCTCGCCGAGCGCGAGGTGGTCCAGCTTCCCAGCGAACCAGAGATCAGCGAAGAGCCGCCCGAGTGAGCCGGCCAGACTGAGAACCGCTTCTGGGTCCTCGCAGGTGAGCTCGCACACGACGTCCACGTCGCGCGAACGCGGCTCCCTACCGCTCTTGGTCGTTCTTTGCGGCTTCGCGGCGAGCTTTGGGCGAGCGCTCATCGTGCGAGCCTACGCCAACCGGCCCGAACAACTCGCGAGCGCGCGACGGATCCATCCATTCCGGCGGATGCCTTGCGAGATCGGCCCAGAGGAGGTCCGCGAAAAGCTCCGCGAGTCGGTGCCTCTCCTCGGCGGACATGCGCGAGCGGTCGATCGGCTCCTCCATGCAGGGAATCGGCGGAGGGGTCGCGGTCGTCCGCGTGTCGAGAGACTCACCCGCCAGTGGCTTCGTCTTCCGGGGCGACTCCTGGTCGGTCGTGCGGCGGCGCATGGCGCGGACCCTAGATGGTTGCGCACGGCCTTCCGGTAACGCGACGGTAACGGCTGAGCCTCGAATGCGCGGGGCGGCTTTCCGGATAACCGCCGGCCTCGCCCGGACGAGATCGGGTCGTCCGGGTTCGTCGGCGAGGTCGGTTCCGTTACCGCGCCGTTACCGTGACCCCGATGCCAAGTCGTTCTTCGGAGTGCCGTCGTGTGCTCTCACCGAGGTCGCGAGCAAGCACCACGAGCCGCAGAAGCACACGCCAGTTAGATGGGATTTTCGTGGGTTTTGCCCGCGATCCTCGATGGCGATCACACGTCGGGTGGCGAAGTCTCGTTACCGCGGTTTTGCGTTTTCAAAACCGCTGCCTTAGACCACTCGGCCACTCCTCCAAACATTCAGTATCGTGCAGCAATCCCGCCCGTCACCTCGCGTCGCATCGTCGTTCAAGCGTCCAGTTACCCCACTGTTACCCCAAGTCGAGCATCTCCGTGGAGGTCGAACTCGGCAAGTCAGTGCCACGCGGGTATCGGCTACGCCACCGCGGCCGCGAACGCACTGAAAAGGTCTCCTGGAAGCGAATGAGCCAGCCGCCACGTGACGGCCATCGGAAGCTCGGACTCGTGCTTGACGTACGAGGCCGGGCCGAGGAAGTAGAACGCGCGCTCGTCGCTCCGCAGGCGTGCGAACAGGAGGACGCTCGAACCGGTCTGCGCGTGCCGCTGGTACCTGACGCCCGTTTCGCTATCGGCGCGCGTAACCGACTGGCTCTCCCAGTGAATGAGATCGCGGCTGATCGCGTAATCTCGGTACCGGGTCGTCGGCGAGAACTGCCCGGAAGTCTTGTCGAGGGTGAACGCGAGCAAGTCCGCCTTCGACTCCTTCGCCCAATAGACTCCGGTCTGCCATGGCGCGACCTTGGCGCCATCGCCCACACCGAAGGCCGCGAGGATCTCAAGGCGTGTGTAGCGCGCATGTACCTGAAGCGGCACGTCGGGGTGTGTCGCGAGCGGCAGGGGAACGTGCTCCAGCCGGTCGACGAGGACCTCAAGAAGGGCGCGCAGCTCCGCGCGCACCTGGGGATGGGACCACAGCAGGTTGCAGCCGTCCTCGAGGGACATCGTCTTCGTAATCGCTTTGTCGACCACCGGGGCAACGAGCATGCGAAGGAGTCGCCGCTCCCGTGATGGCAGACGTTGCGGATCGGGCGCACGCTCAAGCGCCAGGAGACGTCGGTAGGCCTCGATCCGAACCATGTCGTCCACGTGGTGGAGCCTGCCGCACGCGCGACGAAGCGTCTGTTCCTGCGGCCCCGACGCATCCACGGAGAGGCCGGCCCCCTCACACAGGTCGGACCAGCTCTTGTTGTCACGATAGATGTCCTCTAGCTCGAGACCGGTCGCCTCAAGATAGGAGCGGAGCGGAAACGTCGTTCCCCCCTTTGCGAGGTCCCGCAACTCAGTGACCTTCGCGGTCCATCGCGAGGGAACGGCCTCGCGAATACTCCGGAGCACGATCTCGCGCGCGATGTGATCCAGTTCCATGTGGCAGCCCGCGGGCAAGAACGGAAAGCCCGCCTGCACCTGCTCCGCGAGGTCGCTACGGCTTCCGCCGAGCAAGGCGCGGAAGCGGCGATCGAACCGGAATTCGCTGGCGTGATGCCCCACGAAATCGAGGACGGTGCAGACCGTCTTCCCGATACTGCGGCGCAGTCCTCGACCGAGCTGCTGCAGAAACAACGTAGGACTGTCCGTCGGGCGCAACATCAGCAATGTGTCCACCGTCGGAACGTCGACGCCCTCGTTGAAGAGGTCGACCGAGAACACGACGTTGACCCGGCGCGCTGACAGATCCGCCAGCGCCTTGCGCCTCTCCTCCGCGGGGGTGTCGGACCAGATCGCGGTCGATTCGACGCCTGCGTCGCGAAACACGCGCGCCATGAAACGCGCGTGCTCGACGCTCACACAGAAGCCAAGCGCCCGCATTCGCGACGGGCTGTCGACGCGCCGAGCAAGCTCCTTGAGGACGATGCGGGCCCAGGCGTCGTTGCCCGTGAGTAGGTTCGAGAGACCCTCGATGTCGTAGCCCCGTCCACGTCGCCAGGGAATCTTTGAGAGATCGAGTCCGTCGTGGACTCCGTAATAGGTGAACGGCACCAGACGATGTTGATCGATCGCGTCCCAGAGTCGAAGCTCGGCCGCGATCCGGCCATCGAACCACTCAAGGATCGGCAGCCCGTCGCTTCGCTCGGGCGTCGCGGTGAGCCCCAGCAACTCGACGGGGCGCACGTGATCGAGGAGCCCGCGATAGGAGGCGGCCGCCGCGTGGTGGAACTCGTCGACGACGACTATATCGAAGTGAGCAGCACTAAGGTGTGCGAGGCCGGCGGCGTTGAGACTCTGGATCGAGGCAAACACATGATCGAACCGCTCGGGGCGACGACCTCCGACCCACAGCTCGCCGAAGGCATGATCGCGGAGCGCCTGACGAAACGTGGCCATGCTTTGCGCCAGGATCTCTTCGCGATGAGCAACGAAGAGGAGTCGCGCTCGCGGCAGCGCTTCCCGCAGCGCGGCATAGTCCAGCGCCGCCATCACGGTCTTGCCGGTGCCGGTCGCTGAGACGAGCAGATTGCGGTGGTGCCCTTGCTCGCGCGAGAGCGCGATCTGCTCAAGGAGTCGCTCCTGGAATGGCTCCGGGCGCAAGTCCGTCGGGCTCATGACGATCGTCGGGCCCGAGCCCTGTGCGCTCTCACTGCGCGCCGCGAACTCGGCGCTGTCATAAGGGACGAAGTCTCCGTTGCTCCAATAGCTCTCGAAGACCGCGGCGACCTTCTCGACGACGCTCCGATTGCGTGCCCCCGAAACGCGGACGTTCCATTCGAGGCCGCTAATTTGCGCCGAGTGAGTGAGATTTGACGATCCGATGTACGCGGTGGAGAAGCCGGAGCCGCGATGGAATAGCCACGCCTTGGCGTGGAGGCGCGTGCCGGTCAGGTCGTAAGACACTCGAACGTCCGCTCCGATCTCGCGCAGCTCGTCGAGAGCATGTGCTTCGGTTGATCCGGTGTACGTCGTCGTTAGGACCCGCAGGTTCCGCGCCGCGCCGCAGTGCGCGCGAAGCGCCTCCAGCATTGGTGCAATCCCGCTGCGCCGGATGAACGCCATCACGAGATCGATTCGATCCGCGGAGTGGATCTCAGCCAGGATCTGACTACCAACACGCGGCTCGCCCGGCGCGTTCGTCAGCAGCGTCGTATCGAGGAGCGGGATGAGCGGCTCAGGGATCGATTCGGGTTGGCCGTCGGGAAGATACGCGCGCAGAGCGCGCAAGACTTCCCCAGGTTCGATGGGGCGCTGACGCGTCATGTCCGATGCGCCGGACACCTGACCGATGATGTCGATCAACGTGCGAGCCAGGGACGTGCCGACCGCAACACGGTCCTTCTCGTCGACGCTCGCAATCGCTGCTTCGATGACGTGAGCGAGATGCAGCGCGATACGATCGCCCGCTTCGGCCACACGCAGACCAGCACGGTGGGGCACGAGGCGATCGGCGAGCTCGCCGAGCTGCGCGTCGAGCGCCTCCGTGATCAGGACTTCGTAGAGGCCGCGTTCAGAGAGGGCCATTAAACCGAGTCTACGCCCCCGAGCGGGCCTCGTGCTCGGGGCGTGACGCCAAATGCTCGTCCACGCTACTCTCGCCGCGCTCGAAGGGGCTCGTAGATTGAGCCCCCACGTGAACGGGATTCAGACATGACGAAGACTCCCAAAGTTGCCGCGAGAGAAACCCATTCCGTCGTCGAGCCTTCCTTCGGCGACCAGCCCCTGAGCATCTCGCAACTCATTGGCCTGCTCGATGCGCGCACCGGGGGCCCTCCGAAGAGTGCCCCGGCCATCGCGGTCCTCGCCGACTGTCGGTACGAGCGCGCGTTGATGCTTGCAGCAGCCCTAGTGAATTGGGAGAAGAGCAGCTGGAAGCGGCACCGCGAGCCCACGCGCGCCGAGCTGCACCAGACGCTGTCGGAGTTGCACGAACGCATGTACCTCGGCTGGGTGCCATTCGCGTTCGCGATCCAAACCGTACCCCTTACGCTTCTGGGGTTCGGCGCAGAGACGCCGGAACGCGTCGCGATGACCCAGTCGCTCGGTGCGGAGTTGCGGCGCGCTTCGCAGATTGGCCGCGCTGATCTGGTCGTCGCGCTCGTGCTGGATCGAAGCGTCAGGGTCGAGGGGTTTACGAGGGAGGGAGGGCTGCGAATCATCTCCGGTGGGGGCGATGGATAGGTCTTGCCGCAGGCTCCCTATTCAGTCGCGACCGCGCCGCCCCGTTTCAAGCGGCCTCGGGCAAATCCTCATATCCATCAATGGACCTGGGATCAATCCCATGAACCGATGCGGCGTGAACAACCTCGCTCTCGAGTAGCTCGCCTCGCTCGCGCAGAAGCTGTGCAATCGCTTCAATGAGGTTCCAACGCTCCACAACCGTGCGGTGCGACGTTCGGAAGCAACGAGAGCAGCTGACGTCTCCCAGGCTCGAGAGAACGAGCGCTTCCGCGTTGCCAAAGTCGGTCTCGGCACCGCTCCGCGCCCATTCGCGGTCGAAGGGAAACCGCCGCCGCTCCGCGATGTACCCCGCGTACTCGACGGCGACCCTCCGCTCCGTCTCCCGCGCGTCGAACGGTGGCCCGTGTTCCCTCCGATGAGCGGTGGTCGTCATGACCTCTTCGTCCTCCACGCGCACCCGTCTCACGCGGATCCCGAGCGCCAGTGCGACGGCCGCGTGCCCCGCTTCATGCACGAGCGCTCGCTCGAAGTAAGCCGGGTTCATCGTGTTCAAGCGTCCACCTCCGCGGGTCGCTCGGTAGCTTCGTGCGCGCGCAGCACGATCTGCGCGCACGCTTCGGCATCCGAGGCCGCGTTGTGATGCTCGAGCGGAATTCCCAGCCGCTTCGCAACGACTGCGAGCCCCGTCGGGTAGATGCCGAGTGACCGCCGCGCCATCTTGACGGTGCACTCGAAACGCAGCGCAGGGACCTCGATCCCTGCCCGCGCGCAGCACGCCCGGAGCACCCCTTCATCGAAGTCCGCGTTGTGCGCGGCCACGAAGTCGACGCCCCGGCACATCTCCACGATGAGCGGCCAAGCGTCCGCGAACGGCGGCGCGCTCGCGACATCACTCCACGCGATGCCGTGGAGGTACGTGAACTCGAAGTGCTGGGTCCACGGCCGGATCAGCCGGGATTCGCTCCGCACGATGCGTCCGTCTTCGACGCGCACGAGACCGACCGCGCACGCGCTGTCGGCGTCGCAGTTCGCCGTTTCGAAATCGATGGCCGTGAACGCCGGCGGCCGCGTAACCGCGCGCGTCGCGTCCGCCGCTACGTTGATACTCGTTCGCGCCGACCAGGTGCTCGTCCTCTGCTGCATGAGGACCATGCTGCGGCACTCGATCGCGCGAACGGCTCGCACGGTTGGACATCACTGAACACGGATGCATTTGCGACCGGTCGGAAGTCGCGGAGACTGAAGCGAGCCGCCATGTGGGAACACGATCTTCCGAAGGTGAAAGGGGCGCTCCCCAGTGGCGCTCCTCTGCGACGCACCGATCCAGGCGGTTCCTTCGACGCCGCGCTCCTCCGCGGAGCGCGTACCGTACGGTCCGTCCCGAGACCCACGCCCGCAGCTGGTGGCACCACACTGGGAGCGCCTTCCGTATCGACGTCGCCTTCGCGAGTCCCGGGTTCCGCGGCAGCGTGCGCTCAGCAGAGTATGCGACCTCGGCGGGGGAGCACCGTCTCGCCTGGGACCGTCAAGGCACGAAGCCGGCAACGACGCTCTCGGACCACGCCGCTTTCATCGTCGACCTCGACATGTCCGCGTAGGTGCGCGCACGCCGAACGGCGATCGTTTTCGGCAGGCCTCGTATCGAGGCCGTATCGTGGCTAAGGCATGGCTACTCGATACTTCCTCGACATCCATCATCCGGGGCTGTGCTTGTCGAAGCGTGTGATCGGTCCCAGCGAAGACACGGTTCACTGGAAGGCGCAGAACCAGCTCGCGGTGTGGGAACAGCGCTGGTCGAGGATGCAGGACGCGGAGCAGAAGCGAGCGACGCGCGAACGCTCCCGCGAATCGAAAGCCGCTGAGCGTGCCTACAAGGAGTCGCGAAAACAGGAGGCGCTGGACACGACGGCGGCGGCGGAACACGAGCTCGAAAGCCTCGAGCGGATCCTGACGGGAGCACTCGGAAAGAGTGCGAAGGTCGACTTCAAGGAACTGTCGGCTCGCGACCCCGCGCCGCCACCCCCGATCCTCCTTGCGGTCCCGCCGGCACCGAGCCCGACGTGCAGAGACTACGTCGCACCGCCCGTGACGTTCTTCACGTCGGTGATGGAGCTCGTCAGCAGCAAAGCGAAAGCGGAACGTCTTGCACGTCAGGCCGCCGAGGCCCTTGCCCTCCGCGCGGAAGACGATCACCGCAACGCGGGCGCTCACGCTGACTGGCAGCGGCGAGTGCTGGACATCGAGAAAGAGAACGCGCGCAGGAAAGTGGCCTTCGATGCTGCGGGAAAGCAGTGGCAACAGCGGAGGAACGAGCTGGAGCAGCGAAGGGCCGCTTATCTCGCCGGAGACGCCGGTGCGGTCGAGCACTACTGCGATATGGTTCTGTCGAAGTCTGTCTACGCCGACTATTTCCCGAAGACGTTCGACGCGCAGTACGCAGCCGCGGAGCGCCTCCTCGCCATCGAGTACGTTCTGCCCGAACCGGACGACCTTCCCCGGACAAAGGCAGTCAAGTACGTGGCCTCGAACGACGACATGGTCGAGTCCGAGATCTCGGAGGCAGCGGCGAAGAAACTCTATGACTCGGTCGTGTACCAGGTGATTCTGCGCACCGTTCACGAGCTCTTTGATGCCGATGTCGCGAACGTGCTCGATGCGGTCGCCATGAATGCGATCGTCGAGACGATCGATCGGGCGACAGGGAAGCCGGTGCGCCCATGCATCGCCTCTATCCACGTCACCAAGTCCGAGTTTCAGACGTTCCAGTTGAAGTCGCTCGAGCCAAAGGCCTGCTTCCGAAGACTCAAGGGAGTCGGCAGCTCCGAGCTCGTCGCGCTCGTACCGGTTGCTCCGATCGTTCAGCTCTCTCGTGACGACGCTCGCTTCATCGACGGTCGCGAAGTTCTTTCCGGTGTTGGCGCGGGCACGAACCTCGCCGCAATGGACTGGCAGGAATTCGAACACCTCGTCCGCCAGCTTCTCGAATCCGAGTTCGCTACGGGTGCCGCCGAGGTTCGGGTAACGCAGGCAAGCCGCGACGGGGGCGTTGACGCAGTCGTGTTTGACCCGGATCCGCTCCATGGCGGCAAGTTCGTCGTTCAGGCGAAGCGCTACACCAACACCGTGCCGGTAGCCGCCGTCCGCGAGCTATGGGGCACGATGAATCACGAGCACGCCGCGAAAGGGATCTTGGTGACGACGGCGAGTTACGGACCAGACTCGTACGAATTCGCGAAGGACAAGCCGATCACGCTCATCGACGGATCGAACTTGCTCTTCCTTCTGCAGAAGCATGGGACCCGGGCGTTCATCGACATCAAGAAGGCCCGCGCGGCGAGCGCGTAGCTCAGGGGCGCTTCGGTTACGCGCTGCCTCTCGGGCGCCAGGCTACCTGACCCGCTTTTCAATCCGCTCCCGCGCCAACCCAAGCACGCGCTTCATCTCCGCGAAGCTCGTCGCCGGATCGTTGTTGAACCCCATCAGCCTGTGCTCGTACTCCCTCCCCCGCTCCTCGATCACGAACCGAACTTCTTGAAGCGCCGCCCGTCGGTGGTCGTAGTGACCAATCACTTCGATCGTGGCCTTCTGCAGCGCGCAGAACATGCTGAAGGTCGTCGCGCTCCCCGGACACTCCCGCGTGTCGGCACGATTCCAAACAGCTTCGCTCGACAAGATCGCATCGGCCCGCTGAAGGATGCGAACGTCCTCCGCAGTCACGGGGAGGTCGTGTCGTTCCTCCTCAGCCGTCGCGTCGTGCGCCTGACCATGGCAGCCGGGCACCGTGAGCGCGAGCCCAAGAGCGAGCGCGCTCAGACACGTCTGAAACGTGACCCACGCCCTCACAACTCCACATCCTCAGCAATGCGCGCCTCGCGCCAGTCTGACGCGGAAGGCGTCGCGGCTTGAGGCGCCGCGAATGCAAGTCGCTCGACCACCTCCCCAAACCCCCTCTCCAAGATCAAATCCGGCACCACCTCCCCCTTCCCGTCTCCTTCTCTCGCCTCCCTCGCCCGCGCCGCCCTCTCCACCATCTCCTCCGTCCAGTGCGTCACGCGCGTCAGCGTCTCCCACCGCTCCTTCTCATACACAGTCCCGTACTTCGCCCACGCCGCCCAGACCCCCGCCCCCTTCGCCATCGCCATATCGCTCACCAGCGAATCCCCCACGTACAGCGCATCCCCCGGCGCGACCCCATGGTCCCTGCAGATATCCAGCAGCACCCGCGTATCCGGCTTTCGCTCATGGTGCCCCAGCACGCGCACGCGCTCTCGATGCTCCGGCGCCGCCGGGTCTCTCCCGCTCGGGTGCCCGTCGCCTGAATCTTCGATGGCGTAGACGCGGTCGATCCACCGAAACAACCCGAGCTTGCCGAGACGAAACAGCGCGTTCGCGACCGACGCCTCCGTATGGCCGATCACGACCGCGCCACTCGCGCGAATCGTCTCCAGCGCCGCTTCGACGCCCGGGTACAACCGGAGCGACTCCTTGCGCGCGCGGTTGAAGGCGTAGAACGCGTCATCGAGCGCCGCCTTCCGCTCCAGGCGCGTCGCGTTCGGAAACCGGCGCACGACGATGTCCGTCTCGAGCAGCGCGAACGGATGCTCCGAGTTGTGATGGCGCTGATGCACGCGCTTCACGTCGTCGAGCAGCACCTCCTCACTCACATCGAGGATCGCCGCCGCGCGCTTCGTCATCGCGTCGAACGAGCGCGCGAAGAAGGTCACCCAGTCGTAGAGGGTGTTGTCGAGATCCGTGATGACGAGACGAACGCGGTCGTGGAGCATTTCGGCGGCGGGCGAGGTAGCACGGGGGGCATGGCGCGAAAATGCGGCAGCTCCTTCCTCGCGAGACCTCTCGAGCGAAGAGCTCGCGCGTTCGCCCGTCCTTGCGAAAGGCTCGGATCTCGAGCGCTGCTCCGGAATCGGGCGCGGCGCGGTTGCCTACTGAACAAAGGTGACCTACATTCTCCCGTCGAAGGGGTGAAGTCATGAGCGAGAGGACCTACGAAGAGCTGCTCGCCGAGGTGACGCGGCTCCAGGACCAGGGCGAGCTCCCGCTTCATCCGACGCGCGATCAGCGGATCGATTGGGCGTACGGAAACACGAAGATCGAGAACGCTGACATCACGCGGGAGATGGCTGAGCGCGCCGTGGATTCGAAGTTGTCGTCTCGCTGACGCGGCGTGATCGTGTCACAAGCCGATCACGGCCCTCTGCTCTGCGCGCCGGACGAGAAAGCTGCGCTCGAAGCGCGCAACGGCGTCGAGCAGCTCGACTACATCACCGAGCTCGTTGAGAACGGTGCGCGCGAGCTTCGCGAATCGCATGTGCTCGGGTTGCAAGACATCGCGATTCGCGACGTGTACCCGTGCGGAGGCAAGTATCGAACGGCGCTTCAGCACGTCGTGATCGCGAACAGCGCTCACACGCTGCCGGAAGCCGCATTCGTTCCGTCGCTCGTTCGCGACGCGGTCGATTGGATCAATCTCGGACGCGGGCAACGTTCCGCGCTCGAGCGGGCGGCGTATGCACTCTGGCGATTCAATTGGATCCACCCCTTCGCGGGCGGAAACGGGCGCACTTCGCGAGCCGTCGCGTATCTGATCGTGTGCATGGACGCCGGACGAATGCTGCCGGGTGTGCCGTCGATGCCGTCACTGATTTACGATCATCGCGACGAGTATCTCGTCGCTTTGCGCGCCGCGGACGCATCGCTTCGCGGCGATGACAGCGAGGATGCTCCGGCGCGCGAGCCCGACACGATCGAGATCACGACGTTCCTGAAAAGGATGCTGACGCGGCAGCTGGCAAGCGTGATCGATCGGCTGTCCTCCCCTTGAATTGAAGCGGCGCATGACGGCCACTCGCGCGCGTGCTGCCGTCGTTGCGCGCCATGTCGGCGACCGAGGCTCGGTCTCGCGCTCTGCTCGCCGCCCGCGCTAGAACCCGTTCTCCCGAATGTTGAAGCAACTCCGCGCCCTCTTCAGCAAGGCACCTACGCCTCCCGCCGATCCGAAGGCGCTCTTCGCGACCGAAGTGGAGACCTTCCTTCGCTCGACGCCCAGCATTACGACCGTCACGCGCGTTCCCGGGGACTTTGCGTTCGAGGTCGTCGCTTCGTCGGGATCGCACCGGGTCTTTCTCGACAACGTGTTCGCCGAGACGCGCGAGATGTCACCCGAGCAGCGGCAAGAGAAGATCGCCTTCTTCTTCTCGTCCGTGGTCGGCCCGGACCAGAACGAATCGTGGGACGTAGCTCGTGAGATTCTCGTGCCGGTCCTTCGCGGCGCGACGTATGGAATCGAGCTGTGGGTGAAGCGGCCGGAGGCGGCGTTCGTGCGTCGCCCCTTCCTGCCGTACGTAGACCTCGCGGTCGCCGTGGATCGCCCAACCTCGATGAGCTTCGTGAGCCGGGTGACGGTCGAGGGCTGGAAGGTGGAAGAGCGCGAGGTCTTCGAGGCTGCGGCAGCGCGCGCTGCCGTCCTCGCGAGCGCGAGCGTCGAGCTGTACGACGAGACGTACGGCCCCCTCTGGATCGTCACCTCGAATGACTCGTACGAGTCGTCGCGACTTGCCGTCCCTGGATGGCTCGCGTCCTTCAGGGGCAAGGTCGAAGGAAACCCGATCGCGATCATCCCCGAACGCGCGACGCTCATGATCGCGGGCGACGCTCGCGCGGAGATGATCGAGAGACTCCTGGACAAGGCCGACCGGGAGTTCATGGCATCCAACCGCCGCCTCTCGCCCGCGCTCTACAGCGTGAACGACGAGGGGAGAGTCGTGCCGTGCGTTCTTCCGGACGATCATCCGCTCGCAGCGAAGGTGAAGATCGCGCACGAGAGACTTGCGCTGTACGAGTACGAGCAGCAGAAGAAGGCGCTCGAAGAGCTCTACGCAGCGACGGGCTTCGATGTGTATCTGTCGAGCTATTCCGTCTTCAAGGACACACGAGGGGAGCCGCGCTCTCTGTGTTTCTGGCCGAAGGGGGTTCGCTCCTACCTCCCGCGAACGCAGAGCGTGATGGCCGGTATACCGGGAGCGAACGGCGCCAAGTCGGCGCCCCCTTTCGAGATCCCTTTCGAAGCGATCGAAGGGCGACTCACTGCGGTGCCTGATCTGCATCCGCCGCGGTTCGAAACGACCGGCGAATTCCCGAACGACGACGAATTGCGTGCGATGGCCGAAGCGATGGCAACGCCTCGTAAAGCGTAGGCCAGCCGCGCCACGGTTCGACGCCCTTTCGCATTCGCCCTCGCACCTCGCGCCGTCTTCCCGCCCTCGCGCGCCAACCCGCCGCCCCGCTCCGCCAGCGCCCCGCCCCCTCGCGCCACGACGAAGGCGCCGTCAGACCTCACCTCGGCCCACGCCGCCACGCCGATCCCCGCCCGTGCCACGGCGGCCCCCTCGCGCGCCATCCCGTCGCCCTCGCGCGCCAACCCGATGCCCGCTTCCGCCACGCCGTCGGCACGCCCGGACGACGCTTTGGCCGCGTGAGCCATGGTGCCGACGCCACTCGCCAACTCCTTCCCCCACTCCGCCATCGTGTTGGCGCAGCTCGCCGACGTGCTGGCAGCGCGCGCCCTCACCTCGGCATGCGAGGCCACCGGCTTGGCGCAAGCGGCGATCGCGTCGCCCTCGCTGGCCATAGCGTCGGCACCCGCAGCCGTCGCCTCGTCTCCCGTTGCCATGACGTTGGCGCGCGCCGCCACCACCTTGTCTCCCGTTGCCATGACGTTGGCCCACGCCGCCATCGTCTCGCCACTCGCGGCCACGACGTTGGCGCACGCCGCCATCGTTTGGTCTCCGCGTGCCGTCACCATGGCGCGAGCCGCCATCACCTTGGCGCGACCGGCCGTCACGTCGGCATGCGCAGCCCTCGCCTGGTCTGCGTGAGCCAACGCGTCGGCGCGCCCGGCCATCACGTTTCCGGCCGCTGACGCACGCCGTCCCCCCGTCCGAGCGCCATCGCACTCGGCAACCGTTTCGCCCGCCGCGCCGGACCACGCGTTTTCCCGCACGAAACGCGTGCTCACTCCCCCCGTCGACGCCCCAGCCCGGTTTCACAGCCAAAAACCCCAGGCGCGGTGGTTTCAGGATCTGAAACACGCCCCCCGTATCGTTTTGGACATGGAGCCAACGCAGTCGGCCGCGAGCCGAACCATCCACCGAAGCGAAACCGCCACCGCCAACCAGGAGTCCTCGAACATGAACACGTCCACCTCTCCGTCTCTCGTCCACGTCACCGTCACCGCCGTCGTCCCCTCCAACAACCAGGCTCGCCACGGGAGCCGTCGCAGCCGCCTCCGCGCTCAGCTGAACGTCGAAACGATCCGTCACGCGAACGCGCGCCGGCGACTCCAGATCGGCGCCGACTCGATGGAGCTGCTCCGCGAGCTCGAGAGCGCGGAGAGCAACACGACTCGGCACTACCCGTCCGTCGTCGCGCGCGTGGCCCGCGCGATGTCGGACGAGGAAGAACGCATCTTCCATATCGGAGAACGCGTCGGGATCCTCCGCGCGAAGCTGGCGGTGTTCCAATGAGCGCCCTCTGGTCGTGGGGCGACGCGCGGAAGGCAGCACCCGTGTGGGACTCGCTGCGGCGTCCGTTGGCCGGCGGGCGAAAGAAGCCCGCCGGCATCTCGATGCATCAGTCGCGCAAAGAGCTCTACGGCGCGCAGCAGCGCGAGTTCACCCTGATGGACAAGCAGCAGCAGGCGGCAATCGAGGGGAGGCGGTTCGGGCCTCGTCTCGAGCGCGAGCTCGAAAAGCTCCGCGAGCGGATGGACGAGATCCGACTCGAGATCCTCGCGCTCGAGGATCAGTTTCGAGGAGGTGCGCAATGAACGCCGTGCTCTCGACCAGCTCGATGCACGACGAGCCGCGCCGCGCGCACGTCGGGACGACGTTTCTGCTCCGCGAGCTGCGAGAGCTTCGCGAAGCCCCGATACGAAAGCGACTCGCGCGACTCCGCCGCGTGATGGACGTCCTGGAGGAACGCGATGGCCGGCTCGCGGCGGGTCGGTGGGATCCACGGGCCGTCTGGGGACGTGCCGAGCGCGACGCCTGGGACGCCAATCGCGCGCAGATGGCGCGCCCCCAGCTCGAAATCGATGCGCTCGAAGCCATGCTCCGCCGAGGTGCGCGCGGCACCGTCGGCTCGCAGGTCACGGCCGGCTCCTGGGTGAAGAAAGAGAAGAAGATCATGAGAAACGCTTCCACCAACAACGACACGACGATCGACCTCTACGAGCAACGCATCGCTGCAATGAAGGACCACGTCTGCGGTGCGAGGTACCAGATTCCCGTCACCGGACAGGTGCTCACGCCGGCCCGGGTCGTGCGAACACTCGAGGACTGTCTGCGCCGGCGCACGGCCGTCGCCGACGCGCTCGCGGCCTACAAGGCTGCCCTGGCCGAACGGGACGAGGGCGACGCGCGGTTCCGCGGGGTCGACGACGCCTTGAAGAACTGGGTACTCAACACGTTCGGCGCCGGAAGCACCGAAGCCAAGGCGTTCGGATACGAGCCTCGCAAGATGCCGACGCGAGCGGTCGCGCCGGTCGAGATGACGCCTGCGGTGAACGCGCCGGCGGCAGGAGGGGACGCCTAGGCAGCAAGGCGCGTGTCGAAGGCCCGCTCACCTGACGGGTGGGCGGGCCCGCGGTATAGGGCTCGCGCCATGACCGACCCGATGAAGACCAGCGAGGCCTGGAACGCGGCCGCACGCGATCTGGGCATCGACGTCGCCGCACCGTTTGCCTTGCGCATCGACGATGCACGCTCATGAATTCCTCGCCTACGTTCCGCACTTCGGCGGCGGAAACGGCATCGTCGTCGCGGCGCTGCCCTCGGATGGAGCGCAGTACGCGACTGCCGAGCGCGCGGGCTACCGGTGCTCCTTCGTGAACGCCGACCTGTACGGCACCTACGATCGAGCGCTCTTCGTGGAGACGCTGACGGAGTGG
The DNA here is from genome assembly GCA_003151595.1 of Myxococcales bacterium. The sequence goes on from PLXW01000076.1 coordinate 15,385, forward strand.
GGCTTCACCGGGCCCGCAGAGAAGCGTCCCGAGTGGATGGCCGCGGGAACTGTTGCACCATATGGCGTGCGCTAGCGCCGTTTGTGCACCATATTTGGCCCGCTAACCGTGAAGTCCTCCCGCGCGATCCCCGCCCTGCCGCTCCCCCTGAAGCGGGCCCTGGCCAAGCTCGGTGCCGACATCTCCTCGGCGCGCCGCCGGCGTCGCATCCCGATGCAGCTCATGGCGGAGCGCGCGTTCGTTGGCCGCAATACGATCACCCGCGTCGAGAGAGGCGACCCCCGCGTTTCGATGGGGATCTACGCAACCGTCCTGTTCGTGCTCCGGCTGGCGAATCGGTTGTCCGAGCTCGCCGATGCATCCGTCGACGAGATCGGCCTCGACCTCGAGGCGGAGCGACTGCCGCAGCGGATTCGCTCCTCGCGCCACACCCCAGCCACGAAGCCGAAGGGTTCGAGAGCGGTAGGCCGTACGAGGGCATAGGGCGTCGGTGCCAATCACACGGCGCCCGCCCCCTCCTCCATCACCCTGCAGATCAAGTTCACCAGCTTCATCTGCCCCACGCTCGTCACCCGCGTGCTCCCCAGCTCCGGGCTCCCGACCACGATCGCCAGACTCTGCGCCCGCGACAGCGCGACGTTGATCCGGTTCGGGCTGAACAGGAACTCGATCCCCCGCGGCGATCCATCCCCCGCACTCGCGCACATCGACACGATCACGACCGGCGCCTCTTGCCCTTGAAACTTGTCGACCGATCCGACGCGCACGTTCGGCAACGCGGCACGCAGCGCGCGCACCTGCATGTTGTACGGCGCGACCACGAGCAGATCGTCCTCGTCGAGCGCGCTCGCGCGCTTCGCCCGCTCTCCCGTCGTCCCCGTGAGATCGCGCCCGCGCAGCTGGCCAATGATCGCCGCGATCGCCTCCACTTCCTCTTCGCTCGCCTGCGCGTTCCCTTCGTGCGCCACCGGCACGAAGACGATCCCCGCTTCCTTGGTCACGATCTCGGCCGTGCTCCTTCGCGTCACCGTTCGCGTCGACGCGCTCGCTTCGGCCTTCAGCTTGTCGTCGTAGACCGCGCCCGAAATGAACCGACACAGCTCCGGATGAAGCCTCCACGTCGTCCCCAGGAAGATCCCGAGCGACGCGGGAATCGTCCGGTGCTCCTGCAGCAAATACTCGAGCGCCGACTTCCCGCTCTCGCCGGGATGCGATCCCTTGATGGGTTGCCCCAGCTGCATCTGATCGCCGAGGAGCACGAGGTTGCGCGCGCACGGGCTCATGCCGACGAGGTTGGCGAGTGACACCTGGCCGGCTTCGTCCACGAAGAGGTAGTCGAACTGGCCAACCGCGTTTTCATGCGCGAACGCCCATGCCGTCCCGCCGACGATCTGCGGCGCGTCCGGGGCACTGAAGTCGACGTCCTTTATGCTCTCCGCGCCCTGCACGAGCCCATGGACGACGAGCTCATCGTCCGACGCGCTGTTGATCTTCGTGACCCGCAGCGGCGCACCGGCGGGCGCCTTCTTCAAGGCCTCCTCGATCAGCTTCTGGATCGCCTTGTGGCTGTTCGACGAGATGCCGATCCGGAGACCACGCGCGGCCAGCTCCACGATCGCCGCCGCCGCCATGCGCGTCTTGCCCGCGCCGGGCGGGCCTTGCACCGCGATCGCGCTGTCGCTCACGCGCGAGAGGATCGCCGTGACGGACGCTTCGTTCGGAGCCTCCGTGAGAAACGCATCGCCCTCGGTCACCCCCGTCACGCGCGGCGGCGAGCGTCGGAGAAATGTATCGAGCGCAGGAGAGAGGCGCCCGGTCTGCTCCCACGCTCGCGCAATCGCGCAGACGGACTCGGCGATCGCATCGGCGGAGACATGCTCGTCCGGCGTGAGCGAGATCCGCTCCGGGGGCTCGAGGTGCTTCGGCCCCAGCTTGATCTGGAGGATCCCGGTATCGCCGTCGAACGTCTCGATCGTCGTCTTGACGCGCGTCTCCGCGATGAAGCACTTGCTCCCTTCGCGGAGCTTCGAGTCCTGTTCGGGGTCGAAGCGGTACTCGTAGAGGTGCGACTTTTTGATCGGGATCCGCGCGGTCTCGGTTCGTTCGAGCCCACCCAGGCAATCGCCGTCCTCGGAGAGCTCGGCGTGCGTCTTCGTTTCGCGATCGAACACCGCCCACCAGACCGGCTTGGCCTCGCGCCGATGAAACCCGACGAGGTGCGCGAGGAGCTCTTGAATGCGCCAGCGCGACGGATCCCCGCTTCGGTCGGCCGGAATCGCCGCGAGCAGTCGCGCCGCCAGCTCGTCCGCCGCAGTCACGGCCGCCTTTCTCTTCTCGTCGACGCCGTCCTTCCTCTCCCGCGGAGGGACGTACGCGATCTCCGCCTCCGCCTGCCGCTCACGAAGCCACGTACACAGCCCCAGCGTCGACTCGCAGTCGTCCCGATTGTAATCGCGGATCCCCGCGAGGATCGCCGAGCTCTCCCACGAGTCGCCGTCCTGTTCCTCGAGCCAGCGCGCGTACTCCACCACCGACTGGGCCGCGGTGGCCACGCTCCCTTCGCGCGCCGGCCGATAGAGCCGCTCGACGTTCTTCAGCGAATACCTGGGCTCACCGATCCGGAGCGACTGCGTGACGACGCGGTACAGATCGACGAAGACCTCGGCGGTGAGCAGCTGATCGATCTGCTCCTCGCGCGTTCCGTGTTGCCCCATCAGCCGCCGGAGCGCCGACACCTCGTAGCTCGCGTAGTGATAGACGTGCATCGACGGGTCCGCCTTGAAGCGCACGTAGACCCAATCGACGAACTTCTCGAACGCTGCCCGCTCGCTCGCCCGATCGTGCGCCCAGAAATCGTGAAACGCGGGCGCGCCGTTCTCCACGACGACGGCGCCGAAGAGGTACTCGAGTCCGCCCTCCGTGAGCGGATACCCCTCCATGTCGAAGTAGACGTCCATCGGAGACCCCGGCGGGAGCAGCGCCAGCCCGAGGCGCGCGGCCTGCCCGTCGCGCGGCGCAAGCTCGTACTCCGGCGCGCTCTTCCCCTTCGACGCGAGCTGCAACCGAGCCTGCGTTCGTAGGCGCGCGAAGATCGGCGCATCCAGCTTCGCGACGCGCGCGAGCGCCGTCGTCGCCAGCTCGGTCAGCGTCTGGATACCGGCGTCGCGCAGCCGGCGAATCTGATGACGCGTGATCCCGGCGACCCGTGATGGGTGATCCATCGCCTCGAGGATCGCGTCGGCCTCTCCCTGCCATCGGCCGTGATCGCCGTGCGCGTCCGGAACGGGCCGCGCTTCGGCGTCGAAGGTGCGGTGCGCCTCGAGGAAGCGACGCTCCAGGTTCGCGAAGTAGAAGAAGTAGTCGTCGGTACGGAACGCGATCTCTTCTCCGTCGCCGTTGACGATGAAGAGCCGCGCCGGCCGCACCCCTTGCGCGTGCTCGAGCATCTTGGCGTACGCGCACAGCTGAATGAGAAAGAGCGGCTTCGCCCTTCGCGCGAGCTTGGTATCGGCGACCTCGTAGCTCCACGCACCGAGCTGCGACGGCCTCTCCTCGCGGTAGAGAAAATCGGCGTACCCCGAGACATCGTCGCGCCGGAGCGCGGCTTGATAGAGCACGTCGTACCCCGCGCGCATCGCGCCGAGCGTCGCCTCGTGCTTCTCGTCGAATGAGCGGAGCGCGCTCGGCGGCATCCACACGCGCTTCCCCGCGGCACGAAGCGTCTCGAGATGACGCGTCTCGTGCGCCGTCCCCATCTCCGCGAGGAGCTTCAGCTCGGGCGCCACCTCGTCGGGCACCTGCAACCCGGGGCGTTCGAGCTCGAGCCGATCCATCCACGACGCGAACGGGCTCTCGTAGAACCGACAAAGGTCCCCCGGAGAGAACACCAGCCGGCCGCCACGCCTGTGCATCGCTCGTCTCGTTTCCGCCCGCGCGAAGATTCGCCGCAGAGACCTTACCGGAGCGCGCACTTCCCGGCGCGAAACGCGTGGTCGCGCCCGCCTTCGACGTCCGAGGCCGGTTTCGCAGGGAAAAACCCGAGGCGCCGTGGTTTCAGGATCTGAAACAAGCCCCCCGTAACTTCCGGGTCATGAGCCAAGCGCAAACGGCCGATCGCCGAACCACCACCCCTGCATCCACCACCGCCAACCCGGAGTCCTCCCCCATGAACACGTCCTCGCCATTCAACCGCGTGACCGTCACCTCCGTCGCCCCCTCCAACAGCCAGAGCCCCAGCGACCAGCGGCGTCGCTATGTGCTCGCGGACTCGAGCCTCGAATCGGCACTTGGCAAACCGCCGGCGCCTCCCTCCTGGAGTCGGCGAGGCCGTGACTGGGAAGAGGCGCTCACCGAGGAGTCGTCGCAGCTGGAGGACGCGCTCGCTCACGCCGAGAAGGTCGAACAGTTCCTCATCGCGCGGATTGCTGGATGCGAGGACGCCGGCCGCCCTGTCCCGGAGCGCATGCTCGAGAACCTGGAGAGGATGCGCGCGCGCATCGAGTGGCTTACCCGCCGGATCGGCGAGATCGAGGACGACGGGTGAGAGCGCAAGAATGCCTCGGCCCGCCCGACGAGCAGCGGGCGGCCGAGGCTTCGCCCCATCCGTATTCACGATTTGCGATTTGAAAAACATTAGCTATCTTGATGATGTGGAGCTTCGCCTCAAACCGCAGGACGTCGTCTTGGCCCTCAAGCTCGCCGCGCTTGGATCGGCTGGATGGACGCAGCCCGAGCTCGCCCGGTCGCTGCACTTCAGCGTCGGTGAAGTGAACCACGGCCTGAAGAGGCTCGCAGCCTGCCACCTCTTCAACGCACACGAGCGCCGCGTCGTTCGCGCGGGCCTGCAGGAGTTCTTGGTGTCGGGGCTCCGATACGTATTCCCGACGCAGCTGGGTCTCTTCGGCGAGGGGATGCCGACCGCATTCAGCATCGGCCCGCTCGCAGAGAAACTGCGCATGGGTGATGACGACCGCGTCGTCTGGGCGACCGGCAAGGCGAGCGGCGTGCGTGGGCGTGTCATCACTCCGCTCTACCCGACCGCGCCGCTTGCCGCGGCCGAGGACTCGGCGCTCTACGAGTACCTGGCTCTCGCGGACACGATGAGGATCGGAAGGGCACGCGAGCGCGCGTTGGCGAAAGAGGAGCTTTCGAAGAGGCTCTTGTCGTGACCGGAGCCCGGGCGAGCTCTCTCGGTGCGATCGCCACGATCGCGCGCGCGCTCGGCGAGGAACGACCTCGCGTCGTCTTCGTCGGAGGCACGGTCACCGCGCTCTACGCTCTCGAAGGAGGTCTCGACGTGCGGCCCACCGTCGACGTCGACTGCGTCGTCGATGTGGCGACGACCTCCGAGTACTACGCATTCATCGAGCGTCTGCGCCCCCGAGGCTTCAGCGAATGCATGGATGAGGGGGCGCCGCTCTGTCGACTCGTCCATGCCGGCATTCGCGTCGACCTCGTCGCGACAACGGCAACCGGCGTTGGTCCGACGAACCGCTGGTACCGAGCGGCTGTGGACGCCGCCGCGGTGTACCCGCTCGCGTCGGGCCTGGATGTCCTCGCGATCACGCCACTGTATTTCGTGGCGACGAAGCTCGACGCGTTCCAAGGGCGCGGCGGCGGTGACTACCAGGCCAGCCACGATCTCGAGGATGTCCTCGCCGTCCTCGCCGGATTGCCCACTCTCCGCGAGCAGATCGCACGCGGAGCGTCACCGACGGAACGGACCATCCGCTCCGAGCTGCGAGCGCTCGGCGCAAGGGAAGCGTTCGTCGACGCGGTCCGAGGACACTTCGAGGCTGACGAAGCTGGCGACGCGCGCGCAGGCCTGATCGTCAGGTGGCTTCGTTCGCTCACTACGTGACCCGCGTCGTCGCCCGCGATCCTCACTCCCCCTCGTACACCCCGCTCATCGCCGCGATCTCCGCCCTCACCCGCGCCCTCAGCTCCGCGGGCTCCACCACTTCCACGTTCCTCCCCCAGCTCAAGATCCAGTTCTGCACCTCGAACGTCGGTGCGCACTTCATCTCGAAGGCGCACCATCCGCCGCGCTCTTCGCCGATCTTCTGCGACGAGTGCCAGTGCCGCCGCTTCACCGAGCGGAGCACCTCTTTCCGGAACCGCAGGCGAATCGTGACCGCCTCGCCGCGCACGATCCCGAACGCGCCGCGGATCTGTCGCTCGGGCGTGTACGTCGACGGGTATTCGAACGAGTCACCTCTGCACCAACGCAGAGAGCGAATGCCGTCGAACGCGAACGAACGAATCTCCCCCTTGTGCTTCTCGAGGTGAGACTTGCCGACGAGGTACGGCCCCTTCTTGTGAAAGAGAAGCGTGTACGGGTCCACGCGAAACTCGAGCTGCCCGTCCTCGACCCGTTCGTGCTTCACGGCGACCTGGTGATCGCGGAGGAGCGCGTCGAGTAGCTCTTGGATGTTGGCGTTGTCGCGCTTGCCGAAGCGCATGGCCCCCTCGTTGACGTCGAAGATCTTGCGCTGAAGGTTCGAGACCATGTCGGGACGCTTCAGCGCGGCCGAGATCTTGGCGAAGACGCCGTCGAGCCCTTCGTACATGGGCGTGCCTTCGAGGTACCGCGCGATCTGCTGGGCGACCGCGACGCCGATCATCTCGAACTGCGTCATCGTGATCGTCGCCCCACGCGAAGAGGCCGGGACGCAGTAGCGCGTCCGTTCGCCCTGCTTGTCTTCGTCGATCGGCGTCCCTGAAGCGCGGATCTCGTTCAGGAGGCGCCACACGGTGATCCGCGAAACGCCGAGTTTCTCGATCAGCTCGGCGAGCGAGGCGCCACCGGCGCGGGACACCATCGATTTCGCGAGAAGTAAGCGGGTCGTTTTGGTCGTCGCGCTGTCAGCCATGTTTCACCGCTGAAAAGAAGGGGTGCCGTGGTTTCAGGATCTGAAACCGACCACCCGTATTCTTCTCTCATGTTGAGAACGAGAACAAGTCACTGCGTGAGCGTCACGGACTCGAAACCGATTCATCACTGAAAGAAGAGAAGAACATCATGTCCAAGATCAACAACGACACGACGGTCACCCTCTACGCGAAGCGCATCGGCGCGATGAAGAAGTACGTCTCGAATCAGAAGTCCGAAATCCCGGTCGGTGGGGAAGTGCTCAAACCGAGCGGGGTGCTGCAGGCCTTTCAAGATTGTCTCGACGTGCGGACGGCCGTCTCCGTCACGCACGCCGCGTACAAGTCGGCTCTCGCCGATCGCGTCGAAGCCGACGAGCGGTTTCGCGTGACCGACGAAGCCATGAAGGGGTGGGTGCTCAACAGGTTCGGTGTCGGCAGCACCGAAGCCATCGAGTTCGGGTACTCGGTCCGAAAGGCGCCGGCCGTTTCGGCGGCCGATCGGGCGACTGCGGTCTTGCTCAATCAGGCCACGCGCAAGGCGCGCGGCACGATGGGCAAGCGGGAGAAGCTGAAGATCAAGGGGACGCTGGATGTCCCCACCGCGCCGGCGGCCCCGGCGATCGTCTCGGCGCCTGCGGCCGCGACTTCCGCGACGGCCGCTCCGACGGCTGGCGCGGCGGTCCATGCACCGGTGGCAGCGCCGGCCGTGATGACGGGGTCCGCGCCGGCCGTGGTGACGGGGTCCGCGCCGGTCGCGGCTCCCGTGATCACGGCGGTCGCGGCTCCGGTGGTCGCGCCGATCGCGGCTCCCGTTGCCGCGCCGGTGGTCAACGCCCCTGCGGCAGGAGGTAGCGCCTAGGCGTAAGCCGCAGTAGGCCGGGCGAGGGCCCGCTCACCTGACGGGGTGGGCGGGCCTTTGCGCGTCGGGGCGATGGCTTCGATCGCGCCACCGCTCCCCCCTACTCCGAAATCCCCGGAGCCGCCCGATACACCCACGTCGCAAAGAACGACTCGAGGTCCCTCCCCGACGACGACTCGAACGCCATCCGAAGATCCGACGTGCGCGCGCCCTTGCCCGCCCGATCCCTCGTGTACTTCCGAATCCCGTTCCAGAAAGCGTCGTCCCCGATCTCGCGACGGAGCTTGTCGAGGACGAGCGCACCGCGAAAGTACGTGACGCCACGAGCCTGAAGATCCGACTCGGCGACCGGACGAGAGAGGGATCCGTCCGGGTTCGAGAGGGCGATCGGCGCGTCCTTCCCCGCGGCGTGAGCTTTCGCGGACCGCGCGCGAAAGTTCTTCATCTCTCCGTCGTAAGCCGCGCGGCCCCACCGATCTTCCTTCGTGGCGGCGACGAAGTACGTCGCGAACGCTTCGTTCAACCAGAAGTCGGCGAAGTCGGCGCACGGGATCGAAATGCCGAACCACTCGTGCGCGAGCTCGTGCGTGAAGATCCAGTCGTCCGTCTCGTCCCTCTTCAGATCGTCGACCGAGCTCGCGCCGAGAAGAGAGAGACCTGCGGCCTCCTGGGCCGCGTCGCCGGAGACGAAGACCTGCGTGTACTCCGCCGCCGGCAAAGGCGACCCCGTGTGCGCCTGGAGAAACGCGAGGCTCGCGGCCGTCGCGCGCAGCGCGGGCTTCAAGTCAGTGCCTTCGGGGCCGAGGGCGCGAAGCGCGACGCCGCCTGCGTCGAGGTCTTCTTCGTGGAACATGCCCGCCGCGAACGCGTAGAGAAACGGCGGCGTCGGCACGTCGAGCACGAACGAGTGAACGGCGAGCGCCGCTCCGCCCGCCGCGGCGGATTCGCTCGCGCGCCGCCCGCTCGCCGCCACGCGCAACGCGGGAGGAGCCGAGACTCGAAGTGCGAGCGTCGCGCGCTGCGCCGGGTCCTGAAGCGTCGGCATCCATGCCGAGGTCAGGTAGCCGCCCCACACGTCGCTCGGAGAGAAATGCGGCGTGTCCCGATCCGTCGCCCCCCTCCACGTGACGTGCAGCTCGATCGACGAGCCCTTGCGCACCGGCTTCTCGAGGAGCGCGCACAGACGCTCGTCCTTCACCCGAAACGGGAGCGGCTTCCCGGCGAGCGAGACGGCTCCGATGGCGAGGTGATTCGCGTCGAGCACCACGACGCCGGTGTCTCGCGTGGCGCGGAGCTGCAGGTCACCGCTGCCGGACAAGCTCGGCGGCGCGATCGCGAGAGTCAGATCGACCGAGTGATGAACGACGTCGAAGCCTCGTTCGGCGTCGCACTCGGAGAACGACAGCGCGGGCGCGGGCTGCGAACGAGTCGGGACCCGCACGTCCTTCGAAGCGGGACGCGCGCACGAGAGAGTCAGAGCGATGGCGAAGAGCAAGAGCGAGCTCGAGGACATGGGATTGCGCGGTCCATCAAGAGGAGAAGGGAGCGGCGAGCCGCCGGATCGCGTCTCCGATCTCCTCCGCGGTGAACGGCTTCGGGACCGCACCGGCGAACCCGAATCGCGCGCAGTCGGCCATCACCGGGTCGTCGGAGTACCCGCTCACCACGATCGCCTTCACGGCCGGATCGATCGCGCGCAGCCTGGCGAGGGCCTCGACTCCGCCGACGCCGCCGCGGACCACGAGATCGAGCACGACGGCCTGGAACGGCCTCCCCGCCGCCCGCGCCTGGTCGTACTCGACCGCCGCGACCGCGCCGTCCGCGCAGTCCACCACCTCGAACCCCTGCGACTCGAGCACGCGCCTCGACATCCGGCGGACAGCCTCGTCGTCGTCCATCAGGAGCACGCGGAGCCGCGTCGTCGCCGGCGGGGCCGGCTCCTCGGAGCTCGCGGGGATCGGCGCCTGCGAGGCGGGGAGGAACACGAGGAACGTCGCTCCTCGTCCGAGCGCGCTCTCGACGGTGATGTGGCCGCCGTGACGGTTGACGATCGAGTGAGCCGTCGCGAGCCCGAGGCCGGTGCCCGACGACTTCGTCGTGAAGTACGGATCGAAGAGGCGGTCGATGTGCTTCGGATCGACGCCCATCCCCTCATCGATCACGCGCACGCGCACGTAGCGCCCCGGAGGGAGCGGGACGCTCGAGACCGACCCGAGCACGGCGTTGTCCGCCGCGACGCGCACGCGCCCGCCGCCCGGCATGGCCTGCGCCGCGTTCAGGAGGAGGTTGTGGAACACCTGGTTCATCTGAGCGGCGTCGATGTCGACGAGCCAGAGATCGTCCGGCAGCTCCACGTCGAAGCCGACGCTCGCGGAGACGGCGCGCGCGCAGAAATGCGCCGCCTCTCGGACGACGGGCGCGATCGAGGCGACCCGCTTCACGGGCGTCCCCCCCTTCGCGAACGTCACGAGCTGCTTCGCCAGGCCGCGCGCGCGGTCCGCCGCCTGCTCGGCCTCCGCGAGGAGCGCGCGCGTCGCCGGCCCCGCGTCGGGCTGCCGCGCCGCGAGCGAGAGCGTTCCGAGGACGACCGCGAGCACGTTGTTGAAGTCGTGCGCGATGCCGCCGGCGAGCACGCCCAGCGACTCCAGCTTCGCGGCGCGGAGCAGGTGCTGCTCGGCCAGCTTTCGCGCCGTCACGTCCTGCACGACCACGACGGCGCTCGGATTCCCGTGGTCGTCCGTGATCGGCGACCAGGTCATCCTCCCCCACGCCGTCGCGCCGTCGCCGCGCGCGAAGCGTCTCTCCTCGAGGGAAGCCTCGCGATCGCTCTCGTGCACGAAGGAGAAGACGTTCGCGCCGACGAGCGACGCCTCGCCGCGCCCGAGGAACCGACAGAGGGCCGCGTTCACGCGCGACAGGGATCCGTCCACCTGCGCGAGCGCCATCGGCACCGTCGTCGTGTCGAAGAGCGCGCGAAACCTCTTCTCTCCCAGCCGGAACGCCTCCTCGGCCGCCGACGGCGCGCCGATCTTCATGATCGTCCCATCGAGGAGCGTCGCGCGACCCGACGCATCCATGGTCGCCTTGAGGCAGATCAGCGCGTCGAACGGCTCCCGCGTGTCGATGCGCACCCGGCGCCCTTCGAGCCGCGCGATCCCCGTCCGCCGGAACTCCTCGCTCGAAGCGAAGCGCGTCGCGGTCTCTTGCCGCTCCTTGGGATCTTCGTACATCTCCAGCGCGCTGAAGCCGACGGCGTCCTCCGGCCGGGCGAACCCGTAGATCCTCGCGCAGGTCTCGTTGACGCGGAGGATGCGCTGGGTGGTGTTGTCGACGCGAAAGACGCCGATGCCGAGCGCGTCGAGGATCTCGCCCACCCAGCCGTCGTGATCGCTCGGCACGCTCATCTCTCCCGCTTTCTATCGGCGCGCCCGCGACACCGCAACGGCCGCCGCCCCGCATGGAGGAGCTCATCGTTCCGTTTCGAGGCGTCCGCACGGACGGGACGTAACGCCCGTGCCGATCGCCACGGGGCGCTCCCGGCCGAATCAGATCGCGGTGAACGGAACGAGCGTGTACTGGACCGAGGTGCTCGGAACCGGAACGCACGACGGCGTCGTGATGAAGATGACGCCGAAGTGAACAGAAGAGCCGTCTGCCGCCTCGCACTCGCGCTCGCCGTCTGCCTCTCTTGCGGCGGCAAGGCCACCCCGCCCGATCCCTCGCTCTTCGTCGGCCATTGGGTGTGCCCCTCCGCGACCGCAGCAACCGGGTACATCGGCATTCTCCTGGCGACGAACAAGACCGACATCTTCGCGTCGAACGGCGAAGACGTGTGCAGCTACCGCTACGTCATCTCCGGCTCCACGGCCACGGCGTCCAGCTGCGGAGAGCCTCCTTCCGGCCAGCTCACGGGGTGCAATCTCCTCTGCGGCACGCTGACCGTGAACGGCAACACGCTCGAGGCCTCGTTCACCTTCAGGCAACCCGACGGAGGAGCGCCCCTCGAGGAGACGCTCTCCTGCGTGCGATCGGACTGACGCTCACCTCCCCCTCGCCTCTCCCCGCGCAGCCGCTACCGCGCGCCCCCCGCGCGCGGCATCAGCAAGCTCGTCACGAGGCTCCTCCCGCTCGGCAGCACGCCAGCCTCGCGCGGATCACGAATGCGAAGCCTGCGGCGGACCTCCGCCAACGGCTCCTCGAAATAGGACTCGATGGGTGAGGCGATCACCAGCTCGGCGCTCTCACCCATCGCGAGCCCGACGCGCACGTTGTTCGCGATGGCGCTCGCCTGCGTGGGCGACGCGATCGAGTAGAGAACGCGCACGAACGACAGCATCGCGCGGCCCACCGGAGCGGCGCCCTGCCCGACGTTGAACGCCAGGACTCCCGCTTCGCCCGCGAGGCCGGTGTCGAAGCCGGCCAGCACGTGATGAATGTCGTGCGTCGCCGTGTAGCGAAGCGCGTACGGGTCGTGACGGAACTGCTCCCGCACGCCGGGACTCACGACGAGCGGCGTGATGCCGTTGGCGTCGAGAAAGAGCGCGTACTCCCGGCCGAGGGTGCCCGACGGCAGCCGGCGAAGGATCGCGAGGTCCTGCTCGGGCGCGTACCCGTGCATCGCCTCGAGCTTGTCGGCCACCCCCTTCGGCACGCCCGAGAGCGCGGCGAGCTTCCACACCACTACGTCACCGAGCGGAGCGCCCGAGCGGTAGGCGCGGTACGCGCGAAGCAGCTTTGCGAGGTCCATCACGCTCATGAAGTTAAGGCGCGGGGGGATGCCGGCAAGGCCTCCCCTAGTCACACCTCCCCGACAGCCCACACTCCCCACTCTCACAATCCGCCGCCTTCCCGCAAAACGCTCCGGCCGCGCACTTCCCGCACGCCCCTCCGCAATCCACGTCGCTCTCCCCCCCGTTCTTCACCCCGTCGCTGCACGCGGGCGCAACGCACAGTCCAGCGCTGCCACATCGCTTGCTCGCGCAATCCATGTCCTCCCTGCACCCGGCGCCGCCCCCGCACCGCGTGCAGCGCCCTCCGCAGTCGACGCCGGTCTCCTCTCCATCGCGCACGCCGTCGCGGCACGTCTGCGGGAACGCCTTCGCGAGCGCGCTCCCGCTCACCACGAAGAGCACGAGCGCCATCGCCGACGCCGCTCGCCACGTGCGCCTTCGTGCCAATCGTGCGCGCAGCTCCCCCTCCAACCCGCCGGCCTCTGCGACGCGCTCATCGGCCTCTCCGCGAAGGTCGATCCCCGTGACGTTCTCCGCCCGGCAATACCGGCACATCACGACGACGTGCGCGTCCGACTCGCCCGCCAGCGTGAGCGACGCGCCGCACACACGGCAGATCCAGCCGTCGCGCCCATCGCCCTCGCGTCGCGGCACCGACGGATCGCGGCGCGCCCCGTAGCGCGACGCGACGAGACGGATCGCCTCCCGACCAGACACCTGCGCGCGCAGCCACAGGTAGAGCCCGAGCGAGAACGCGCTGGCGAACGCGAAGAGCCAGATGGAGTGCCACGGACGGAGCACGTGGCGCGTCACGAAGAGCTCGTTGAACGCGATCGCGGTCAGCGGGAACGCGAGCAAGAGCGGCGCCGCGGCGACGACGAGCACCAGGTTGCTGAAGCGCGCGCGCGGTTGTCGGAGGAGCGATCCAAGCAGTCGCTCGCTCCGATCGCGCGCCTCGGTGAGGGAGCCGGCGTCGACGAACCGCGAGCGAACCTCCTCGGGCACTGCGACCTGCGCGCGGCAGTGTCGACACCTCACGTGCGCCTCGGGCGACGGCGGAACGGGCGCGCCGCACTGCGCGCACGACAGCACCGTGGGCGACCCCGCCGCCGGGATCGACGGCCGGTCGCGCCCCACGGACGCGAGCGTCTCGACCAGCACGCCGAACGACCGCAGCTCGTCGGCGTCGGTGCTCTCGGCGACGACGCTCCCATCGATGCGAAGCACGCCCCCCGTCACACCATCCACCTCGGTGAGCTTGGTGTCGGCCGTCACGCTCTTCCACGCGACACGCAGCCCGTGCGCGGGCCCGCCCCACACCTCGACCCCCTGCGGCGACATGCGCACGTCGCTGCATCGCCGCTTCCACGCCGCCATGAGCGAGCCGATGACGGCGAAGAACCACACGGCCCAGAGGAGCCCCAGCACGATCACGATCGCCCCGCCCACCCAGTGAGGAACCCAATCGGGAACCTCGGGAATGAAGAACGGCCCGAACGCGATGAGCTGCAACACGCCGACCGTCGCGGTGAGCGCGGCGAGCGCGCTGCGACCGGTGGCGAGCGGCATGTACATCGCGGATGCGCGTGGCGGCGAAGCGGTGGGTAGCGGAGCGGGCAGCGGCATGGTTACGCGGGTGACGCGTCGAACGTGGTGGATGTGAAACGTAACTCACCCGTGCGTCGGCGGGCTCGAGCGAGGAACCGTCCTTCGCCCGCGTCCCACCGCGGTCGCGACGATCGCGAAGTCGCGCGCCGGTGCTATGGGGATCGCGAGGCCCCCATGATCAAGCTCTACGGCTTCCCCCCAACCCGTTCGCTCCGCGTGCTCTGGACCCTTCGCGAGCTGGGCGTCGACTTCGAGTTCATCACCGTGAATCTCGTCGCTGGCGAGAACCGCACCCCCGAGTTCCTCGCCATCAACCCCGCGGGCAAGCTCCCCGCGCTCGTCGACGGCGACTTCGTGCTCACCGAGTCCGTGGCCATCGTCCTCTACCTGGCCGAGAAGTACGCCGACCGCGGCCTTCTACCCGCCGAGCTCGAGCCACGAGCGCAGGTCAATCACTGGCTCCTCTTCACGGCGACGGAGCTCGAGCAGCCTCTGTGGCGCATCGCGCGACACACGTCGATCTATCCGAAGGACAAGCGCTTGCCCGCCGAAGTCCCTCTCGCTCGCCAGGATTTCCGGGACATGGCAGCCGTCATGGAGAAGCACATGACGGGGCGGCAGTTCCTCGTCGGCGACGCCGCGACCGTCGCCGATCTCGTGGCGGCGTACACGCTCGACTGGGCAAACGAGGTGCACCTGCTCGACGCCTCTCCGCAGCTCCGGAGTTACATGGAGCGGATGTACACGCGCCCGATGGCACCGCCGCGCATCGCCACGGCGCTCGCTAGCATCGGGGCGTGAGGGCTCGGCGGCGCTACGCCCCCGCTCACTCCCCCCGCGCGAGCCACCCCACCACGTGCTCCCAGACCCGCTCCCCGCGTTCCTCACTCAGCAGATCGAACGCATCGAAATCCCATCCCAACCCGTTCTCCCTCCCCGCCAGGAAGAACAGCTTCGGCACCTTCCCCGCGTCGCTCTCCTCGCTCCCCCACAGCGAGTACACCGGGAAGATCGCCTCCGACGGCGCGAGCCCATCGGCCTTCCCCGCCACGAACAGCACCGGCAAATGCATGAAGCGCCCGACGAACGGAAAGCGCTCGCGCGCGCCCAGCAACTCGTCATCGTCCGCCACCGGGATCGCCCCGAGCCACGGCACCGCCGTCGCTGCCGCATGAAACTCGCGCGCGCAGCCGACGTCTCCGTCGAGCGAGCACATCGCGCTCGCGGGGCCGCCGCGTACGCTCGCCACGCGCGACGCGAAGCTGTGCGGGTAAGCGAAGTCGAGCCCTCCGCCAAGGAACACCACGCGCCGGATCTCCACCGCGGAGCCCGGCGCCGTGAGCGGCTCGAGCGCGCGTAGCGTCGCCTCCGCACCGAGCGAGAGCCCGATCAGATCGACGCGGCGCACGCCGCTCTCCTTCGCGATCGACGCCACCGTCTCCGCGATCCCGCGCGACAGTGATCGCGCATCGGGGGGCGACGGCGCATCGATCCACACCAGCCACACCGGGAACCCTTCGCTCTGGAGATACGAGACGAGGCCTCCGTCGCCGCCGCGGTACAGGAGCTCGCGCCGAAACAGGATCGGCTCCACGACGACGAGCGGCACGTCGCGCCTTCGCGTGCGCGGCGCGGTCGACGGAAAGTACGTCGCGCGCATCGGCGTCGCTTCGTTCGTGATCGTCGCGCGCAGCGTCCGCGCATCGAACGTCGTCACGCTCGTCCCGTGCACGCACGCCGCCGACGACAGCGCCGCCGCGAATCCGAGGAGCGAGAGCGCGGCGCGAGCCTTCATCCGCCGTCGTGCGCTTCCAGCCACCGCACGATGCGCGGAAAGATCTCGCGCCGTGCCGCGGACCCCACCAGCAGATCGACGTGTCCAAAATCGGTGGAGAACCCCTCGGCCCTCCCCGCGACGACGAGCTCCTTGTCGCTCGATCCGAGGCGCTCGTACACGCCGCGCCCCACGAGCGGATCGGTCACCTCGTCGCCGCGCCCGACGATCACGAGCGACGGCGTGCGAATCGCGGCCAGCGTCTGCGTGTACGAGACGCGCCCGTCGGCGGAGACGAACTCGCCGCGCCGTATCCCGCGCAGCAGCTGCCGCAGCTCGGCGTTCGAAGCGTCGTTCACCGCGAGCTCTTCGAGCGCGTCGTACGTCGCAGGCGGGATGTTCTCCGACGTGAGGATCGTGTCCGTGAGTACGCTCGGCGCCAGCGAGAGGCGCACCTTCGCATCGACCCACGCCGGCGCCTGCGCCGGGAGCGCGGGCAGCAAGCCCAGCGCCGGCGAGATCCCGTAGAAGCGCAGCAGGTTGCGCGACGCGGGCGCGAAGAACCCGGGCGAGCCGACCGTCACCAGCGCGCCCACGCGCGACTCACCCATCGCGCCCATGCGTGCGTACGCGATCATCCCTCCAAGGCTATGACCGACCCACGCCACGTCGTGCGCGCCGGTCTTCTCGAGGACGTACGTGAGCAGCGCGTTCATGTCCTCGCGCGCGAACGAATCGACGTCGTAGTCGTACGTGTGCTCGCCGAAGAACCATCCGGGCGCTCCGGCGTCGGGTCGTCCGCGCAGATCGACGAGCCACACGTCGAAGCCGTCGCGCGCGAGGACGATCGGAAGCGAGCCTTCTCCTTCCAGCTCGAAGAAGCGCCGGTTCGACAGGATCCCGTGGCAGAGAACCACCGGCCGCTTTCGCGCTTTCGTCCCCGGCGCCGGCGCGAAGTGCTCGACCGTGAGCGCCCACCCGTCGCGCGTGACGGGGTGCGCGACCTCGCCGTGAATCGACACGGGGAGCGACGCGCACGCCGTCGTGGCGAGCGCGATCGTCGTCGCCATCAGAGCTCTAGAAATAGACACCGAGTCTCCCGTCGAACGACGCCCCGCTCGCGTCCCTCTCCACGCCTCCGCGCCCGTACCGCACGAGATCGAATCCGCCTGCGAGCTGCGCGAAGAAGAGCCCGAAGTAATAGAAGGCCACGCCGGCACGCGCCTCGGCGATCGGCGCTGCCGCTGCACTGAGCCCCGGCAGCGCGAGCCACGCCACGCCGCCCGCGACACCGACGAACGGATCGACCGGGAACTTCGGCACGAAGTGAAACCGCAACCCGAGCGTCGCCGG
The DNA here is from genome assembly GCA_003151595.1 of Myxococcales bacterium. Next base: position 32,582 of record PLXW01000076.1, read on the forward strand.
CGCGACCCACGTGCCTTCCATCGGAATCGCCACGGCACCGACGAGTCCCCAGCGCCGCCGCAGCAGATGCTCGAATTCGAACCCGAGGCGCAGCGTGTGGTCCGACGATCCCACGCGCGCGTAGTCAATCCCGGTTGCGAGCTTCGTCATCCCCTCGACGACGCCGTCGCGCGCGTCGTCGTCCCACTGGTTCCAGTTGTTCGTACGCGGAGGCTCGGCGCGCGCGCTCCCCGCTTCGAGCGCGAGGAGCACGAGAGCTGCGAGTGTCGTAACGAGAGGCCGCACGCCGTCTACGTTACGTGCCCGCGCCGCGGCCGGGCAGGCCTACTTCTTCGCGACGCGCGCGACGAGCGCGTACTGCGGATCGGTCAGAGGCCTCGCGAGCACGTCCTTCCGCACCTGGTCGGCCGTCGCCTTGTCCCCCGCGCTCTCGATCTGCCGGAGGAGGGCGAGCTTGAACAGGAAGTCGTCGGGGGGACACTTGGCGAGGACGGCGGCCGCGGCCTTCGCGTTCTTGCTCTTCAGCGCCGCGACCTGGTCGGAGAGCATGTCGACCTCGACGTGCACCCACTCGTTGCCTTGCCAGTTCTTCGTCTCGTCCTGGAGCTTCGCGACGGTCTTCTGCGCGTCGGCGACCTTCTTCGCCTGGACCTGCGCCAGAGCCTCGAGCGTGAGGAGGTCGCGGCGACAGTCCGCCTTGTAGGCGGCGGAAGACTCCGGGCGATCGCAGCGGGGCATCGCCGCTTCGGCCACCTTCAGCGCATCGGCCGGCTTGCCGAGGACCCAGAGCGCCCACGCGCGGGTCGACGCCGCGGAGGCAGGCCACACGAGCTTGCGCGCGTCCGAGTCCTTCTCGGTCACGTCGAGCAGCGAGAGCGCTTCGCCGTTCTTGCCTGCGGCGAAGAGCACCCACGCCGTCCTCGTCGCCCGGTCGAGCGCCTGCGACGGCAGCGCCTCGGCCCCCTTCGATCGCTCGAGCACGTCGCGCGCCGCGGCGAAGTCCCCCTCGATCGCCTTGACCGACGCGAGGTCGTAATAGACCGGGCGCGCCTTGGGCCCGAGCTCCACGGCCTTCGACAGCTCGGCGTCGGCTTCCTTCGTTCGATTGAGGTTCAGGAGCGCCATGGCGACGGTCTGGTGCGCGGCGGCCTCGTTCGGCGACCCGTCCACGTACTTCTTCGCGGAGGCAAGCGCGTCGTCGTATTCACGGAGCTGCGTGTGCGTCCACGCGAGAGGCCCCTGGATGAAGACCGCGCTCGAATCGAGATCGATCACCTTCGTGAACGCGGCTTCGGCCCCCTTGAAATCGCGCTGATTGATGAGCATGTAACCGAGCCACAGCTGCGCGTGGACGTCGTCCGGCGCGAACTCGGCGACGCGCTTCAGGTTGCCGGAGGCTTTGACCATGTCCTGGTGGCGAAGCGCGGCCCACGCTTCGATGAAGAGCCGCTCGGCATCGGGCAGCTTCACGGCGAGCTCCGCACCTTTGTCGAGCTCCACCTGACCCTCCGCGCCCGGCATCAGGTTGCCGACGCAGCTATGGCCGAACGCGAAGTCGGGGTCGGCGGCGACGGCCTGCTTGCACAGGTCCAGCGCCTCGCCCTCGCGATTGTTGTCCATGAGGCCGAGCGCCTTCACGAACGCCGCCCTCGCGTCGGGCGACTTCGTAGTGATCGTGATGAGCTGCTTCTGAGGCGCCGCCGGAGCGGGCGTCGGTTCGGCGACCGGCGCGGGCGGCGCCACGTCTGCCGCGGGTGGCGGTGCCGCGGGCGTCGCGGGCGGCGCCGTCGGCGACTCACCGCCGCACCCCGTTGAAGCAAGGATGACCGTCGCAACCAAAGCGAGCTGGTTTCTCATGACCTTTCCCTCCCCTTGTGAGGCGCCCTCCTCGCAGGGAGCGACGCGCGCGTCGAATCGACGACGCGAGAGGCTCGCGCACGATCTCGGCCCCGTCAACGGACTGCGGCTACCGAAAGAACCTCTTCCACGCTTCCGGCAGCGCTCCGCCGAGCATCTTCTCCGCTCCAGCTTCGTTCAGCACGATGAAGCTCATCGTGCTCGTGAAGCAATCGATCCCCTCTTGCAGCATCCGCACATCGACGTGAATCACGCGCGTGCTCTCCTTCGAAATCTTCGCGCGCCCTTCGAGCTCCACGCCGACGCGCACCGGCCGCGGGAACCGCGACGTCATCGTCCCGGTGAACCCGAACTTCCCGCGTAGCGCGATGAGCGCCCAGCAGCCGACTTCATCGGCGACCGTCGTCACCAGCCCCCCGTGCATCACGTTCGGCGCCCCTTCGTGCGCGCGGCTCGGCGTGAAGCGCGTGACCACGTCGTCCCCCTCGACGTGAAACTTCAGATGAAGCCCCGTCGGGTGATCGGGGCAGCACGCAAAGCAGCGGTTGTTCGGCCCGAACAGGCTGCCGTCGAGCCGCGTTCCGGGAGCCTCGGTGGTACCGATGGGGTGCTGAGTCATCACGGCGCGCAAGATAGCGCGCCACGCGCGCCGCGCATTACTCGCTGAGCGTTCCCGTATCCGCGAACGTGCACGTGAGGTCCGTCGCTCCGGTCGAAGGGATCGTGTAGATCGACGCGCCCGAGAACTGCAGCGACGCGCTCCTGCCCGAGCCGAGCGTGAACTTCCCGGTCTTGTACGTGACCGCGTCGTCGTCGCCGTTGCTCGATACCTGCTTGCAGGTGACTTCCGCGGCGAGCGTCGCCGTCGTCGGGCTCGTGATCTGGAGGGGGACGAGACACGACGCGGTGACCGAGGCGACGAGATCCGCTGCCGTCCCCTTGGCGACCGCGAGCGTCAGAGTGCCGGTCTGCGGAGTCGCGGTCGACCCATTGCACTCGCCCGTCTCGGTCACGCTCCCGCTCCACGTTCCGATGAAGGCCGCAGGGTCCCCGGAGCCCCCGCTGCTCGATCCGCTCCCCGATCCCGATCCGCCGTCGGCCAGCGTCGACGGGAGATCCGTGATCCCCACGATCGTGCTGCACGCCGACAGATACGCGACGCCGATGCCCGCGGCGATGAACCCAAAACTGACCAGCGGCTTCATCAGAACGTCCCTCGCAGCGTCAACCCCATCGACTGCCCACCTTGCCCCGCGACCCCTGGAGCCACTTGCACCTGCGAGCCCGAGGGAGCCGTGAACCACAGCACCGCCGCCCCCACGAGCGCCGCGCCGCCGACCGCGAACGCCACGGTCGACAGCGTCGCCGCGCTCTGCGCGTCGCTCTTCAGCGACTGCGCCGGATCGTTCGGCCCGCAGATCGTTCCGCACGCCGCCTTCGCGTCCGACCACTTCGAGAACGCCGACGCTCCGAAGATCGATCCCAGCGCGACCCCCACGAGCCCCACGCCCCCGACGACGACCGCCGCCGTCTTCTGCCCGCTCCACGACGACGTCCCTTGATCGGCCGCAGGTGCTGCGGGCGTCGCGGTCGTCGCACCCGGAACCGCCGCAGCCGCAGGCGCCGCCGCAGGCGCCGCCGCAGGCGCGTCCGATCCGCCGAGCGTGATCGCGACGTGACGGCTCTTCTCCCCTTCGTGAATCACGAGCTTCTTCTCGACCGCAGGCGAGGCCGCCGCTTCGAAGCGGAACGTGTGCTCGCCCGGGTCGACCGTGATCGCCGCGCCGCCGAGACGATCGGTGAGCAGCGCTCCATCCATCGTCACGTGCACCGCCGCCACGTCGTTCCCCGCCGCGTCCTTCACGTCGAACACGACGCTCGGGATCGACTCGGTGAGCTCGGTCATTCGCCGCGCGCACTCGTCGCGCACTTCGGCCGGGCACGTCGGCGCCGAGCAGACGAGCAGACGGTCCTTCGCGTCTTTGAGCTTCTCTTGTTTGCGAAGCGTGAGCGCGTCTTCACTCGCGGTCGCGCAGTCGCGCGCCGTGGGATCGGCGAACGCCGCACCCGACACCGCGAGCACCGAGCTCGCGAGGAGAATCGAAACGACGGATCGCGAGCTGAGCATGATTAGAAGCATTCCGGTTTGAAGTGCTTGTTGCCGTCTTTGTCGAAGTAGTAGTTCGGGCTGCAGTTCTTCGCGGGCGCGGCCGGCGTCGCGGGGACGTGCGGCGCGGCGGGGGTGGCCGCGGGAGGCGATGGGGGCGGCGTATCCTTCTTGGGCGTCGGCGGCGTGACCACGGCGTGTGAAGGCTGCCCGGCGTCTTTGGTCGCGACTGCCGTGTCGGCCGCAGAGGCAGGGATCACCGCGGCGGGCGCGATCGAAACGGCGGGTGGCGCGTTGCCGTTCGAGGTCGCGTTGCTCGAGGTCTCGGCAGCCGGCGCGTCGTGGCTCATCGCCGCGCGCACGAGGAGCGACGACACCACGCCCCCCACGCCCAACCCGAGAATGCTCACGGCGATGATCGCCACCTTGCGCGATCGCTTCGCCTCGGGCGGCTGCCCCATCGTCCCCGCCCACGGCGCGGCGGTGTTCGCCGTCGTGGCGATGGCCGGCATCGCAGGCCCGCTCGGCTGCATCGATCCGCGAAGCCCCGGCGCCGACCCGCGCGCGAACGCCATGGCGCGCGCTTGATCCGACGCGAAGAACATCAGCTCGCCTTTGAGCTCGTTCACGTTCTGGTAACGCCCCGCCGGATCGCGCGTCATGCACCGCGCGATCACGATCTCGAGCGCGGCGGGAATTTCGGGGCGAATCGTGCGCACCGGCGGCGGCACCGTCTCCAGGATCTGCACGAACAGCTCGGCCAGCGACTCGCCGGTGAACGGCATCCGCCCCGTGAGCAGCTCGTACAGGATGACGCCGAGCGACCAGATGTCCGTCCGCGCATCGACGCCGCGCGGAGTGCGCAGCTGCTCGGGCGACATGTACTCGGGCGAGCCGAGCACCGCGCGCGTCGAGGTCATCCCCTGCGCGCCGACCGCCGCGAGGTTCTTCGAGATCCCGAAGTCGAGCACCTTCACGAGGCTCGTGCCGTCGTGACGCCGCGTGAGAAACAGGTTCGCCGGCTTGAGATCGCGATGAACGATCCCCGCCGCGTGCGCCTGCGCCAGCGCGTCGAGCGCCTGGAGCGCGTAGTCCGCCACCTCGGCCACCGGGAGCGGCCCGCGCTGATGCAGCACCCCCGAGAGGTCCGACCCCTCGAGGTACTCGAGCACCATGAACGGCGCGCCCGTCGGCAGCTGCCCGATGTCGAGCACGCGCGCCACGTGCTCCCCCTGAATTTGCGCCGCGGCCCGCGCCTCGTTCAGGAAGCGCGCGCTCGCCTCTTTCGAGTCAGCGAGCTCACCCAGAAGCAGCTTCAACGCGACGCGCTGATTGAGGAGCATGTGCTGCGCCGCGAACACCGCGCCCATGCCGCCGCGCCCGATCAATCGCTCGATCTGGTATTTGCCCGCGAGAACGTCGCCGGGTCCGGGGAGGGTCGTGTCCTGCGTCATACTTCCTCGCGGAAACCACGGGGAAGCGGCTCACCCTCCCCCATCACCAGCCAAACCGAAGCCGAGACTGCGGCCTTGGTTATACGCGGCAATTTGGCGCTCGCCATAGCTTTCCTCCCGCCGCTGCTACTGTGCCCGGCGCCGCGCCATGACGACCAAGACCCCCACTCGTTTCGTTGCGGCCCGCGAGCCCGACTTCGTCGAAGTCACGGGCGCGCGCGAGCACAACCTCGCCATCGATCACCTCTCCATCCCCAAGCGACAGCTCGTCGTCTTCACGGGCCCCAGCGGCTCCGGAAAGTCGAGCCTGGCCTTCGACACGCTCTACGCCGAAGGGCAGCGCCGCTACGTCGAGACGCTGAGCGCGTACGCGCGGCAGTTCCTGGGGCAGCTCGATCGCCCGAAGGTCGATCACCTCCGCGGCCTCTCGCCGACGATCGCCATCGAGCAGAAGAGCGCGTCGTCGAACCCGCGATCGACCGTGGGCACGGTCACCGANNGACTACCTCCGCGTCCTCTACGCGAAGATCGGCGAGCAGCGGTGCCCGACGTGCGGCAAGAAGGTGGCCTCGCTCGGGCCGCAAGCGATTACGCGCGAGATCCTGGCGCTCCCCGAAGGGACGAAGCTCACGCTGCTCGCGCCGCTCGTCGCCAACCGCAAAGGTGAGTTCAAGGAGACGTTCGCCGACCTTCGCGCGCGCGGCTTCGTGCGCGTGTCGGTCGACGGGAAGATCGTGACGCTCGAAGAGACCACGTCGCTCGACAAGAAGAGGAAGCACACGATCGAGCTCGTCGTCGATCGCGTCGTCGTGCGCCCGACCGATCGCGCGCGGATCGCCGAGGCCGTGGAGCTCGCGCTGCGCGAAGGCAAAGGCGAGCTCGTGGCCGACACGGGCGACGGCAAGACGCAGCGCTTCAATCAAGCGCGCTCGTGTTGCGGCAACGCGTTCCCCGAGCTGTCGCCGCAGAGCTTCTCGTNNGTTCAACTCGCCGCTCGGCATGTGCAACGCGTGCACGGGTCTCGGAAAGCGCGACGAGGTCGACCCCGAGCTCGTGGTCCCTGACCCGTCGAAGTCGATTCGTGAAGGCGCGATCGCACCGTGGGCCACGGCGATGGCGCGCGGCGAAGGGTGGACCGCGCGGATCGTCGACGGCGTGGCGAAGGCGTTCAAGGTCGACCTCGACGTGCCGTGGAAGAAGCTCCCGAAAGAGAAGCAGCGCCTGGTGCTCCATGGCGCGAAAGGCGAGAAGATCGCCGTCACGTGGGGCAAGGCCGGCTCCACCAGCAGCGGCACGTGGGCCATGAAGTACGAGGGGATCGTCCCCGGCCTCGAGCGCCGCTTCCGCGAGACGTCGTCCGATCAAGCGCGCGAGCTCTATCGCAAGTACCTGCGCGAGCGCGCGTGCGACGTGTGCGAAGGGAAGCGCCTCCGCCCCGAGAGTCGCGCCGTCGTCGTGGCGAACGTCGGCATCGCCGACACGACGGCCATGACCGTGGCCGAAGCCTCGGCGCACTTCGGCAAGATCACGCTGAACGCCTCGCAAGCAGCGATCGCCGAGGGCGCGCTGCGCGAGATCCTCAGTCGCCTGAAGTTCCTCCTCGACGTCGGCCTCGA
>PLXW01000139.1 GCA_003151595.1 Myxococcales bacterium
CGGAGAAGTTCTCCGCGTGCGTGGAGAAACCATCGGCGCCCGCGGGCGGGTTCAGCGCGCACGCCGTGTGACGGCGGTCTCTGCCGCGATTCTGCGGAAACACGGCCCCCCCAGGCGTCCTGCGCTACGCTTGGAACGTGTTCCGCCACGCGCTCATTCTCGGCGCCGCGAGCTTCTCGCTCTTCTTCCGCGACCCGGGGTGCGGCGGCGAGGACTCGGAGGCGAACGGCGTCAACGCGCCGTGCGAGCGCGACCACGACTGCGCGAGCGAACTCTCGTGTCGCGGTGGGCTCTGCGTGGGACCGGTCGTCGACGCCGGGCCTTCGAGCGACGCGGAAGGCGGCGTGCGGGACGCTGCGGACGATGGCTGACACGCTCGACCTTCGCCGCGCGCTCATGCAGTGCGGCGAGTGCAAGCAGCGGTTCGGCGCCGACGCGACGTTCTGCCCGTTCGACGGTGCGAAGCTCGAGTCCACGGTCTGGGATCCGGCGGGCGATCCGCGCGTCGGGCGCGTGATCGACGGGCGCTACGAGATCGTGGGCGTGCTGGGCGAAGGGGGAATGGGGACCGTCTATCGAGTGCGGCACACCGCGCTCGATCGCATGTTCGCGATGAAGGTGCTGCGCCGGGATCTGGCGATCGATCCGGATCTGAGCGCGCGGTTCGTGCGAGAGGCGCGCGCGACCGCGATCGTGAAGCACCCGAACATCGTGGCCATCACGGACTTCGGAACGTTCGACGGAGACGTTCCGTACTTCGTCATGGAGCAGCTCGTCGGCGACACGCTCGCGCGAACGATCAAGACCGGAGGACCGATCCCCGCGGCGCTCGGCGTGAAGATCGTCCTCCAGATCGCCGGCGCGCTGGGAGCGGCGCACGAGGCGAAGATCGTTCATCGCGATCTCAAACCGGACAACGTTTTCCTCATCGGGAAACCCGACGGCGCCGTCGACGTTCGCGTCGTCGACTTCGGCGCGTCGATGATCCTCGGCGCGAGCCGCACCACGAAGACCGGGATCGTCTTCGGAACGCCGCATTACATGTCGCCCGAGCAAGCGAGCGGGCAGCCGGTCGATCACCGGGCGGACATCTATGCGCTGGGAATCATCATGTACGAGATGTTCACCGGTCGCGTGCCGTTCGTGGCCGACACGTACATGGGCGTGCTCACGCAGCACATGTTCGTGAAGCCCGTGCCGCCGAGTCATGTGAGCGACCACGCGCGCGCGCTGGGCGCGCTGGAAGACGTCCTGATGCGGACGCTGGAGAAGAAGCCGGAGCATCGATACGCGTCGATGCAGGCGCTCGCCGAGGACATCGCGCGTGTCTCGTCGTTCGCGGTCGACGGAACGCTGCTCGTCGCGGCCGCGGGGGAAGCGATGAGCGCGCCGTCGCGCCCCGTGTTCACCATGGCCAATCAGCTCGAGCTGCCGACGCGCGAAGAGGTGAACGCCTCGCGCACGGGGACGACTGTGCGACGCCGCAGAGATCGTACGCGCGCGTGGGTGCTGTACGGGGCCGTGGCGTTCGGGGTGGCGACGCTCGCGCTCGGTGTTCAGCGGATGATCGCGTCGCGCGCGAACGAGGATGCTTCGACCGCACCGATCGTGCGCGCCGGCCCCTCGTCGGCCTCTGCAGCGCCGCCCGCGCCGCCGAGCGCCGTCCCGCCACCGACGACCCTCGCCGCCACGGTCACGCCGCCCCCCGGCGCTTCGATAACTCCCCCCGCCGCGCCTGCGCCTCCGCGGCCGCGTTCGCGGCCCACGCCACCCGCCGCTCCGTCCGCCGCGCCGAAGAACTCCGGGCCCCCATCCACGTCCCAGATGGGGACGGACTTTGCCGACCCTTGGGCGAAGTAGGTATGCTTCCACTCGACGACCCGTGGCCAAGCGAACGCTATTGCTGGTGGATGCCGATCCGCGCAGCGTGCGCGTGCTCGAAGTCAGCCTCAAGAAGGCTGGCTACAGCGTCACCACGGCTGCTGACGGACTCGATGCGCTCGCGAAGCTCGACGTCTCGACGCCCGACCTCGTCCTCACCGACACCCGCCTACCGAAGCTCGACGGCTACGCGCTCGTTCGAAAGCTGAAAGAGAAGCCGGAGTGGGCCGGTATTCCGGTCGTGTTCCTCACCAGCCAGAAGTCGGTCGAGGACAAGATTCGCGGGCTCGAGCTGGGCGTCGAGGACTACCTCACGAAGCCGATCTTCGTGCGCGAGCTGCTGGCCCGCGTGAACCTGCTCCTCGCGCGACGGACGCAGGAGAACATCGCGTCACAGAACAAGACGGCGACCGGCGGGCGCACGACGTTCAGCGGATCGATCACCGACATGGCGGTCGTCGACCTGCTTCAGACGTTCGAGGTGTCGCGGAAGAGCGGCGTCGTTCACCTGAAGAGCGGCATTCAGGAGGCGCACGTGCACTTCCGCGAAGGGAAGGTGGTCGACGCCGAGCTCGGGCGACTGCGCGGCGAAGAGGCGATCTACCGCGCCCTCATCTGGAACGAGGCGCAGTTCGAGGTCGAGTTCTGCGTCGTGCGCAACGACGACATCATCGGCACGTCGACGCAGGGGATCCTCATGGAGGGAATGCGGCGCGTCGACGAGTGGGGGAGGTTGCTGGAGCAGCTCCCTTCGCTCACGACGATCTTCGAGATCGATCACGGGCAACTCCTCGAACGCTTGAACGAGATCCCCGACGAGCTGAACGGAATTCTTCGGCTCTTCGACGGCAAGCGGAACCTGATGCAGGTGGTCGATGAGTCGCCGTTCGAGGACCTGTCGACGCTGTCGACCGTGACAAAGCTCTTCTTCGAAGGGCTCCTCGTGCCGAAGCTGGGCGACGAGACGGCGCCCATGTCGGTCGCGCCGATGTCCGCGCCGCGCTCGGTGCCACCCGGCTCGGTGCGACCCGCCTCGATGCGACCGGGATCGGTGCCGCCGCCGTCGTCGTCGGAGGATCGCGATTCGATCGTCCCGTCGTCCGAGCTCCTCGAGTCCGAGACGCCGGTGCCGCCGCGCATGTCGAGCGGCGAGATGGCCGTCGTGCCCGCGGCGAACGACGCCACGCCGCCGCCGCCGTTCACGCAGAGCTCTCCACCCCCTGCGCAGCCGACCACGGTGAAGCCGCCGCCGCTCGTGGCCGCCGCCGCCATCGCGGAGTCGCGCGACTTCGAGCCGCATACCAACCCCGGGATGGGAATGGAGGTCGCTCCGACGGAGCCGCCGCCGACGGAGCCGCAGCCGGAGCGCCCGAAGACGCCCACGATTCCAGGGATCAAGATCGCGCCGCCGCTGCCGGTGTCGCCGAGCTCGGTGACCAAGCCGCTGGCGTTCTTTCCGAAGACGTCGTCGACGCTGCGCATGACGCCCGCGCCGCCGCCGGTCCATCCGCTCGCGCAGACCGCGCGCTCCGAGCGGGAGAGCGAGAGAAGGATCGAAGGGGTCGAGGAAACGGGGACCAAGCGCCCTTCGGGGACGCAGACGATTCCTGCGCCTCCGCTCGCGCCGCCGGCGCGAAGCATCCCGCCTCCGCTCCCGGCGTCCGAGACGTCGATGTACGCCGCGACGCCCTTGGCGATGCCTGCCGCGACTCCGCTGGCGATGCCGGCCGCGGAGGCGATGGCGTCGTTCGCCAGCTCGTCGACCCTCGCGAGCGCGACGGCCGCGCCGGTGCCTGAGGGGAATCGAACGGCGCGGATGAATGCCGTGCCTGCCGGGTCCAGCCGCGCCGACGCGTCGGCGGCAGTGAGCGCTGCGCGCGACGAGAAGAGTCGAAAGAGCGAGAGGCCTGCAGGGACGCCACCGCCGCTTCGATCGCAGTCGCGAACGGCGATCACGTCCGCGCCCGAGAAGCCGAGGAGCGTGGCCGGGCCTCGCTTCGTGCTGGCCTTCGGGATCGCTGCGCTGGCTGTCGTGGTGATGGCCGTGATGGGGCGGTTGAAGGAGCGGGGGGTCGATTACGATCTTCCGCCGGAGATCGCGTCCACTTCGCTCGGCTCGCTGAGTCCGGATCCGAACGCGACGTCGTCATCCGTCGAGCCGCCACACCCCGCGACGACCGTGGCACCGGCGATTTCGAGCGCGCCGAGCGCGGCTCCTCTGCCGCTCACGATCGGGACCGTCGGCGACGTCGCGCCGCCGCCCCCGAAGCCGATTCCGACGCCCGCGCCGCACGTCGCGACCCCCGCGCCGCCACCCACGCCACGCCCGCAGCCGATCCCCCAGCCGACCCCGACGCCCGCGCCGACTCCGCCGCCGCCGTTGCCGCCTGCCCCCGTCGTGCAGCCGCCGCTGCCCGACACGAAGCCC
>PLXW01000161.1 GCA_003151595.1 Myxococcales bacterium
CGCGTGGACGATCGCGGACGGGTGGACCTTCGCGACGGGCGTGCGCGCGACGGCGCTGCGCGGCGGAGAACTCCTCCGCCTCGGCGCGAGCGGCCCCTCCGCGTCGCTGCGAAACGCGGGCGCGATCGCGATGGCGGGCGCGTACGACGTCGGCGTCGAAGGGGGCGCGCTGGCCGAGCCTGGTCGCACCGTGAGCTACGCGCGCGGGGAGGCCGGATCGCTGCTGGCGGATCGCTGGGGTGCGGCCGCCGTGTCGCTCGCCTTGCGCGCCGCGGGGGACGCGGTCGCGGACGGAGAGCACGTGGGGGACTCGCGCGCCGGAAGTGATGGGGCCGCGTCGGCGCGGGCGCGTGTGGCGTTGCCGTTCGCGCGCGGGTTCGCGTCGAATGAGCCGAACGATCCGTGGGTGCACCGCATGGACCCGTCGATCGGCGCGGCGGTGCTGGCCACGCGCGGGAGCGATCTGCTGGGCGTGATGCCGGGGCGAGGGCTATCGGCCGTGCGCGGCGACGCGTGGGTCGGCGACGTGTCGCTCGCGAGCGAGCAGGGGCGATGGGGCTCGCGCGTCGGGAGTGAGATCGCGATCTCGGGCGGCGCCATCGGCTCGCTCGACGACGCATCGTCGGCGCGTCTCGTCGCGCGTGGACGCGCGGCGCTGTCCTCCAGCTACCTCGCGCTGACGAGCGAAGCCGCGCGCGTCGCCCCCGCCAACGGAGTCGGCGCAGGCGGAGCCTTCGTCGCGCGCGCACGGGTCGGCGCGTCCGACGCGATCCACCTCACGCTCCTCGCGGCCGAGCGCGACGGCATCGATCCCGTGGCCGCCCGCGCTCTCACCGACGCTCCGCTGGAACCGAGCGGCGGCTTCCTCGCGTCCACCGGCTGGACCGCGGGCGCACGCGCGCGTATCCCGTGGACCGCGTGGCTGGCGACGACCGGCGGCGCCGACGGTGACCTCACCGCGCAGCTGCTGGTCGCCGCGCGCGCCGGGATCGAGCTCCGCGACCGGTGCGGCTGCCTCGTCGTCCGCGCGAACGGCGCTCACCGCATCGGCCGCGACGGGGTCGACGTGTGGCTCACGATTGATCTCGCCACCTCGCGGTAGACGAGCGCGACGAGCGTTACGCGACCGGCGGCTTCGCCTTCGCGTCGCCGCAGACCCGCTCCACGAGATACGACGCGACGTCACCCGGCTTCGTCCCCGCGCCGAACCCGGCGTCGAACCCCAGCTCCAGCGCCAGCTTGTGATCGACGCGCGGCCCGCCGAAGAGAAGGATCACGTCGTCGCGCCATCCTTCCTTCTTCGCCAGCGCGATGAACGCGGCCGCGTTCTCTTTGTGCACGTTCCGCTGGGTGATCACCTGGCTGATCAAGATCGCGTCGGCCTTCAACGCGCGCGCGCGCGCCGCGAGCTGATCGTTCTCGACCTGCGCGCCGAGGTTGTACGCCTCGAACCCCTTGTAGCTCTCGAGCCCCTTGTCGCCCGCGTATCCTTTGTAGTTCAGGATCGCGTCGATCCCGACGGTGTGCGCGTCCGATCCGGTGCACGCGCCGACGACGACGATTTTCCGCCCCAGCCGCGTCTTGATTCGCGTCTCGATCTCTTCGCGCGTCAGCGCCTCGGTGCGGATCTCGGGGACCTCGATCGTGCTCACGTCGATGGCGTGCTTCGAGTGCCCGTACACCACGAAGAACGAGAACCCTTCGGCGCACTCTTCCATCGTGGCCACGAGCGGCTCTTTGAGCCCGTGCATCTCGGCGAAGCGCTTGGCCGCCTCGCGTGCCTTGCCCGACGGCGGAATCTGGAGCGCGAACGACATCTGGAGCATGCCGTCGCCGTCGCGATCGCCGTAAGCGCGGAGCGGTTTCTGCGGAGTGGTGGGGGGGTGACTCATAGCGTGACGCCCTTCTGTAGACCGCGCTCCGGCGTAGCCGGAGACGCGCCGTCCTGATCGGCCTCGAGCCTGTCGAGGATCGGGTTCAGGTAATCGTGACGCCTCTCGACGACGCCGGCGAATCCTTTGCCCCCCTCCCGCGTCCGCTTCACGTCGGCGAACGCGCCGTGGCTGATCGATTCCCAGATCGTGTCGCGCTTCACTTCTTCGAGCAGCACGTGCGCTTCGTCGAGCACCTGGATCGCGCGCTTGGCGATGATGCCGTCGGTCTTGAACTCGATCTCGTCGCCCAGGTGTTTGGCTGCGGTGTACACGTAACGCGTCGCCTTCAGCGACAGGTAGCGGTCCATCAGCATCGGGTTGTGGATCGACTCGCTGAACATGCCGAGCAGCTCGATCGACTGGTTCGTCGTGATGCCCACGAGGTTGAACATCGCGTCGTGCACGTGCGCGAAGAAGATGTCGCCGACCTTGTGCTTGGTGGGGGGCATCCACTTGATCGGGTGGCGATCGAAGATCTGCCGGACGAGCTGCGCCTGCGAGATCTCCAGCAGGAACGAGTCCTCGATCCAGGGGTTGATCTCGTAGGCGTGACCGAGCCCCATCTGCTCTTCGCGGACGCCGGCGCGCTTGGCGAAGGCCTCGTTGATGAACTGCGAGGCGATGACGGTGTGCGCCTTCTCCACGGCGTCGGCTGTCGTCAGGTAGTTGTCTTCGCCGGTGTTGATGATGATGCCGGCGCGGGCGTTGATGAGGCGCGAGAGGTACTGGTCGACGAA
>PLXW01000106.1 GCA_003151595.1 Myxococcales bacterium
GCCGGTCTGACGCGATAGACCGCGCGGGGAGACCATCGGTTCGCCGGTCTGACCCTCTAGACCGCGCAGGGAGACCGTCGGTTCGCCGGTCTGACCCGCCAGAGTCGTGGGGGTAAACGAGAGGACATCGACCGGATCGCCGAGGAGTCTCTCTCTCTCTTCCGCAGTGGCGGCGCGCGACCCGATCCACTCGACGGACGGTTGCTCTATCTAGATCATCATGTAGACGCGGACGCCTTCGGCGCCGCTAGCGCCACTTCGCCCCGTTCCGTACGCTTCGGGGGATGCTGCGGTCGGTGTTCGTCGCATCGGTGATCGCGCTCCTCGCGCTTCCGCCGTCGCTCGCAGCCGCGCCGAAGAAGAAGGGGCCCACGAAGATCCCGTGGCCGAAAGGGGTCCCGCGCACGACGGCCTCGGCGAGCGCATCGAGCGGTCCGCCGATCGAGGTGAGCGCGACGTCGTTCCTCCAGGAGCTCTCGCCGGACGACTACGCGCGGCGAGTGAAGTTCAATCAGGGGAACGTCGTCGTGCTCGTGATGTGGGCGACGTGGTGCCCGGTCTGTCGCAAGGAGCTCCCGGTACTCGAAGGGCTCGCGCGACGCTACGTGTCGCGCGGCGTGACGATGATGAGCGTCTCGGTCGACCAAGAAGAAGAGCCGGCGCAGCGCTACCTCCGCGATCACCCCACGTTCATGACTCCGATCTGGGAAGCCCGCGGCGACAACCCCCAGTCGGTCGCGCTCCAGACGCTCGGCGCGCCCCCCTCGACGGCCATTCCGCGCATCCTGATGTTCCACAAGTCGGGCGTGCTCGCGCAGGATCTCCGCGGCGGTTATCCGGAGCTCACGCTGCAGCAAGATCTCGATTCGCTCGCGCGCGAGTGACTACTTCGGCGGGCGCGACACTCCGCTCGAAGCCTGCGCGTCCCATCCCAGGCCATCGACCACGACCACCGAGTCCTTCAACCCGTCGAACGTGTCCATCACGACGATGCGCATCTGGAGCTCTTCGCTCGGCGTGACGTCGAAGCTCGCGTGGAGCCATCCGCTGCCGCCGCCGTACACGTACTTGCTCCCGTCGACGGCGAGCACCGTGTCGTCGGTGCCGACCGCGGCGCCGTCGTAGCCGGTCTGCGCCAGCGCGCCGATGACCCCCTGCGAGGCGTCGCCGCTCATGCCGACGCACTGCTGAAGCCCCGCCGCCTTGTCTTGCGAGAGGCCGGCCGGGCCCGGGTACGCGGGGCACAGCTGGAAGAAGCCGCTGTTCACCGTCACCGCGAGGCCGTGCCCGTCCTTCGCGACGTTCGCGCCGGCGTACGTCTTGCTCGAGACGAGCACGAAGAAGGCGTCGTTCACCGCCGAGCTCCACCACTGGTTGAACTCCGACGAGAAGAACGCGAAGTCGAAGTGCATCGCGTTCGCGTTGCTCGGGACCTTCACCCACAGCGTGAGCTCGGCCCAATCTTGAACCGACGCGCCGCCGCCCGGCGCGTTGTCGCTGAGCGCCTGGCAGTCGAGCCCCGTGAGCGGGATGTCGCTGCACGCATCGTTCAAGTGAAAGCCGGTGGGATCGAGCGCCGGCGAGCTTCGCGGATCGGTCGCGCCCCACGGCCCGTTCGAGAGCCCGAGCATCGTCTTGCCGAGGCGCGCCGCGTTCTTGCCGAAGCTCGAGACGATGTTCACCTGATTCATCTTGGTGGCCGACGTGAAGATCGTCTGCCCCGACCCGAGCCCTTTCACCTGCCCCCACGCTGCGCGCACGAGCGGATCGAACACGGTGCCGGCGCTGGTCTTCGAGTTCTGCGCGCAGAGATCGCCTGCGCGCGCGAAGTCGCTCGGTGTGCCGGGCGCTGACGCGGGGATCGTCTCACAGGTGACGACGGGGTCGTCGACCTTGCCGTCGCAGTCGTTGTCGGCTTCGTCGCCGATGAAGTCGTACGCCTCGGGGTTGATCGTGCCGTCGAAGTCGTTGCAGTCGGCGGGCACTGCGTACCCGTCGTGATCGCAGTCGGGACCGCAGATGAACGTCGCGTCGGGCCCGCCGGGACCGGCGTCGGGCGTCGCGGTGAAGCCGCTCGGATTGTGGGAGCCGCACGACGCCGCGGCAAACGCGCCAACGACGACGAGCGCTCGTGATCGATCACGCGACGGCATCTGCTTGTTCGCCCGTCTCAGTTGGTCGGTGCGGCGAGTCCGGTCAGGCCCGCAGGACCGTTCGAGGCTCCGTTCCCGCCCGGTCCACCGGCGAGGGTCGAGCACCCCTTCGCATTCGTGATCTGCGTGGAGCCCCCTTGCGACGCGACGCAGATCGAAGGTCCGCCCGTGCCGCCCGCTCCTCCACCGCCGGGTCCACCCGCTCCGCCCGCTGATCCAGGACCGCCGCCGCCGGCGGACACGTTGGAGCAGCTCCCGTCTTGGCTCCCTCCGGAGCCTTGACCGACGCCGCCGCCCGTTCCTCCGCCTCCACCGGTGCCGGCGCTCCCCCCGTGACCACCCGTGAGCGTGGCGACCAAGGAGAAGTCGACCGTGATCGTCGAGCTGATCTCGAGGACGCCGAAGCTCCCTCCGCCCCCTCGCCCGCCCGCGCCACCGGTGCCGCCGCATCCGCCACCGCCACCGCCGCCACCCGCGCCGCTCTGGACGCCCGTGCAATCGGTGCAGAAGAAGTTGGTCCCGCCCGCGCTGCCGCCACCGCCACCGCCGCCACCGCCGCCACCACCGGGGGAGCCGGTCGCGCCGGATCCAAGGTTGTTGCCGAATGGCGGCAGATAGATCCCGTTCGGATCGAACGAACCGAACTGGCTCGACGCCGCGACCCCGGCCCCGCCGATGCCGCCGTTGCCGCCGCCGTTGCTCGGAGCGGAGCCCGGCCCCCCCGGCGTCGAATTACCGATCGTGGGGCACGAGCCTGCGCCTCCTCCGGCGCCACCGCCCGCGTATTGCCCGCCGCCTCCGACACCGAACCCTGGATTGCCCGAGGCGCCAACGATCGTCCCCGAGCGCGCGTCGCCGCCGGCTCCGCCCGACGTTCCATTCACGCAGCCTCCGCCGCCGGCGCCAGGACTCGCGCCTTGCGCCGAGAACCCGTTCCCCCCCGAGCCGCCCGTGCCCCCCGGCCCTCCACCGTTGCCCGTCGCACCGTTGCCCGCGTTGATCGTGCAGCCGCGCACGGTGACGCCGCCCGAGGAGTTCAAGATGAAGACGCCGATGGAGCTGTTGCCGTCGCCGTTCTGATCGACGCCCGTCGCATCGCTCGCGTAGATCGTGAAGAGCTGCACCTCGGTCGGCAGCGTGAGCGCCGACGCCGTGAGCCCGATGGGTCCGCCGCTGTAGATCTCGGTGACGTTGCCGAGCGAGCGCTGCCACTTGTTCGCCGCGTCGTAGCCGCCGTAAATGCTCACGCCGTTCGTGAGCGAAATGACCTCGCTGTACTGGCCCTTGCCGACGTAGACGCTCTTCTTGGGGTTCGCGTTCGCTGCGGCGGTGATGCCTTCCGCGATCGTCGCCATCGGCAACGCCATGGTGCCGGGGTTGTTCGCGAGGCCGGTCAGCTTGTCGACGAAGATGGCCTCGGTGATCATTCCGTCGATACCGTCGCAGTTCGCGTCGACGAAGCCCATGTCGGGGACGTCGTTGGTCGCGTTCGTGATCGCGCACTCGCAGCCGTCCGATCCGGTGCCGCCGTCGGGCGAGCTCACGACCGGCGCGTTCAAGTTGGAGTTCACGTCCACGAAGCCCGCGGTGCACGTCCACGAGCAATCGACGCTCGCCGCGCCGGCTTCGACCGGCACGCCGCCGTCGATCGCCGAGCCGGAGCACGCCGTCGCCGCGTTCGCGCGCGAGGGGCACGGAGGCGCCGCATGCGTGCAGTATCCCTTCACCGCATCGCACGACCACAAGCCGCCGCAGGCGTTCGCGTCGAGCCGGTCGCACACCGAGTCGCCCGGTGAGCACGGGAGCTGCGGCACGCAGTTGAGCGTCGGGTCGCAGTATTCGTTGTTGGGGCAGGACGTGTCGCTTGGCGCGTGCTCGCATTTGTTCGACGTCGCGTCGCACGTGTCGCTCGTGCAAGGGACGCCGTCGTCGCAGTTCATCGCCTTGCCGCTCGGCACGCAGAAACCGCCGGCGCACTCGAGGCCGTTGGTCCCTTCGCACAGGTTCGGCGAGGTGCAGTCGGTGTCGTGAACGCACGTCGCCAGGCCCCCGGAGTCGGTGCCGGGGTTCGGGTTCTGCGCCCCGTCGGCGTTGCCGAGGAGCGATCCGTCGAACGCGCCTCCGCCCAGACCGGCGTCGAGACCGCCGTCCCCGTTGGCGGCGTAGCCATCGGCCCCTGCCCCGCCCCCTGCACACCCTTGCGCGACGATGGCTGCGATGACCGAGGCGCTCAACGAGAGAAGCCCGCCGACGAGCACTGATTGACGCATTCGAAGCTCCAAGTCTCGAGCGGCCGGGGCACCGGGAATCAGCGGCGCGGGAGCCGTTGCGAGTCGCGAGGAGCTTACGCCCGGACAGCAAACGTACACGTCACCAACGCGTCTTGGCTCGACGCTTTGCCGATCTTCGCACGCGCCACGTCGTGTAGACGCGGACGCCTTCGGCGCCGCTGGAGCGTGACCCTCGCGCGCTCAGCGCGTGTCGAGCGGCCGCGGGCACAAGGCGCGGATGGCGCACGCCCCGCATTCGCCTCCGGACCAGATTCGCTCGAAGCGGGCCTGCGACTCGTCGAGGAACACCTCGTCGTCGGTGAGGATCCCCATCTCGAAATTGCGGCGACCGTCCCCCTTCGCGCCCAGCCCAGCGCCGGTGAAGTTCGCGCTGCCGAGGTAGAGCGCGCGCCCGTCGACCGCGATCATCTTGAGGTGCACGCGGGGGCATCGGCGCATCTGGAGCGGGCCGCGCGTGAGGCGCTTCCTCCGCGCGAGCTCGGCGCGAAACGGACCCGAAGGGAGCCCGCCGTGCAAGATGCGGAGCTCCACGCCGCGATCGGCCAGCGTCTCGAACGTCTCCAGGATCGACACGTACTTCCCGCGAGCGCGTGCGCGCGTCCCCACCGGCGCCTCGAGGTGCATCTCCTTCAAGTTCGCCGTCGCGATCCACAGCGAGACGCGCGCGCTGGTCACGTGCGCCTGGATCACGTCTTCGTAGTGCGCGCGATCGGCGATGAGCGTGACGTTGGCCGTGCGACGAATCGAGTCGCGCCGCGCCGCCTTCACACGTGTGGCCATGTCACTCGCCGAACTGCATGCCGATGACGGGGCCGATGAAGACGTCCTTGCCGTTGACGACGTTGATCGGCGTGGTCGGCGGCGGATACCGCGGATCGTTGAACGACGTCGCCGGCTTCCCCTGAGCCGCGCCGGCGAACTCCGCGAGGAGCAGCGCCCCGAGATAGAACTTCGTGCCGGGCGTGGAGCCGAGCTCGATCCCCATGTCCATCATGAGCGAAGGCGCGACGTACGTGCCGGTGCCCGGCATTCCCGACTGCGTCCCTTCGATGGAACGATTGAAGAATACCCCGTTCATCGAGATCCCACCGGCGATGCCGAACGTGGGCCGGACGATCTGGGTCAGGGGCATGAGCCGCAGGCCGAGCGCAGCGTTCCCGCCGATGCGGTGGAACTGCCATTGCTCCGTGCGCGGCAGGGGGGAGCCTTGGGGGTTGGAAGGAGTTGGTGCCCCGAACTGCGCGGTGTTCGCGTTCACGGCCGCGTCGACCTCGGAGTGATCGTACTTGCCGAGGATCGATCCCTCGATCCCAAGCCAGCCGAAGCTGTACCCGATGCGCACGTTGAGGCCGCCGCCGAAGATCCCCGAGCCGCTGATGCTGGTATCGGTCGTGTAACCGACCCCCTGGGCGATGTCGTTCGTCGGCGTCGTCGCTTCGAAGGCGCCCACGAAGAGAAGCTGCGCATAGAGCCCCTTCCCATCGTCGGGCGGCGGCGGCGCGGCAGCGGTGGCCTGCTCGCGCTGGAGCGCGACGTTCTCCACGGTGCGCTCGCCGTCGTGAACGATGAGGTCCTTCTTGTACTGCGCGAACCCCACGTGCGTGACGAGCAGCGTATGCGGGCCGATCGGCTCGGGCCCTTCGAAGACTCCACGCGCGACCACCTTGCCGTCGATCGAGATCTCCGAGTCGGCGACGTCGACGTTCACCGCGACGTTCCCTTGCTGCGCGTGGACCTCGAGCGCCTCGTTGTACGTCCCCTTCTTCGTGACCTCGATCTGCTTCGGCGCGGCGACCATCGTGTCGCCCCTCGCTTCGATGGTGTGAAGCCCCGGCTCGATGTCCGCGCTCCACGGCGGCGGCCCGACGTCCTTGCCGTCGAGGAGAATCTTCACGGCCGCATCGGGCGGCGTGACCGTCACGTTCACGTGGCCGGTGAGGATCTCCTTCACCAGCGGCCCGTTCACGGCGATCGTGTCGTGCCCGCGAATCTCGATCTGCTGCGCGATCGGCTCGAAGCCCACCTTCGTGATCTCGACGGCGTGCGAGCCGATGTTCGCGCGAATGGGCTTCGCCACGGGCGTCGTGCCCATGTCCTTCTTGTCGATCGTCACGTGCGCGTCGACGTCGGTCACGTTGATCGTGATGACGCCGGTGAGGATCGCGAGCTCTTCGAGCGCGTGCTGCGCGTCGCTCTTCAGCGCCGGCTTCATCTTGTCGCCCCACTTCGCGAGGAGCTGCTCGTAGGCCTCGTATGCGGACGCCATGTCCTTCATGTCGCGGTACGTCTGGCCGATGTTGCGCTGGATGCTCTCGCGCGGCGAGATGCGGTTGGCTTCGAGGAACGACGCCAGCGCCTCCTGATAGAGCCCCTCTTTGTAGAGCTTGTTGCCGGCGTCGAAGAATTTCTTGGCCTGCGCGAGCTGCTCTTTCGTCGGCGCGGCCGCGGCAGACGCCGGCGCCGCGGCAGGCGGCGTCTGCGGCGATTGGGCATAGGACGGTCGCGCTCCTGTCGCGAGCATCAGCCCGGACAGCACGAGACTCGTGATCGAACTGCGGCGAAGCGCGGTCCTAGGAGGGGCCATGGGTAACTTCGAATCGTACGCTCACGCGAGCACGAGTGAGCAACGTTTCCGTGCGAGGTGATGGCCGCCCGCGGACGAACGCGCCTACCTACTCATTACGCGCTCGTGTGTGGGTCAGAACTCGGTCGACACGCCGGTGCCGCCGACGGGACGCGAGGGGGCGTTCTCGCTCGGAGGGGGCGCGGGGGCGGCCGCGGGCGCCGGCGCGGCCTTGGGCTTCGCGCTCCCGTGCGACTTCGAAGGGGCGGGCGCGGCAGCGATCGCCGGCGCGGGGACGACGACGGGCGCGGTCGGGATCGCACCAACTTGCGCTGCAGGGATCGCCGGCGCGGGCGCCGTCGCGATCGGAGGCGCGGCAGGCGCCGCCGGCGTCGACTGCACGAGCCCGTAGCCCGCGTTCGCCGCCGGAGGAGGAGCCGCGCGCATCTTCATGAACGCCACGCCGCCACCGATGCCGAGAAGAACGAAGCCGATCATCACGGCGACGACGAGCCCGTTCCCCTTCTTCGGAACGCCGCTCACGTCATCGATCGGCTCCTCGGCGTACTTCACCGAGACCGCACTCGCGCTGGTCGGCGGCGTCGGCGGACGTTGGACCGCTGCGCCCACGCCCGAGAGACCCGACCGCGCGAGGACCGCGTCGACCTGCGCGCGAATCTGCCCGCTCGCGTCGGCGCTCACCGTCGCGTCGTACTCGTTCGTCAGCGATCGCATGGGGAGCCGTCCCCCTTCGATCTCGGGGAAAATCCGGAGCAGCCGCTCGCGCACGACGCTCATGTCGCGCGGCCGAGCGTTCATGTCGTGGGCCATCATCTCGGCGCAGAGCTGATCGAGATCGGGGTGCACGTCGTGCACGACCGACGAGATGCGCGGCGCGGGGCGCGTCATGATCTGGAGAATCGTCTGCTCGTACGTCGGCATCTCCGGGTACGGCGACGCGCCGACGATCGTCTCGAAGAGGACGGCGCCGAGTGAATAGACGTCGGTGCGATGGTCGACGGTGAGCAGCCCCTGCGCCTGCTCGGGAGACATGTACTGCGGCGTACCGATCACCATCCCCATGCGTGTGAGCCCGGCGCCCTGCTGCCCTTGCGCCTGATTCGCGTCGCGCACGAGCTTCGCGATCCCGAAGTCGACGAGCTTCACGAGCGAGCTTCCGTCCTCGCGCGTGCACAGGAAGATGTTCGCGGGCTTCAAGTCGCGATGGACGATCCCGGCCGCGTGCGCGCGCATGAGTCCCTGCGCCGCTTGAAGGACCATCGTGGCGGCCGCCATCGGCGAGACGCGCGTCTTGCGAAGGAGCAGCGAGGCGAGGTCTTCGCCCTTCAACATCTCCATGACGAGGAAGAGGCCGAGCTCTTCGTCTTCGCCGGCGTCGAAGACCTGAACGATGTGCTCACTCTCGATGGCGCCCGTGCTGCGCGCCTCCTGCTTGATGCGCGCGGCGATCTGCGGGTCGCGCGCGTGGAGCGCGTGGACGAGCTTGATGGCGACGCGCTTGCCGATCTCGAGGTGCTCTCCTTCGTAGACGCCGCCCATTCCCCCTTCGCCAAGCAGACGCTTGATGCGGTACCGACCGTGGATGACGCGACCGATCGGCGACGCGCCCGCCGCAATCTCGCCGGTGCTCGCGGCCGACGGGCTCACCCCCGACTGCGCGGGACCGACTCCGGTGATCGGCGCGCCAGGCGCACCTTGCGGCGAGAGCGGCAACTCGGCGAGGGCGGTCGCAGCCAGCGACCCAGGGCCATTTCTGTCGTTCATCAGCGCGACTCCAGTCGGCGAAATGGGAAGCGAAGAAGCCACTCCCCCACGCTAGGAAAACGTATCGGACGCGCCGGTCCCGGTCAACGCGACGACCGCGATGAAGTGGCTATTTTTTCAGGCTTTGGTGCACATGCGCGCACCTTTGGTTTGTGTGTTGCGCGCCGCTGGCGCGCGGCTGCGCGGTTGAAAGGGGGGCGAGCGCGGTTGGCGTGCGCGGTTGGAAAGGTGGGAGGTCGTCATCTATCCGGGCGACAGGCCGAAGCGATGGCAACGGCTAGATCGAGCGGAATGAAGAAGATCCTCGCGGCGTTCCCGTTGCTTCTGATTGTCGGGTCGGCGTGCAGCAGCGCGCCGGTCGCGGGCGAGCACTCGGCGCAGGTGAGCGCGAGTGTCACAGCGGTGCCCACGGGCGTCGCGTGCATTGCCATCGATGCCGGCGTCGCCGAGGAGCCGCTCTTCACGCAGCGCTTCGACGTGGCGGCGGGCAAGGCGACGACGTTGAACATGACCGGGCTGCCGAGCGGGGCGGTGACCTTCAGCGCCTTCGCGTACGCCACCGCCTGCGCGAGCGTGACCGCGACATCGACCGCGACATGGGCGAGTCAGCCCGTGCTGGCGACGCTCGCTTCGCAGTCGGTCACGAACATCAGCCTCGTCCTTCGCCCCGCAGCGGCGGCCGCGATCGGCGTGACCTTCGCGAGCTGTCCGCAAGGGCAAGGCTCGTGCGACGGCACGACGTGCACGAGTCTGAGCACCGACGCGAACAACTGCGGCGCCTGCGCGGACGTTTGCCCGCAGACGCGAAGCCCGGCGACGGGAATGGCCGTCTCACAAGGCGTCTGCGTCGCCGGTGCCTGCCAGGCGTGCGCCACGGGAGCCACGCTCTGCGCGCAAGGGTGCCGCGATCTCTCGAACGACGCGACGGCGTGCGGCTCGTGCGCGAACGTCTGCCCGTCCACGCGCAGCCCGGTGACGGGGCTCGCCGTATCGCAAGGCCTCTGCACCGCCGGGAGCTGCTCGCAGCAGTGCGTCGCGGGCGCCACGCAATGCGCGAGCGGGTGCAAGGACCTCTCGAGCGATCCGAACGCGTGCGGCACGTGCGCGAACGTCTGCCCGACGAAGCTGAACGCGACCGGCAAGATGGTCCAGGAGTCGTGCGTCGCGGGCGCCTGTCAGTAGCGCGTCACGGCAGGAGCTGTGTCTTCAGCCCTGCGCCTGTCGACTCTTCCAGGACGCCTGCGTTTCCGGTCTGCAGGGCATCGCATTCGTCGCCGGCATCGTTCGCGCCGCGCACGCCGGTGAAACGGTAGGTGAGGTAGTGCCCATCACTCGTCGTGCCGTCGACGGTGACGTCGATGCTCCGATGCTGGAACTGAGCAAGTGCGCTGCGAACCGTCAGCGTCACCGGGCCGGCGGCTGTCGGCAACGCGCACGTGCCCTCGACAGTGAGCGTCGGCAGCGTTCGAGTGGACGCAAACAGATGACACCTATCGCCAAGCGCGATGCCGATCTGACGGGATGCGGGTGTGTAATTCGGGTCGAGGCAAATGAGGGCACGCAGCGGTAGTGCCCCCGCACGATCGGCCATCGGCGGGTTGGCCGCGTAGCTGACGGTCCCATCGAAGAACCCGTGCGTCGCGCACCCATTCAGAGCGAATGCGAGCGAGAGGCAAAGCAGCGCACGAAGGCGAGTGTCCATCCTGGAGTCGTAGAGCAATCCACGCGCCACCCCCGAAAACCGTCCCCGATCGGGTGACGCATCTGGGGGCGACAGACCCCTGGGTCGCCAACCAAGCGATCCGAGGTCGCCTGCAGGCGATCGGACATCTCCTTCAGGCGACCCGCGATCGTGTGAACACGACCGGCGATCGCGTGAACACGACCGGCGATCGCGTGCACGCGACTTTTCGTTTCGCCGTCCCCGGGATGCGCGCGCCCTAGTTTTCTCCGTCAGCTCCGCGAGCCAGCCCAACCACCCCCACTCGCACCACCCCCCGTCCCCAACTCGCCCGTCGTCCGCAGGACGACTCGCGTAAGCGAGCGGGGGGAGGCTCGGAAGCAAAGCTTCCGAGGGGGACGGCCACGTCCCCACCAGGCCGAGCTAAAACGCCGACCCTCGCTGCGCGATCGAACCTCGGAGGCGGTTTAGCGGAGAGAGAGGGATTCGAACCCTCGGTGGGCTTGCACCCACACATGATTTCCAATCATGCACCTTCGGCCACTCGGTCATCTCTCCATCCCTCGGAGTGAGCGCGAACGCCCCTTCCAAGACCCCTCACCCAGACGGGCGTGAGAAGCGCGGGCGAGGGCTTAGCACATGGGCGACGGCCCGGGATCGGCTACAGGCCCCACAGGCGCAGCGAATTGCGGAGCGCCGGGGTCTCGATGACCGGGGTGGCGGCCGAAGGGGGCTTCGTTTCCGTGGTGATTTCGCGCCGGAGGGCCGAGAGCGCGAGGGGGAAGGCGCCGCGGACGTCGGAGGTGCACGCCGGCTCGAGCGAGAGATCGCAGAGCTTGGTGACATCGACCACGGAGTCTTCGGTGGGGCCCGAGCCGCGAACGACGAACGAGCCCCATCGGAGGGCGAAGCGCGAGCCGAACGCGGCGAGCATCGGGCGCCCGCGCGGATCGAGATCGACGGCGCCGCGTGCGACGCGCGCGAGGTCTTGCCCTTCGAAGGCCGCGGGCGGAACGAGGCCGAAGGCGGTGACGATCGTGCGCGCGAGGTCGACGCTCGTGGTGGGCGCAGCGACGTGCCCCATCGCGACGTGCGACGCGGCGGGGAAGCGAACGACGAGCGGCGTGCTCAGCGCGGACTCATCGAGCGCGTCGGTCGCTTCGAGCGGAGCGCGCGCGTCGCCGAGCCCCACGTCACCGGTGACGATGACGAGCGTGCCGTCGTCGCGACCGGCCGCCTTGAGACCGGCGAGCAGGCGTCCGAGCGCGCCGTCGTGCGTGCGAAGGGCCAGCGAGTAGAGCGCCCACGCGCGCGTCCGATCCGAATCGGTGAGGTGAAGGATCGGCGCATGCGACGTGCCGGGCATCGGTTGGCGCGCCCGAATGAGCAGCTCGGCGGCGCGCTTGGGATCGATGCCGCCCGTGTAGTCGGGCGGGGTGAGCGTGCGGAGATCTTCGGGCGTCGCGTCCCACGGAGGGTGACCGCCGCGGGCGTGGATGACGACGAGGAAGCGCGTGCCTTCGGCGGCGTGGTCGGCGATCCATCGCGCGGCGTCGTCGAACGGAGCGACGGCCGATCCGGGCGCTTCGTCGAGCCCCGGCGGGTGCTCGATGAACCTGTCCCAGCCGCGCGCGAAGCCGAAGGCCGATCCGGTGGACGGGTTCGCGGTGAACATCGCTGCGCGGATCCCCGCCTGGCGCGCGACGTCGGCGAGCGTGGTGACGCTCGGCGCGAGACCCGACTCGTCGTCGATGACGCCGTGCGAACGCGCCGGAAGCGCCGTGAGGATCGAGGCGACCGCGCCCGATGCGGCACCGGAGGTCGCGCGGTTCGCGTCGAAGGTGACGCCGCTCTTGGCCAGCGCGTCGAGCTCGAGCATCGGCGTCGCGGGCGCCGAGCCGTTGGTCGAGGCGGCGCTGGCGTACAGATCGATCGAGCGCGGCGCGACCGATCCGAGCACGACGAGGACGACACCGGTGACGGGCGGCGCGGGCTCGGAAGGAGACGGCTCTGACGCCGCGGAGACGACGCGCGGCTCTCCGAAGACGACGCGCGCGCCGCGGGTCGATCGCACGGCGACCAGCTCGATCGCGCCGAGCGTCCCCTTGCTCGCGAGCGACGCGGCGCCGTTGGCGACGGGCGCTGGGGCGTGCATGGCGAGCGGGAGATCGAGCGGTTTCCACGGCGCGTTCCCCATCAGGTGCATCGACGCCAGAACGACGGGCGGCGATCGATCGCGCAGCGCGCGAAGCTCGACGTCGGCGTCTCCTGTCCCCGCGACGCCGACGGACGCGACGAGGTGACCGTTGCTCGGAAGCCACCCGGCGCACCGCGCGTACGCAGGCGCGCGCAACGACACGGCGCGCATCGGGACGCCGGCGAGCGTCACGCTGGTGATCGCGTCGGCGCGCGTGGGGGCGGCGTACGTCTCTCCTTCGATCGCGCCGCCCACGTGGATCCAGTCGACCTCCGCCTCCTCGTCGGGTGCACTCGCGCCGGCGCGCGCGGCGCCGTGGAACCGGAGGAGGAGCTCGTTCGTCCCCGCGACGAGCTGCGGTCCGTTCGGTGCGTTCGGCGCGAAGGCGAGCGACACCACGCGCGCTTCGCCCTTCGCCAGCGGCCACACGCCGGCGGCCTTCCCGTTGAGGAACACGGCGATCGATCGCGCCGAGCCGCCGCGCACGCGCGCTTCGATCACGGGCGATGCGCCGTCGGCGCTCACGCTGGCCACGTCGTCGGCGCTGGCCACGAACGGGAGCGAAACGCCGCGCGCGAACAGGCGGGCCCACGTGGCCCCGTCACGCTCGACCGAATCGACACGCCCGCTCCGTTCGGTGGGGGAGAGGCGCGAGCGGGTCGCGGTGTCGCCGAAGTCGATGAGCACGCCGCGATGACCGAAGGTGCAGTCTCCGGCGCCGCTGCCGGCCGATCCGAGCACGTCGATCGCGATCGCGGGCGCGGGCGCGTTGCTCGAGGTCGGGGCGGCGATCGCGGTGGACACGGTCGACGGCGCGGACGATACGCTCGCGCTGCTAGGAGGCGATTCACTGCGCGAGCAAGCGACGACGCACGTCGCGAGGAGAGCGAGCGACGAGAGCGCGCGCGCGCACGCCCACCAACGCGCGTTCACGGCGTCGTGAGCTCGACGCGCGCGGCACGTCCCGCGCGCACTTCCACGGTTCGCATCGGTCGATCGAGCGACGCGATACCGACTTCATGCGGCCCCGCGCTCACCGGCACGCGCACGAGGCCGTTGCCGCGCGCCACGCCATCGACGCGCACCGCCGCTTCCGGCGCGGCGCTCACCTCGAGCAACCCCTGCCCCGACGGCACAGAGAAGCCCGCGGGGATCGCCTCGTACGTGACGCCCGAGGGATCGTGGGCCACCGGCTCTCCGGTCATCGCCGGCGCAACCGCTTGATCGAGCGTCACCGGCGCGCTTGCAGCCGACGCGCCATCGTTCGTCTTCGTCGCCTGCACGCCGAGGGTCACGCCGATGCCGGCGATCGCCAGCGCCACGATCCACGGCCACCGCGCTTTCGGCGCGCGCCCCTTCGTCTCCGGCTCGCGTGACGCGACCGACGCCATCGGCGTTCGCGGGTGCGATTCGGCCAGCGGCGCCTCGGACGACTCGGCCGACGCCAGCGGCGCCGACACGCTGATCTCGATCGAGATCGATCGCTCTTCGTCTTCCGAGGCCAGCGACGTGCGCGAATCGTTCGACTCGACGGGCGCGTCGACCTCGGTCTGATCCGAGCCTGCGCTCTCGAACGAATCGTCGAAGGTCTCGGGGACGATCGCGTCCGGCGGGATCGACGGCTTCGACGCGCGCATCGGCGCCGACGGCGGGTTGGTGGAGCGCGGACGGAGATCGCTCGGCTCGACGATCGGCGGAGGGTTCGAAGAGCGGGTGCGGAGCTCGGGAGCGCGATCGCTCAGCTCGCGCATGACCGCGTCGGCCAGCGACGACGGGATGAGATCGTCTTCGTCGAGATCGGTCATCGGCCGCGCTTCCGGTCGCTGGACCGGCGGCGGGCGCGACGGCGGGCGAGCGCGCATCGACGACGACGGCGTCGCGCGGAGCTTCGGCTCGGGCGAGAGCAGCGCTTCGACCGCGCGCGCCAGGACCTCTTCGCCCGTCGTCGTGCGCACGGCGGTGATCGCGCCGCGGAGCGCGAGGTCGCCGAGCACTTCGTCGAGCAGCGCGGGATCGATCTCGCCGCCGAGCAGCATCGCGCGCGGCGATCCCCCTTCGGCCAGCGACTCCACCAGCGAACGCGCCGGCTCGGGCGTCGAGAAGAGCAGCGCCGCCAGCGCGTCGGCGTCGAGCTCGACGTGCTCGACCGTCATCGCGCGCCCCGCCGTCGTCGCCGCGCGGGCCGCACGAGCGACCGCCACGGGGCGCGCGAGCTGGGCCGAGAGAGAGCCGTTCAGATCGCGATCCTCCGCCGGAATGGCCACGTTGCTCGAGGCCAGCATGAACCGCCCCGCGCCGACGCCGAGCATCGCCGCCAGGACGCGCTCACCGCGCTCGAACACGCCGTCGCTCGACGTCCGCGTGATGCGCCTCGGCGCGCCGTCGCGAATCTCGACCTCGTAGAGGAACGAAGCGTCGCGCACGCTCACGCGCGAGTCGGGGCGAATCAAGCACGCGAGCTCGAGGAGCGATCGCGTCGTGAGCCCGTCCATTCGCCCGCGCACTTCGCCTTCGCCGCGCAAGCGCGCTTCCACGCGCGCACGCGGACGCAGGCACTCGCGAACGCGCGCCACGATCGCGCGCGAGTCGCTCTCTTTTCGCAGATACGCCGCCGCGCTGGCGCCGAGCTCGCGCACGCGCTGGAGCAGGTCCTCTTTCCACGAGAGCAGGATCACCGGCACGTCGCGCAGCGCCACGTCGCGCTTGAGCGCGCGCGTGAGGGCGAAGCCGTCGAGCCCCGGCATCAAGATGTCGCTGATCACGATCTCGGGCGACGTGCGGTACGCCAGATCGAGCGCCGTGTTTCCGTCGAGCGCTTCGTGCACGTTGCACCCTGCGGTGCGCAGCAGATCGGCGATGAACCACGTCACGCCCGGATCGTCGTCGGCCACGATCACGCGACGCCCGTGAAGGCGCACGTCGGCCGCAGGTCCGCGATTGCGTCCGCTCGACACGGGTCGATCGGTTGCGGCCACGTCGGGCGAGAGCCACGGCGCCATGGCCACGGCCCCTTCGGGCCCGCTCCCGGCGAACTTCACCGCGCCGCCCGTCCGCGCGACGACGACNNCGCGCCCCGCCGCATCGACGCTGCCGACGATCGCCCGCCGCACTTCTTCCGCCAGGCGCTCGCCGAGCTGCTCCAGCGTGGGCTCGCCGAGCGTCACGCGCATCGTGACCTCGTGCCGCTGCTCGACCGCTTCGTCGCACGCGCGCCGCAGCGCTTCGGGCGTGATCGGCTTCTGCAGCGTGCGCGCGACGCCGAGCGCCACGAACTTCGCCGCGCTGCTCGGCTCGCGAAACGCTCCCACGACCACGATCGGCATCGGCTCGGTCATCGGATCGTCGAGGAGCGCTTCCACGAGCTCCTCGGAGTCCGCGACGTCGCCGTCGATCACGATCACGTCCGGCGCGACCTTTCGCGCGAGGCCGATCGCGGCCTGCGCGTCTTCGGTCCGCTCGCACTCGTACGGCGGCGCGCCGGGCACGATC
The DNA here is from genome assembly GCA_003151595.1 of Myxococcales bacterium. The sequence continues at coordinate 16,160 of PLXW01000106.1, forward strand.
TCCGGATCGGGCAGCGCCTCTCCGAGCATGGCGCTTCCGACGAGGACCGCGGTTCGCGCGGGCGGCCCTTCTTCGGGCGGATCGCTCTTCGGCTTCGTGTCTTCGCGACGCGGCCCGTCGCCCCAGGCCAGCGCGGGCAGATCGTCGAGCACGTTGGCGACCACCTGGAGGTCGTCGAGGCTCGCGTTTCCGGCCGCTGCCGCCCGTTCGAGCGCGGCGTCGGCGAGGACGATCGCCTTGCACATCGCCTCGAAGCCGAGGAGGCGCGCGCTCGCGCCCAGCGCGTGCAGGCGTCGCCGCAGCTCTTCGCGCGGGGCTTTTTCGTTGGGCGTTCCGCGTTCGGACGAGGTGGTCGCGAGCACGCTGCGTGCCCCCTCCACCTTGCGGCCGAGCGACCCGACGAATTCGGCGCGTGCTCCACCGAGCCTCGCGGGTTGGTTCGATTCTCCCGGCTTGTCGCTCTTCATGCTCCCATCCCCAACGTGACCCGCTAGCACGCGTTCGCCGCAACCGGCTAGTTTCCGGGGAGGAGCCTACCCCTTGATCGACTCGAACGAGAGCGCGCTGACCTTCCGCACCGCCCACGCCGCGGACCTCGATCGCCTCGTCGAGATTCACACGAGCGCGTTTCCCGACCCGCGCGGGCACTCCGAGCGGCGCCGGAACTTCGTGGCCAATCCGCTGGGACCCCTCGATGCGCTGTGGGTCGCGGTCGATGGGGGCGAGATCGTGGCGCACGCGTTCCTGTTCGCGCTCCGGAAGTGGCTGGCCGGATCAGCGATCGACGTGGCCGCGATCGCGAGCGTCGGGGTCGCGCCCGAAGCGCGCGGTCGCGGCGTGGCGACGCAGCTCCTGGCACATCTCCACGCGAAGGCCGACGCGAAGAAGGCCAGCGTCACGATGCTCTACGCCTTTCGCCAGGGCTTCTACGCGCACCACGGCTATGCGCCAGTCACGCCCAGCCGCCTGCTTCGCGTGCATCCTGCATCGATTCCGTCGGCGTGGCGAAGGGAGCCGGGGGTCGCGCTTCGTGCCGCGCGCAACGGCGATCGCGCGGCCATCGTGGACACGTACACGCGCGCCGCGCATCGATCGCACGGGTGGCTCCTCCGGCCCGAAGCGCTGTGGGATCGCGCGTTCGCCGATGAGCGGCGCACATGGACGCTGGCCTCGCGCGGCAAGCGGATCGTGGGGTACGCGGCGTGGTCGCTGGTGCAGGCGGAGTCGCACGCCGAGACGCGCATGGTGGTGCACGAGGTCGCCGCGGACGACGACGCGGCGAGGCGCGCGCTCTTCGGCGCGATCGGCGCGCAGCGCGATCAGGTTAGCGAAGTGGAAGTGGACGTCGATGCGCGCGATCCGATCGATCGCGCGCTGGTCGACGCCGATCGCGAGCGCTTCGGAACGAAGGCGTTGGAGCATGCGATCGGAGAGATCGCCGCGGGGCCGATGGTGAGGCTCGTCGATGTGGCGAGGGCGATCGGCGCGCGGAAGTATCCGGAGGACGGCGCAATCGACGTCGCCATCGACGGCGCGTCCGCGCTCGGCGCAGGGACCCCACGCTCTGACGGCGCAGCCGGCAGCGAGCGTGGGCCGCGGTCCACACCAGACTTACGGCCCGCGTTGAAAGTGACGATCTCGCGCGGACGCGCGAAGGTCTCCGTCGCCGAGCGTTCACGTGCGCCGCTGGTGATCGGCAGAGCCGCGCTCGGCGCCGTCATGTTCGGCGGGATCGCAGCGAGCGATGCGGCGCGCCTCGGGTGGGCACACGGTGAAGCCTCGACCCTCGCACGCGCCGACACGCTCTTCGCGACCGCGCCGTTCTTCGCGCTCGATTCGTACTGAACCGCGGACCGCGCCACGCCCGCGCGTGCTATCTCGCCTTCGCGAAATGCCGACTGTCCCGCCCGAAAGCGCGCCGCCTCCGCCGCCGCTGACCGTCCGCGCGGGGAGTCTCCTCGGCGCCGGGACCGTGGCCGCGGCGCTGGCGTCGGCGCCGAGCGCGCTGCGGGTCGCCTCGGAGTCGCACGGCGCGGCGGTGGCGTGGATCGCGATCGCCGCGTGCCTGACTTTGCCGGCGTCGATCGCGATCGCGCTGCTCCGGAGCGCGCGCGAAGGGGTGCGTTCGTTCGCGGGCCAGGACATGGCGCTCGCCGGGTGGAGCGTCGCCTCGTGGGCGATCACGTCGTTCCTGGCGTTGACCGCGCTCGGCGCGTTGCTCCGCGCGACGACGCATCACCACGGGCTCGCGGGAGTGACGTTCGCGATGGTGGGCCTGGCGGTCGTCTTCGGGCTCGGGCTCGTCGTGCGTCGCGTGGCGGCGATCGCCCGCGACTCCGATCCGTTCACACGCGCCGCCGTCCTCGGCGCGTCGCTGGTCGCGCTCATCGTCGCGCTCCTCGTCGTCGCGCTTCGCGTCGCGCGCGCGTCGGACGGCGCGACGCTCAACGCCGCCACCGGCGACATGTTCGTCGATGTCCTCGCTTTCGCCATCGCCGTCGGCATCTTCTCGCGCCCCGAGCTGGCGCGCGCGTCGTGGCTGGCTCGCGCCGGAATCCCGCTCGCGCTCGGCGTCGTGGCGCTCGGCCTGGCGCTGCTGGCGCGCGATCCTTCGCTCGCGGCGGGAATTCGCGCCCATGCTCCGCTGCTTTCGCCGCTGGCAGCGCTCGCCGCCAATTGACTCGCCCGGTCACATCCTTATGTTGCCGAGCAGGAACCCTCGAGAGCCCTCATGCAGAACTATCGCCCCGTAAATGACGCGCCGTTCGCCATCCGCGCCCCCGCGTCCGTCCTCCCGTTCGTGCGTCGCGTCTACGCGCTTCTGACGGCCGGGATTGGCTTTGCCATCGCCGGCGCGATGATCGCGCTCTACGCCGGCACGCCCGTCGCCACGGCGGTCGGTCGCGGCGAGACGCTCACGGTTCCGCCCGTCGTCGCCTTCGAGCTGCAGCACGGCATCATCATGGTGCTCGTGTTCTTCGGCGCGTTCTTCGCGGCCTCGTCGGCGCGCAGCATTCGCGGCCTGAACGTGGCGGCGCTGTTCGGGTACACGTTCATCACCGGCCTCTTCGTGGCGCCGTCGGTTTTCATCGCGCAGATGCTGGCGTCGTCGGGCGCGACGATCGACGCATCGCCCGTTCGCGACGCGTTCCTGCTGACGGGCGCCGCGTTCACCGGACTCACGGCGTATTGCTTCATCACCAAGAAGGACTTCTCGTTCCTCGGCGCCGCGCTGAACACCGGCATCTGGGTCATCATCGGCGCGTCGCTCCTGGCGATGTTCATGGGCTCGTCGGCCTTGAGCCTCGCTGTCGCGAGCGTGAGCGTGCTGCTCTTCTCCGGGTACATTCTCTTCGACACCTCGCGCATCCTTCGCGCGAACGAGAACGACGACGCGGTCGGCGCCGCGCTCCGCTTGTTCCTCGACGTGGTGAACCTGTTCCTCGCGCTCCTCCGGATCCTCTCGGCCGCGCGCCGCAGCAACTAGGCGCGATGCTGTTTCCTACGAGAGCGCACGTCGCGTGCGTGACTGCGCTCGCGATGACGGCGTCGTCGTTCGCGCACGCCGATCTGGTGATCGCAACGTCGCCGGCGGCGAGCGCCTCGCCCGCGAGCCTCCCGCCGCCCCCCAGCCCTCCGCCACGCACGGGGATCGCGATCGTCGCGCGCCCCGGTGCGGAAGCGGCGGCGTGGGCGCTGGCGAAGGACGTGTACGCGCGGGACGCGCTGCGTCCGGTGGGGCTCGATGAAGCGCGGGCGCGCGTCCTCGTCGGCGATCCCGCGCCGGCCGATGCACCGCGCACGACGAAGGACCTGGCCGACGAGCGCGCCGCGATCCACGGTGACGACGGCGCCTCGCGCGCGCTGCTGACGACGATCGCGTCGCAACTCAACGTTCGCGCGCTGGTCGTCGTCGAAGCGAGCGGCGCGGGCGAAGCGTCGGCGCGCGTCTTTCTCGTGGATTCGCAGACGTTCGACGCTGCGCGCTATGCGCCCGATGCCGCAACGCTCCCCTCGCTGGTCGTTGACGCTGGCGCTCCCACGAGCGCGGCTGCAGCATCGGATGGAGGCATGACCGCTTCGTCCGACGCTGGCGCGCCTTCGCTCGCGCCTCTCTCCCCCCCGCCTCCGCTGCACTGGTCGGGCATGGTCGCGTCGCTCGAGCGCACGTTCGCGGCGCCGGTCGTCACGCCGGAGAGCGTGAGCGCGCCGGCGCTCGCCACCTCGGCGCTTCCGCCCGAAAAGGCCAAGCACGAAGGGTCGCACCCCTTCTACACGTCGCCGTGGTTCTGGGGCGCGGTCGGCGCCGCGGTGTTCGGCGGGACGGCCGTTTACTTCGCGACGCGCGACAACTCGACCTCGACGATCCATCTTGATCTGCAGGTACCCAAGTGACCGGCGGCGCCATCGGACCACGTCTCTCGCGTCTACTTCGGTGGGCGCGGCTCGTCGTGCTGGCGGTGTTCGCGGTCGCGTGGTCGGGCGCGGCGCTGGCGGATGGAAACGCGAACGGCGGCGCGAGCACGACGCTGCGATCGAGCGACACGGACATCGAGAAGTCGCCGCACGACGTGCCGATCGTCATGCAGCCGTCGGGCATCGTCATCCCGCCGCTGCCGGATACCGATCAGGTGCGCGACCTCGGATGGATCCGCATCGCGTACCCGCCGGCGGCGCACGAGCGCGTTCAACCGCTGCTCGACGACGCCGACGACGTGAAGGCGCAGCTCGCCGACGAGCTCGGCCAGCCGGTGCTCACGCGCCCGATCGAAGTCCGCATCGCCCGCTCGCCGGAAGACATGGCCGACCTCGCGCCGAAGGACGTCGTGCCGGAGTACGCGTCGGCCGTGGCCATCCCGAGCCTGCGCCTCGTGATCCTCTCGATGCGCGCGCCTGTGAGCAACGAAGGGACCGACCTCGGCGAGCTGTTCCGCCACGAGCTGGCGCACGTCGCGCTCGACGACGCGATCGGCGGCAAGCACATCCCCTTCTGGTTCAACGAGGGGTACGCGGTGCACGCCTCGAACGAGCGCGCGATGGATCGCGCCGAGACGCTGTCGAACGCCTCGCTGTGGAAGACGATCCTCCCGCTGTCGGAGCTCGATCGCAGCGCGCCGAACGATCGCTACGAAGTGAGCGTGGCCTACGCCGAGTCGGCCGACTTCCTCCGGTTCCTCTTGCGCAAGTCGGACCGCGGTCGTTTCGCGAGCCTCATCGAGCGCGCGCACAAGGGCGAGCCGTTCGATCGCGCGCTGGGCGACGCCTACGCCAGCGACCTCCGCAAGCTCGAGTACGAATGGCGCGAGGAGCTGGCGAAGCGCTACACGTTCTGGCCGGTCCTCCTCAGCGGCTCGGCGATCTGGGTGCTCGTCATCGGCGCGCTCGGCGTCGGGTACGTGCGCAAGAAGAAGCGCGACAAGATGGTGCTCGCGCGCTGGGAGCTCGAGGAGCGCGAAGAGGCCGAAGAGGTCGCGCGACGTGTGGCGATCCGCGCCGCGATCCAGACCGACCCTCCGCCTCCCCAGGACGGCGTGCGTCCGATCGTGCCGAGCGTCCCGAAGGTGGAGCACGACGGCGACTGGCACACCCTGCACTGACGCCTCCGCGCTAGCGCGGGATGGCGAGCACCGTCGGGCAGCCCGCGACGATGCGGAGCGAGAGGGCCTTGCCCGAGAGCACGTCGGTGCACGTCGTCCCCTCGAGCGTGACGGTCGATCCCGAGAGCGTCCATCCGTTCGTCGGATCCTCGGGGACGAGCGTTCCGTCGAGGTAGAGGTTCACGCGCGTCGGATCGGGCGGCGGTGCGCTCAACGCGAGCGTGCACGTCGCCGTGACCTGCGCCGCGATCGTCGAGAGCGTCGCGGTGAACGCCGCTTGGTCCGTGGAGGTGACCTCGTAGTAGTAGGGCGCGGTCGATCGCGCGGTCCCTCCGGCGAGCGCCATCTGATCGAGCACGCCGGTGTACGGCCCGCTCCCCGGCACGCCGACGACGTACGTGGGCACGCCCGCCGCCGCGATCGCGTACACCGCGGTGACCGCCGCCTGCGTATCGAGGCACTCCTCGGGATCGCCGTCGCAGCAGCTCACGCCGGCTTCGAGCGGGCACGCCCCTTCGAGGTTGGTCGTGCAGGCGCTCGCGTCGCAGGTCGTGGCGTCGTTGCAGTTCGGGCCGCCGTCGGTGGCGAGGATCACGTACGTCTTGCCGGGGAGCGCGGCGAGCGTCGACGTGAGCGCGTTCAGCGTGGACGCCGTGGGGGTGCCGCCGTTGGCGTCGAAGTTGGTCGCCGTGGTGAAGAGCTGGACGGCCGGACCGAACATCCCCGCCGGCGAGTCGCCCAGCGTGAGCGGCATGACCTGCTCGCCGACGCTGCATACGTCGACCGTCGGATTCGGAAACACGGCGGCGCCGAAGCGGGCGCGCGGGCCGAGCGCGGCGATCACACTGCCGATGACCTTTCGAATCGTGAGCCACTTGCCGTCGTCGTTCATGCTCCCGGAGCGATCGAGCACGAAGTAGATGTTCGGCGGGTCGGTGAGCAGATCGAGATCGAGGCAGCCGCACACGCTCCCGTTCAATCCCGCTTCGCACGACGGCGCGCCGGTGTCCTGGAAGAGCACGGGCGGCGCCCCTTCGACGAAGACGCCGCTGTCGTGCGGTGCTCCGCCGAACTCGCTGGTGTCGGTGGGGGGCCCCGAGACGCCGCACGCCACCACGATCGTGGCCACGAGAACCGCCGGGGCTACGAATCGCATTCGAGCGAAGTGAAGCCCCATAGGCCTAAAGTTAGCACGCGCCGCCGTTCCGAACGCCGGGCGGCGGGATGAGATGCCGGGCGGAGTCGGTTACGCACATGGAACGCCATTGAACCGGTCGCAGCCACGAGAGACGAAGACGACCCGCCAGCGGATCGTCGTAGTTGCGCTGAGGGCGATCGCCGTCGCGCTGGTGGCGATCGTCTGCGGCGGGATTCCGGCGTCCGTCGGGTTGGTGCAGGTGGTGTTCGAGCGGAGCGCGCCGCCACTACCGAGCAGCGACATCGAAGCGCGCGACGCCGTGATCGACGCACACGCCCGCGATGAGACCGGCGCGCCGATCGCGAACGCGCGCATCCGGGTGCTCGCGCTGCGCGACGAGGCCGACGGACGGCGCGCGTATGCGGCGGGCGAAGCGACGACGGGGCGAGACGGGCGGGCGCGCCTCGCACACCTGCCGCGCGGCGAAGCGTGGGTGACGGCGGACGCCGAGGGGCGGGCGCGCGGATCGAGCGCGGTGGTGCTGGAGAAGGGCGATCGCGCGATCGATCTTGTGCTCGCGGCGGGGCATCGACTCGACGTGGACGTGAAGGACGAGCGCGGCGTCGCGATCGCGGGGGCGGAGATCGAGGCGGCCGAGGCGGACCCGTTGCCGATCGGTGCGCGCGCGGGAGCCGACGGGCTGGCGCACGTGACGAGGCTCGGCGCGCCGCCGTGGACGGTGACGGCGCGGGCCAAGGGGTACGACGAGGTGACGACGCACGGCGCGCGCGAAGGCGAGCCGCTGCGCGTGGTGCTCCACCGGCTCGGCGCGATCGCCGTCCGCGTGGTCGACGACCGCGGCGACGGTGTCGCACGAGCGCGCGTGCAGATCGCGTCGCCATCGTTGTGGCCGGCGCGCGCGGCCGAATGCGACGCGAAGGGGAACGTGCGCATCGGCGGACTCCCCGCGGGGACGTACGCTTTGCGCGCGACGTCGGGCGATCGCGCGTCGGCGATCGAGCTGGGGACCGATCTCGCGCGCGGGCAAGAGACGAGCATGACGCTGCGGCTCGCGGCCAGCGAGACGGTGGGCGTGCGCGTGACGGGCGACGACGATGCGCCGGTCTTCGGCGCGCGCGTGACCTTGGCCGAGTCGGGCGTGTCGCCGTTTCCGATCGAAGCCACGACCGATCGCGAAGGGCGCGCGCGTCTCGGCCCCATCGCGCGCGGCCCGGCGTCGATCGCGGTGCGCGCGGAGGCGTTCGTATCGCGCGAGCTGGCGGTCCCCGATCCGCTCACGGGCGAGGTCGCGATCGCGCTCGCGCACGCCGGCGCGATCGAGGGGCGTGTCGTCGATGCGCGCGGTTACCCGGTCGACGGCGCCACGATCGAGATCACCGGGACCGCGTTCGACGGCTCGCCGATCGACGACGACCCACGCCGCGCGCGCTTCACCGACGCGCAGTTCGCGAGCGCGCTCGCCGGCCCACGTCCGCTCGTCGCGGCCGGAGAGCTGGGCGTGATGCCCGGACCCGTCCCCGCGATCCCCGCGGCCGGCGCGACGGTCGCCGGCGTGCCTCCGAGCGCTATCGCCGCCGATGAACCGTGGGTCACGCGCAACGACGGCACGTACCGCGCCTCTCCGGCGTCACCCGGTCGCGTGCGCGTGCTCGTGCATCATCCGCAATACGTCGACGCCATGAGCGACGCGGTGTCGCTCTCGCCGGGCGGCACGGTGAAGCTCGACGTCGTGATGCACGCCGGCGGCACTCTCGAAGGGCAGGTCGTCGACGCGAGCGGGCGCGGCGTTCAAGGCGCGCGCGTGGTGCTGGCGGCGGCGCACGGCGCGATGGAGCGCGTGGCGCGAACGGCGAGCGACGGGTCGTTCGGCTTCGCGGCGGTGCCGAACGATCTCGTGCTCCTCGTGTCGCCCGACGACGAAGGATCCGCCGTCGAGCTCCGCGCGGAGGTCACCGTTCCCGAGGGGGGAAGGAAAACGATCACGCTGCAGCTCGGCCCTGCGCGCGGTCCTCTGCCGGTCCGCATCCGCGACGATCGCGGCTACCCGGTCGACGCCGCGCAGGTCTCGATCGTCTCGCTCGACGCGGCGAGCGCGCTCCGCGAGACGGCGTTCACCGATGCGCGCGGCGAGACGACGCTCCCTCGTGCCAAAGGGATCGCGCTGCGCGTCGAAGTGAGAGCCGACGGCCTCGCCCCTTCCGTCGTTCGCCTCGCGTCGTCGGCGACCCAGGTCGACGTCACGCTCGCGCGCGCGGAGAGCGCCGTCGGCGAAGTGCGCTCGACGCGCGGCGATCCGATCTCCGACGCCGAAGTGGTCCTCTACACGGACCTCGGCGCACGCCACGCGCGAACGAACGTCGACGGCACGTTCACCATCGCCGATCTCCAGGCAGGCCACGCGCGCCTCGCGGTTCGGGCCAACGGCTTCGCGCGACTCGATCGCGACGTGACGATCGCGGCGAACGCCGGCCGCAGACCCACGCCGATCGATCGCGTCGAGCTCGCTCTCGGCGGCGCGGTCGACGGCGAGGTGCTCGACGCGCGCGGCGATCCCGTGGTCGGGGCGCGCGTCGCGGTCGACCTCGTCCCCACCTACCTCGCCGTCGGCACCACGCCCCCCGGCGTCGCCGTCACCGACGCGCGCGGCCGATTCCATCTGGTCGATCTCGCGGCCGGTACGTGTCCGCTCGAAGCCTTCGCCCCGGACATCGGTCGCGCGCGCCAGGACGTGCACGTCTTCGCCGGCGAGACCACGCGCGACACGCGCTTCGTCCTTCGCTCCGATCTCCCCGCGCCCGGTCACGCTTCGCACGAGCCCAACGCCGCGGGAGGCGTCGCCGTCACGCTCGGCGAGACGGGCGAGCCGCCCGAGGTGGTCATCGTCGCCGTCGCCGATGGGAGCGAAGCGGAGCGCGCGGGCCTCGCGCCCAGCGACGTCATCGTCTCGATCGAAGGGGCGAACGTGACCACGATGGAAGAAGCGCGCGCGAAGCTGAGCGGCCCGCTGGGCGACGACGTCTTGCTCGTCGTGCGCCGCGGCGATCACCAGGAGCCGCTCCGCGTTTCGCGTGAGCCCGTGCGCCGCTGATCGTCAGCGCTCGCGCGTGAAGGTGATCGTCTTCCCGTCGACCACGCTCCAGCGCATCGTCTTGTCGTCGAGGAAGGTGAAGGTCTGCGCGTCGGTCGGCCCGTCTTTGTCGGTGACGATCGTGACCTGCGACTTGTCTTCCTTCACGACTTTGTACGTGCCGGTCTGCTTGTCGCGCGCCGTGATCACGGTGATGGCGTCGCCGTGCACGTCGATCTCCGTGTCGCTCACGAAGGAGCTGGCCGCAGACGCCGCTTCCGGCGCGACCCCTTCGGCGCTGCGCCCCTTCCATTTCCCTTCGAGCCGCCGGGAGCCCGAGCGGCACGCGCAGAGGCCCATCACGAAGAGGGCGAGCGCGGTCGCGGCGGCACGTCTCCGGCCAGGCCGGAGCGTGGTCCACACCAGACGCAGCATTGCCCAATCATACCTATCGCCGGTTGGCGTGCGGGCGCTTTTCACCCGAGCGTGTCGTCAGCCAAGCGTGTCACCGGGGGGAGCGATCTCGGCGAGACCGAACGTGGCCAGCGTGTCGCCCGAGAAGCGCTGGACCATGTGCCGGTCGTTCACGCACGCCAGGCGCGTGAACCCCTCGGCCAGGAGCTCGGGCTCTTCGCCCACGCGCTCCATCCGGTACTCGAACCGCACCGACGCCGCGCGCAGCTCCACGAGATGCGTCTCGATGGCGATGATGTCGTCGAACTTCGCCGGCGCGCGATAACGAACGCTGGCCTCGACGACCGGCAAGTGAATCCCGCGCGACGCCCAGTCGGCGTACGTAACGCCGCGCCGCCGCAGCCACTCCACGCGCCCGGCTTCGAAGTACGCCAGGTAGTTCGAGTGATGGACGATGCCCATCAGATCGGTTTCGCAGAACCGAACGCGGAGGCGCGAGCGCGTGAGGGCTCGCCCGGGATCGAGCGGGTGCATGGCCCAACGTGCTAGCAGGCCTCGCGTGCTACGAACACCCGTGGCCGACACGAAGCGCAGGCTCCCGGTGCTGAAGGCGCCGGACGCGAACGAGGACGACAATCGTCCGCCGTGGCACTGGGTCGGCTTCGGCACGCTCCTGGTGTTCGGCGCGTGGCTGCCGCTGGCGTATGTGGCGACCGCGATCGAGTCGCGCATGCTGGCGCGGTTCGCCGGAGCCAGCTCGCCCGATGCCGTCGCCGATTCGATCCGCGAGGCCGCGCCGCACGACGTCGCGCGCTTGCGCTTCGCGATCCTGCTCTTGCTCGCGCTTCCGCTGGTGATCGGCGCGTTCGCCGGAGGGTTCGTCGTCGGACGCTGGAGCAAAGATGCAGGGACGCGCGAGGCCGCGCTGGCAGGCCTCGTGGCGGGGCTCGTGGCGTGCGGCCTCTCGTGGATCGACGCGGGGTTCTCGGCCGCGCCGCTTGCCGGGATCGCGCTCGCGGTTCCGATGGCGGCGCTCGGCGGATGGTCGGGCGTGCGGAAGAGACGCGCGGCGGGCATCACGGCGTGAGCGGGCGGGCCGTGCTATTCCGCGGGCGATGTTGGGGCTGAAGGTTGCGACCGATGCCGCGTGGGCGACCGCCGCGATGGGCGAGCTCGATCGCGTGCTGGTCGATCACGCGCACTGCGAGATGAAGGCGGCGTCGAACGCGCTCTCGTTGATCACGCGGCACCCCGAGAGCGCGATGCTCATTCGCGCGCTCACCGATCTGGCGCGCGAAGAGATCGAGCACTTCCAGCGCGTGCTGGGCGTGATGGAGGCGCGCGGCCTGGCGCTCGGCCCGCCCCCGGTCGACGACTACGCGGCCGCGCTCCGCCGCGCGGCGCAGGTCGACACGCGTGGACCGAAGCTGGGCCCGCTCGTCGATCGACTGCTCGTGGGCGCGCTCATCGAAGCGCGCTCGTGCGAGCGGTTCAAGCTGCTCGCGCAAGCCCTGGAGAATGCGGGCGAGCGCGAGGTAAGTGCATTTTACACGGAGCTCCTGGCGGCCGAGGCGCGCCACTACCGGAGCTTCGTCGAGCTCGCGGTGGAGGCGGCTGCGCCGTTCGCCGCGTCGCGCGACGACGTACTGGCGCGGCTCGACGTCCTGGCCGACCGCGAGGCCGAGATCGTTCGCGGGCTCGCGCGCGGATCGCAATCGCGTGCGAGCATCCACGGCTGACTCTCCGGATCACCGCACACCATGACGCACGACCCGAGCGACCTCGCCTCTTTCGATCGCGACATCGCGCGCGCGTCCGGCGCGTGGCGCGCGTGGAAGAGCGACCTCGCGCTCGATCCCGCGGCGCGTGGAGACGAGGAGCCGCTCGAGCGGTGGCGGCACGTCGCGGGCAAATCGCTGTACGAGACGCTCGCGCACCTCACGCCCAGCGCGGCCGACGTGCCGCATCGCGATGCGCTCCTTCGCGCCGTCTACGCGCTCATGCAGGCGCGGATCACGCAGTCGCTCGACGCCGAGATGGCGCGCGCGACGCACGAGAAGAGCGCGCACGCGATCGTGCCCGTGCCGCACCTGGCGAGCGTGCATGAGGCGTGGCACGGCGTGCTCGAAGGGGCGACGGAGCACGAGCGTCGCGCGTGGCTCGACGTGGCCGCGGAGCGCGGGCCCGCGCTGGCGTCGATCGCACGGCGGCGTGCGGAGCGTCGCGTGGAGGCCGCGTATCGCATGGGCTTCGCGAACGAGGACGCGCTCTTCGTCGTACCGCGCGAGGCGCTCGTGTCCGCGGCGCTGGCGCTCCTCGATCGCACGGACGACGTCGCCCGCGAAGCGCTTCGCGACGCGCGAAAGCGAGGCGCGTTCGGCGACGATCCTCCGCTGGCGGTCGACGCCATCGCGATCGCCGTCGCCCGCGACGCCCCGGAAGGTTGGCCCGCCCGTCTCACCGCGCAGTGGCTCGACGCGACCTTTGGCTTGTTCACGAAAGGTCTTCGCCTCGAGGCGCCGCGCATCCTGCCCCCCATCGGAGCGTCCACGTTCGCGCGCGCCTGCGCGTCGTTCGGCTCCGCGCTTCGGGTCGCGGGTGCATCGCCGTCGCTCCCCTTCACGCTCGCGCGCGATCCGCAGTTCACGGCCATGCATCGGTTCGCGTATGTCTTCGGCGCGCTCCCGGCGTCACCCGTCTTCCAGCGTCGCGTCCTCGGCAACGGCGCGCGCGTGGCCGACGCTCAGGCGCGCGTCCTCGCGCGCACGGCGCTTTTCGAGGCGCGCCTCGAGGCCGTGCGCTTTCTCACGTCACGCGCGCCGTCGGTCGTCCCCTTCGACGACCTCATGCATCGCCTCTTCGGCGCGGCGCTCCCGCGCGCGCTGGCCGGCGCATGGCCGCGCGCCTTCGACGATGCCCCCGCCCGCCTCGTCGCGCTCCTCACGGCGCCGGCGCTCGCGCGCGATCTCGTCGATCGCCACGACGAAGACTGGTTCGCCAACCCGCGCGCCGTCGTTCACGTTCGCGCGATCGCCTCGGGCCCGGCGCACGAAGACCCCTCGGCCGATCCCGCGGCCGATCTCGCGGCGACGATCGCCCCGCTCGCGCGCATCTTCGAAGAGGCGTGCGGATGAACCGGCTGCTCGCGCTCGCCGTCGCGCTCGCGGCCGGAACCAACGCGATCAAGCCGGTCGCCTCCCCCATCCCGCTCCCGATGCTCCCCAGCGTCGCCCGCGCGAGGCTCGAGGTCGCGCACGATCACGTCGTCGTGATCGAGGACATCGATCTCCCGCGTGGCGGCTGGCAAGCGGGCGATCTCGACTTCTACGTCGCCTTCGGAGCGCCCGGCGCGCCCTCGGCGTTCGACGCGCGCCTCCTCGCGGTCCCCGACGGCGCGCTCGAGCCCACCCCGTCGGAGCCCGGCCAGCGCGTGATGTTCGAGCACGCGTCGCATCGCCCGCCCACCGCGCGCGAGCTGCTCGGCGCGTCGCAGATGGCGGGGGTCGTCGTTCACGTACCGGAAGCGTCGTTTCGTCGCGCCGTCGCGCGCGGAGGAATGGCCGTGCTCCGCCTCCGCTCGCTGCTCGCGCTCCCCGACGAGGACGCGCGCACCGGTCACGAGGTCGTGGTGCGGCTGGGCGCGTGGCAAGGGACGCCGCTCGCGCTGGGAAATGTGCAGGTTGCATCGATCGAAAAATCGCCACGAATCACCGGGGCCGCAGCGCACCTGTGCGGCGCGGATGCCGACCCGTGGCCGCTCGCGGTCGCCGTCGTTCCGCGCCCGTGGCCACCACCCGCGCCGACCACACCTTCGCCGATCGCCCCCGTGCTCGCCGTCCGCCACACGACCGACGATCTCTGCGTCCGCTTCTGGACGTCAGACTGAGCGAACGCCGAAGCTCGAACAGAGGCGGGCCGGGACCCGCCGACCCACAAGATCAAAACGCTTCGTTCGACGTGTCGACCGCGCCGCCGGCGCCTTCCGCATTGTAGAAAAACCGGAGGCTGATCCCGATGAGCGTCGACGGGTGCTCGCTCACCACGTCTTGCCGCACGCTGGCCTCTACGCTCCACCGCGTGTCGACATAGCCGAGCCCGCCCGACACCGAGTGCGTGCGCGTCCCGTCATCGAAGCGATAGCCGAGCCGAAGCGGCACGTGCCCGCCGAGAAAGAGCTCGCCGCCAGCCATGTAGCGCCCGGCGATCGACTTGTACGTCGTGAAGTCGGCCATCGCGTCGGCCTCGAGCGAGAAGAGCTCCGACGTGAATCCCGCGCCGCCTTGAAGCGTCGTCGGCGCGAAGCCGACGCCGGGGTTCGTCAGGTTCTGACCGACCATCCCGATGCGAAACCCGTCGGCCGGGATGAGGGTGGCGCCGAGGTTCACCGTGAGCGCGTTGAAGACGGGCCCGCCGGGAGATCCGTCCGAAACGAAGCTCGCGCCAAGCGGACCCGAGGTGATCCCCTGGTTCGCGCGGATGTAACGCACCACGCCGCCGACCGCGAGCCGGTCCCCCAGCGGATAGCCGAGCCCCAACCGCACGTCGGTCCACGTTCGATGGATGCCGTCCGGGTCGAGCACGTTGAATGTCCCCGCCAGCCCGCCCGCGAGGCGACTGGTCGTCGAATCCACGACGCCGATTCCGTAGCTCTGCCGCCGCGCTTCGGGCGAAACGGCCGCGAGCCCTTCGAAGTGGTAGACGCGGGCCAGCGGGAGGTTCGCGGGGTTATTGTAGAGTGCAACCGTCGAGGTCCCGATCGCGGTCTGCGCTCCGCCGAACGCCATCTCGCGCGGGCTCTGAATCTGCCCGAGGTCGTACCCTTGCTCGAGCGACGTGGACGACGGGTCGGCGAACGCGACCTTCGCCGTACCCAGGATCGGGAGCAGGATCGCGAACGCGCCAAGACGCGAAATCGACTTCAAATTCCAGTGCATGACGCGAAGTTGACCTGCCACCGGCGTGGACCCTAACAGCGCGCGTGGGAGGGGAACAGTTTTCGGCGCGCGGGCGATGCTCACCCCCGCGAGCGGCCCGCTGCGCCTGATGCGTGACGGATGTGTGAGGCGGAAATGATCCGATGACGCCGGTTTGTGCCGAAAATGCTGCTGACCGCCGACTCTTGACAGCCCGATCGTGCCGAAAAAAAGGCAATCGCGCGTCAGGCGATTCCGGCTCTGGCTGGGCAACGATTCGATTGCGCAGTTGTGACGCGGGGTTGCTTCGAGGGGTGAGTTTCGGTGCGTAGACGGGGATGCACCTGAGGTCGAGTTTCGGATCGAGTACAATCAATAATCCAAAGCGCTCACGGCCACTTACTTGGGGTTGCACGATCGACGTAGACGAGCGCGAACGCGCTTGATACCTCAACACCTCGCTTGAAGGAGACCGGTTGGGTCGTCCGGTCGTCGGTGGTCGTCGGGTCGGTTCGGCGTTGAGCAGGTCATGCGTGTGGTTGCATGCATGACGGGCTGGTGTCGGGACGGTTTGGCGCTCGGCACCGAGGGCCGGATCGCCGAGGTTCCCTCGAGCTTTCTTGAGTGGACTGTCAGAGGGAACGTTGGGCCACGTGTGGGGGCCGACCGAGGGGGCCGACCGAGGGAGCCGACCGGGGGGATGCAGAGGCGGCGGCGGGAGTAATTGGGGTGGGGGTTGAGGACAGGAACTGTCCACAGCCTGTGGGAAACTTGTGACTTACACGCGATCGCAACGCGGATCGTGGCTCTTTTGCTTTTGCTTCGACGGTTCGTACGGCGCCACCCGCGGTGGGCCGAAGCGGTGAACGAAGAAAGCGCGCTCTCCCGAGGAGAGCTCGCTCTCGCGTGAATCGATTCGGCCTTCTGCGGGTGCGTCGTCTCAACGCTTCGGCGTCGACGAATCCGTCAACTGTGAGCGCTCGTTGGTTTCTCAGCGAGCACCACGCGTCGCATGAATCCACTTTCGAAGTGAGTGGCCGGTGCAAGCGCGGATGATGCGGATGACAAAAAATCGGAACGATGACGGCGTGACCGCGGCGGCTCCCCGTCGCGGCAAGCAGAAGACGCTTTCCACGAGCGCCGGCGCACCTGCGTCGTCGACTCTTGAAGCGCAACCTGCGATGGAGCCGTCGATGACCGTGGAACCGATCGTCGTATTCGAGGAAGCGATCGCGTTCACGCGCGAACGTTCGCCTGCGAGCTTCGATCAGTGGTTCTCGGGCGTGCAGTTCGATTCGCTCCTGGACGGCGTCCTCAGCCTGCGTGCGCGCGACGAGTTCGTGCGCGAGTGGGTCGATGATCACTTCATGCCGACGTTGAGCGACTCCATCCGCGCGAAGACGGGCTGGAGCGTGCAGGTGGCGTGGACGATCGACGGATCGCTCACCAGCCCGATCGCCGATCAGCCGAGCTCCGCGCCGGTGCGTCCACGCGTCCTCACGCTGCGCCCCGAAGCGACGACGGGCGTGCATCTTCGTCAGAGCGCGCCGCCTCCGCCGCCGAGTCACTCCGAGCTCGCGCAAGAGCGCTCGTCCGGCGTTCACCCGGTGACGATTCCGCCGCCGGCTCCGGTCCCGGGAGCACACGCAGCAGCGAGCCCCGTCTCCGGCCCAGTCGCCGTGGCGCCGCCGCTCGAAGGGCTGAACCCGAAGTACACCTTCTCGAACTTCGTCGTCGGTCCGACGAACCAGCTCGCGCACGCGGCGTCGATCGCGGCCGCAGGTGGAGCCGGTCGTCGGCACAACCCGCTCTTCATCTGCGGAGGCACGGGCCTCGGCAAGACGCACCTCGTTCACGCCGTCGCGCATCGCGTGCGGAGCGAGCGGCCCGGCGCACGCATCGTCTACATCTCGGCCGAGAAATTCGTGAACGAGTTCGTCCAGGCGCTGCAAGACCAGCGCATGAACGAGTTCCGCGCGCGCTACCGCGAGCGATGCGATCTCCTCATCATCGACGACATTCAGTTCCTCGCTTCGAAGACGCAGACGCAGGAAGAGTTCTTCCACGCCTTCAACGCGCTTCACCAGGCCGACAAGCAGATCATCGTCACCAGCGACAAGTACCCGCAGCAGCTGGAGCGGATGGAGGAGCGACTCATCTCCCGCTTCACCTGGGGGCTCGTCGCCGACATTCAGACGCCGGAGCTCGAGACGCGCGTCGCGATCCTTCGCAAGAAGGCGCAGACCGAGCACATCGAGATGGCGGACGACGTCGTTCTCTACCTCGCGCAGGCGATTCGTTCGAACGTGCGCGAGCTGGAAGGGACGCTCATTCGTCTCGCGGCCAAGTCGTCGCTCCTCGGCAAGACGATCGATCTCGAGTTCGCCAAGCAGGAGATCGCGTCGTCGGGCGTGGCGCGCGCGAGCGAGACCAGCGTCGAAGACATCCAGCGGGTCGTCTGCCACTACTTCAAGCTGCGCAGCACCGATCTGCTCTCGAAGGATCGGCACAAGAGCGTGGCCTTCGCGCGCCACGTGGCGATGTACCTCTGCAAGCAGCGTTTGAAGTGCAGCTTCCCCGAGCTCGGGCGCGCGTTCGGCAATCGCGATCACACGACCGTGATGAGCGCGGTGCGGAAGATCGACTCGCTTCGGAGCGACAGCGCGGAAGTGCGCGCCGATCTCGAAGCCATCGAGCGGAAGCTCGGCGCGGTCGAGTGACTCCGTCCTAGCTAGCCCCTTCGTTTTCCGTGCGAACGCGATCGCGCGTACGCTCGACCTCGTGCGTTTTCGGATCGCGCGTTCTCGGATCGTGCGTCTCGCGATTCTCGTGATCGCAGCGATCGCGCTCGCGGGGTGCGGGGGTGCGGACGAGCGGATCCTCACGCTGCGCGATTGGACGTTCCTCGGGCCCGACGGCGCGACCGAAGCGCTGCACTTGCCGGCGCGGGTCGACCGCAGGCTCCCGAACGCGCCGACCGAGTATCGGATTCGCGCACACGTGGAGGTGCCGGACGATCTGCGCGGGCATCGGCTGACGCTCGCCTTTCCGTTTCTTCATGCGCGGGCGACGCTGCGCGCGAACGGCGAAGAGATGGTGGGCCTCGCGCCGGAGATGCGCGAAGGGTTTCGCGGGACCGATCAGCCACGGTGGCGCATTCCGGCCGAGGTCACGCGCGCCGGTGCGGTCGATCTCGAGCTGACGATTTCGTACCGCCACCTCATGAACGGGTGGCTGGATCTCCCGGCGCGCCTCAGCGACACCGACGACGGCGACGCGATGTTCACGTTCGTCTCCACGTTCGATCGCGCGCAAGGCGCGGGATGCCTGGCGACCGTGTCGCTCACGTCGCTCCTCTACGGGATCATCTTCGTCCTCGATCGCCGGCGGAAAGCGCACGGGTGGCTCACGCTTCAAGGGATCGCCGGCGGCGCGGGGTACGCGATCGCTTACGTGGGGATCTCGCAGCGCCTCTTCGGCGTGTACGAGAACTCGTTCGTGCCGGTGTTCTTGTGCCTCGGCGTGACGGCGAGCGTCGAGTTCACACATGCACAGTTCGGGCTCGCGCGGCCGTCGCGGTGGTGGTGGATCGCGTTCGGGGCGTGCGTCGTCCTGGCCGTCGCGTTCCCGAGCCCGTTCGTGGGGCCGCGGATCGTGCCGCCGTACTCGTGCGCGTTTCCCATGGTGAACGTCGCGTACCAGGTGCCGCTGGGGTGGCGTATCTGGCGCGAGAAGAAGTCGCTGGCGGCGATCGTGATCTCGCTCTCGTGGGCGTCCCTCGGAATCCTGGGGATGCCCGATCTGTTCGCGTGGGGTGGGCTCGGCGAGATCGCGGGCGGCTTGCGCGGCGCGTGCGTGGGGCTGGCGATCGTGGCCTTCATGCAGGCGATCGTGCTGAGCGTGGAGCACATGAAGACGCTCGCGCGCGCCGACGAGCTGAACGAGTCGCTCTCGAATCGCGTCGAGGCGCTGCGCGCGAAGCACGAAGAGGTGTCGCGCTTGAACGACGAGCTGCGCCGGCAGATCGGCGCGCGGGCCGACGCGCTGGCGCTGGCCCTGGCGCAGGCGAGCGCGCCGCGGAACGACGGGCCGCGGCTGCTCGAGAACGGCGAGATCGTGGCCAAGCGGTACCGTGTGGAGCGCCCGGTCGGCGAAGGGGCGACGGGGAAGGTCTACGAAGTGACGCGTCTGACCGACGGCGCACGCCTGGCGCTGAAGCTGCTGGATCCTTCGTCCGACGGAATGGAGATGGCTCGCTTCGCCCGCGAGGCGCAGATCATCGCGCAGATCGATCACCCGAACGTGATTCGCATCGAGGACGTCGACATCACGCACGAGGGGTTCTTCTATTTGATCGTCGAGTTCGTCGAGGGGCTCTCGTTGCGGCATCATTACGGGCGCGCGCGATCGCTTCTGTGGAACATCGACGTGCTGGCGCAAGTGGCCGAGGGGCTCTCGGTGGTGCACGCGCGCGGGATCGTGCACCGCGACCTGAAGCCGGGGAACGTGCTGGTGACGAGCGCGCCCGATCGCGACGCGAAGCCGCACGTGAAGCTTGCCGACTTCGGGATCTCGAGCGCCGGGCTCGATACGAAGATCCCGTCGCCGAAGTCGGAGCCGCCGCCCCGCTCGGAGCCGCCGTCGCGATCGGCGTCGCGAACCATGGCGGCGCGCCCCGAGGTGCGCGACATCGACGGAACGGTCACGGGTCAGACGAAGCCGACGATCACCCAGAGCGATTCGCTCCTCACCCAGACCGGCGCGTGGATGGGGACACCGAAGTACATGGCCCCCGAGCTCGGCGGAGCGGCGAAGCACGCGCGCCCAGCGGCCGACATGTTCGCGTTCGGCGTGATGGCGTACGAGGTGCTCGTGGGGAAGGCTCCGTTCGTGGAGTCGCCGGCGATCACGCGCGTGCGCGGAGAGCCGTTCATGAAGCCACCGCGCATCTACGCGACGAACGGCGAGCTCGACGCGCAGGCCGCGGCGCTCTTCGACGCGTGTCTCGCCGAGTCGCCCGAAGCGCGACCCGAAGCGCGGGTGGTCGCCGATGTGCTGAACGCTTACGCCGCCAAGCTGGCGCGCGGGGATCGGGGATCGCGCGCGTCGTTCGTCTAGAGCGCATTCCAGAACCGCGCGATCCCATCGCGCTGCCGTCGTCGGGGGTCGTCAACGTACAGAAGTACGTCTCCTCACCCGCTCCTAGTGTCCTGAGTCCGCGATAGCTCCGTGTCCGGCCTGCTGAAGAGTCCGAGCGCAGAAGCGGCTGACGCTGGCGATGATCTCGTCGGCGGTCTTGTGCCATTCGAAGGGCTTCGGGGCGTCGTTCGTTGCCGCGATGTATGCCTCGATCGCCTCTTCGAGCTCGCCGGTGTTGAGGTGCGTTCCTCGCCGGAGCGCGTCGTCGGTGAGCGCCGCAAACCAGCGCTCGACGAGGTTGATCCAAGACGAGTAGGTCGGCGTGAAGTGGATCTTGAAGCGTGGATGACGTCGCATCCA
The DNA here is from genome assembly GCA_003151595.1 of Myxococcales bacterium. Next base: position 36,809 of record PLXW01000106.1, read on the forward strand.
CCGACGCACTTGCGGCGTGTTGTGGATCGAGGAGTTGTCGACCACGAGATGGACGTCGAGTCCGTCAGGCGCTTCGCCATCAACTCGCTTCAGAAAGCGGAGAAACTCGGCCCCGCGTTTCTTCGGGTAACACTCGCCGATCACCTTTCCGGTTGCGACATCGAGTGCCGCGAAGAGATTCGTCGTGCCGTGGCGCTTGTACGTCGCGGTCACGCGCTCGGCTTGGCCGAAGACGAGCGGCAGCACCGGCTGGGTGCGATTCAGCGCCTGAATTTGCGACTTCTCGTCGAGACAGAGGACGACGGCGTGGTCCGGCGGATTCATGTAGAGGCCGACGATGTCGCGCACCTTCTCGATGAAGAAGTCGTCGTTGCTCAGCGTGAAAGTGCGGCGTCGATGCGGCTTGAGCTGAAATGCTCGCCAGATCCGCGAGACCGACGATTGGCTGACACCGCAGGTACGCGAGAGTTTTCGCGTACTCCAATGCGTGCAACCTCTCGGCGTCGCATCGAGGGTGAGGCGGATGATTTCTTCGACGCGCTCGTCGGAGAGCTTTCGGTGAACGTTGGGCTTGGGCAGATCGCTGAGACCCGCGAGGCGCCCTTCGACGAAGCGACGACGCCACTTCCCGACCGTGTCAGCGTCGACCCGGAGTTGCTTCGCGATCTCGTAGTGCAGCTCGCCGCGCGCGCACCGGAGCACGATCTGCGCGCGCACTGAGAGCGCATGCGAAACCGCTCGGCCACGCGCATAGCGCTCGAGCGTCTCTCGCTCGTCGGACGTGAGGTGAACCGCGGGAACCCTACGTTTTGTGCTCATCCCTGATGGACGAACGACGGCCGGATGGATTCACCGACGAATCATGGACTCAGGACACTAGGCATCGCTCGGTCTCGCACGGTTCTGGAACGCGCTCTCCGCGTTCGCCCCGTGGAGAACTCGTTCCACAATCGGTCGAGAGCAAGCGATGCCCAGGAGGGATGAGGAGACGTACTTCCTGTACGTTGACGATTCCCGACGCCGGCAGCGCGCAGCTATCGGCCGGTTGTGGAATGAGTTCTAGATGGTGAGGCGCCAGCTCGACTCGTTGCCGGCGTCGAGCACGTCGACGCCGATCTCGGCGAGCTCTTTCCGGAGCGCGTCGGCGCGCGCGAAATCCTTGGCCGTGCGCGCCTCGGTGCGGGCCTTCACCTTGAAGTCGATCACGCGCGCGTCGAGACCGCGCAGCTTCAGGCGACGCGCGCGCGTGCGGCGCGCGAAGTCTTCGCTGGTGGCCTGCATCAACCCGAGCGGCGCGCACGAGCCGTCGAGCGCCTGGATCGCGCGGGCCGCGAGCTGGCGCGCCGAGTCTTGCGCCGGCTTGTTGTTCTTCAGCTTGCCGATCTGGATCACGACCTCGTTGGCCGCCTTCGCGAGATCAGCGATGACCGCGAGCGCTTGCGGCGTATTCAGATCCTTGTCGAGCGCCGCGAGCACGCGCACCGCCGCGTCGTCGATGGCCTTGGCCTGCCCTTGCAGCACGTTGCCGATCGCCGCCTCCGCGTTCTCGGCGGCGAGCACGAGCGCATCGCGTGTGTTGTACAAGTATTCGACGCGACGCTCGGCTTCGTCCACCGACGGGAACATGATGCGACCGTCAGAGCGCTTCTCGATGTCGAACGCCAGCGGGCCGCGGTAGTGCGTGCCCAGGAAGAAGTAGCGGAGCGCTTCGGCGTCGTTGCGGGCGAGGACGTCCTCGATCGTGACGAAGTTGCCGAGCGATTTGCTCATCTTCTCTTTGTCGACGTTGAGGAACCCGCCGTGCAGCCAGTACTTGGCCAGCGGCGCGCCCCACGCCGATTCGCTCTGCGCGATCTCGTTCTCGTGGTGCGGGAAGATGAGATCCATTCCGCCGAGGTGGAGATCGAAGTGCGGGCCGAGGTACTTCGCCGCCATCGCGGAGCACTCGATGTGCCAACCCGGGCGCCCCTTGCCCCACGGGCTCGCCCAGCCCCAGCCGTCTTCGGTCTCGCCCTTCCACAGCGCGAAGTCGAGCGGGTCGCGCTTCGACTCCGAGACCTCGACGCGCTCGCCGGCGCGCATCTCTTCGATGTTCTGGTGTGAGAGCTTCAGGTAGCCGTCGAAGCTGCGGACGGCGAAGTAGACGTCTTTGCCCTTCGCCGTGTCGGCGACGTAGGCGTTCCCCTTGGCGATGAGCGCCTCGATGAGCGCGATGATCTCCGGGATGTGCGTGGAGACGCGCGGCTCGTACGTCGGATCGGCGCAGCCGATGGCGCGGAGCTGGGCGTCACAGGCGTCGCTCATGCGCGACGAGAGCGCGAGCGGCTCTTCGTTCTTCTCCTTGGCGCGCGCCAGGATCCTGTCGTCGACGTCGGTGACGTTGCGAACGACGGTGACCTCGAAGCCGCGCGCGCGGAGGTGGCGCGTGACGACGTCGGCCATCGTGTACGTCTTGGCGTGACCGGCGTGCGCGAGGTCGTACGTGGTGATGCCGCAGACGTAGAGGCTCGCCTTGCCTGGGACGATGGGCTCGAACGTCTCGAGCCGCTGCGTGAGGGTGTTGTGGAAGCGGATGGTCACGGTAGGGGCGGTATAGCGTCGCGGGCCGGAAACGTCACGCGGGGGGCTATGATAAGAAGGGCAGTGATGAACCGCCTGCGTGTCGCGCTCTACGCGTCCGCTCTCCTCGGAGCCGCGCTCGGGACGGCGTGCGGTGCGAGCGGCGCGCGGCTGGAGAGCGGCGTCTATCGCGACGGCGAAGTCGCGTTTCACATCGGGGGAGTGCCCTCCGAGTGGCGCCCGGTGCAGGTCGATCGGGCGACCCTGGCGTACCGCGACGAGGGGCGCCGCGCGTCGATCCTCCTCGACGCCCGCTGCCATCAGAAAGACGACGACGTCCCGCTCGTCGCGCTCACCGATCACCTGATGATGGGGACGACCGAGCGCGCCATCGACTCGCAAGAGACCATCCCCTTCGACGGCCGCGAGGCGATGCACACGCGCCTCCGCGCCAAGCTCGACGGCGTGCCGATGGACTACGACGTCTACGTCTACAAGAAGGACGGCTGCATCTACGACTTCGTCTACGTCGCCGAGCCGACCGGCAAGGACGCGAGCGGCGCCGGCGCTCCGGCGTTCGAACGGTTCGTCTCGTCGTTCCACGCGCTCGCCGGTTCGTCGCCGTGACCGACTCCGATCGCCCGCGCGAATCCGCCCGGAGCTCGGCGATTCCGTTGCCGCCGCCGACCGAGACGGTCTTCCAGCACTACAAACGGCGCACGCTCTCGCTCCTCGAGCACCTGGGCGAGGTAGTTCTGCTCACGCAGCGAACGGCGCGGATGGCGTTCAAGCGGCCGCTCGAGGGCGTGGCGATCATTCACCAGCTCGATTCGCTCGGCGTCAAATCGCTGGGCATCGTGGCCACGACGTCGATCTTCATCGGGATGGTCATGACCATCCAGTTCGCGTTCGGGCTCAGTCGGTTCGGCGGCGTCGAGTACATCCCGCGCGTCGTCGTCCTGTCGTTCGCGCGCGAGCTGGCGCCGACGTTGACGGCCGTGATCGTGGGCGGGCGAATCGGGAGCGGCATGGCGGCCGAGGTGGGCGCGATGAACGTCACCGAGCAGGTCGATGCCATCCGCGCGCTCGGCGCCGACCCGGCGAAGAAGCTCGTGCTCCCGCGCGTCGTGGCGGCGATGACCGTGCTCCCGATCTTGAGCATCATCGCCCTCTGCTTGGGGACGCTCGGCGCCGTCGTGATCTGCGACGTGCAGTTCGACATCGCGCCGCAGTTCTTCATGCGCTCGTCGCTGGAGAGCGTGACGCTGAGCGATCTGTGGAGCGGCCTGGCGAAGACGCCGGTGTTCGGATTTCTGATCGCCATCATCGGCTGCCACTTCGGGCTCCGCACGACGGGTGGAACCGAAGGCGTCGGCACGAGCACGACGCGCACGGTGGTCGTCGTCTCGATCGCCATCCTGGTCGCGGACTTCTTGATGACGAAGCTGTTCATCGGCATCGGCGGCCCGTCGTGAAGAGCCGCATCGCGTCGCGCAGGCGCGCCGCGATCGCGCTCGTCCTGGCGTTGCCGGTGAGCGTGACGGCGATCGCGGTCGATGCCTCGATGCGACGCGCAGCGCGAGGGCGCGAGCAGGCGCAGATCGACGCGGTGGCGCGGCTGGTGCCGTCGAACGATCTCGCGCTCTCCGGCGGCGCGCGGTGGCTCCGGTTTCCGTCGATGGAAGAGCCGGGCGCGGCGTTTCAAGACGGCCCCGCGCTCCCCGATCCGGATCCCGCGGGCGGTGCGATGGCGCCGCCGATCGCGGTATGGAGCGGCGCGGTTCGATGAGCGCGCGGAGCACGGGTTCGCTGATGGGGTACGCGATGGGCGCGCTCGCGCGGCGTCGCGCCAAGTCGCTGGCGCTCGGCGGCGGGCTGGCGTTCGCCGTCGCGCTGGTGGCGGCGGTGTTGTTCCTGGCGTCGGCGCTCCGCGGAGAGGCGGATCGCGCGCGCCTGGCGATCCCCGACGTGCTCGTGCAGCGCCTCGTCGCCGGAAGGCCGGCCACGATCACGGTGGCCGAAGCGTCGCAGCTCACCGACATCGCGTCGGTGCGCGCGGTGCGCCCGCGCGTCTGGGGCTACGTGTTCATGCCCGATCTCCAGGGGAACGTGACCGTCGTGGGGGTGCCGAAGACGGTCCCTTCCTTGAACGAGGTGCACGGCGTGATCTCCGAAGGGCGCGATCGACGCCCGGGCGATCACGAGATGATCGCAGGCGCCGCGCTGGCGAAGTTCCTCGGGCTGCACGTGGGCGATTCGCTGGCGCTCCCGTCGTCGACGCCCACAGCTCCGCTCATGCTGGTGGGGACGTTCGCGTCGAGCGTCGAGGCGTACACGAACGACGTCGTGGCCTGCGACGAAGAGGACGCGCGCGCCGTGCTCGACGTGCCGGCGGGGGCCGCGACCGATCTCGCGATCGACGTGGTGAACCCGGCGGAGTCGCGCGTCGTCGCGCACACGGTGCTCGCACGGTTGCCGGGGACGCGCGTGGTGGAGCGCGAGCTGCTCGGTCGCGTGTACGCGCTGGCGTACGGTCGCCGTGCGGGGTTGGTGCTGGCAGCGCTGGTGCCGGCATTTCTCGCGCTGCTCGTGCTGGCGTGGGATCGAGCGAGCGGGCTCGCGCCCGACGAGAAGAAAGAGATCGCGATCTTGAAGGCGGTCGGTTGGTCGAACGCCGACGTCTTGTGGGCCAAGCTCTACGAGTCGCTCCTGGTCGGCGCGTCCGCGACGGCGGCCGGGCTGGCGCTCGCGTACGCATGGGTGTTCGTGCTCGGCGCGCCGGGGCTGCGCGCGGCGATCGCGGGGTGGAGCGTGCTGTATCCGGAGGGGGCGCTCACACCAGAAGTCGATGTAGCGCAACTGTTGGCGATCACGCTGGCCGTGCTCGGACCGTTCGTCGGGCTGAGCATCGTGCCGGCGTGGCGCGCAGCGTCGCTCGATCCCATGGAGTCGATGCGCGGTTAGCGCGTTAGACTGAAGCACCATGAAGCCCGAGCCGCAGGTCTTCACGCTCGAGGAAGCCAACGCCCTCGTGCCGCATCTGCGCGATCTCGTGGGCAAGCAGCTCGCGCGCCGCGCCGACATCGAAGATCGATTGAAGTCACTCGCAGAGACGACCGGCGAGATGCCGACCGAGATCACGCCACCCGAGGTGAGCGATCCGCCGCCGGTGCGCGCCATGAAGCGCGACCTCCTGGAGATGATCGGCGCCTACCAGGAGGCGTGGGGCGAGGTCGAGCGGATGGGCGCGGTGGTGAAAGATCCGCGCGTCGGGCTGGTCGATTTCTTCGGGCACGTCGACGGCAAGGCCGTGTGGCTGTGCTGGAAGTACGGCGAGGACGAGATCGCCCACTACCACGCGCTCGACGAAGGCTTCGGCGCGCGCAAGCGCATCGGCGTGTCGATCAAGCATCGACTCCTCAACTAGATCTCCTCCTCGGCACCCCTCTCCTCATCAAAGATGACGACACCGGATCGAAAAGCCGCGGCGCGCGCGATCGAAGATTTTCTGCGCGCGATCGGGCGCGATCCGGCGGCGGACGCGGAGCTCGCGGGGACGGGCGCGCGCGTGGCGGACGCGTACGTCGACGAGCTGTGCGAGGGCTACGCGGTCGACGTGGGGAAGCTGTTCGCCGAGAGCGCGATCGCCGGGTCGACCGATCTGGTCGTGGTGCGCGCGATCGCGATGACGACGATGTGCCCGCACCACTTGCTCCCGGCGAGCGGCGTCGCGCGCGTGGCGTTCGCGCCGAAGGGGAAGCTCGTGGGGATCGGGACGATCGTGAAGCTCGTCGATGCGTTCGCGCATCGGCTCACTCTTCAAGAGACGATCGGCGACGAAGTGGCGGGGGCGATCGTGAAGCATCTGGGCGCGGCCTGGGCGGCGTGCCGTATCTCGATGACACACGCCTGCCTCGTGGTGCGCGGCGAGCGTCGACACGGCGCGCGCGTGGAGACCGTCGCCCTGGCCGGGGCGAGCGACGATGCGACGCGCGCGATCGCGTACCGAGCGCTCGGTGTCGGCGAAGCGACGAGCGCCGAGGTCGACGCTTGAGCGACGTCGCGGTGGTCACGGGGGCGGGGCGCGGCGTCGGGCGCGCGGTGGCGCTGCGCCTGGCGGATCGCGGGTGCGATCTCGCGCTGCTGGCGCGGACGGTCCCGGAGCTCGAAGAGGTGGCCGCCGAGATCGTCGCGCGAGGCCGGCGCGCCGTCGCGCTTCGATGCGACGTGGCCAACGCAGGCGAGGTGGCGCACGCCGTGGGGCGCGCCCAGAGCGAGCTCGGCGTGGCGCGCGTCGTCGTGAGCAACGCCGGCATCGTGCGCCGCGCGCTCGTGGTCGACACGAAGGAAGAGGACTGGGACCGCGTTCTCGACGTGAACCTCAAAGGGGCGTTCCTGGTCGCGCGCGCGTGGCTTCCGCAGATGATCCACGCCAAGCGCGGGCGCTTCGTCGCCGTGGGGAGCATCTCGTCGACCTTGGGCACCGCCTCGCAGAGCGCTTACTGCGCGGCGAAGTGGGGGGTCGTCGGCTTCGTGAAGTCGCTGGCCGAGGAGCTCCGCGGCGGCGGCGTTCAAGCGATGTGCGTGCTCCCCGGATCGATCGACACGGCGATGCTTCGCGGGAGCGGCTTCCCACCTCTCATGACGCCAGACGAGGTCGCCAACCTCGTCGCGTACGCCGCGCTCGATGCGCCCGACGCCATGAACGGCAGCGCGATCGAGATGTTCGGTCCATAGATGGCGAAGGCGAAAGACACGTGATGGAGAACGACGACCTCCCCTTCGGCGACATGGAGCGCGTGATCTCCGATCTGCCCATTTTCCCGCTCCCGAACGCGGTGCTGTTTCCGCGCGCGCTCTTCCCGCTCCACATCTTCGAGCCGCGCTACCGCGCCATGCTCGCGCACTGCATGGCGACGAACCGAGCGATGGTCATCGCCCACGTGGCTGACGATCGCGACGTCGACGAGGAAGGTCGGCCGCGCTTCGCCGTGATCGCGGGGCTGGGGTTCGTGGTCGAGCACCGCGCACTGGCCGACGGTCGGGCGAACATCCTGGTGCAAGGGCGGGCGCGCGTGTCGCTCGAAGAGCTGGCGACGAGCGATCCGTTCCGGCACGTGCGCGCGACCATCCTCGACGACGTCCCCACGCCGGTTCACGAAGCCGATCGCATCGCGCTCGTCGCCGCGGCGACGTCGTTCGCAGGGGAGCTCCACAAGCACGCCGACTTCTCCTTCTCGCTCCCGAAAGGCGCGGGCGAAGGAACGATCGCCGATCTCTGCGCGCAGCACCTGATCTTCGATCCCAGCGTGCGCCAGGCGGTCCTGGAAGAGCGCGACGTCGCCGCGCGCGTTCGGCGCGTGACCGCCGAGCTCGCGATCCAGCAACGGGCGCTTCACCACGAAGCGGGGAGCGCGCTCAATTGAAGCTCGTCGGGCGCGTGCCGCGTGCGGCGCTGGAGGCGACGAAGCTCGTTCGCATGAAGTACCCGCCGTGGGACGTCATGGTCACGCTGGTCGATGGCGAGCCGCTCGCGGTCGAAGACGCCTGCAACCACGCCGGCGCGAGCCTCTCCGAAGGGGAGCTCGACGAGACCGGCAAGTGCATCGTCTGCCCGATGCACGCCTACGTCTTCGACCTCCGGAGCGGCAAGTGCATAGCCCCGGTCGGCCTTTGCGACGACCAGCGGACGTTCGTGGCCCGGGTCGAGGGGGACGACGTGGCCATCTACGATCCCGCGAACGTAGTCATCGTAAAATAACTGGCCTATCGTTCGCGCCACGTGGGGTGGGGAGGGTTGTCCCGTGGCCCGCGTAGAAAGCGCCCATGAGCACTCGTAAGACCTTCGTGCCGTCGCAAGTCCGCTCGCTGTCCCACCGCTCCGCGCTCGGCTTCGCCGGGTGCCTGCTGCTCGTCGGAAGCACAAGCGGCTGCAAGAAAGACCCGACCACGGCCAAGTGGGGGCTTCCGGTCGACGCGAAGCAGCTCCCCGGCACCACTGACGTGATCGAAGCCGAGGTCATCGACGGCACGCGCGAGACCGACCCGCACATTCGCACCCTCTACACGGGCGCCGAGCTGGGCGCGGAGATCTGCAAGGTGGGGGCGTCGGACCCGGCGCGACAGCTGGAGCTCATGGGATCGCTCGGATCGAGCAGCGCCAAGCAGTTCTTCAAGCCCTCGAACCTCGAGCAAGTGCAGTCGCTGATGGAGTGCGGAGCGCTCCTCACGACGAACCTCGATCAGCCGTTCCAGACCGCCATCGGGTTCAAGGACGAAACCGGCACGGCGCAGGGGATCGGGATCCTGAAGCTCAAGGTCGATGATCTCCCGCCGAAGTACGGCCTGACCAAGCACGCCTTCTCCGGCATGGACGGGTTCTGTCGCACGAGCGATCCGAGCAAGCCCAACGCGCCGGCGATGGACTGCACGGCGACGTCGGAAGCGGCGCTCCACCAGGGGACGTCGTGGTTCCTCGGCAAGCGCGCCGGGGTCGAGAGCATCGCGCACACGATCGCCACGCCGAAGCCGGACCTCACCACGCAGGTCTCCGCGCTGAACGACGCCGCGGCCGCGATCGAGGGGCTCAGCTCGACGCGCATTCAGGCGCAGCTCACCACCGCCAAGCCGTTCCTTCAGGCGCCCTGCGAGTGGGGCGGGTTCCAGACGTCGGGGAGCCTCAGCACGTTCGTGAGCTCGTGCTTCCCGAGCGGCGACGACAAGGTCATCCAGGACATCGACGCCAAGCTTCGCGCGGCGGCCTTCGAGATCGAGCCCGACGTGGTGAAGGCGGGCGCGGTGCATGGCAACATCGTGCTCATCGCGCGCGACGACGACGCCGCCAAGGAGATCGAGAAAGACGCGACCGATCTGGCGACCGACTGGAAGTCGCAGATTCAGAACAACGAGGCCAAGCAGATCGCGCAGGCCAAGACGAACCCGGTCAGCCTTCGCCAGAAGAGCTGGGCCATCATCGTCGACAACTTCCAGCGCGCGCTCGAGAACATCAAGGTCTCGCGCAGCGGTCGCGCGGTGAAGATGGCGTTCAACGAGAAGCTCGCCGACAGCGACAAGAAGGATCTCGACGACGCGAACAAGGAGACGATGGACAAGCGCGCGGCCGTGGCCGACGTGCTCGACGCCATCCAGGCGCACAAGGCGCTGCCGGCCGATGCGCTGACGAAGGTCGTCGGCGGGCCGTGGGCGACGTATTTCATCCAGTCGGCGACGTTCGATCCGTCGGTGAAGGCGCCGATGACGCCGGCCGAGTGCACCGCGGCGAAGGCCTCGGTGAAGGGGATGAAAGCCAAGGACATGCCGAGCGGCGCGGGGCTCCTCTCCGAGCTGCAGAACATGAGCTGCAAGAACCCGCCGCAGCTCGTGGCGTCGGTTCACTCGTGCGTGGTCGCGGGCTTCCACTCCGCCGCCGAGCTCGCGAAGTGCGCGCCGCTCCCCGAGCCGCCGGAGAACGAGTTCGGCGACAAGCCGGCGAAGAGCGCGGCGAAGTAAGTCTCCGGCGACGCGAGCGAAGCGCCTGGCGGTTCACAGGCAACTACCAGGCAGCTTCCATGCAGCTAGCAGGCAACTCCGGCAACTAACAGGCAGCTCACCGGCAATGCGTCGGTGCACGCGCCGCTGACACGGTGCACTCGCCCGAGGACACGGTGCACTCGCCCGAGGACACGGTGCACTCGCCCGAGGACACGGTGCACTCGCCCGAGGACACGGTGCACGCGAGCGCGGACACGGTGTACTCGCCCGAGGACACGGTGTACTCGCCCGAGGACACGGCGCACGCGAGCGCGGACGCCTCGCCCTCGGCCGCGGAACCGACGCTATTCGGGGTTCTTCCCCATCACGCTGTAACCCTTGTCGACGTAGACGGTGCTCCCCGTGATCCCGCTGGCCAGCGGGCTCGCGAGGAACGCCGCTACGTTGCCGACCTCGCTCGCTTCGAGCGGGACGGGGAGCGGCGAGTTCTTCGCGCAATACTCGACCATCGCGCCGATGATCCCGATCGCGCTCGCCGCGCGCGACGCGAACGGGCCGGCCGAGATCGTGTTCACGCGGAGACCCATCTTGCGCCCCGCTTCGAACGCGAGGACGCGCGTGTCGCTCTCCAGCGCGGCCTTCGCCGACGACATGCCGCCGCCGTAGCCGGGGATGACGCGCTCGCTGGCCATGTACGTGAGCGACAGGACCGAGCCTCCTTCGCGCATCATCGGGCCGAGGCGCTGGATCATCCCCACGAGCGAGTACGCGCTCACGCTCACCGCGGCGAGGTAGCCGGCGCGGCTCACTTCGAGCATCGGCTTTTTCACCTCGGGGCCGTTCGCGAGGGAGTGGACCAGGATGTCGAGCGGCTTCTCGCCGAAGTCGGCCACGAGCGACTTGGCGATCCCCTCGATCGTGAAATCGCCGCGCTCGGCGTAGCGCTTGTTCGTGCGGATGTCGTCGGGGACGTCGGCCATCGTGTCGTAGGCGGCGTCGAGCGGGTACACCTTCTCGAACTCGAGCATCGCGCCGCTGGTGAGCTTGCGCGACTCGTCCATCTTGCCGCGACGGAGCAGCGTCTCGAAGATCCCCATCGCCGGCGGCCACGTGCCGACGCACACGCTGGCTCCCGCTTCGGCGAGCGCCTTGGCGATCGCGAACCCGAACCCGCCGTCGTCCGCCACGCCGGCGACCAGCGCGCGGCGACCCGTCAAATCGAGAGAGAGCATCCCCGCGGTATCGCGCAGGTGGTCTCATTTTCCAAGGGGCCTCTGGGGCGCCGGTCGCCGAACGGCGTCAGCCTTCGACGCGGTCGCGGTTCACGCGGATTCGAGAGGCGCTCGAAGGCTCGTCGCGCGAGCTGGTCGGCGCGTCGTTGCGCGGTTCGACGATGGGCGGGGACGGAGTCTGCCCCTTCGAGGTCTTCTTCGACCTACCCAGTCCGAGTGACGCCAAGAGACGAATCGAGATGAACTGCGACATGCGCGACTCCCCTAATGCGCCATGTAGTCAAAGAGAGCGCCGGCTGCACGTCGATTGAACAGGTGACAGGCTATCGACGCGTGAATACTCGATGAAATTCGCGCGGGGCCCGGCGCTTTCGGAGGCATCGGGTGGTGGCCGGCATGTAGCAGACGGAGAGAGCGCGGCGCGGGAGGCCCGTCGTGTTCACGCCCGAGCGGTGCCATGCGTAGTTGTGAATGAGGATCGCTTCGCCCGCGCGCGCGGGGAGCGGGACGATCGACTTCTCGATGTCGTCGCCGCGCTTGGCGAGGATCTCTTTCGGGACGACGCCGCCGAGCGGAGTCGCGAGACCGGTGTGCGTGCCGGGGAGGATCTCGACGCAGCCGGCGTCGATCGGCGCGTCGTCGAGCGCGGTCCACACCTGGACCTCGGGATCGCGATCGAGCCCCCAGAACGCGCCGCCGTCTTGATGCCACGGCAAGTGGGTTCCGCCGCTCGCGGCCTTCGACATGATGACGGCGCGGTAGAGAACGACGTCTCCTGCGATGCGTGCGCGGATGACGCGCTCGAGGATCGGGTTCTCGATCCACGCGAGGAAGACCGGGTCGCGCTCGACCTTCTCGATCTTGCGGTAGTTGAGCGACGGGCCCTCCCAGCCGCGGCCGTACACCAGCTCTTCGTAGCGGCCGGAGTCGGTGTCGAGCTGGTAGAAGAGGCCGTCGTACGTCACGCGGCCGAGCATGATGTCGTCGGAGCGCATGCGCATGGCCTCGAGCGCTTCGTCGCTGGCGATGCGACCGAGACGCGCGTAGCCGTCGCGCTGGAAGCGCGTCATGACGTCGTCGACGTCGATGGCGTGGGCGTCGTCGTGGAGCAGATTCATCGCCTGGTTCATCGCCTGGTTCATCGCCTGGTTCATCGCCTGGTTCATCTGGCGTACGTCGCGTCCGTCCCCTGGAACGCGATGGAGAGATCGTCGAGCTTCTTCTTCGCGGAGTCGCGGAGCGGGAGCTGGCAGGCGTCGATGCCGGCGTCGAGCTGGGCGACGCTCGCCGGGCCGAGGAGCACGGAGTCGACGCCTTTGCCTTGCGCGCAGAAGGCGTAGGCGAGGTCGACGAGCGTCATCGACTCTTCCTTGGCCACGGCGGACATCGCGTCGACGAAGTCGAACATGCGATCGCTCCAGTAGCGCCGCTGGTACATGCGGTTCCCGTCGAAGCGCGAGCCCTTCTCCGGCTCGGACGATCGCGCGTGTTTGCCGGTGAGAAGACCGCCGGCGAGCGGGTTGTAGATCGTCGTGTGAATCGGGTGAGTGCGGGTGAACGCGAACCACTCCACGTCGAGCTGGCGGATCATCGCGTTGTACATCTGCTGCGCGACGATCGGCTTCGCCATCCCGCGCGCGTCGGCGAGGTTCATGGCGTCGAGCACCTGCCACGAGGCGAAGTTCGACATGCCCCACGCACGCGCCTTGCCGGCGCGGAGGATCTCTTCGACGGCCGAGAGCGTCTCGGCGATCGGCACCGCGCGATCCGGCGCGTGCAGGTAGTAGACGTCGACGTGACCCGTGCCGAGACGCTCGAGACTCTCGTCGATGGCGCGAAGCACGCGCGCGGGCGAGAGCCCTTCCACCTTGCCGGCCGATCGCGCGAGGCCGACCTTCGTGGCGACGAGGCAACGATCGCGATCACGCGCGATGGCGCGCCCCACGATCCGCTCCGATTCGCCGTCATTGTAAACGTTCGCCGTATCGAGCCACGTGACGCCGCGCTCGAAGGCGCGCGCGATGACGCGGACCGATTCGTCCTCCGGCGTTCGCTTGCCGAAATTCATGCAACCGACGGCGACCTTCGGCAGAGATTCGCGGGCGAGCGGGGTGACCATCGCCCCGCGATCTAGCACCGATTCGTGCGACAATCCGCGCCGCATGTCCGAACGAAGCAAGCTCGCGATCCTTTGCGCCGGTGGCCCCGCTCCCGGCATCAACAGCGTCATCGGCGCGGCCACGATCCGAGCGCGCCTCTCCGGCGTCGACGTCGTCGGCATCCAGGACGGCTTCCGCTGGATCATGGAGGGGGACGCATCGCACACGATGAATCTCTCCATCGCCGACACCAGCCGCATCCATTTCCGCGGCGGCTCGCACCTCGGCATCGCGCGCGCGAATCCGACCAAGGATCAGAAGTCGCTCGATCTCACGCTGGCCACGCTCGAGCGGCTCGGCGTCGACAAGCTCATCACCATCGGCGGCGACGACACGGCGTACAGCGCCTACAAGCTCGCGACCGCGTCGCACGGCACCCTGCGCGTGGTGCACGTGCCGAAGACGATCGACAACGATCTCGACCTCCCGCACGACATCTGCACGTTCGGCTACCAGACCGCGCGCGCCATCGGCGTCCAGATCGTCCACAACTTGATGGTCGACGCGAAGACGACCGCGCGCTGGTACTTCGTCATCGCCATGGGGCGAAAGGCCGGGCACCTCGCGCTCGGCATCGGCAAGGCCGCCGGCGCCACGGTCACGCTCATCCCCGAGGAGTTCCATGGCGAGCAGGCCCGGCTCAAGACGATCGTCGACACGCTGGTCGGCTCCGTGATCAAGCGCCTGGCGTACGGGCGGCAAGACGGCGTGGCCGTGCTCGCCGAAGGGCTGGTCGAGATTCTCCCCGAGAGCGATTTGAAGGAGCTCGCGGTCGTGGAGCGCGACGCGCACGATCACATCCGGATCGCCGAGATCAATTTCGGCGACATCATCAAGCACGCGGTCCAGAAGCGCCTCGCCGAGTTCAACATCAAGGCCACGCTCGTCCCGAAGAACATCGGCTACGAGGTCCGCTGCGCCGACCCGATCCCGTTCGACATGGAGTACACGCGCGACCTCGGCTACTGCGCCGCGCGGTACATCATCGAAGGGGGGACCGAAGCCTTGGTCTCGATCCAGGACGGCCGCTTCCGACCGATCCCGTTCCACGCGATCATGAACCCGGAGACCGGGCGGATGCGCGTGCGGATGGTCGACATCGAGAGCGATCGCTACAAGATCGCGCGGTCGTACATGCTGCGGCTGAAGAAGGAAGACTTCGAAGACCCGAAAGAGCTCGCGCGCCTGGCGAAGACGGCGGGGGTCACGCCCGAGGAGATGATCCGCCAGTTCCGCGGCCTCGTGCAGAGCGAGCCGGGCCCGATGAGCCTTCACCGGATCGCGACGCGCTGAGCGCTCCTATTTCTTGAACAGCTTCCCGAAAATCCCCGCCTCTTTCGGCGGGGGCGGGGGCGGGCGCGTCGACCCCGTACCGGTGCTCGGCGCGCGCCGGCTGGACGGGGTGCGATCGAGGCGGTCGTCGGTCATGGCCGGCGGCGGGATCGAGCCGCGGCTCTTTCGCATTTCGAAGAGGCGGACTTCGCGGACGGCGTCGAGGTTGCGCGGGTTCAGGTCGGCGGCGGTGCGGAAGTCGCGCACGGAGGCGTGCAGATTGTTCAGGCGCTTGTAGAGCATGCCGCGGTAGAAGTGCGCGCGCTCGAGGCGAGGATTGCCGGCGATGGCGCGGTCGAGCATCTCGATCCTCTGCATCGTCGCTTCCGGCGATTGGTTCTCGAGCTTCATCGCCTCGAGCCAGGCCAGGAGCGCCAGGTACTCGGTCGGAACCGAATCGCCCTCGTGCGCCTTTCGGCAGAAGACCTCGGCCTCTTTGAGATCGTTCCGACGAAGGTAGAACTCCGCCTTCTGGAAGTTCGTCGCCGCTTCGAGAACGGTCTGCACCTGCTCTTGCTCGTCGGGCGTTGCGCCGCCGTCCTTCAAGAGGTGCATGTACTCGCCGCGCCGCTTCGGATCGCACAGCGTCTGCTGCGCTTCGCTCAGGTGCGCGAACACCGTGGCGCACGAGTCGCGTACCTCGGAGATCGCCTTGGGTACGCGATCGGGGTGCCAGACTTTCGCCAGCGCGAAGAACGCCGCCTGCACCTGCTCGACGGTAGCCTCCGTCGAGACGCCGAGCATCTTGAAGTAGTCCTCGCTCTTGATCGCGACGGCGCGGGCCTGGATCTCCGTCTTTCGCTTCGCGAGCTCGGGGGTCACGATGCGGCCGGAGCTGAGTCGCTGCGGCGCGGCCGCGACGCGCGGAGCGCTCACCGGTTTGTCGTTCCCCTTGGGATCGCTCCTCGGAGGGAGATCGATCTTCGGCACCGCGCCGGCCCTGGGCACCACGGGCTGCGGAGGGAACGGACTGCTGGCCGATCGCGGATCGGCGATGGCCGCGCGCTCTTCGACCGCCGCGCGCTGCGCGACCTGCGTCATCTGCACGCGGGCCACGCGCTGTTGCGGCGCTTCGCTGATCGCGAGCAGCTCCACCTGTTTCGTGATGAGCAGGCAGTACGCGAGGAGCTGCGCGATCGACGCGCCGAGCAGCTTCGTGCCCACCAGCTCGTGAACGCGCATCGGCTGCGAGCGAAGGAGCTCGGCCGCCGCGCGCTCTTCCTTCGAGAACTCGAAGCGCTCGATCTGCGACGTCGGCACGAGACGCATCGCGCCCGTCCCTACGCGCGTGAGCGCGGCGTGCACGTGCTCCCACGGCGGCTGCGTGCGGATCGCCGACCACACGAGCGGCAGCGGATCGAGCTGCACCTGATCGTCGCCGCCGTACGTGTGGAGCGCGTCGAAGCCGTCGTAGTAGGCGAACTTCGTATCGGCCGGCCAATCGAACAGGTGCTCGACCTTGCGAAGCAGCTGCGCGCGGAGGCCGTCGGTCAGCTGGTCCTCGGTGATCTTCCCCATGGCGCGGAGGATCTGCCCGTGGAGCTTTCGCTCCTTGGCCATGGAGGCCAGCGACGCGTTCAGCGTGTTGTCGTCGATGTACCCGAGCTCGTGGAGCACGCTCCCCAGGTACGCGATGGGCTCGCTCGTGCGCCCCTTCGACGGCTGCCCTTCGAGCACCAGGATCGACGCCCACGGTCCGTCGGGATGCGTGACCTCGATCGTGCCCGTGAGCGATCGCTCGAGGACGTACACCAGGACCTGGACGAGGGGCGTCTTCGAGAACGTCCCTTCAGCAGTCGCGGGCGGAAGATCGATGGGGACTTCGGGCATGGGAAAGGCGGGTGCGGGGTATCGAATGTACACGCACGGTTGGGGTCGGGCGAGGGGCGCGGCCCACCAACAATGAGCTATCCTGGGCGCAGGGTTAAACCCCGCGGACCCCGCGGCGCGCAACCCGTTTAAACGATGTCCAAGAGCTCACCGGCCGCGGCGCCCCCGCCCCTTCAGCTCGCCCAGTTCGAGGTGATCCGGCGTCTCGGCGCAGGTGGGATGGCGGAGGTGTTTCTCGCCAAGAAGCGCGGGGCCGAAGGGACGTGGAAGCTCCTGGTCGTGAAGCGGATCTTGCCGTCGTACGGCTCGTCGCGCCGCTTCCGGGCGATGTTCGTGGAGGAGGCGCAAGTCGCAACGCGACTGAACCACCCCAACGTCGTTCAGGTGTACGAGTTCTACGACGGCGGCGAGGAGGGGCAGCTCCTGGCCATGGAGTACGTCGAGGGGCCCGACCTCGGCGCGCTCATGTCGAACGCGAAGTCGAAGCAGACGCGCATCCCGCCGTGGGTCGGCGCGTGGGTGATCGCCGAGGCGGCCAAAGGGCTGCACTACGCGCACGAGAAGAAGGACGAAGGGGGAGCGCCGCTCGAGATCGTCCATCGCGACGTGAGCCCGCAGAACATTCTTCTTTCGTTCGAGGGGGCGGTGAAGATCGCCGACTTCGGGATCGCCAGCGCGAAGCTCTTCAGCGAAGAGGCCGGCGTGCTCAAGGGGAAGTACGGGTACATGAGCCCGGAGCAGGCGCGCGCCGAGAAGGTCGATCGACGGAGCGACGTGTACGCGCTCGGCGTCATCTTCTGGGAGATCCTCGCCGGGCGTCCGTTGCATGGCGGGCTCGGCGGAGAGGCGCTGCTCGACATCGTGCGATCGGGGGTCGTGGAGCCGCCGAGCACGTACGTGCGCGAGATCCCCGACGAGCTGGAGGCGATCGTGATGCGCGCGCTCAGCGAGAAGCGCGACGATCGATTTCAGAGCGGGCGTGAGCTGCAGACGGCGATCGCGCGGGCGTTGCTCGCGAAGCAGGAGCTGGTCGACGCGCAGACGCTGGAGCACGCGATCGTGCAGCTGGTGACGCGCGAAGCGACGCGCCCCGGCGCGAGCGTGCCGCCGCCTCCGAAGGACGACGAGCGGAACCCCGACCTGCGGACGATCGCGGCGGTGCCCGCGGCGCGAAGCTCGACAGGCGACGCTATCAGCGTGATGCGCCCCGATGGAACGCGCGTGGCGCGCGAGTCGGCGCCGCCCGATTCGATGGCGCCGCCGGTGCAGATGGGGCCGCGCGAGGTGCGGCACGTGGCGATCGTGACGTTGCATCTCGATGGCGTCATCGAAGGAGCGGTCGCCGAGCGCGCGCTCGAGAACCTGCGGAGCGTGCTCAACGAGATCGCGTACAAGCGGAACACGAAGTGGCAGTGGTCGACGGCGGTCGATGCGCGCGCCGTGGCCGGCGTGAGCGAGCATGCGACGCGCGCGGCCGCCGATGCGGCGAAGCTGGCGCTCGACATTCACGAGGCGATCGCCGGAATGACCGACGACCTGCCGACGCCGGTGGGCGCGGCGATCGGGATCGTGCGCGGGATCGCCTCGGGGTGGCGCGATCCGGAGGGGAACCTCGTGCGCTATCGGCTGCACGATCCCGCGGGGTACCTGGCCGACACGCTCGCTGAAGCGACGCCGCTTCACCGCACGTGGGTCGCGGGCGGCGTGTACCGACTCGTGCGGCGCGAGTTTCGATGGGGCGACGCGCCGACCTTGGCGCTGAAGTCGCGTCACGGGCTCGACGTGCCGCCGACGATGCGGATCTATGCGCTCGAGCGGAGCTTGTCGCGCGAGGAGAAGCTGGCCGACGTATCGGGCGCGGGCGGCGATCTCGTCGGACGCGACACGGAGAAAGCGGATCTCCACGCCGCGTACCACGAGGCGGTGAACGGGAGCGGCGGGAGCGGCATCGTCACGCCGCGCGCGATCGTGGGCGAGCTCGGGATCGGCAAGACCGCGCTGGTGTCGACGTTCCTCGCCGAGCTCCCGCCCAACGCGCGCCTGATTCGCGTCGAGTGCTCGCCGGTGAAGCAAGAGGTGCCGTTCAGCGCGACCGCCGAGCTGGTGCGCGATGCGATCGGGACGACGGGCGAAGAGCCGTTCGAAGAGGTCGCGCAGTTGATCGCGCGCGCCGGCGGCGGCTCGGCGCAAGGCGACGCATCGAACCCGATGGTGGCGCGGCTCGCCGAGCTGGCGACGAACCGCCAGGTGGGCCACGGCGACGACGACGACGCGCACTACCGGAAGAAGCTGGTGGTGAACGGCGTGCGCGCGCTGCTGGCGGCGATCGCGATGCAGCAGCCGTTGGTCGTCGTGATCGACGGGCTGCAATGGGCCGACAAGTCGAGCTTCGAGCTGATCGTCGACATCGTGAAGTCGCCCGACCCGCTGCCGATCTTGCTCCTGCTCGTGGCGCGCCCCGACGATCGAGTGGCGGCGCTGCTCGAGGGGATCGTGAGAATCGAGCTTCAGGCGCTCGGCGCCGAAGAGCAGATGCGCCTCCTCGAGACGCGCCTCGGCGTGCGCGAAGGGGTGCGCGCGGTGTGCGCCGATCTGATGCCGCGCGTCGGCGGCAATCCGTTTTTCCTCCTGGAGATGGTCGACGCGCTGCTGGAGAAGGGCGCGCTCGAGATTCGCGAGGTGGAGACCGACGGCGAGATGCGCCCGGTGCTCGTGCGGAGCGAGCGCGCCGATCGCGACGGCGCCGACGGGATGAAGGGGCTGCCGTCGACGCTGGAGCAGCTGCTCGCCGATCGCATGGCCGAGCTCCCGAGCGAGGAGCACGCGATCGTCGACTGGCTCGCGATCGCCGGAGGGCCGCTGGTGTCGGCCGATCTCGTGAAGCTCTCGCACGCGACCGACGACGAAGCGATCATCCGCCTGTGCGCGCGCGGCGTGTGCGATCGCAAAGGGGATCTCATCGATTTCCGTCACCCGCTCACGCGCGACGTCGCGTACCAGGCGCTCGACGCGAACGCGCGCACGCGCATGCACCGCGATCTCGGCGAGCACCTGGCGCAGACCTCGCTCGCGCGCGGGCTCTCGGCGGCGATCGTGGCCCGGCACCTGGCGCGCGGCGAAGCGGGAGGGCGCGCGGTCGAGTTCTACCTGGAGGCGGCGGGTGCGGCGCGCGCCGGGTATCAGACGCCGCTCGCGATCCGGTATTTCCAGCGCGCGCTCTCGCACATGCCGGCGGGCGATTCGCGGTTGCTGTCGGCGCACGACGCGCTCGAAGGGATCTACCGCGTGCTCGGGCGTCGCAAGGAGCGCGTGAAGCACCTGGACGCGTTGCGACGCGTGGCCAAAGAGCTGGCGACGCCGCGCGCGGTCTGCCTCGCGCTCTTGCGAACGACGCGCTTCGATCTCGACGAAGGGCGCCTGTCGCACGGGCTCCCCATCGCGAAGCGCGCCGCCGAGCTGTCGGCGAGCGCCGGTCTGGCGACGGCGCAGATCGAAGCGGAGGCGCTGCTGAGCGAGTTCCTTCGCGAGCTGGGCGACGTGCAGGGGGCGCTGGCGGCGTGCGATCGCGCGCTCGCGGCGTGCAACCCGAAGGTGAACGGCAACGTGCCGCCGCGCATGCGGGCCGACGTGCTGCGCTCGCGCGGGGTCCTACTGCGCCGCGTGGGGCGCGTGCGCGAGGCCGTCGACGCGTACGTCGATGCCATCGCCGTGTTTCGACGCGCCGGCGCGCGACGCCAGGAAGCGCGCGCCAAGAACGCGCTGGCCTTCGCGATGTTCGTGCAAGGGCGCTACGAGGACGCGATCGCGCTGGCGCTCGAATCGATCCAGATCGATCTCTCGATCGGCGGGCGCTTTCAGCTCGCCAAGACGCTCACCAACATCGGGCAGTCGTACGCCAAGCTCGGCGATCTACCGCGATCGCTCGCGTACTTGAAGCGGGCGCGTGACGCGCACGAGCGCTACGGCGATCAAGACGGGCGCGCCGACACGTTGATCACCGGCGCGGGCGTTGCGCTCGAGGCGGGCGACCTCGTGCTGGCCGACACGCTCCTGGGGGACGCCGCGGCGCTCAACGCCGCCACCGGCAATCGCTACGACTCGACGTACGAGCGCGTGGTTCGCGCCGCGCTCTCTCGCGCGCGCGGTGAGCCGCGGAGCGCGATCGCGTACGCCGCCGAGGCGAGGCGCGAGGCGGAGCACCAGGCGCTGGTGTCGTTCCAGTTCTATGGCCTCGCGATCGAAGCGGCAGCGCGCGTCGATGCCGGCGAGACGCACGCCGCCGTGCTCCTGGCCACGACCGCGCTCGGCTCGGTGGAGAACCTGCAAGGGTGCGAGTACGGCCTCGACATCCGCGTGCTCTGCGCCGACGCGCTGATCCGCTCCGGCTCTCCGCAGGGGGCGCAAGCGAAGGAGCGCGCCATCAACCACGCCAACGCGCTCCTCGGGTCGATTCGCGATCGGCGCTTGCGCCGCTTGTTTGCTCGCCGTCCTCTCGTAGCCTCGCTGGGCGCGCCGGAGATCGCGCTCGTGGCGGCCGAACCCGATCGGTCTCCACCTTCCATCGAGCTCCCCTTCACCCCCGGTGGTTCCGTATGACGATGACGATCGAGCAGCGCGCCAATCGCCGCATGGCGATGATTCTCTCGGGCGGCGGGGCCCGCGGCGCGTACGAAGTCGGCGTTCTCTCCTACGTCTTCGACGATCTCACGCGCGTGCGGGGTGGGCCTCCGCGCATCGACATCCTGAGCGGGACGAGCGTCGGCGCGATCAACGCCTGTTACGTGGCCGCGCACCTGGCCGATCCGGTCTTGGGGCTTCGGCGCCTCGTTCACCTGTGGGAGGAGCTCGAGCTGCGGACGGTGCTCGGGTTCGGGTTGAAGCAGGTGCTGTCGATCCCGCGCTTGCTCCTCGGCGGCAGCGGCACGGGCGCGGGGCTCTTCGACGTGACGCCGATGTCCGATCTCGTGCATCGCGAGATCTCGTGGCGCGCCGTGACGCGCGTCCTCCGGCGACGTCAGCTCCGCGCGCTCAGCATCTCGACCACCGAGGTCGCCACCGGGCGCACGGTCGTCTTCATGCAGACGTCGCCCGATCTCGTCATCCCCGCGACGGCGCCGCCGCGCACGCTGTTCCGCGCCGATCACATCGGCCCGCAGCACGCGCTCGCCAGCGCCGCGATCCCGCTCCTCTTCCCGCCGGTGAAGATCGGCACCGAGCTGTACCTCGACGGCGGCCTCCGCCAGAACACGCCCATCTCGCCGGCGCTCCGGCTCGGCGCGACGCACATCTTCACGATCGGCAGCTCGCGCGAAGTGAAGGGGATGCGCGTCTTCGAAGGGAAGCCGAAGCAAAATCGGGCGCCCGGCGCGGCGTTCCTCCTCGGGAAGATCCTGAACGCGTTCCTGCTCGATCACGTCGACGTCGACCTCGAGCTCCTCAATCGCTTGAACCGCGTCATCGAGGACGGTGGGCGCGCGTTCGGCGAAGGGTTCGTGCAGTCGATGAGCAAGGAGTCGCACAAGCGCGGCGCCCCCGCGTACCGCTTCGTGCACAACCTCACGGTGCGTCCCAGCGAAGACATCGGGCGGCTGGCGAGCGAGCACGTGAGCAAGGGGCGCTTCCGCGGCGATCCCATCGTCGCCAAGAAGCTCTTTCAGATGCTCGACCTCGGCGTCGGCGACGAGGCCGACCTCGCCAGCTATCTCCTCTTCGACGGCGCCTTCTGCAAGCAGCTGATCGAGATGGGGCGCGCCGACGCCAAGGCGCGCAAAGACGATCTGCTCGCGTTCTTCGGCGACCGCGCGGACGACGGCGGCACGCTGCTCGACGGCGACGAGTACTCGGGCTCGTACAGCGGGCACTCGATCGCTGTGCCGAACATCGGGACCTAACGCGCCGGAGAAGCCGAGACCAACTCGTGGTAACGAGTCGCGCGTGACGTCGATCGTTACCAAGCTGCGCGTGCTGCACCAAGAGCTCGACGCCTGCACCGCGTGCCCGAAGATGATCCGGCCCGTGGTGCACGGCGCGCCGGTGGCGTGCGGGATCTTGCTGGTGGGGCAAGCGCCTGGGCCACGCGAAGGGAGCTTCGGCCGGCCGTTCGCGTGGACCGCGGGGAAGACTCTGTTTCGCTGGTTCGAGGAAGCGCTCGGCGTGGGCGAAGAAGAGTTTCGCGCGAAGGTCTACATCGCCGCGGTCGCGCGCTGCTTTCCGGGGAAGGCGCCGGGGGGCGGCGACAGGCGGCCCGATCGCGACGAGATCGCGCAGTGCCTCACGTTCCTTCAGCGCGAGACGGCGATCTTGAAGCCGAAGCTCGTGCTGCCGGTGGGGACGCTGGCCATCGAGCAGGTGCTGGCCACGAAGGAGAAGCTCAACGATCTGATCGGCACCGTGCGGCGCGCGACGTACCACGGGATCGAGACCGACGTGATCGCGCTACCGCATCCGAGCGGCGCGTCGCCGTGGCACAAGATGGAGCCGGGGAAGACGCTCTTGAATCGCGCGCTGGCGAAGATCGCCGCTCACCCGGAAGTGGTGCGGACGTTCGGCGCGCGCTCGAAGAGATAGAGAACGTTGCCGTCGGGGTCGGCGAAGAAGGCCAGCTTCAGCGGGCCGTCTTCGCGAATCGCGCCGTGGAAGGCGACGCCGCGGTTCGAGAGCACCTCGAACACCTCGGCGATGGGCTGGTTCAGCACGAGGCGAATCGACATCGACCCGCGCTCACTCAGCTCCTTCGTGTTCACGCGCCCGGTCGAAGGGTGGAGGCCGAGCACCACGCCGTCGCCGCCGTCGACCTCGGCGTACGCGGTCTCGTTCTCGCCTTCACGCGCGCGCAGCTTGAAGCCGAGCGTCTCCACGTAGAACCGGACCGCGCGATCCAGATCCGAGACGATGAGGGTCGTGCTCCCTCCGGCGATCACGCGTGGCCGAGCTTCTTCGGTCCGTCTTCGAAGAGGACCTCGATGCGCTGGGTCTCGACGCCGATGACGACGCCCTTGCCGAACTTCGTGTGCAGGACGAGCTGGCCTTTCGTGTAGCGCGACGCCATCGAGTACATGACGTACGAGCCGTCTTCTTTTCCTTCGGTGGCCTCGGCCCAGGTCTTCTCGGCCACCTTGGGCTTGGCGAAGTACGACGACTCTTCCTCGCCTGCCGCACGACCACTGCCACCGGACTTTGCACGCGCGCGCTTCATCGACATGGGATGAGCGCCATTTACCTCATTTCCGGCCGTTCCGCGACTACGCTCGCGCGCGGCGCCGATGACCCCCTCCCCCGCGCAACGACACGCCCGCCTCGTCCGCGAGATCGAGGCTCACAACTACCGCTACTACGTGCTCGACGATCCCGGCGTGACCGACGCCGAGTTCGATGCGCTGCTGCGCGAGTTACGCGCGCTCGAGGCCGCTCACCCCGAGCTGGTAACGCCGCGATCGCCAACGCAAAGAGTGGCCGGTGAGCCGCGCGCCGGTGCCGTGAAGGTGAAGCACGCCGAGCGGATGTTCTCGCTCGACAACGCCTACAGCGAAGACGAGCTGAAGGAGTTCGTGCGGCGCGTGAACGACGGGCTACCGACCGGGGCCACACCGGTGTTCTGCGTGGAGCCGAAGCTCGACGGCGCGAGCGTCGAGGTCATCTACGACGACGGGCACCTCGTTCAGGCGAGCACGCGCGGCGACGGCGAGACGGGCGAGGACATCACGGCCAACGTGCGGACCATCCGCGGCGTGCCGCTGACCATCGCGCACAAGACGCGCGTGACGCTGCGGGGCGAGGTGCTCATCTTCAAGCGCGATCACGCGCGCCTGAACGAGGAGCGCGCGAAGGAAGGGCTGGAGCCGTTCGCGAATCCGCGGAACGCGGCGGCGGGCGCGGTGCGAATGCTCGACGCGCGCGAAGTGCGGAAGCGGCAGCTGCGCGCGCTCTTCTACCAGCTCGTCGAGGGGCCGCAGCTTCACAAGAGCCACTCCGAGTCGCTGCGGTGGATGGCGGCCGAAGGGATCCCGACGCATCGCCTGGAGACGAGCGCGACGTCGATCGAAGAGCTGGTGGCGGCGATCCACGCCATCGATCGCGCGCGCGAGTCGTACCCGTACGAGACCGACGGCGCGGTGGTGAAGGTCGACGAGTACCGGCAGGAGGAGATCCTCGGGTTCACGTCGAAGTTTCCGAAGTGGGCCATCGCCTACAAGTTCGCGGCCGAGCGCGCGCGGACGATCGTGCGCGACGTGATCGTGCAGGTCGGGCGCACGGGCGCGCTGACGCCGGTGGCGGTGCTCGACCCCGTGGAGCTCTCGCAGACGACCGTGTCGCGCGCGTCGCTCCACAACGGCGACATGATCGCGCAGCTCGACGTGCGGATCGGCGACGCCGTGTTCATCCAGAAGGCGGGCGAGATCATCCCGCAGGTGATCGGCGTCGATCTCGCAAGCCGCACGAGCGACGCGCCGTCGCGCTTCGAGATGCCGAGCGTATGCCCGGTATGCGGGACGAAGGTGGCCTCGCGCCTCCGCGACGAGAGCGATCCCGAAGGCGGCAGCGAAGCGACGGTGCGCTGCCCAAACCGCGCGTGCCCGGCGCAGATCAAGGCGCAGATCTTCTACTTCGCGCGGCGCTTCGCGATGGACGTCGATCACCTGGGGATCTCGCTGGTCGATCAGCTGGTGGACAAGGGCGTCGTGCGCGACGTGGCCGATCTCTACGACCTGACCGAAGACCAGGTCGCGGCGCTCGATCGCATGGGGGAGAAGAGCGCGAAGAACGTCGTCGCGTCGATCGCGGCCTCGACGGCGCGGACGCTCGATCGCGTGCTGTGCGGCCTGGGGATTCCGCAGATCGGGCAAGTGGCGGCGAAGCAGCTGGCCGAAGCCGCGGGGACGCTGAACGCGATGCTGGCGTGGACGCCCGACGAGATGCGCGTGCACGTCGACGAGATCCGCGGCTTCGGTCCGAAGATGGTGGAGAGCGTGGTGGCGTTCTTCGCGGACGAAGCGTCGCACGCGCTGATGAAGAAGCTGCTCGATCGCGGCGTGGGCGTTCACGCCCAGCCGCGAGAAGCTCGCGTCACGGAGGGGCCGCTCGTCGGCAAGTCGTTCTGCGTGACCGGCGTGCTGTCGCGAAAGCGCGACGACATTCACAACGAGCTGAAGGCTGCCGGCGCGCGCGTCGACGACGGCGTGAAGAAGGACACGACCTACCTCGTGGCCGGCGACAAGACCGGCAAGACCAAACTCGACCAGGCGAAGAAGACCGGCACGCGCGTCATCACCGAGGCGCAGATGGAAGCGCTGCTCCGCGGCGAGACGCTCCCCGACGAGACGCTCCCCGACGAGACGCTCCCCGACGAGAACCCAGGGCAGGCTTGAAAATACGCGCCGCGGGGCGCATGGACACTGTCCCGATGCCGAGCCCGAAAGTCGAACCGACCGCGGTCGTCGTGCCGTTCGGGGTGCCGAACGAACGGCGCGGTCTGGGGCTCGGACTGGCGGCGCTGGTGCACGGGTTCGCGCGGCTGCACGGCGAGAGCGTGGCGCTCGCGCAGATCTTCGGGAAGCGGCACGACGATCCCGACGCCGTGCCCGGGCCGGTGGAAGCGTTCATTCCGCCGAACGCCTGGCGCGATCTCGCGGGGCAAGGGAGCGCGCCGGCCGACGTGAAGATCGTGCTCACCGGATCGTTCGAGCCGCCCGACGGGAGCGGCGGGACGTTGAAGCTGGTCGCGTTCGACGCCGGCAGCGGCACGATGCGATCGCAGGTCGATGTGCACCTCGACGGCGACCGCGCGGGCGAGGCGATCGTCGATGCTGTGCAGACGGTGTGCTCGGGGTTCGGCGGCGAGACGGGCGAGCTGAGCGCGCTGCGCGATCTGTCGTGGGACGCGATGGAGAGCGTGCTTCGCGCCGAGCGGTGCGCGCTTCACGATCCGACGCGCGGCGGTCCGCACGATCGGCTCGCGGCGATGCTGCACCTGGGGCGCGCGATCGAGGAGGCGCCGCTGTCGCGCTATCCGGCCGGGAGGCTGGCGGTGATCGCGCTCGATACGGCGCTGGGGCCGGCGAGCGACAAGAAGATCGCCGAGGCGGCCGTGCGCGCGGTGATGCGCGCCGTGGCCGACGCGCCCGATCAGCCGGAGCTGCTCGAAGCGATGGGGGCGCTGCAAGTGCGGCTCGGTCTGTCGCTCGAAGCGGAAGCGACGGCGCTGGCGGGGATCGCGCGCGATGCGTCGCGTCCGCGCCTGTACGTGGTGCTCTCGGAGGCGCGTCGCGCGCGGGGCGACGTCGAAGGGGCGAAGCGCGCGGTGCAGGAAGGGGTCGCGCGCGCGCCGAAGGATTCGTACCTGGGGGTGGAGCTGGGGACAGTGCTGTCGCTGACGGGCGATGTGTCCGGCGCCGAGCGCGCGTGGCTCGACGTGCTCTCGCGCGAGCCGCTGTACCCGTCGGCGTACACCAGCCTGGCTACGCTGGCCTCGAAGCGTGGCGACGCGATGATGGCGCAGATGCTGGTCGATCAGGCCCTCGCCGGAAAGCACCCGCACCCCGAGGTGCTTCGCTGCGCGCTTCGCCTGGGGTTCGCGGCCGAGCCCGAAGGGGTGGCGCGCGGCGCGCGGATTGCGACGCTCGCGCGCGCTCTCCTGGCGCGGACGCCGGAGGACGCGGGTGCTGTGCTCGCGCTGGCGCAGTCGCTGGCGCAAACCGGCGACGTGAAGGAAGCGATCGCGAGCTACGCGCGCGTGGAGTCGATGGCGCCGCGCACGATGGTCGCCGGCGAGGCGCAGCGAGCGCGGTTCGCGCTGAAGGAGCCGATGGCGTCGCAGGAGGTCGACTCGATCCTGCGCGCGGCGACCGCGGAAGGGACCGATCCGCGCGCTCTGGACGCGCTGTCGGTTCGCGCGCGACGGTTGGCGATGGAGCACGCGACGTGGATCGCGTGGCATGCGTTCGGTGTGGTCGAGCGACGGCGCGGCGCGTGGGCCGCGGCGCGCGAGGCGCTGGTGAGCGCGCTGGCCGCGAGCGAAGGGTGCTCGGTGGTGCACGTGGATCTCGCGCGCACGTACGTGAAGCTCGGCGATGCCGCGTCCGCCGTGCGCCACGCGGAGCGCGCGGTGGCGATCGAGGGCGAGACGCCGCGCGTGCTGGGCGCGCTGGGCGAAGCGCGGATCGCTGCGGGGGCGCGCGCGGAGGGGGAAGCGCTGGTGGCGCGGGCGATCGCGCTGGCGCCGGACGATCCCGAGCTGAGGGCGATCGAGGGGACGTCGCGAAGGCCGTCGAAGGCGCCGGGGATCGTGGCGAAGGCGCGAGAGGCGATCGCGAAGATCAAGTCCACCCTGTCATCCTGAGAAGCGCAGCGACGAAGGATCTCAGCGGGGCCCGTTGAGATTCCTCGCTGCGCTCGGAATGACAGTGGGGGGCGGCGGAGCGTCAGCGCTCTCCGAAAATCGCCGTTCCCACCCGCACCATCGTCGCTCCGCACGCCACCGCGATCTCCAGATCGCCCGACATCCCCATCGACAGCTCCGGAAGCGCGCTCGCGCCGCCGTGGAGCGATCGCAGCGAGGCCAGCGTCGCGAAGGTCTTTCGCGCGGCCTCGGGATCTCCGAACGGCGGCATCGTCATGAGGCCGCGAAGCACCAGCGAGCTCTCGGCGCGCACGGCGGCCATCACGTCGGCGATCTCGCTCCCCGTCGCGCCGTGCTTCTGCGCCTCGCCGCTCACGTTCACCTCGATGAGCACGGCCAGCGGCGGACGGGACACCGCGGCCACGCGCTTGCCGAGCTCGTGCGCGATCACCGCGGAGTCGACGGCGTGAACGACGTGCGCGTGCGCGGCGACGACCTTCGCTTTGTTCGTCTGCACGTGGCCGATGAAGTGCCACTCGATGTCCGCGAGATCGGCCAGCGCCTCGCACTTCGCGGCGAGCTCCTGCGCGTAGCTCTCGCCGAACGCGCGCTGCCCGACGGCGTACGCCTCGCGGATCGCCTCGGGGCTCTTCTTCTTCGACACGGCGACGAGCGTCACTTCTTCCGGGCGCCGCCCGCACGCAAGCGCCGCGCGATCGATCCGCGCGCGAACGTCGTGCAGCGCGCGCGCGATCTCCGTCACTTCCGGCTTCCCTTCGCGTTCCATCCGCGTCGCGCGCGCGCGAACCAGACCATCACGTCGCTCGTGCGATCGAGCGGGCCGCCGTGGAAGTCCCCTTCGACCTTGTCGACCTCGAAGCCGTTGTAGTGGAGCAGCGCCTCCCACTCCTGCGGGAAGAACTGACGGTGCGCGAGCGGCGTCATCCAGGCGCGATCGGTCTTCTCGTTCTTGCCGCTCTTGCCGATCGGATCGAACTCCATCGACACGAAGAGCACCTGGCGCGCGCGGTCGTAGTCGAAGTGCTCCACATAGCGAACGATGTCGCCCGTCGTCGGATGCCTGAAGCGCGGCGCTTTGTACGCGCGCGCCGGATCGCGCAGCAGATCCTGGAACATCGGCACCGAGAGATCGCACACGAACCTGCCGCCCGGCGCGAGGTGCGCGCGGACACGGGCGAGGAAGCGCTCGACGTCGTCGCGCGTGTAGAGATGGAGCGCGGCGTTGAACGGACACGTGACGAGCGGGAAGCGTTTGCCGATACGCTTGTTCCGCATGTCGCCATGGTGCGCCATCACCCGCTTGCGGACGTCGTCGGGCTCACGCGCCAGCCGCGCGCGAAGATCGGCGAGCATCGGGCGCGAGTGATCGATCCCCACGACCGAGACGCCGTGCCGCGCGACCGGGAGCGCGATGCGCCCGTTGCCGATGCCGTACTCGAGCACCGCCCCGCTCTTCCCGGCCCTCCCGGCGTACTTCAAGGCGACATCGACGTAGAACTGAACGTCGTCGATCCGGTTGCGATAGAGGCTCGCGTAGTACGCGGCGTCGTCGTAGTGCGCGCGTGATCCCGCATCCAGCTCGCGATCGCTAGCGCGCGCCGGCTTCATGCGTGCACTCCGTCATCCGAAGATGACGGCGCTCCTCAGGTCTTGCCGGCGGCGTGCTGAACGGCGATCCACTCGACGACGGCGCCGTGGCTCGGGCGGTCGAAGTGAACCTTGCCGGCCGCGATTTCGCGGAGCGCGGTGACCGCGGGCTTGTTCTTGGAGTGAACGAGCGGGGTCGCCCCCTTCATGAGCTGACGGCAACGCTGGGCAGCGAGAACGACGAGAGCGAAACGGTTATCCTCGCGGTCGAGGCAATCTTCTACGGTGACGCGGGCCATGCGGTGCTCCTTGAAGCGGGGTCGCGAACCTTAGTCGCGGGAGGCGCCTCTAGCAAGTCTGGGAGTTTCGGGGGCAAATCCCCGCCAAACTTCGGGCCGTCGCGATCACGGTCACGTTCACCAGGCCCGGGCCCGGGCCTGGATGAACGAATAGAAGAAGACGCTGTTCGGGTCGCGCGCCACCCGCTCGAGCTCGCGGGTCATCCCTTCCACGATCTCCTTCTCCACCTTGTTCGCGGCCAGGAGCGCAGGCGCTCCGGACAGGAGAAGCTCGGTCCAGTACGCCAGGAACTCGGCGCGCTCGCCCGGCGCGCGGTTGTCGAGGTGGAAGGTCTTCACGTCGGTGGTCACGTCGCGAAAGCCCACCGACTGGAGCAGGTTGCCGAGCTTGGCGCCGACGAACGGATCGCCGCCGACGCTGAGCTGGTGATCGTTGAACGCCATCCAGTAGCGGAGCGTGTCGGGGCTGTACGGATCGATGAAGAAGGTGGCGTTGAGCACTTCGTTGCACACGACGGGCGCGCCGGGCTGGAGCACGCGCCGCACTTCGGAGAGGACGCGCGCCGGGTCGCCCACGTGCTCCAGGATCCAGCAGAGGAACGCCGAGTCGAAGCTCTCCGGAGGGAGGTCGAGCTTGGTCGCGTCCATCTTCAAGATTTCGTAGCGCGGCTTTCCGTGCGCGTGCGCCCACGGCACCGTGGCCAGGTAGCGGCGCGCTTCGGCGATCTGCGCGTCGTTGATCTCGACGCCGGTGACGTGAATCTCCGGGAAGTGACGGAGCAGGATCTCGGTCTGCGCGCCGACTCCCGCGCCCACTTCGAGCAGCCGGCGCCGCCGTCGAAACGGGAGGCGATCGTGCACCATCGGTTCGAGGAAGCGCGCCTGGCCGTGAAGGCGCTCGCGCTCTTCTTCGCTGTAGCCGTGAAGGTAGCCCGTGGGGCCGCTCGGAGATTGGGTCATCGCGCTCGAATCGATACCGCGAGTCCGAGCGCGCACGTTACGATTATCCGCTCATGGCTTGGTGGCGTGAACCGTCCGCGTCTTCGTCTCCGAAAGGCGCGGGCGCGGTAGGCGCGCTCTATCTGTTCGCGATCAGCGCGCTCTTCGTGTCCGGGCCGCTCGTCAGCGCGGATGAGCCGGTCATGGGGACGGCGGCGGGCGTGATCGCCAACCTGGTGAGCGCGCGCTA
The DNA here is from genome assembly GCA_003151595.1 of Myxococcales bacterium. Next base: position 67,843 of record PLXW01000106.1, read on the forward strand.
CGCCGATGAGGTCGCGCGGATCACCGTGCTGCTGACGGCAGCGACGCTCCTCGCGGGGGTCGCGCTTGGATTGACGGCCGGCGCGCTGATGGCGGCGCGCGATTGGACGCAGCGACGCGTGCCGAGCTCGCGGCTCGTGTCGGCGGGGACGTTGATCGCGTTGATCGCGTTCCTGCACGCGGCCTTCGTGGCGTGGTCGATGGCGCGGCATCCGGAGGCGTACGCAGCGAGCTTCTACGAAGCGAACGGGCGGCGGCGCGGCGTGGAGCTCGTCGTCACGGATTGGCTCACGCCGGATCTCATCGCGATCGGGAGCGCGACGGCGTGCGTGGTGTTCGTGCTCGGGTGGCCGACGCGATGGCGTGCGTCAGTTGGTCGACTCGCGGCGGCGGTGCGCGAGTCGTCGCGTGCGTGGCGCGTCGTGACGATCGCAGGCATCGCGATCGCGGCGCTCGTGTTGGCGGTGAAGCGCCTGCCTTCGACGTCCACGCCGCGCGATCCGGGGCGACTCAACGTGATCATCCTCGCCAGCGACGGCGTGCGGGCCGATCGGATTCGTCCGGAGATCGCGCCGCGACTGGCGGCGCTCGCGGCGGCGTCGACGCGCTTCGATCGCGCCTACGTCACCGTGCCGCGGACGTTCTCGTCGTGGGTCACGATCCTCACCGGGCGACACGCGCACCATCACGGCGTGCGATCGACGAGCGACGCCTGGGAGAGCCGCGCCAGGTCGTTCGACGCGCTCCCCGATCGCTTCGCGGCCGCGGGCTATCACACGGCCGTCGTGAGCGACTTCGCCGGAGACATCTTCGGGCGCATCCCGCTCGGGTTCGCGGACGTGCACGTGCCGCGCGACGACTTCCGGCAGATGCTCCAGAACCGGGGCTTCGCGCGCGATCCGATGCTGCTTCCGTTCCTGGATACGCCGCTGGGGCGCGCCGCGTTCCCGAGCCTCGAGGCGAACCAGACGCTGACCGATCCAACGCGCGTGGCGAACGACGCGATTCGCGAGATCCGCGGCGCGCAGGGCGCCCCGTTCTTTCTGACGGTCTTCTTCTCGACGACGCACTTCCCGTACGCCGCCCCCTTCCCCTTCTATCGCCGCGCCGATCCCGCCTACCGAGGGGCGTTCAAGTACGGGCGACCGGTGGGGCTGTCGGCGGCGCCGGCGATGACGAGCGACGACATTCGCCAGGCGCGCGCGCTGTACGACGGCGCGGTGTCGAGCGTGGACGAGGCGATCGGATCGATCCTCGACGAGGTCGCGCGCGATCACCTCCGTGAGCGCACGCTGATCGTCGTCACCTCGGATCACGGCGAGACGCTGTTCGAGCCGAGGCCCGAAGCGAAGGGGCTCTTCGGCGGTCACGGGGAGTATCTCTTCGGCGACGAAGGGACGCATGTCCCGCTGCTCGTGTTCGACCCGCGCGCGACCGCGCATCGCGAAGCGGCGGTCGTGAGCAGCGTCGACCTCGCGCCGACGCTCTACGATCTCGCGGGGGTGAAGGGGCCGGACGATCTCGACGGGCGCTCGCTGGCGCCGGCCGTGGCGGGCGCGCCGATCGGGTCGATGCCGGCGTTCGCGGAGACGGAGCTGTGGATCGCCGATCCATTTCTACCCGAGTCGCTGCGACTCCCCTGCCCTCCGGCGAGCGGTCTGCTCACGGTCGATGAAGCGCACGGCGATGAGATCGTGGTGAGGCCGGACCTCGTGAACCTGTCGCTGGTGGCGCGCCACCGCATGGTGCGCGACGCGCGATGGAAGCTGATCTACATGCCGACGCGCGCTGGGGCTCGGTACGCGCTCTTCGACACGGAGCACGATCCGAGCGAGACGCACGACGTGATCGGGAGCGAGCCGGAAGAGGGCGCGCGGCTGCAGGGGCTCTTGTGGCGCTGGATGCTCCAGGATCCGGCGATGACGAGAGAGCGCGGGTACCTTCTCCCGAAGATCGCGGCGACCGTGCCCGCGGCTGGCGGGGGAGCGCAGTGATCGCGCTCCTCGCGCGGATCGTCGGCGCGACGATCTGCATCGTCGGCGGGGCGCTCATCTATCTGGAAGGGGGCGCCGCCGAGACGCCACCCGCGATACCGCGGACGCACGACGTGGCTCCGACGGCGAGCGCTCCACCGGCGCTCGGCATGCGCGCGGTTCGCTTCTTCTTCGGCGGCGGCGGGAGCGCGCGGAGCGTCGCCGGCGTGATCCACGGCGTGACGCTCGATCACGTGATCGCGCTCGGCATCCCGCGCAGCGATCTCGCCGCGAGCGACGACGGCGTTCGCTTCGCGTTCCGCTCGCCCCCCGCGGATCTGATCGGCTTCGCCGTCGTGCTGCCGCGCGGCCCGTTGCGATGGGACCTCACGCTCGACGGCGCGCCGTGGCCCACGGACTCCGTCTTCGCCGGCCCCTACGGGCTCTCGGCGCCCGACCTGGTGAGCGGCATCGATGCGTCGTGCGCGCACGACTTCGCGAGCGGCGCGGGGACGCCGTTCTTCTCGAAGGACCAGGTCGGGGTGTTCGTGATCTGTGAAGATCGCTAGCTCGGAGAGGCGACGACTACGGCGCCGGGAGCGTCCACAGCCCGGCGCTCGCGCCCGGCGTGTAGCTCCACGTGTAGACGATGAGCGTCTTGGCCGTGTTGAGCGTGAAGTTCGGATCGGCCTGCGTGACGAGGAGCGTCGGTGCGGCGGTTGTCGAGACGTCGACCGCCTTGAGGTCGGCCGCGTTCGTCGAGCCGCCGACGCCACCGAGCGTGTCGTTGAAGATGATCTTCGCCGCCGACGTGGCGACGTCGGTGAAGGCGTTCGTCGCGATCGCCGTCGGGGTCGTGCCGGTGACGGCGAGCGCGTTGAGCGTGCCGGCGCCGTTGCTTAGCCCCGTGAAGAAGAGGACGTGCGTCGAGTCGGCGGTGAACGGAGTGCCGTCGAGGCCCGCGGTCGTCGCCGACGAGAGCGTCAGCGGCGTGCCGGCGGTCGCGGCCGACGACATGTAGAGGTCGACGTTGCCGGTCTGTGGATCGGAGCTGAGGGCGCCGAGCGTCCACGCTTCGTCGGGCGAGAGCGCGAGCACGTCGGCGAACTTCCCGGCCGGCGCGAGCTCCACGGGACTCACGGGCGCGGTCGTCGCCGCGCGCTCGAGCGCTTGCGTATTCGTCGTGTAGAGGAAGTGCGAGCCGTCCTTGGTAAAGAGGCCGGGGCTGAACGTGATGGCGCCGATCTCGCCGTTGGCGTCGACCGGAAGGGCGGTGCCGCCGCCGATCGGATAGAGCGCCGTGCCCGTGAGGCCGTTGACGGCGACCTTGGTCGCGCCGTGGTCGACCGAGAAGACGGTCTGAACGGTCGACGCGATCGTCGCCTGCGTCCACGCCGTCGGTCCGGCGAAGGTGCTCACGACGCCGATGTACGGGTTCGTTCCGCCGTCGGCCTCGCCCGCGTCGGGGGCTCCGGCGTCGGTGACCTCGCAGTAGGCCGCGACCGCGTACGTGCCCGCCATGCCGAGCGCGGGGAAGCAGACGTTGCCCAGCTCGACGCTTCCGACGAGCGTCGTCTTGCCCGTACCGTCGGTGCCGGCGACCGCGATCGCCGCGGTCTGCGACGTCTCGTTGAGGGCGTCGAGGAACACGACGTGGGCGCCGTCGGCGCTCACGAAGAAGTAGCCACCCTGGCTCACGAACGTGGAGGCGGAGAGCGCGACGGGCGCCGCGGCCGCAGACGTCCACACGGACACTGCGCCGACGCCGTTCTTGTCCGACGTCGTCGCGAGGAAGACGACCTTGCCGCTCACCTCGACGTCGTCGCCGGGGTCGACCGCGCCGAGCGAGATGGGCTTGCTCCCCGCGGCGAGCGAGAGCGCGTACGCCGTGTTCGCGGTGCCCGAGGAGTCGGTGTAGATGACGAAGTCGTCGCTCGTCACGCCGTTGATGAAGAGCGCGTCGCCCGGCACGAGGAGGTTTCCGTGCGGGAGGATCGAGCCGTCGGGGAGCGGGGGATTGCCGGTGCCGGCGTCGTTCGACGCGCTGCCGTCGGTGCCCGGGTTCACGCCGCCGTCGTTGCCGGGGTTGTTGCCCGTGGCATCCGGGCCGCCGTCGTTGCCGGTGCCGGCGCCCGGCGTGCCGCCGTTGCTGCTGCTGCCGCAACCGATGAGCGTGAGCGTGGCGATCGCCGAAGCGACGGTGACCGAGACGAGGATCCTCTTCATCATGGAGATCCCACGTAGTGGAGAGTCGGGCTCACGTCCAAGCGAACGACACGCGCGCGAAGTCACTTCTAGAGAGACTGCATTCATCTCGAAGGAGCGGTCGCGCTTCGGCCCGCAATCCCACCCGCGCGACGGAGCGACCAGAGCACTCGGGTATCGGATCGCGCGGGCGTACTACGAGAGTCACGCTGACAAGCCGGGCGCACTTCGCGCCATCCTCGACGTGAAAGACGCCGACGCCTTCGTCGCCGGGAGCGGCTACGCGCCGAAGTGAGCGTCGCTCACGGCTCGCGCGCGCAGCGGACGCCGTAGTAGTCGAGGCCGCCGGTCGGGCCGTTGGGCGTAGCGCTCCACGAGTTCATGTTGTCGACTCCGTCTTCGAACGAGCCGCCGAAGACGACGCGGTAGTCCGTGCCGGCGTCGTACCCGAACGCGGCGCAGTCGTTACAGGGGACGGGATCGGTCGTGTAGTAGTCGAGCGTCCACTCCCACAGGTTGCCGGCGAGATCGGCGTGACCCCACTTGCCGTTTCCTTTGGGATAGAGACCGACGCGAGAGTCGCTGGCGTTGGTGCACGCGCCGCCGTCGACGCTGAGATCGGACGAGGGCGTCCCCTCCCAGCAGCCGAAGTTGGCGTACGAGTGATCGAGCTGCGCCTGCGCGCTCGCCCCCGCGTCGGGCGCCGACCACGGATAGAAGCGCTGCTCGGAGCCGCCGGAGGCAGCGTATCCGCGCTCGGCCTTGGTGGGGAGTCGCCCGCCGTCCCACGCGCAGAACGCGAATGACAGGTAGTACCCGATGCAATTCGCGGCGACCGTCTCGCTCGTCGAGGCCGTGGTGGTCCAGGGGTGAACGTCGCCGCCGCACGTCGTGAGGAGCGTGAGGAGCGCATTGGTGTCGGCGGGGAGCCCCGAGTTCCAGGTGGGATCCCAACCGCTGCCCGCGATCTTGGGATTGGCCCCCGAGCCGGCGACGGGAGGGTTGGCCTGCGTGCCGAATCCGGCGTTCACGAACGCGCGGTAGCGGCCGATGGTCGCCTCGTACTTGTCGAGGCGGAAGTCGGAGAGCGTCGCCGGATTGTCCGTGCTCGTGAGCGTGACGCCGTTGTTCTCGCGGAGGAACGTGCCGCCGGGGACGAAGATGCTGGCGCAGCAGTCGTCGTTCGCGTTCGGTCCGCAGCTGAGATCCGTGCCGGGCGACGCATCGAGGCCGGTGCAGCTCGTGGGAGGCGGGTAGGTCTTTCCGGCGTCGCTCGCGTCGGCGGCGTCGGTGGTGCTGGTGTCGTTCGCGGCGTCGCCGGGCGTGATGACGGAGGAGTCGTCGCCCGGGTTCGGACCGCCGTCGGTCGCCGGCGCGTTTCCGTCGAAGTCGCCGGCGTCGAACGACGGCGTCGGTGAATCGGGCGAGCTCGTGCAGCTCGCGAGTGCGGCGGCAGAGAGCGCGGCGGACGAGACGAGCGTCGTGACGACCAGGCGAATGCTCATGGAACCCCCTGGCGTGAGAGTACCGTATTCTGGGGTCATGACGCGCGAAGCTCCGGTCGATCCTGCGGTGTTGGGCCTCATGCCGCTCGGCTTCCAGTGGGAGACGCTCGACCCCTTCCTCTTCTGCGTGCACCACGACGACGCCTACCCCGCGGGCAACGCCAGGCAGGGGCCGGCCGCTTCGCTCGCGGGGCGCGACCTCGGGCAGGACTTCGCCGGCAAGGACGGCTGGCGCATGTACCACGGCGAGATCGTGCCGGGCTTTCCGCAGCATCCGCATCGCGGGTTCGAGACCGTGACGATCGTGCGCGAGGGGTTCATCGATCACTCCGACTCGCTGGGCGCGACGGCGCGCTTCGGGCGCGGCGACACGCAGTGGCTGACGGCGGGCAAGGGGATCGTGCACTGCGAGATGTTCCCGCTCCGCAACGGCGCGGCGCCGAACCCACTCGAGCTGTTCCAGATCTGGTTGAACCTGCCGGCCGCGAGCAAGCTCGTCGATCCGTACTTCTCCATGTTCTGGCGCGAGGAGACGCCGACCGTGATCGCGCGCGACGCCGACGGCCTGGAGACGCGCGTGCTCGTCGTGGCCGGAAAGCTCGGCGAGACGTCAGCGCCGCCGCCACCGCCGAACTCGTGGGCCGCGCGCCCCGAGGCCGACGTCGCCATCTGGTCGATCAAGATGCCGGCCGGCGCGCAGTGGACGCTCCCGGCGGCGAAGCCCGGCACGAACCGGATGCTCTATTTGTTCCGCGGCAATCAGGTGCACGTCGGCACGCAGGACGTGCGCGGCAAGGTGGGCGTTCACTTGCGACCGGACGTGGCGCTGCCGCTCGTGGCGGGGATGGACGACGTGGAGATGTTGCTGCTGCAGGGGCGACCGATCGGCGAGCCGGTGGTGGCGCACGGACCGTTCGTGATGAACACGCGCGCCGAGATCCAGCAGGCGATCACCGACTACCAGCGGACGCGGTTCGGAGGGTGGCCGTGGCCGAGCGATGATCCCGTGCACGCGGCGACGGAGAACCGGTTCGCGCGGCACGCGGACGGACGCGAAGAGCGGCGCGACTAGATCGCTTCGTCCGCTACTGCTCTTCGGTCTCGCTGTTCGCGCCGGTGAGGGCGGCGAGCATCGTCATCGCTTCCGCGGCGCTCATGCCGATGCCGATCGTTCCGTCCTTCGCGCTCACGTCGAGACCGGGGCGCATGCGAACGCTCTCGATGCCGCACGTGCCGCGGCGACGGAGGCGCACGACCTTCACCACGACGTCGTTCTCTTTCCGCCCCTGCCGCCGAGCGGAGTGGGCGAGAGCGCGATCCGGGATCACGATCGCTTCGCGCTGACGCTCGGTCCATCCGTGACCCGTGCGCGCGATGTAGCCGCGCGAGCCCTTCAAGACGTAGCGCCCGTTGTTGCCGTCGAGGAGCTCGAGGACGTCGTTCGCCGTAGCGGCGCGGGCGACCCCGCGTTGCTTCACTTCGAGGAGAGGGGCGAAGGCTCGTGCGAAGTCGACATCACTCGCGGGGTTGGGCATTCGAGTAGTGGAACGTCCATTGAGGCGCGTGGGAAGAGTCGCGCGCGTCGTCGTCGACGGGAGCGCGCTTGGCTCTCTGCGTCAGCACGCGAGCAGCGCGGCCGTTCCAAGGTAGGGGACGCGCGTACTCCCGGCGAAGAGCGGACTCGCGTCTACCCTCCGATGAACGCCTTCTCCAGCGCCTGGAGCACGTGATCGGCGACGACGTCGGCGTTCATCGCCTCCACGTCGTACTCGCCGCGCTTTCCGACGCTGCCGCCGGAGTTGATGATCGTCGTGGTCGACGAGACGACGATCTTTCGATCGCTGCGGTTCGCCGAGAACGTGACCTCGATGAAGCTCTTCTTCGTATCGGTCGTGCTCTCCGTGTACGGCTTGGGGACGATGTGGAGCGAGACCGCCGCCGAGGTGACGCCGCCCGCGGTGGTCGACGACTCGTCTTGCTCGGTGGCCTTGGCGTCGTGCCCACTCGCCTTCAGGACTTCCGCGAGATCGCGCAGCACCGGGAGGATAATGTCCTTCTTCAGGGCGGCGAAGCGCTCGGGGAACGCCGCCTTCGCCGCGCGAATCGCCGCGGCCACGCGCTCGGTCTCGGCCAGCTTCTCGTCGTAGGCGGCGAGAATTTGCTTCAGACGGTTCTTCGCTTCGTCCTTCATCGAGTGTCGAGCTCCGCGCGGGTGGGGGCGCTCAACTTAGGCCGTCCGCGGCCTCTCGGGTTGCACTGATTCGGTGGAGGCACGAGAGTCGGCCCGTGATGCGCGCGATCTCTGGCGGAGCCATCGGCGCGTGCGTCGGCGCGCTCGTACTGTCGGCGGGGTGCTCGCGGCGCGAGAACGCTTCGCCCGCGACGCAAGTCACCGACGCGTCCGGCCTCGCCGATCTTTCGGTGCGCGTCCCCGGCGGGCTCTCGGTGGCGCGCGCGATCGACACGTTGTCGGTGACGGTGGATCCCGCGTCGTTCGGTGAGATGCAGGCGAAGGTGCGGGTGGGCGCGGTGGTCGGCGTGGAGACCGACGTCTTCGTGTTTCGTCAGGGGGACGATCGAGCGGTGCTCGAGCGGCGCGGCCTTGGACGCGGCGCGGACTTCGGCGTGAGCGCGAACACGTGGAGCACGGCGCGCGATGGAGTGCCCGCGCCGGGGACGAAGTACGTCGTCGAGGAGCAGCTGGTGCTCTTCGCGACGGACGTGGCGCCGGCGGCCGGAGCGACCTGGGATCCGCACGCGGGGAAGTTCGAGGCACTCTGGAGAGGGACGTTGAGGCAGGCGGAGGAGTGATTGCGGCGGTCTACTGGGGCCGACTCTCGCGAGAGTGCAGGATGTCGGCGCTCTCTCCTCCTTCCTCCCTTGGAAGGGCGGCGGGGTCGGAGCGGTGGGGTACTACTACCCGAAGAGCTGAGCGATCAGAGAATGGGTGCCAGATAGAGCGATGCGGAAGCGCCGCTACCGGTGACATACCCCACCATCGAAAAAGTGTCCGCCAGTACGGCGGACGACACGCCGGTGGCCAGCGTGGCCGGAGCGGACGCGCCGGAGGCGTCGTAGACACCGAGGACCTCGTTCGTCAGGAGAATGAATTTCGATCCGATCGCCGGCTGGGGGTAACCGACGGAGGGGGGAAGCTGAGTAGGCACGCCACCGGCCGATGGGATCACCGACACGCCGTTCGCACCATGCGCGAGGACGTAGCGCGAGTCGCGCGTGAACTTCAGATCCTGGAGGTAGCCGTTCCAGATTGGCCACGGGGGGAATGCCGCGGCCGTCGAGAGACCGTTCACCATCGGCGCTCCGCCGTCGCCGATCGTCTGCATCAGAAGCCCCCCGCCGTTGGGTGACACGGCGCCCACGGCATCGCAGCCGCTGGCGAGGAGGGTCGTCTGCGTGCTCGGCGACGCGATCGCAAGGGTCACGAGCGCGCCCGCCGGGGTGCAGAAGAACGTGTGACTCCCTGTCGGGTCAAAGAGCCCGCCGGAGCCTGTATTGGCTTGGGAGAAGAGCGAGGCGCCGGTCTTCGTGTCGTAGAGTTTCTCGGTGCCGGAGGAGGCATCCAGCACCCACACCGAGGTGCCTGTCGGGCTGCTCACTGCGTCGCCGGTCACGGAGAGCGTATGCGCGAACGTCGCGCCGTCGTACGCATCGGTGTAGTCGACCTTCGCGTTCGGTCCGGCGTCGGCGAGGCTCTTACTGTACTGGGTGAAGAGAGTTCCATTCGACCCGAACCACGTGGAGGGAAGGTCGCCGCCCGGATCGGTCATTTCCAGCAGGATCTGGGCCGCGCTGCCGTCGGTCGTGGAAACGAGGATCCCGGTCGGCTGCACGCTCGACGTGCTGGGGGCGACCGCGACGTAGGCGATCGAGTTCCCGTCGAGGCTCACGTCGAGCGACCGGCCGACTGACATCGCGTGCGGCGCGACCGGCTGATACCCGTGCGCCGCCGTCCAGACGGCCAGGCTACCAATCTGCGCGATTGCCGCGCTCGGATTGAAGACGATGACGGCGCTGCTGCCGCGACGGAAAGAGAGCTCGTACGCGCTGTTGACGATGAGCTGCGCGGCACCCCCCGCGACCGACTTGGCGTAGACCGAACCGTTCAGCGTGTAGACGACGTAGCCGTCGGAGGTGAAGCCGTTGAGCGTGACGTCGCCGGTGGCGATGAGGGTGCCGGACTGCGTGGGGCCCGCGTCGGCGTCGGTGTCGCCGTCGTTGGTCGACGGAGCGTCGGGAGACGCGTCGGCGGCGTCGGGGCCTGCGTCGGGTGTGGAGAGCGGGTTGGCATCAGGGGATGCGTCGCTCGCGTGCGAAGCGTCGAGCGCGGGCGCATCCGGGCCGGCGTCACCGATTGGCGCGGGGGTCACGTCGTCGTCACCGCTGCAGGCGGCGAGGGCCGCGAACGGGAGCGTGGAGAGCAAGGCAAGCAAAGTGAGGGGGCCGCGCATGACGATGTGATTCTCCGTGGGTCGCGAAGACCTTGGGAGTTAGATGGCACGCGCGGGAAAAGCATCCAGTCGAAGGCTGACGCATGAACGGGTGACGGGACGACGGGAACCCGGCACGTCTGCGCGTGAGCCGCGACTCAGCGCTTCGCGAAGAGCGCGTTGATCTCGGCGAACGAGATCGCGCCGTCCATCAGCGGCTCGGTGCGCCCTTCGCGAAGGAACGCGCCGGCGACGGAGGCTGCGCGGCCGAAGGCGATCTGGGCGATCGACGAGCCCACGCTGAGTCGGCGTACGCCGAGCGACGACAGCGCGGAGGCGGCGGGGAGCTTCGTCCACGCGAGGACGTTGAGCGGCAATCCGATCGACGATGCGATCGCGCGGATGTCCGAGGCGTCCGTCGCCTTGGGGACGAAGAGGCCGTCGGCGCCGGCGTCCTTGTAGCGGCGCGCGCGCGCGAGCGTCTCGGTCACGCGCACCGGTTCGGGGACGAGTCCCTTCAAGTAGACGTCGGTCCGCGCGTTCACGAACAGGTCGACGCCGGCGCGCGCAGCGGCGCTCTTCACGCTGGCGATCTTGGCGGCGAGCAACTCGGGCGACGCGCTGCCGTCTTCCAGGTTGATCCCCACGGCGCCGACGCCGATGAGCGCCGCGATCGTCTCGCCGACGACGGCGGGATTTTCCGAGTAGCCCCCTTCGACGTCGATCGACAGCGGCACCTTGATGACGCGCACGATCGCGCGCACCGCGGAGACGAGGCACTCGACGGGGACGGCGTCTCCGTCGGGGTAGCCGTTCGACCACGCGAGGCCGGCGCTCGTGGTGGCGAGCGCGCGGGCGCCGAGACTCTCGAAGAGGCGGGCGCTGCCGGCGTCCCAGCAGTTGGCGAGGAGGAGGAGATCGGGGCCGTCGTGGAGGCGGCGGAACGTGAGGGCGGCGTTCGCGGTCATGCGGTCGGATCTAGCACCGAGGCGTAGCGAGCCGAAGAGCGCGCGTGAGCGTTTCTTGGCACGCCTCGCGCACACCGATCGGCGCATGACTCAGCCCTACCCGCACACGCCGAACGATCCGGGACAGCACGTGCCTCCGCCGGTGCACAACCCGAATCTGCCGCAACGGATTCACGAGCCGATTCCGGTCGAGCCCATCCATCCCGAATTGCCGGAGCCGCCGCGGCCCGCGCCCGAGCCTGTGATTCAGCCGTTCGGACCGAGATTGCTCGGCGCTTCGGAACCGCGAACGTGATCGGAGCATCCGACTCCTCATGCCCGGACTCCTGTTCACTCCGTATCGCCTCGGTCGCATCGAGCTCAAGAACCGCGCGGTCATGTCACCGATGACGCGCAGCCGCTCACCCGGCAGCGTGCCCGGCGAGCTCGTCGCGACGTACTACGCGCAGCGCGCGGCCGACGCGGGGCTGATCATCACGGAAGGGACGAGCCCGAGCCCGAACGGTCTCGGCTACCCGCGCATCCCGGGGCTCTTCAACGCCGAGCAAGCGCGCGGCTGGCGTGTCGTGACCGATGCTGTGCACGCGAAGGGCGGGCGCATCTTCGTGCAGCTGATGCACACGGGGCGCGTCGGGCACGAGAAGAACCTGCCGGCGGGTGGACGCGTGCTCGCGCCTTCGGCCATGGCGCTCCCCGATCAGAAGATGTGGGTCGACGAGCTCGCCGCGCAGGTGCCGCTCACGCTGGCGACGGAGATGACCGAGGCGGACATCGAGCACGCGATCGAGGAGTACGTGACGAGCGCGAAGCTCGCGATCACGGCGGGCTTCGACGGCGTGGAGCTGCACGGCGCGAACGGGTACCTCATCGAGCAGTTCTTGAACGCGACGAGCAATCACAGAACGGACAAGTGGGGCGGCTCGATCGAAGCGCGCGCGCGGTTCGGGTTCGAGGTGGCGCGGAGGACGGCGGACGCGATCGGCGGCGATCGTCTCGGCATCCGCATGTCTCCGTACGGAACGAACGGCGGCATGAAGGCGGATCCGGAAGTGGAGACGTCGTACCCGTACTTCGCGGAGCGGATGCGCGACGCGGGGCTGGTCTATGTGCACGTGGTCGATCACAGCGCGATGGGCGCGCCGCCGGTGAGCGACACCGTGAAGGCGGCGATCCGCGCGCGCTTCGGCGGGACGATCATCCTCGCCGGTGGGTACGACCTCGCGACGGCCGAGGCGGCGCTGGAGGCGAAGAAGGGCGAGCTCGTCGCGTTCGGACGACCGTACCTGGCGAATCCGGATTTCCTGGCGCGCGCGAAGGCGGGGCGGGCGCTCAATGCGCCGGACTTCGCGACGTTTTATACGCCGGGGGCGAAGGGGTATACGGACTATCCGTGAGCGGTCCGAGCGGTGGTGACCTCGCTCACTTGATGGCGACCTCGCACCGTCCGACCACCGCGAAGGGTGGCTTGCGCACGCACGGGTTGAGCGACGAAAGAGGGCACGCGGCGTCCGTGAAGCAAACGGCGCCGTCGCCGCTCGCGAGCGAAACGCCGAGCGGCGCGACGACGAGCAGCACGAACAGCGCGCCGAAGGTCATGGCGGCGATCGCTCCCTGAGGTTTCGGGTTCGTCATGGCTCCGAACGTGCACACCCCATGCTCGGTAGCCAACTGCGCCCGCGGCGAATCCGCTGCGTGCGCTCAACCCTGGAGCTACGAGCGAGAGATCCAAATGGGCGAAATCATCGACAAGGTCAAAGGCAAGATCGAGCGAACCGCGGGCGCGGCCTCGGGCGACAAGAAGCTCGAGAACCGGGGCAAACTGGACGAAGCGAAGGGCGCTGTCAAAGGCGCCGTGGAAGAGGTGAAACACGCCGTCAAAGAGGCCGTGAAGCCGTCGAAGACGCCGTGAAGAAGTAGCGTCGCTTCCATTTCCCCACGGAAGGAGGAGCGGCGTTCTCGCCACAGTGACGCGTGAATGCTGCCGGGTGCCGCGCTCGCCACGCCTCCCTTGAGGTGGGCGAGCGCGGCCACTCGTCTTCCGCCGCCGCGTCTCTCGTTCGTCGTCAGGAAGGACCGTTCGTCGTCAGGAAGGACTCGCCATGCGTCGTATCGATTTCCAGAAGCTCACACGCAGAGGTAGCGCGCTCGTCGCGTCGGTCATGTTGGCCGTAGGAGCGGGTTGTGCCGCGGAGCCGGAGCCGATGGCGGTCGCGCCCGCGCCCACCTACGTGGAAGGGGCCAGCGTCCCCGCCCCCGCGGAGCCTGCCGACGCCGACGTGGTCTATGTGCAAGACCCACCGGTCGTGGAGATCGAGACCTACCCAAGCGTCGTGTATGAGGGTGTCCCGGTCTACTATGTCGGCGGCGAGTGGTACCGGCGCGATGCGCGCGGCTGGGGCCATTACAGACAGGAGCCTCAGGAGCTCGGGCGGCAGCGCGAGTCGCACGATCGCGATCCGCGATGGGTCCAGGCGCGCGAGGTCCAACCGCGGCGTGGCTCGGAGCAGGTGACACGCCCGGTGCAAGTGGCACCGCCGGCGTACGTCGCACGGCCGGAGCCGATCGCACGCCCGGAGCAAGTCGCACGTCCGAGTGTCGCGGAGCCGCGCGCGCAGGAGCGCAACGTGGCTCCCGCAGTCGTCGCGCCGGCGGCGAAGGAAGAGACGCAGGCTACTCCTCCTCCGAAACGCGGGCGGGCGCCGGTCAGGCGTGCGCCTCCCGCGGTGCATCGGTAGATCCCGTATCTCGTCGCGGATACGCTGTGCTGCGATGCCCAAGCCGGTGGACCCCAGCGCGTCGACTCCGGCCTATCGGATCAAGGGCAACGTCTACAACGGCACGAAGGCGTACTTCGAGCGCAAGGTCCCCGGTGGGCTCGACGTCCTGTACGCCGCCATCAAGGATCCCGAGCTGCTCGCGTTCGTGCAGCAGAAGTTCCTCACGGTCGCCTGGTACGACGCGCTCCCCGCCGTGCCGCTGATTCGTTGCGAGGCGCGCGCGCTCGGGCTGACTGTGCGCGCTTACCTGGAGCAGCGCGCGGCGTACCAGGCGGAGCACGACCTCTCGGGGATCTACCGGTTTCTCTTTCAGGTCGTCGGCGCCGAGAACCTCGCCATGCGTTTGCCGCGCGTCTTCGTGCAGACGTGCGACTTCGGATCGAGCGAGGTCAAGCTGCTCTCGCCGGGACACGTCGAGGGGCACATCCGGGATTTCCCCAATGTGCTCTATGAGTGGTTTTCGACGGCGCTACCGGCGTATGCGACGACCGCGTTGCGGAGGACCGGGGCGAAGGACGCCGTGGTGACGGCGCACCGGGCGGAGGCGAAGGGGGTAGGGTCGTTGCCGCTGGCGTCGTTGCATCTCGATTTTCGGTGGGGGGTGTGAGGGGGCGCTCCTGGACCGCGTGGGGAGAAGGAGCGCCGAGCCTCCACTGGATCGACTATGAGACGCATGCTCGCGAGGTCGCGAGAGACGAAGGAGATCGCAGGCGATGCAGGTGACGATCGGTTTTTCCGACAAGGACATCGAGAAGCTCGACGAGATCCTCGACGGCTTCGGCACCGACATCGAATGGGCCGTCGGCTTTCTGGCGGCGGTCGTGAGCGGTCCGGATCACGTCCCGACGAGCGTGTGGCTCCCCGCGGTGCAAGACGATGAACCGTTCGCGAACGACGCGGACGCGAAGATCGGCGTCGAGCTGTTGATGCGGCTTCACGAGCACGTGCGCACGGGACTCGAGACGGGCGCCGAGCGACTGTGCCCTGAGCCCGACGACGTCGATGAGATCGCGAGCTTCTGCGGGGGCTACTTCGAAGGGTCGAGGCTGCATCCTTCGTGGGCCGGCGATGCGGTGGGGAGCATCCCCGTGATGTCGTTCGCGGCGCTGGCGGGGGAGACGGAGCTGGGAAAGGGCGAGCTCGCGACGGGCGCGGATGGGAAACCGCTGGTGGATCTGGACGCCTGGAAACGGAAGCAGCGGGAGAGCCTGGCGCACAACGTCGAGCAGCTTCACGTGCACTGGGCGGAGAAGCGGAACGCGATGCGGGTAGCGACGCGGCCGGCGCCGGCGCGGTCGACGAAGGTCGGGCGGAATGACGCGTGTCCGTGCGGGAGTGGGAAGAAGCACAAGAAGTGCTGTCTGGTGTAGCGAGACGCGGAGAACGCGGTGCGGCGCCCGTCTGAGCGCAGCCTGCGCCACGGGTACTCCCCATTCGGGCGACATGCTCGCGCGCCCGTCACTGCTAATTCGAGGGCATGACAATTCGCTCGACCCTCTCGCTCGTCCTTGCGGCCGCTGCTCTCTCTTCGCTCGGCGCCGCGGGCTGCTCCAGCCCCGGCGATTTCGAGAACGTCAAAGAGGGCGACGAGGCGCTCTACGGACTCGGCTCGCTCGGGAAGGTCTGGCCGAACGGCGTCGTGCCGGTCTGCTGGGCGGACACGACCAACAACGCCGCGCTGCGCGCGCAGATTCCGGGGCTCCTCGCGCGCTCGTGGAGCGCGGTGGCGAACGTCACCTTCACCGGCTTCGGAGCTTGCGCGGCGTCAGGCAATCAAGTCACGGTCGTCTTTGCGTCGGGCTCGCGCGGCTTCACCAGCAGCCTGGGTTACGGCGCCCGCACCGTCACGCTCATCTCGGACGACGCGAGGACGAACCAGACACATTTTCAGTACGAGGTGGTTCACGAATTCGGTCACGCGCTCGGCTTCGCGCACGAGCAGCAGCGCCCGGACAACTGGGACGCGGGGACGACGGCGTTTCAGTGCGGAGTGGCCAGCACCAATTCGGACTATGGCAACTACGCGCCGCAATACGGCGGCATCTACCTCACGACGAGGTACGACTCCGCGTCGATCATGAATTACTGCGACCCGCTCGGGAACAACACGACGACGCTCAGCCAGGGCGACATCGCCGGCGCGCTGCTCGCCTATCCGTTCCCCTCGAACGCCGCCGCCGAGGTCACATCGATCACACCGTCGTCGGGACCGAACGTCGGCGGGACGCGAATCACGATCACGGGCGCGCGCTTCGACACCACCGGCAAGACCCAGTTCTACCTGGGTAGCAACGCCGCCACGAACGTCTCGTGCCCCACGTCGACGCAGTGCACGGCGACGGTCCCGAGGATCTCGCTCCAATCGACGGCGGCGTCGTACGACGTCCAGGCCGTCACGGGCACTGTCGTGAGTCGCGCGGGCGCACAGGACCTCTACACGTACACGGCCGGGCCGGCCTGCACGTCGTCGTTCTCGTGCGTCGGCATCGGGTTCGGCTTCCCGTTCTCGGTCGCCGTCTGTCCGACGTCGGCGAGCTTCTACGAGCTGTTCGGCACCTCGAGCCAGGAGCTCGTCGGCACCGGGACGACTTACGAGTTCGACACCAACGACGTCGGCCTCGGCGGAGTCGCGTGCGATCCCACCACAGGATCGTGCACCGGGATCGTGACCTACGAATCCTCGGCTTCGTACTGCGGAGCGGTTCCGCCGCCTCCTCCGCCGCCGGCGACGTGCGACGGTGACAAGCGACCGACGGCGAAGTGCTCGGTCGGCTGGAAGTGCTGCGGTACGGACGGGTGGGCCTGCGGCTTCTGTCAGTAAGGTCGGGATCGCCCTGCGGATGCCACGGCGCGCGGCTCAACGTGCGAGCAGAGCGCCTTCCCTTTCGCCGCGCGGTGCCACGTTCTCGGCGAACCACTTCGGCGCGCCGATGACGACGAGCCCCGTCTTGCCGGCCGTGAAGGAGATGCCGAGCGCGGTGGGTCCCGCTTCGACGAGCAAGCCTCCGTCCATTCGATCGCCGCGCTTCTTCAAGGCTCCGCGAAGTCGCGACGAGGCTCCCTGCACCTCGAGGTCCTCGAGATCGACGGCCCCCTTGGACGCGGCGAGGCGGACGGACCCGTGCATGTTCGCGGTCATCGCTTCGATCAGCGGTGCGGGGACTAGGTCGAGCGCGGTCCTGGCGACGGGCGACGCTCCTTGCATCGCTTCGTAGAACGACAGGAAGGGGCGAGCGTCGCGCGCCGTGGTCGAGACCGCGAGTCGGATGGATGGGGGATCGAAGTGCACCGTCGCCGCGCCGAGCTTCACCTTGCTCCACCACTCCGCGCGCGCCGGATCGCTCAGCGTGAGATCGGTCCCGGCGAGATCGAGCGTCTGCGCGACGAAGCTCGCTTTCATCGACACCGTTCCGCGCGTGCCCGACGCGACGCGGGCGCCCCAGATCTTCATCGTGAGCGCCGACTCGATCGCCACCTCCGCGCTCGCGCCGAGGAGCGACCCGTGCCCGTGCGTCTCGAACGTGGCCGCGCCGCGCTCGATGTGAAACGGCACGTCCTTCGGGATCGCTTCGTCGATCGCGTGAAGATCGAGCGCGTCGACGCGCGCGGTCTCCCACGAGTACGCGAGGTCTCTCGTCACGCTCGCGGGATCGGCGAGGTCCATCGGCTGCGCGTGGGCGCGCGCGGCGAACGCGGTGCACGTGGCCGCGACGTGCTTCGCGTGCGGCTCGGTGAAGGCGACGTCGGCGAGGCCGATGCTCACAGCACTCCACGCCGTCGCGTGGGCGGCGTCGGCGTCGCCGGTCGTGAGATCGATCCGGACCCGCCCTTCGAGCTGGTGCTCGTCGATGGTCACCGTCGCCGGCGCGAGCTCGATATGTGAATCGGTCCCCATCTTCACGAGCCCGCGGACGACGTTCGCTTCGCTCCGAAAGATCCCCGCGCCGCCTTCGAGCGCGATCGAGTCGTCGCGGAGGAAGTGCCGGATGAATCGGATCCCACCTATCTCGCCATGGAGCCCCGAGTGCATCGTGAGGGAGCGGAGCACGGCGGCTCCCTTCACCACGTCGAGGTCCACGGTGTCGATCTGCGCGTCGACGCGGCCTGTGACTCTCTTCGCGATCGCGTCGTCACCGGTCGTGAGCGCGACGCTCTCGATCTCGGCGGTCGCGGGGGCGACGGCGAGATGCTTGTCCCCGAGCGTGAAGCCCCCCTTGGCGCCGAGCGTCCCCGCGACGCGGAACGCGTCGATCCAGACCTCGCGCACGGCGTCGGCCTCGACCCCTTGCAGGTCGATGATCCACGGACTCGGCTTCTCGGCGTCGACGCCGCTCGGCTCGGGCGGCACGCCGAGAAGCGGGACGGCGTCGAAGCCGTCGATGCTCGGCATTCGCGCGACGCGATCGGGGTTCACCGCAGCGGGGTCGAGGCGGAAGCGCGTGCGGAACGTCACGCCGGTCGCAACGACCTTCGAGACGTGGAAGCGGTGGCGGAGGAGAGAGAACAGCGAGAGGTCGGCGTCCGCCGCGTCGATGTGCAGGGCCCACTCGATCTCTGCGCTGCGACCGCGAAGCTCGAAGCCTTCGACGTGGACGCGGCCTGGCCAGAAGGTGTGCGCGCTCTTGAGCTGAAGGCGCAGGCGCTCGGGGTGCTTGCTGACCAGATGGGCGATCGCGCCGCTCGAGAGCAAGACGTTGGCCCCACCTCCGTAGAGCACGACGAGGAGTGCGAGCACGCACGCCACGCCGCGCGCGATTTTGCGCCAGCTCAGTCGTGGGATCTTCGGGTGGAACACGTCGGGCGGGATGTACCTGCGGAGAGCGTGCCGTGGCTCGAGGTTGAAAACGGCGGCGGCAGAGCCTGACGTAGCGCGCGAGCGACGCTAGGAGACTGGGCGTGCTCCCCCGAATCGTGCTGGTGCTCGTGCTGACCGCGATGTTCGCTGGAGCCGCATGGGCCGCGAATGGCCAGAAGCGCGCGACGATCGGAACCGTAGGGAGCGCGAACTAAACGTTGCTCTAGACCTCGCTGGCGACCCAATCGCGGCGAGCCTTCGTTCGCAGCGAGAGCCGGCTCCCGCCGCGATCGTTCACGCCGTACACGTTCAATCGCGGCGTGACCTTTCCACCCCAGTTCGCGAGCCACTTGCGCCGGCGCGTGTCGAAGAACTCCGCGTAGCAGCCTGTCGGCACCTGGAACGGGCGCGTGAGCTTGTGCGCCTGATCGAACCGAGCGCTGCGCGCCTCGCGCCACGGCTCGAACCACGCCGGGTGAACGAAGTCCGATACGGGGACGCCGTCGATCTCGTACGTGAAGCGATCGTCCTGGCAGGCGTCGCAGACCTCGTACGAATAGAGACGCTGGCCCAGCGATTCGTCCTCGACCAGGACGCCGAGGGTGGTCTCGGGATTCATCAAGAGCTCGAGGAGCTCGTGGCTCGCGGTGCTCGTCCAGCCCGAGGAACACTTCGACGCCTCTTCGATGAACACGCGCCCGAGCGGGAGCCCCTCCTTGGTGAGCTCGTGGTAGCCGTCGTCCTGGCTCCGCTGGTCGAGGAGGACGAGCTGCCATGCGCCGCGATGCGGCTTGGCGCCTCTGGCCGTGTAGTGGAGGTCGGCGGTGATTCCCCAGACGGGGGCGAAGTCGCGATGGACTTGTTTGCGGAGCGCGCGGACGCAGCGACGGATCTCGGCCGCGGAGACGCGCGTCGTGGCATTGATGACGTCGACGTGGACGCGGCGCATGGCTCACGAACCTCGCCGGCTCGGGGCTTTCTTGGTGCCGTCCTTGATCCACGGGAGCTTCTCGAGCCACTCGAGCATGGCCACCTCGTACGTGATCCCCAGCTCGAGGGTCGAGCGCTGGAAGTCGTCCGCGTCCGGCAGTCCCTCCGCTTTCATCCTTCGGTATTCCTCGAGCCGTCCGCGATGCTCGACGCGCGCCTTCTCCAGAAACCGGCGCAGCAGCTCGGGCGGCAGGTTCTTTCCGAAGAAGACCGTCACGACGATCGGCAGGCGCAGGATCTCCGGGCCGGGCTCTTTCGCGAGCCATGCCGCGAAGGCGGTCTTGCCGGCGGCCGTGATGGCGTACGGAACCTTGTCGCGCACCCCCGCGCGCTTCGCCGTCACGTAGCCCGCCGACGCGAGCGTCTTGAGCTCGCGGTACACCTGGCTGCGGGTGACGTTCCAGAAATAGCCGACGGAGGCCTCCACGGCCTGCACGAGGTCCCAGCCGGTCTCCGGCCCCTTGTGAAGGAAGCCGAGAAGCGATGCGGCGGTAGCGTTCAGATCGGTGGGACTTGACATTCCAATGTGCTCGGTCAAAGTGGACGAATGGATGGTCCACATAGGACCGTCAATTAGGAGGGTACCACCATGACGACCGTTTCAAGTGCGCTCGGGACGACCGCGGCCAAACGAAGCGCCGTGCCGGCCTGGGAGGAGCTCGGGTTTCGCTCGCTCGAGACGGAGATCGTCGAGGCGCGGCCGCTCGAGGTTCGCGGCGCGCTGCCGAAGGAGCTCTCCGGCGCGCTGTACCGGATCGGCCCCGCGCGCCACGACGTGTACGGCGATCGCTTCCGGTCGTGGTTCGACGGCGACGGCATGGTCCACGCGCTCGCCATCGAAGGGGGCCGGGTCACCTACCGAAATCGCTTCGTGGCGACGCTCGGAAAGGTCGCCGAGGACCGCGCCAGCAAGCGCCTCTACGGGAGCTTCGACACGCCCGGGCCGGGCGGCGCGGTGACGCGCTTCGTCCACCGCAACGATCGCAAGAACCCGGCGAACACCAACGTCGTCTTTCACGCCGGGAAGCTCCTGGCGCTCTGTGAAGCGGGGCGTCCGTACCGGCTCGACCCCGAGACGCTCGAGACGATGGGCGAGGACGACATGAGCGGTACGCTCGCGTCGGACGCGACCTACTCCGCTCACGCCAAGCTCGATCCGGAGACGGGCGAGATGTGGAACTTCGGCGCGAGTTACGGCAGGGAGGCGAAGCTCCATGTGTTCTGCACGACGAAGAAGGGCGAGACCCGGTTGGCGGCCGAGCTGACGATGCCCGTGCCCGCCATGGTGCACGACTTCGCGATCACCAAGACCAAGGTCGTCTTCGTCATCGCGCCCATCGTTCTTCCGCGCGTGCCGCTCGCGCTCGTCCTCGGGCAAGCGAGCTTCGGTGAGTCGCTCCGTTACCGGCCCGAGCTCGGCGTGAACGTCGCCGTCGTCGACCGTGCCACCGGCGAGACGCGCTGGTCGCGCACCGATCCGTTCATGCTCTTCCACACCGTGAACGCCTGGGACGAAGGGAACGACGTGGTGCTCGACGTGTGCGCCTACCCTGACGCGCGCATCATGCGAACGATCGAGGACGTGATGGTGGGCGACGCGCCGCACCGGGCGCCCTCGTACGTCGAGCGGATGAGGATCGAGTCTTCCGGGCGGGTCACGCGCGTTCGCCTCTCGGAGACGCCGCTGGAGTTCCCGCGCGTCGCCGGCCGCGCGTTCGGCAAGCAGCACCGCATCGTGTACGGCGTGGCGTGGACCGAGGGGCGGCCGTTCTTCGCGCTGCCTGCGGTCATCGACACGGTCACCGGTGAGACGCGCCTCGCGGCGCTCGGTCCGGCGGAGTTCGCGGGGGAGTGCGTGCCGGTCTCGAAGGCGAACGCCACGTCCGAGTCGGACGTGTGGCTTCTCACGCTCGTCCTCGACGGCGCTTCGCGCGCGACCGAGCTGCGCGTGCTCGATGGGGCGGACGTCGCTGCGCCACCGGTCGCCACGGTGCGCTTGCCTCACGTCGTACCCTTCGGGTTTCACGGCAACTGGGTGTCGAGCGCGCGCCGGGGAGCGGTGGCGTGAGTCGCCGATTCCTCGTTGCCCCGGCTGCGTTCGCGCTGCTGCTCGGCACTGTGTGCACTGCGCTCGGGCAGCTGAGGTATTGAAGCGCGCGGGCAGGCGCGCGCGTCACGACTCCGCGTGGATCACGCCGACGGCGAGACGGACCTCGATGGTCGCTTCGCGGAGCGTCTCCATCGCTTCGAGGATCTCCAGCCAGGCGGCGCCCGTCCGAGTCTCGGTCCAGTCGTCCGGGTGCGCGTTGATAAAGGCCTCGATCGTGTGGGTCATGGAGAAGATCGCCGCGTCGTCGGGCAGAAGCTCCTCGATGGCTGGAACGCTGGGAGCGTTCGCCGGAGAAGGTGGTGAGCTCGCGGCCGCGCTCGGCTTCGTCGTGAGCGGGTTCTGCTTCGTTCGAGGGGGATCCGGTTTCGCCATGAGGCGCCGCCTTTCCGTGGCGTTCGAAGATTATCTGACCTCTCATCCGAGGTACGGTGACTTCGATGTTCGGGTCGCTCCCCGCTCCCGCCGTGTTGCAAGCGCTGCTCGAGGGACTCGAGGGCGTGGGCATCGGTTGCACCGTCGTCCTTGATCACGGCGACCGCATGGAACGGGTCTACGCGAACCAGGCGCTCGCGACGATCTTCGGCCTGGACCTCGAGGCGATGCGGAAGCTCCCGCCGATGGAGATCCTTTCGCCGAAGGAGCGCGAGCGGCTCGACACGGTGCGTGCCGCGCTCCGAGAGTCCGGGGCCGGGCCGGTCTTCGTCGAGACGGAGATCGTCCGCGCGGACGGAGCGGTGGTGCCGATCGAGCTCGGCCTCGCGCATGGCGTGATCAATGGTGTCAGTACGAAGTTCGCGTTCCTCCGCGACGCTTCGGCGAAGCACGCGACGGAAGTGGCGCTTCGCGAATCCGAAGAGCGCTTTCGGCGCGTGGCCGAGTCGTCGCCCGACTCGATCACGATCTACTCCGCCGGGAAGTACATCTACGCGAACCCCGTCGCGCTGAAGATCCTCGGACTCTCCTCGGTGGAGGAGCTCGCGAACGTCAACCCGCTGGCCTCCGTCCCCGTCGAACGCCACGACGAGGTCCGCGCGCACGGCGATCGCACCCGCAAGGGCGACAAGGGATCGCCGCTCCAGTTCCGGCGGACGGGGCCTGACGGCGAAGACAGGCTCATCGAGGCGTCGCTCTCATCGACGTCGATCGACGGCGTCCCCGCGCTCATCTCGTACGCGCGCGACATCACCGAGCGGGTCAGGCTCCACGCCGAGCTGATGAAGCGCGATCGCCTGGCGTCGCTCGGCACGCTCGCCTCGGGCGTCGCGCACGAGCTCAACAACCCACTCACATCGCTGAGCATGCAGGCGCGGCGGCTGCACGACGATGCCGACAGACATGGGTTCTCTGCGGAGGTGAGAGAAGCCTTGGGGCAGATGCACGAGGCGACCACGCGGATGACGGCCATCATCGCCGACCTCCTGTTCATCGCGCGCCCGGTCGAGCAGCCGCAGGCGCACGTCGATGTCGCGCAGATCCTCGGGTCGACGCTGGCGCTTTTGCGTGCGGGGACGGTGAGCTGGCCGACCGTGCACGTTCAGCTCGAGCCGATTCCTTGCGTCGAGGGGTATGCCTCGAAGCTCGGGCAGGTGTTTCTCAATATTCTGCGGAACGCCGTGCAAGCCGTGGAGAACCGCGCGGACGGAGAGATCAACGTGAGGGCCAGCGTCGAGGGGGAGAGGGTCGTCGTCGGCATCACGGACAACGGGGCTGGCGTGCCGAAGCACGTGATCCCGCACCTGATGCAACCCTTCTTCACGACGAAGCCACAAGGGACCGGGATCGGGCTGTGGATCAGCCAGACGCTCGTCGCGCTGCATGGGGGGTCGCTCGAGATCGAGAGCGAGGAGGGGCGAGGGACGACGGTGACGGTGAGGCTTCCGCAGAGGCTGGAGGGGCGGGGGTGAGAACGGGTGAGGGAAGCGGTCTGACCGGGTTTTGGTCAGGCCTCTTTCGTCGTTCGCGCGACCTGCGGAACGAGCGAGCGCGCGAAGTGGTCCGGGCGAAGGGCTCCGCGATCGCGGAGCCACGTCTCCGCGTCGCGCACGAGCTCCGCGCCCGCTTCTCCACCCAAGGCGAGGCCTCGCGCGCGACGCGCGGCGGCGGCGATCAGCTCCATGGCCGAGGCATCGAGCGCGTCGATGGCTTCCTTCCATAGAGGCTCGGCCGCGGCGTACTCCCCGCGGGCGGACGCGATGCTCGCGCGCAGGACGCGACCGAGCGCGCGGCCGACGCGCGGCGACTCGACGATCCGCGCTTCGCGTGCGGCGGCGGCGAGGAGCGCGTCCGCTTCCGGGCCCGGCGGGAGCGCGAGCGCGAGCGCGATGCGGGCGCAGGCGCGGAGGTAGAGCATCGTCGTGCGGACGTAGGAGATGCGAAGGATCAACGAGCGGCGCGCCGACGGCCACGCGGCGTCCATGCGCGCGACGGCGTCGGCCGGTCGACCTTCGTAGAGGTCGATGAACACGTGCATGTTGAGCGCGCGCGAGTGCATCACGTGAAAGCCGCGCGAGGAGAGCGCCCCTTCGGCCTCGACGACCTGGGCCCGCGCCTCGCCGGCGCGATCGAGCACCAGCCAGACGAGGCCGGGCAGCGCGGTGCGGAGGCTGTTGGCTGAATAGAGATCGCCGCGATCGAGCGCGTCGCGCAGGCTCGCCGGGTGCTCCGCGGCCAGGCGGAGGAGATCGCCGCGGTACGCCAGCACGTTCATCTCGAAGGAGCGGACGGTCGCCACCTCCCACGCGGCGCCCGTGCAGCGCTCGGCGAAGATCGATCGCGCGCGCGTCATGTGCTCGTAGACGGAGGCGTACTCGCCGCGCAGCCAGTGGGCGAACCCGGTCGAGGCGTGGATCCATCCGAGCGCGTACGGATTGCCGGACTGCTCGGCGAGCGCCTTGGCGCGCGCCAGGATCGCCTCGGCGCGCGCCCATCCGCGGTCGCCTTGCGAGGCGACGTAGCCGACGTGGAGCGCGAGCGCGCGCGCGACGCGGTACGGATCGCCGCAACGCAACGCCAGCACCACGTTGCGCCCGCTGAAGGCGGCGCCGCGCACGTTGTCGGTGAACGAGAGCGTCATGGCGATCGACCAGCACACGTCGAGCTTCGTGAGCTCGGTCTGCGAGATCTCGCGCGCGTCGCGGGCGCGGAAGTCGAGGCCGCGAACGGCGAGGTAGACGCGCCAGAACAGGATCGCGAAGACCGCCGCGAAGGGAGAACGCGGGAGGCGGAGGCCGATCGACGCGAGCACTTCACTGACGGCGTCGAGCCCGGCGTCGAAGCGCCCGCCGCGGAGGAGCTGTTCGGCCGCGCGCCTCCGGAGATCGATGGCGTGCGCTGGAGAGGCGTGAAGCGCCGCTTCCTGGAAGGCGCGCGCCGAGGGGACGCTGTGCCCGGCGTCCCCCAGCGCCAAGCCGATCTTCTCGCCGAGCTGCACGCGGCGCGCGGGATCGGCGCCGGCCGCGGCCAGCGCGCGTTCGTAGAGCGCCGCGGCGTGCTCGAAGGCGAGGGCGCTCGCCGCGTCGTCCCCCGCGCGCTCGGCGTGGGCCGCGCCGCGCTCGGCGTCGCCTGCTCCGAACCAGTGCGTCGCCAGCGCTTCGGCCGTCGCCGTCTCGGCCGCTTCGAGCGCGATCGCGAGGCGAAGGTGATGCGCGCGTCGCGACGGATCGTCGATCCCCGCGAGCACCGCCGTGCGCACCTTGTCGTGGTAGGCGTCGATCGTGTCCGACCCGCGCGCGCCGCTGATGCTGGCGAGGTGCGCGACGCGGAGGAACGAGACGATGCGCGCGAACTCTTGCGGGTCGACCTCGGCGGCCCCTTCGAGCGCGGCCTGCGCCAGCGGAGCGCCCGCCACGGCGAGGAGCTCGATCACCCGGCGCGCCGCGACGTCGAGCCGGCGCACTTGCTCGCCGATGGCGTCTTCGAGGCGCGGCGGCGCGGGGGGCGCCTGGCTCGTGATCGCGGAGTGACGGACGAGCGCGTCGATGTAGAGCGGGTGCCCCTCGGCCTCGCGCGCGATGGCGTCGGCGTCGGCGCGCTGGTCGAGGCTCGCGCGTTTGAGCAGCCGCGACGCGAGCTCGCGCGCGTGCGTCGCTGACAGCGGCCCGAGCTCGATCACGTGCGGCGACGGAAGCGCAGCGATCGCCTGCCGCACGCGCGCCTCGGCGCTCCCCGGCTCGGCCTCACCGGAGCGCACGGTGGCGATGAGGAGGATCGGCGGAGGATCGGGCGGCCGCAGCAGCTCGCGAAGCAGCGCGAGGCTCTCGGCGTCGGCCCACTGGAGATCGTCGATGGCGATGACGGTCGGCTTGCGCTCCGCGACGCGCACCAGCAGATCGCGCAGCGCCGCGAAGGCGCGCGCGCGAAGCTCCACGGGATCGCGCTCACGCGGCTCGAACTGCGACGCCGCCGCCGCGATCCCCTCCACGCGCCGCAGCACCGGGAACATCATGGCCAGCGGCCCCGGGCGCGTCGGCATGTACGACGCTTGCTCGAGCCGCGGCGCCGACTTGAGGAAGCGCGCGAGCGCGTCGACCACGCCGTCGAGCCCTTTGTACGGCAGCGCCTCGCGCTCGTAGCAGCGCCCCGGGAGCACCACGAGGTCACGCTCGCTCGCCGCCGTCGCGTCGAGGAAGCGGCGCACGAGGCAGCTCTTGCCGATTCCCGACTCGCCCGCGAGCACCACGACGGGCCCTTCCCTCCGCCTCGCGAACGCGCTCGTCAGCGCCTCGAGCTCGTCGGCTCGACCCACGAACGGCGTCGCTTGCGCGCCGGAGTGCGACGGCGCGAGCGACGTCCCGGCCACGCCGAGCGCGCGCAGGATCGCGTGCACATCGGGTCGCGCGTTTGGATCGAAGGAGAGGAGCGCGATGCACAGTCGATCGAGATCCTCCGGCACGCCGGCGGCGACCGCGCCCGGCGGCTTGGGCGTCGCGCGCTGCTTCTGGAGCATCACTTCGAGCGGCGCGCCGTCGAACGGGAGGCGCCCGGTGAGCGCCTCGTAGGCGATGACGCCGAGCGCATAGAAGTCCGCGGCGGCTCCGACGGCGCCGCCCGCCGCTTGCTCCGGCGCCATGTACGCGGGCGTCCCCACGATGCTCGAGTCGTTCGACGATGAGAGATCGGACGCGACCTCGGCCACGAGCCCGAAGTCGAGGAGCACCGCGCGCCCCCCTTCGGCCACGATCACGTTCTCGGGCTTCACGTCGCGATGCACGAGCCCCACGGCGTGCAGCGCCGCGAGCCCCGACGCGAGCTGCGCGAGGACGGAGCGGAGCTTGCCGTAGTCGCAACGAACGGCGCGCTCGGTGGACGGCGGCGAATCGTCGTCGGCGAGCCTGACGTCGCGCACCCAGGGGAGGAGCTCGATCCCTTCGACGAGCTCCATCGAGAACATCCACTCGTCGCCGTCGTTGAGCAGCTCGTGAAGCGTCACGAGGTTCGGGTGATTCACGTCCTGGACGGCGCGGAACTCGCGCTTGAAGAGGGCGAGCGCCTCGGGCGACATCGAGCGCACCGTCTTGAGCGCGACGCGCATGTTGTGCTCGACGTCGAAGGCTTCGAGGACGACGCCCATGCCGCCGACGCCGATCTGGCGGATGGGGCGGAAGCGATCGCGCGCGGCGGCCGGGGCCGGGGGGGGCACGGGACGAGGGTCTCGCTGGGGGAGGGGGGTGTCAAATGGGGGGCGCGCGGCGGCGCGCACCCTCGTCGACGACGTCGGCGATCCCGCAATCCGGGTTCATTCCACCGCGCGTGAGACGGTCGCCTCGGTCGCCGTGTCTTCAGGCCAGAGACGCCCTCGTCCACGCAACCCCTTCCCACGGATTGACCATGAACCTCATTCGCCGCTTCACGTCGCGCACGTCACCCCTTGCTCGTCCGTCCCTCGCACGATCGTGCGCTCTCGCGCTCATGGCCACGGGTGTCATCACCTCGATGGCCGCGTGTGGCGTCGCTGCCGCGCCCGCCGATGGCGTCGGGCGGACCTCGGAGGCCATCAAGATCGGTGCGCCCACGCCCACCCCGATCGTGCCGGCGCCCACGCCGATCGTGCCCGAGACCCCCTCCCTCATCCCGCCCGCCGGCTGCGTGCACGCGCCCCCCTCGCCGGTCGTCGGCCCCGCGCCCACGGCCTCGACCATCCACGACGGCGACCCCCTCCGGTTTCCAGCGCCGATCAGCTCCCCGGAGACGGCGCTCGACACGTTCGCGACCCGCGCAAACGCGGCGCTCATGGCGGGGGCCTGCCGGCGGGCGGCCGATGGGCACCGCGGGATCGACACGGGGATCGGCGAGGGATTCTCCAGCAACGCGCTCGCGATGATCGCCTACGACGGCGCGTGCCCGGACGACGCCCTGCCGACGGATCAGGCGGTCGCGAACCGGCGCGCGCTGGCCAACCAGGCGCTCGCCAGCTTGCAGACCAACGGCGAGCTACTCGGGACGACCATCGAAAAGGGTGACAACGGCGACGACAACGGGCGGGCAGGAGACCTCGATTCAGCGTTCAAGGACCTCCTCCCTCTCATGTTCCCTCCGCTCCGCGATCAGCTCACGTGCGAGGCGTACACGAACGTCCTCAGCATTCTCTCGGCCGCCACCGGCCCGCACTCGAACAGCATCTACCAGGTCCATATCCGAGGCATCGACGTCTACACGACGACGCAGTTCCTCCTCGACCCGATCGACAGCCTCCTCCAGGTCGCCGGGCTGTCGAATCTTTCGCTCCTCCAGTCGGCGGACGCCGACGAGTCGGAGAATCACATCTTCCTCATCGAGTCGTCGCGGTACCTGACCAATCAGCTCTTCAAGGACCAGGATCCGACGAACGCCTCCTACGACAACTCCAAGGACGGTTTTCACGACTGGATGCTCTGGCAGCTCCAGAGCGTCCTGAAGCACGACTTCCAGGAGTTCAACGCCAAGCCGTACCAGCGGTACACGCTCACCGCCGTCCAGAACCTGGCCGACTTCGCCGCGGAGGACGACGTTCGCCTCGCCGCGCGGATGGTGCTCGATTTCTCGTCGGCGAAGTTCGCGGTGTCGAGCAGCCACCTGCGTCGCAACTCGCCCTTCCGGCGCCGGATCGAGGAGGACGATCACTGGTACCTCGGCCCCAACAGCGACGAGCAGGCGTGCCGCTTCCTTCTCTATTCCGGCATGACCGACGTCCTGGCCGTGTCCACGGACGGCCTCCAGCAACGCCTCGCGTTCGGTTGCGACAAGATCTCGCGCCAGGCCATCTCGAGCTACCGGGTGCCCGCGTTGATCCTGGATCTCGCCATGAACAAGAAGACCCCCTACCTGCAGACGTTCGCCGGGGGGACCAACGACTTTCACAACGCGCCCGGAGGCCTCGAGGTCTACGACAACGAAGGGACCTTCATGATCGCCTCGGGCGGCGTGCCCGTGGGCTCGGGTCTCCAGCTCCACGTCCACACCGTCTGGCCGGCCCCGGACTTCGACATCGGGACGACGAGCGACGGTGACGTCGGGCTCACGGTGCCGACCGTGCTGCTCAGCAACGATCCGTTCGCGATGACCAACGACCGGGAGGCGCTCGTCCGCCTGGACACGCTGGCCGGCGATTCCGGGCCCGACGTCTATCGTCAGCACCATCATCCCAACATCTGCGTGACGCGCGGCTTCGCGTGCGGGACGACGCCGATCATCCCGGACTGGCTCTGCGCGATCGGTGAATGCAACGTTCCGAAGACGCTGTGGAGCTTCGTCCCGATCCCCGGCGCCACGGGCCCCGTCGGTTACGTCGCCGTCGCGCGCTACACGCCGACGCTCAACGTCGGCGAGCCCATCGGCTTCTTCGAGGCGGTGCCCGCGACGATGTTCGCGACGCTGGACGCCTTCAAGACCGCGGTGATGAACGAGAACGGCGACGGCACCCAGCTCTTCGCCGAGAGCCAGGACTTCCCCGGCGACCCGACGGGCACGCCGAACACGACGACGCACGTGCACTACACGCGCATGGACGGCACGAAAGTCTCGTTCGATTACCATATGGCCGGCACGTCCAGCGCGAACGCCCTCCTCCACCCGTTCGTCGACGACTTCCGACGCTATCCGGTGGTGACCTCCGATACGGCGAGCCAGCTCGACGCGAATACTGACAACTGGGGACTGGCGAGCGGCCCCGTGCAGTCGAGCGGTCACAACGGGCTCATCACGGTCACGAGCTCGACCTATGGCACGTGCACGCTCGATTTCTCGAACCTTGCGAGTGGGCCGCAGCGCTCGGGGTGCGACTACCGCGTCCCGCCGCCTGTGACACCGAGCATCTTCGGGTGGGTGTCCATGCAGGTGAATCCGGCGACGGCCAACGTGTTTCCGTCGGATGCGTACGTGGCGTCGTCAGACAACGTGAACGGGCTCCAGCATGCGTGCCGCGCGGCATATGGCGGCGGGGTGCACGTGGGGCACGCGAAGAACGGGGGGTGTCAGTTCGGATATGGGGGCGTGGGGGTCACGTCGAACACGTTCGATCTGCTGACGTACGACGCGACGTATGGGGCTGCGCTCGTGCCGCAGTGGGTGTCGGAGCAGAACGGGGCGCTGCCGGCGAGTGACTCGAGCGGCAGTGGGAAGGGGCCGGTCGCGGGTGGGCACGAGGCGGATGGGACGGTGCAGTATGTCTGCCGGGGGGACTTTGGGCAGTACAACCTGGATGAGGCGGCGGGGAAGACCGTGGGGGATGGATGCAATGTTGAGTACAACGGGGCGGAGTTGCATCTGACGGCGTATCAGGTGCTGAGTGTGGTGGATGCGCCGGCGGGGGTGGACGCGGGCGCGGGTGGCGGGGGCGGGGGTGCGGGAGGGACGGGGGGAACCGCGGGGGGTGGGGGGAAGCCGTGCGGGGGGAAGGTTTGCGAGATGTGAGGGGGTCGAGAGGGTGTGAGTGAGGGGAGAGGTCTGGCCGGGTTTCGGCCGGGCCTCTTTCGTCATTGGGGAGACGTGAGCAGCGCAGGGGGTAAGCGGACCAAGGCATACGGCGAGCTGGCGCGCCCGCGGCCGACTCCCGCGATGGCGGGCCGCTCGTCAGGCCTTTGCGGGCGCGCGTGGGAGACGAGCGCGCCGCGCGCTTGCGCGTCGAGATCGCGATCGACGCCGCGCTCGCGATCGAGGTCGACCGCGTGCTCCTCGCGCAGGCGATCTCGAACCTGCTCCAGAACGCCGTCGAGTCGTACGCGCCGGAGAGCGACGCACCGATCGCCGTGCGCGTCGCGTGCGAGGGCCGCAAGGCGGGAACGCTCGTCGCCCTCACGGTCGAAGATCGCGGCCGCGGGATCGCGCACGACGCGCTCCCGCACATCGGCGAGCCGTTCGTGAGCTCGAAGGGGAGCGGCCGCGGTCTGGGGATGCTCAACGTGAAGAAGATGGTGGAGGGGATCCACGGCGGGAGCGTGGAGATCCTGAGCGGCGCAGGGGAAGGGACGCGGGTGACGCTCGTGCTGGCGCGGAAGCAGACGGGATGAAGAGTCCCCCAAGGATTGCCGCGTCGCTCGGCGTCACCCAGTTGGGTGACGGGCCTGCGGCTCGCGTCTCTGCGTGACTCGCGTACGTTGACGCGGTGATGTCACAGGCACGTCTTGGTCCTTGGGCGTTCTCTCTTGCCGCTCTCGTTTTGATCGCTGGATGCGGTGGTGGTTCGGACGACGTTCCGCCGCCCGGCCCTGACCAAGACTCCTCGCTCCCTCCGGGCAACGACGCGGCGATAGGACCCGACGGGTCTGACTCGTCGGTGCCCCCTCCACTCGACGGCGGGATCGATGCGACCCTTCCACCGGGGGACGATGCGGGCGACGCGTCCGCGAGCGACTCGGGCGACGCGCAGCCCGATGCGCCTCAAGGCTCAGAGGCAGGACCCGCGCTTCCTCCCGGACCCACGGGCCCGTCCTTGCCCCCGGCCACGGCGTACGACATCTACACGGCGACGCAATTCCTCTACACGGGGAGCAGCCCCGAACAGTCGGGCGTCGCCGCCGGAACGATCCAACGCGCGACAGTTGGTGTCGTTCGGGGTGCCGTGACGGCGCGTGATGGCTCTCCGCTCAGCGGAGTCACGATCCGCGTTCTCGGGCATCCCGAGTATGGCCAGTCGACGTCGCAAGCGAACGGCGGATTCGATCTCGTCCTCAATGCCGGCTCGACAGTGACGCTCGACTTCGTGCTCACTGGCTACCTGAATGCGCAGCGCTCGGTCGTCACGCGCCTTCGCGACTTCGTAGCCGCCCCTCCTACGGCGCTCGTCGCCCTTGATGCCACCGTGACGACCGTGAACCTCACGTCGAACACGATGCAGGTCGCGCTCGGCAGCAAAGTGCAAGATCAGTCGGGCGCGCGCCAGGCGATCCTGATGTTCCCATCAGGCACGCAAGCGACGATGGATCTGCCCGACGGAGGAACGGCGCCGCTCAACACGCTGAGCGTCCGCGCGACCGAGTTCACGGTTGGCGCCACGGGGGTCGCCGCGATGCCCGGCACCTTGCCCCCCACGAGCTCCTATACCTACGCGGCAGAGATCAGCGTCGACGAGGCGATGAACGCGGGCGCAACCAAGGTGACGCTGAGTCAGCCGGTGCCGCTGTACGTCGACGACATCGTCGGCTTTGGGCCGGGTATCGCCGTTCCTGCGGGCTACTACGATCGTGCACAGGCGAAGTGGGTCGCATCGGACGACGGCCTCGTCGTGAAGATCCTGTCGACGAACGGCGGCGTCGCCGCCATCGACCTCGACGGATCGGGAACGGCGGCGTCCTCGACCACTCTCGGGACGCTCGGCATCTCGAATGAAGAGCTGACCCGGCTCGCTGCGCTCCGCTCGGCGGGAGACGTGCTTTGGCGCACCCCCCTGACCCACTTCACACCGTGGGATTGCAACTGGCCGAACGCACCGCCGAAATGTGCGGCGTATCCGAATGGTGCCGTATTTGACCCGTCGTGCCCGCCGCTCGATCCGCTCGGGGGGCCGTACGGTCCCAATCAACTCGACGACTGTGACAAGCGGCCTGGATCGATCATCGGCTGCTCACGCCAGACGCTCGGCGAGGCGCTCGACATCGCCGGCACGCCATTCTTCCTGCGCTACGACACTGGGCGCACGCGGGATCTGCTCGATCGTTTCTCCACGATCATCCCGCTCACGGGCCCCACGCTGCCGCCCGGGCTCGAGAGTGTCGTCTACGATGTCCAAGTCGCCGGCCGCGACATTCAGGGGAGCGCACCGCCGAGCCCGAACCTTTCGGTTCCTTTCACCTGGGACGGCCTGGACGCCTATGGACGCCCCGTACCTAGCGCAATCACGGCACAGATCCAGGTTGGGTATGTCTACGACGGCGTCTACCTGACGAGCACCCGCGGCTCGCAGCTCGATTTCGGCGCGATCTCGAGCGGCACGGCGTCGGTAGACAAGTCCAGGAACCAAATCACGCTCTATGGCCCGGCGTGGCAGGTTCAGTTGAGCGTGCCGTCCTATCAGAGCCAGATCGGTGATGGATGGAGCATCTCGCCCGTCCATGCCTACGACCCCGCTCTCGGGGTCGTGCACCTCGGCACCGGTGACGATCTCGGTCCGCCCTCTCCGCCGCCGTCTTCTGGGGCGCCCGGAACGCTCGTTCCGGTCGCCACCGACACCACGTCGCCGGCGAGCATCCTGGGTTCGTTCGCCGTCGCGCGCGATGGCACCGTGTACGCGCTTCGCGCGACGTCTCAGTCGTCACTCCCTGTTACGAAAATCGCGCCGGGCGGGGTCGAGACCAAGTTCACGCCGACGCTGCTCCCCAGCAACTCGTTCAATCTCCAGTTCGGAAGCGACGGAAGTCTCTACTACGAGAAGTCGGACGGCACGGAGATCGATCGGCTCGATCCGTCGGGTCAGATTCACCCCGTCGCCACGCAGGCGCAGTTTCCCCAGACGACCTTCAGCGCCTACGCGCTCGGTGCTGACCACAAGCTCTACACGTTCGTTCTCCAATCGAAGGCGAGCCCCTGTACGGGGAGCATCGTCGGCATCGACGTAGGGACAGGCGTGGTCGATGTACTGAACCAGTCGGTGTCATGCACGTACGACGCGAGCAAGGACAAGGACGGCGTTCCGATTGGACAAGCCTGGTTCTCGCTCGTTCTCCAGATCGCCGCCGGCGACGACGGGAGCCTCTACTTCGTTGAGGAGCCCGGTGCAGTCGGCGCTGCGTCGCGCATTCGTCGCATGAGGCCTGACGGCCGGGTCGCGACCATATTCACGGAAGGCAACGCGAGCTCGCTCGTGGCTCCCATTCGGATCGCTGTCGCCCCAAGCGGCGCGGTCTACGCGTGCGGTGCATCGAATGGTTCCGTCACGGGAATTTCGGGCCTGAACTACGACGAGTCGATCTGGCTCCTGGCGGGCGACGGCTCTGCGCCGCAGCTTCGCATTGGAACCAACGGCGCCGCGCCGAAGGCATTGCAACCCGGCGGCCTGGCGTCGTCGACCGCCACCAGTTGTTTGCTGGGAGTGGGTGTCGACGGTACCGGCGCGCTGTACACCGGGATTGCCGGAACCACGCTCGATACCGAGGGGATCTGGAGAACGAGCGCTCTCTGGCCGCTCGGTGCACAGATGGCCGCGTTCGAAGTCCCCGACACCGCGGCATCGGAGGTCTATTTCTTCGATGCGGCGGGTCACCATCTTCGAACGGTCGACGCGGCGACCGGCTCGCTGCTTTGGCAGTTCGCCTACGACACGAACGGGTACGTCACGAGCCTCGTCGATGGCGACGGGAACACGACACATGTCAACCGTAGCGCCGCGGGCGATCAGATCACGATCGTCGCTCCTTTCGGGCAGACGACCACTGTGCACGTCGATTCAGCCACAGGCCATGTAACGTCCATCGCCGATCCCATCGGGAACGCATACGGCTTCGGATACCTGGGCTCGAGTGATCTCCTGAGCTCTTTCACGGATCCCAACGGCGGAGCGCCGCACGTCTTCACCTACGACTCGCTCGGGCGGCTCCAAGAGGATGTCTCGGCGTCGGGCTCGCGCCAGATCCTGGCGATGACTCAGCTGCCGAATGGGCGCGAGGTCGATGTCACGACGGGCCTGGGTCGGAAGAACGTCCATCGCGTCGAGACGCTCGCGGACGGGTCCATGAAGTGGACGACGAGCGGTGCCGATGGTCTTCCAACGATCTCGACGCGCGCCGCCGACTTGTCGACGTCGACCTCGGCATCCCCCGACGGAACGAAGTACTCGACCGCGTCGGCGCCGGATCCCAGGTTCGGCATGCAGGCGGCGTACCCCTCGTCGAGTACCGTGACCACTCCGTCGGGCCTCGTGTATGCGACGACGACGGCACGGACGGCGACGCTGACCACGCTCGGCGACCCCTTGAGTGCGACGTCGCTCAGCGAGGCGACGACGATCAACGGGAACACGTGGTCTTCGGTGCACGACGTGACGGCGCGGACGGTGACGACGACAAGTCCGATGGGCCGCATCGTCACGATCGGCCTCGACGCGCTGGCACGCCCCGTGAGTCTCGCGGCTGCGGGAACGGATCCGGTGACCTGGACCTACGACACGAACGGACGACCGAGCGCCGTCACGATGGGAAAGCGGAGCACGACGTTCAGCTACGACGCTCTCGGTGATCTCGCCACCGTGACCGATCCGTCGTCGCTCGTGACGACGCTGGGCTTCGACCCCGACGGACATTTCGCCAGCGAGACATGGCCCGACTCGAACGGGGTCGCGCTCGGATACGACGCCGACGGCAACGTCAAAGGGGTGACCCCGCCGGGCCGGCCCCAGCACGGATTCTCGTTCTTCCCCGGCGATCTCACTCACTCTTATGATCCGCCCGCTGTCGCGGGGAGCGGCACGACCAGCACCGATTTCTCGTACGATGGCGATGACCGCCTCGCCAGCGTCGCGCGCTCCGACGGCGTCACGGTGACGCCTGTATTCGACGCGAAGACAGGCAAGCTATCGAACCTCACCACCCCAACGGGAACCACGACCTTCGCGTACGACGACGGACACACTGGATTGCTGACCTCCATCGCCGCGCCCGGCAACGTCCATCTCACTTTCGCGTACGACGGGGCGCTTGTTACCGCTCAGACATGGTCAGGAGCAGTCACCGGAAGCTACGCGCGCACCTTCGATGCGAGCTTCCGTGTCGCTAGTGACAGCGTGAACGGCGCGAACACCATCGCCTATGGTTACGACAACGACGATCTGCTCACGTCGGCAGGTGCCGAAACCATGACGCTGGGCGCGACCAACGGATTGCTGATGGGCAGCACTCTCGGCAGCGTAATCGACGCTCTCACCTACGACGAGTACGGTTCCATCGCGACCTACGCGGCGAAGTACGGTGGAACGGAGCTCTATTCGGTCGACTACGGTACGCGCGACCCACTCGGACGGATCAGCACACGAACAGAGACCGTCCAGGGCACGACGACGACGCACAGCTACGATTACGACGCGCGCGGGCGTCTCTGGCACGTGAGCGTCAATGGATCGCTCGCCTCGACCTACGCGTACGACGCGAACGGAAATCGCACCGCGGTGGTAACCCCGGGCGGGACGACGGCCGCGACGTTCGACTTACAAGATCGAATGCTCACGGATGGCGGCGCGAGTTTTACCTATGGCGCGAACGGCGAGGTCACGACCCGCTCCGAGTCGGGACAGACGACGTCGTACGTCTACGACGCCATCGGGAACCTTCGGAAGGTCACGCTTCCCGGCGGAAAGGTCGTCGAGTACTTGATCGACGGCGAGAATCGCCGCGTCGGCAAGCTCGTCAACGGCGCACTGACGAAGCAGTGGCTTTATCGAGGCTCTCTCCGCCCCATCGCAGAGCTCGACGCCTCCGGCGCGGTGACGAATCGCTTCGTGTATGGCGCCGGATGGACCCCGGAACAGATTCTTCGCGGTGCGACGACTTACCGCGTGATCTCCGACGAGCTGTCGAATCCTCGTCTCGTCGTCAACGCGAGCACCGGCGCGGTGGCCGAGAGTCTCTCCTTCGACGATTGGGGAAACGTGGTCACCGACACCAGTCCCGGATTTCAGCCGTTCGGATTCGCCGGTGGCATCCGCGATGAGGACACGGGCCTAGTGCACCTGGGCGCACGTGACTATGACCCGTCTATCGGTCGGTGGCTCTCGAAGGACGCGACGCTCTTTCGCGGCGGCTACAACGTCTACGTGTACTGCGAGAACGATCCGGTTAATTTCGCCGATAGGCTCGGCTTCTATCCAGGCGAGGGGAGCCAATGGAACGCGGCGCAGCGATGGCTGCTCGAACAAGATGACAACGGGAACCTCGCGGGGCTTCAGAACTTCTTTGCGGGATTCAGCAACGCGCTCACGTTCGGGGTCAGTGATGCGCTCTTCAACGAGCTCGGCGTCGACAACGACCCTTGCGCGGACGCCTATACATGGGGGCAGGTCACGGGGGTCGTCCTCGACACTGCAGTCGGAGCAGCGGCCGGCGCACGCGCCGCTGGCTCGGCGGGGCGGGGCCTCGAGTTTTCGCACTGGATTCCGAATCGCTTCGGTGGGCCGCGCACGATCCTCAACGGCAACTACGTGAGTGCCGCCGAGCACGCTCTTTCGGATCCGTTCCGGTATCGGTTCATGCCGCGAGCTTGGAAGGCGTCGAATCCCGCCCCGTCGCAGCTCGTGCAGCAGTGGAGCCGATTGCCCAAGATCCTCAAAGGCGCGGGGGCGGGCGCGGCGTACGGCTCCGGCGGATTGATGACGAATTGCCGGTGTCGGCGATGAACAAGCTGTTCTCGCTCTTTCGCCCCGCTCGCCTGCACCCGTTCGAACGCCGTGCGCTCGACGCCCTGAAAGCGAAGATGAGCTCCGCTGCTGCGGCGAAGCTCGCGACCCAGCTCGACTCGATCGATCGCATCGAGCGCCTCACCGAAGGAAAGGAGGTCAACCTCTACTCGAAGCGTTGGACCACCCCCGCCCGCGGCGACGGCGATCGATTCCCCGATCGCGAGAGCGAGGCACCGCTCGCCGCCGTCTGGATGACGCGCGTTGGAAGCTCGGCGCGACTCAAGGTCGAAGTCTGGCTCGCCGATGGCCACCTCTTCTCCTTGGGCTTCGCGATGCCGCCCGCCGCGTTCTTTGAATCGAAGGACCTCGACGCCGTCGACGTGGAGATCGTCGACGTCACGATCTGGCGCGACCCGATGGCGCCGGGAGACGACGCGGCCGCCGTGTCCCGCCCGTCGGCGCGCGCGATCCCACCGTGGGTCGACGCCTCGATCCCCTCGGACTACGAGCGCGTCATTGACGGTTCCAACCAGGTGCCAGCGGAGGAGTGGAACGTCGCGTCCCCCGACGCGATTCGGAAAGTGTTTCTGCCGACCGCGAACTACTACCTCATGGCGGAGCGCGCCTCGCCGCCCGCTGGTGCGCTCGCGCTGCGCGAAGGCGAAGGTGTGTCGACCATCTACTGGATCGATCTCGAGACCCAGGAGATTCGACCGATGGGGACATCGATGATGGCGGCGCTCAAGTCGGTGAGCGCGGGGCGCGGATGATGTCCGACGCTGCGAGCCTTCCCTCGGTGCCTTTCACGCAGGAGCCGCGCGGCCCGACGTACCGCGCGCTGATCTCCGCCCTCGCCCCATTCGGACGAGCCTCTAGCCCTTGGGGCGAATCAGATACCCAACCACCGTCCGCGACCATCGGCTCATCGGAATCGAGTCGAGCTTTGCGGTCAGTGATGCGATCGACGCAGCGCCGTTCGCGCTCTCCTCGCCCGCGTTCGGCTTGAGCGCGTCGAAGTCCTGCTCGTCCGCGAAGCCGTAAACGACCAGCGTCTCGCGCGCCTCTTCTCCCCGCTTGCTCAGCGCCGCCTTGATCGAGAATCCTTGTTTGATTTCGGCGGGCGAGGGCAGAACCGCGACGTGCCCGGGCTCGGCCATGGGCTTCGGCTCTTCATTCGAGGGCCACAGGACGCCCCCCTGGCCGTTTCCCTCCAGGTAGTAGACGACGAGGTAGGCGCGACTCTTCGCTTCGAAGCGAATGGAAACCTCGTCTCCTTCGGTGACCACGCTGGGCACCGTCACGCCGATGCGAAGGGGCTCCGTCTTCGTGGAGGTGGAGTACGTGTAGCCGTACGCTTGATCGTCGCTCCAATCGATCGCGTCGAGGATCTTCGCGCCGCTCTGAGACGAGCCTGCGGCGCCGACGACGCCCAGAGCACCTCCTCCGTGCATTTCACCGTTGGCGCTCGCCAGCAGGCTGCGTTTGCCATGCCCGACGAACACGGTATCGATGACGTGCTCGCCACATGCGCCCCGCGTATCGGCGCGAAGGATTTCGGTGTTGGCGATATCGATGTCCGCCGTGTTGGATCGACCGAACGACGCCTCGAGTGATAGAAGCCGGGCATAGCTGCCGCTGACTGCCGTGAGCGAGTGCATGTCGGCCTGGCGTCGCGTGTGGAAGGCCGCCTTCTCGTGGCGCACCGCGACCTCGCACCCGGCGGCGCGCGCGCTGGCGATGGTCCAACCGCCGTCCTCGCTGGGTTGAACGGCGCGGCCGAGCAAACCGGCGGCGTCAGAGACGGGAAACACCAGGAGGTGTGATTGCTCCGTCTCGTGCACAGCGGGTGGTGCCGGCCCTACGGCCGGCGGCGGAGGCGTGCATGCAAGAGCAACCGTGACACCCGCGAGAGCGGCGAGCCGCTCGGGCTTCAGAAACGCCATGCCGGCACCAAGGTCGCGAGGTAGTCGGCGCCGCCGCCGACGTCGTATCCACCCTCGATGCGCAGCGCGATTTCGAAGTGGTGATCGAGAAGCTGCACGCCCCCCTCGAGAACTCCATGAAGCAAGATGAGTCCGCCCGCTCCCTGGGAGTCGCGGATCGCGGTCCCGGAGATCGTGTATACCGCGTCGACGGCGCCATAGGAGGCGTAGCCGAGCCGCGGGCCAACGCCGAAGAACACGGGCGAGGCGAGCGACGAGCGAAAGCGCATCGTGCCGTCGACCGCCACGGAGAGGAACGAACGCGAGCCTGTCACCGGACCGGAGCAAGTCGGGCAGCTGAGGGTCGATCCCCAGGTGCTCACCGCGAGCCGAACCTGTGCCTCGCGGCCGGCCACCAGAAAGCCGAGACCTAGCCCGCCGCCGAAGGTCGGGCTCGTGGAAGACCACTGCCCGAGGAGGTCTCCGCCGCCCACGGAGCTTCCTTGAACGCCGCCGAGTCCGAACAGGAAGAACCGGGTCTTCGACGCCGCGATCGCGGGACCGTAGTCGGTCTCGATGGCGTCGATCGCCGTCTGCCGCTCGTTGGTCTCTTGCGCGCGCCGCGCGAATTCGTCGTCCGCGGCGAAGGCGCGTGAGCCGAACGTGAGAGAGAAGAGAATTGCGAGCCCTGTGATTGACGCACGTCTTTTCATTTCGACGCGAACCCCCATCCCACGATGAATTCGTCCCCGCTGCCGATCCCCTTACCCAAGACGAGCGTGGGATGCTGCTCTCGGTGGTCCTCTTCTGCCTCGCGCGCCACGCGCGGCGTGATCCACGCGGCGAGCTCGGTCAGCGAGATCTGCCCGTCGCCGTCGGCGTCCGCTTGCGCGCCGCCTAGCCCATCGACGAGGTACTTCGTGAACACGCCCTGATCGCCCTTCGCGCTCGGGCCCGAGATCTCGCTGCCACCCGCCGCGGTGAACAGCGCGAGATGCGAGGCATCGGACGAGGGCGACGCCGCTTTCACCCGCACCAGCGGACGCGCGCCTGCCGGAAGCACCGACCGCCCACCGGCGCCGGAGAAGCAGGAGTCGAACATCGCCAGCACGTCGCGCGCAGGGCTCGTGCCGAGTCGCGAAAGGACGGTGGACAGCGAGAGCGTGGTTTGATCGAGGTACTTCGGATCGCCGTCATACGGCACCACGTGCGAAGCGCCGGTCGACGTGTCGGGAGCTCCGTGGCCCGAGTAGTAGAAGTAGAGGCGCCCGCCTTTCTTCACGCTCGTGCGCGCCCACTCGATCGCGCGCTCGATGGCGGCCTTGGTGGCCTTGGCGTCGATGAGGACCTTCACGTGGTCGTCCGGAACGCCGAGCGTCTGATGGACGACGCGCGCGAAGGCTTGCGCGTCCGCCGCGGCGCCGACCGGCGAAGGGAGCCCGTCGTAGTGCTCGATGCCGATGATCACGGCGAACGCCCCCGGCTGCGGGGCGCCGCGCACGAGCTCCGCGTGGTCCGCCACGGCCGCGGGAGCCACTGCGGGCGCGGCGGGCGCTGCCGCCACTACGGCGGCGGGCGGCGCTTCGTGGTGCGCGGCATAGATCGTTCGCCCGTGCTCCTGGCAGGTCGTTCGCTCCATCTCGCCCGTGAACGCGTCGCAGCCCGCCTGGTACTCCGCCATCGATTGAGTCCACTCCCCCTTGCGAAGGAGGTTCTCGGCTTCGCCGAAGTGCTGACCCCCGCGGGCACTGGGGCCACACGCGGAGAAGAGGAAGAGCGAGATGAGCCCTCCCCACGCAACCGGCCACGGACTCATCGAACCGAAGCGATCGATCATCGAACCCCCCCCAAAAATCACGGCTTCTCTTTGTCGCGCGATCTCCCGCGCCGCGTCTTCGGTCAGTGATGCAGCGCGCGGCGCATGGAGAAC
Source organism: Myxococcales bacterium (assembly GCA_003151595.1). Next base: position 109,258 of record PLXW01000106.1, read on the forward strand.
GGAGCGGTGCTCGAGGTCGTAGACGTCGAGTTGCATGCAGACGAGCTGGGCGCGTCGAAATCAACCGTGATGCCGATGCAGCCAGCGAACGTGTTGGTGCAGCCATCGACCGTTGCCGTCATCTTCTGCGCGCAAGACGTGTCGATGTCCGAAACGATGGTGTCGGAGAGGCCCAGTACGACGGCGCCCACTTCCCCGGAAGTGACTGCGGTGCCGCCGCCATCGAGGGGAGCCCCGGTCGTTGCGCCCGCGTAGAAGCTCGACTCGCAATTCGCAGCGGTCAGCGAGAACGCGAACGCGCACGAGCCGCAGTAATCCTGCGCGAGCTTTTGTTGAGCCCCGCTGGGGCCGCTCGCGATCTCTTTTGCCGTGATGCAGGCCCCGACGTTCGACGATCCGGCGTCGCTCCCGCACGTCGCTCCAGGGTCGCACTCGCCGACGGCCGCGAGTGCGGCGCTGGAGAGCGAGCCGGCATACTGCGCGCAGTTCTTCGAGACGGCGAGCGAGCAGGCGTCCGTGAAGTTGCAGCGATTGATGTAGTTGTTGAGCGTCGTGCAGTAGTTCGAGGCGGCCTGGGCGGCGCCGTTGTCGCTCGATTTGCTCGTGCATGCGGCGCTCAAGGCGAAGAGGCACGCGGCAGCCGCGCGAAGAGGCGCTCTCATCATTGCCGAAGCCTATACGCGGATGGCTGTGCGCGTACTGGTATCGGCGTCGGCGCCGATGCCTCTCATGACCCGCGGAGCGGATTATTTCGTGGGACCGCCTCGCGCGACTCGCCCCATCGCATCGCAGCAGTCTTCCCCTCGACCTCGCTCGACGCCATCGGTGTGCTCGTCAGCGGTGAAGGATCGTTCCCAGAGCGCCCGCGACCCACACGCCGCTCGTTGCGCTCCCCCACACGCAGGACAGGTCGTTCGTCGTGCCGCTGGCTGACGGCGACCACGCCGCGCCGTTCCAGTGCGCGACCGTGCCTGACGCGCCGACGACCCACACGTCGCTCGGATCGGTCCCCCAAACGCTGGCGAGATTGCTCGTCGTGCCGCTCGCGGAAGGCGACCATGCGCTCCCATTCCAATGCACGATCGCTCCCGAATCCCCCGCGGCCCAGACATCGCCCGCGCCGCTCCCCCACACGCTCGAAAGGTTGCTCGTCGTGCCGCTCGCGGAAGGCAACCATGCACTGCCATTCCAATGCACGATCGTGCCGCTAGGACCCACGCTCCACACGTCGCTGGCGCCGTTTCCCCACACGCCCGAGAGCGCGCTCGTGGGACCCAATGCCGAGGATGACCACACGCTCCCGTTCCAGTGCTCGATGCTGCCGTTCCCACCCACGGCCCAGACGTCACTCGATCCACTCCCCCAGGCGGCGCCGGCCGCGGAGCTCCCGATGGAGCTCGACCACGTCGCGCCGTCCCAGTGCACGGCGCTGTAGCCTGAGAAGGTCCACACGTCGTCAGGCCCGCTTCCCCAGATGCCAGAAAGGCTACCCAACGTCACCGTCCTGTAGCCGGGCGACCATGCGCTGCCGTTCCAATGCAGGATGGCTCCGCCGTTTCCCACGGCCCACGCGTCCGCAGAGCTGTCTCCCCACCCACCATAGAGCGGGGCCTGGGTGCCGCTCGTCGAGGGCGACCACGCGCTGCCGTTCCAGTGGATGATCGTTCCGTCGAACGCCGCCGCCCACGCGTCATTCGGGCCGCTCCCCCAGACGCCCTGGTAGCTCGCCGCGCCGCTCGTCGACGGCGACCATCCGCTGCCGTTCCAATGCAGGATCGTCCCCGTCGCTCCCTCGCCACCGGCGATCCAAACGTCATTGGGACCGCTCCCCCAAACGCCGGCGAGGTCCGAAGTCGTGCCGCTCGTCGACGTCGACCACGCGCTGCCGTTCCAATGCACGATCGCGCCCTTCGATCCCACTGCCCATACGTCATTTGCTCCGCTCCCCCAGACGCTCGTGAGAAGGCTCGCCGTGCCGCTCGCGGACGGCGACCATGCACTGCCACTCCAATGCAATATCGTACCGGCATCGCCGACGGCCCACACATTGCTGGCGCTGCTACCCCACACACCCAAGAGCTCGTTCGTCGTGCCGCTCGCCGAGGCCGACCAGCCCTGGCCGTTCCAGTGCAGGATCGTCGCGTCCCCGCCACCGCCTTGGCCGACCGCCCAGACGTCGTTCCTCGCGCTTCCCCAAACACCGAACAAGGAGTTCGTCGTGAGGGCGCCCGTCACGTTGAGAGATGACCAACCAGTGCCACCGAAGTGGAAGAGCCCGCCCTGCACGCCGACGGCCCAAACGTCGCTTGGTCCACTCCCCCACGCGCTTCGGACATCGTAGTTCGTGAGCCACGTCGCGTAGGTCGACCACGCGCCCCCATTCCAGTGGAGGATCGTCCCGTTCTCGCCCACGGCCCACGCGTTCGTCGGCCCGGTCCCCCAAACCGTATAGAGGAAACCCGACGCGCCGCTGGCGACGGGCGACCATGCACTGCCGGTCCAATGCACGATCGTTCCGTCCTGGCCGACGGCCCAGACATCACTCGCTCCGCTCCCCCAAATGCTCATGAGCAAGCTCGTCGTGCCGCTCGAGATGGGCGACCACGCGCTGCCGGCCCAGTGAAGGGTCAGCCCGCCCTGACCCGCGATCCACACGTCGCTCGTTCCGCTCCCCCAAACGCTCATGAGCAAGCTCGTCGTGCCGCTCGAGATGGGCGACCACGCGCTGCCATTCCAATGCACGATCGTGCCGGCATCGCCCGTGGCCCAAACGTCGCTCGGGCTACTACCCCAGACGCTGGAGAGATTGTTCGTCGTGCCGCTCGCGAAATAGGACCACGCGCTGCCGTTCCAATGCACGACGGTGCCGGCTTGGCCGAGCACCCATAGATCGCTCGGCCCGCTCCCCCAGACTCCCGTGAAGCTGGCGGTCGTGCCGCTCGTCGACGACGACCACGCGCTTCCGTTCCAGTGCAGGATGGGGCCGACGACGCCGGCCGCGCCTACCGCCCACGCGTCGTTCGCCGCGCTCCCCCAGACGCTCGAGAGCGCGTTAGTCGTGCCGCTCGCAAATGGCGACCACACGCTGCCGTTCCAGCGCTCGATCGTGCCGGCTCCGCCAACGGCCCATTCGTCGCCTGGACCGCTCCCCCAGATGCCGGAGAGATCGACCGTCGTGCCGCTCGTGTCGAGTGACCACGCGCTCCCGTTCCCGCGCGCGATCGTGCCGGCCGCGCCCACTGCGGATACGTCCGTCGCTCCGCTTCCCCAGACACCCTTCAGTGCATTCGTCGTGACACTCGCAGGGGTGGCCGACCACGCGCTCCCGTTCCAGTAGGCCATCACGCCGAGCTCGCCCACGGCCCACACGTCGTGCGGCCCACTCCCCCAGACGCCATGAAGGAACGTCGTGGTGACACTCGTAGCGGTGGACCACGCGCTCCCGTTCCAATGAACGAGCGCGCCGACATCGCCCGCCGCCCAGACGTCGTTGGGTCCGTTCCCCCAGAGGCCGGTCAGGTAGCTCGTCGTGCCGCTCGTGGAGACCGACCATGCGCTGCCGTTCCAATGGACGATCGTGCCGAGATCGCCGACGGCCCATGCGTCGCTCGGTCCGCTGCTCCAGACGCGGGCGAGGTCGCTCGTCGTGCCACTCGTGGAGGCGAGCCACGCGACTCCATCCCAATGCAGGACGATGCCGCCGCCGCCGACGATCCACACGTCGCTCGACGCGCTCCCTCCGACGCCGAAGATCGACGGACCCGGACCGGTGAGAGACGCCAGCCATCCGGTGCCCGTCCAGTGCAGGACCGTGCCGCTGAAGCCCACGGCCCACGCGTCACTCGGACCGCTCGCCCAGACGCCATAGAGCGGGTTCGTCGTGCCGCTCTTGGAGGGCGACCACGCCGTGCCGTTCCAGTGCACGATCGTGCCGCCGTCGCCGACGGCCCATACGTCTTTCGGCCCCGTGCCCCAGACGCTCCAGAAATCGTTCGTCGATCCACTCGCGGAGGTCGACCACGCGGCGCCGTTCCAATGGAGGATCGTTCCGCTCTGACCGACGGCCCAGGCGTCGCTCTGCGCGCTCCCCCATACCGCGTAGAGGCGGTTGCCTTGCGGCTGCGGAGTGCTCCAGCACCAACCATCGCGACTGCAGATGGTGCCCGCGAAGGGATGCGCATTAGGTGGGGCGTCGACGGGGGAATCAGGCGCGGCGTCGGGCATCGCGTCGAGTGAGTCGTCGTCGCCGTTCGCCGCGTCCGCCATGGCGTCGACGCTCGGGCCTGCGTCGTTCGACTCGACACCCGTGGTCGCGTCGGGAGCCCCAGCGTCGTGCGCGATCGTGGATGCGTCGGAGGGACCATCGCTGCTGTCGCCCGATCCGCAAGCGGCGAAGGCGAGACCCGCGAGCGCGAAGAGAAAGAACAGCGCGACGAGTCGCCCAATCATCGAGTTCGCTCGCATCGTCAGCCCCTTCGAAAAGCGCGACGATATCATCGGAGTGAACGACCGATCGCGTGCATGCGTCGAGCGCGTCGTTCTCGGTTGAGGATGGCCTCTGTGATCAAGGTTGCTGGGTTAAGAGGCATTTTCGAGCAAGGACATCGACTTCTGCGGCGATCAGCGGGCGGTCCGCGGGTGCGCCGAGCGCCTGGGCCCCAGACATCGCGGTCCTCGCCGACTGTCGGTACGAGCGCGCGTTGGTGCTTGCAGCGGCCCTGGCGGCATCGCCGCCTCGGCGCGCACGCACGCGCGGGTCACCTCGCCGAGCTTCCGCGACGAGAACGTGCGCGCGATGGTCGAGGAGCAAGTCGCGCTTTTGCGTGCGCGCGTGGGAGACGAGCGCGCCGCGCGCTTGCGTGTCGAGATCGCGATCGACGCCGCGCTCGTGATCGAGGTCGACCGCGTGCTCCTCGCGCAGGCGATCTCGAATTGCTCCAGAACGCCGTCGAGTCGTACGCGCCGGAGAGCGACGCGCCGATCGCCGTGCGCGTCGTGTGGGAGCGGCGCAAGGCGGGAACGCTCGTCGCGATCACGGTCGAAGATCGCGGCCGCGGGATCGCGCGCGACGCGCTCCCGCACATCGGCGAGTCGTTCGTGAGCTCGAAGGGGACCGGCCGCGGGTTGGGGATGCTCAACGTGAAGAAGATGGTCGAGGGGATCCACGGCGGGAGCGTGGAGATCGAGAGCGCCGCGGGAGAAGGGACGCGGGTGACGATGGTACTGGCGCGGAAGCAGACCGACCGATGAACACGACCACCGCAGGCGCCGTCGAGGCGTGGCGGTTCGCGACAGGCGGGAGTAGCGGCGCTTTCAGGCGTGCTCGATCTGCAACCGCGCGAACGGCGCGAACCCCTGCTTGATGTGGTTCAAGTCGCGCATGTCCGACGTGAAGATCGTGTCGCCTCGCAGCCATGCGCTCGTCATGACGATGGCGTCGATCGTCCCCTTGTCGGGCCGGATACCGCGCACGTGACCGATGACGTGTCCGGCCTTCTCCGCAAGGTCTCGCGTCAGCTCCTGGACGATCATGCTGCGCAGGAGGATCTCTCGCGCGCGCTCACCGGCGCCCTCGCGAACCCATTCGGCCACGACCACGGTCGGCACGGTGATCACACGGCGCTGTTCTCGCGCCGCCCGATAGACCTTCGCGATGCCGGATCGATTCCTCTCCAGCGCAATCAACGCGCCGGTGTCGAACGTGATCCCTTGCGCCATGTCGCCTTCCCACGTTTCCGAGAGGGTTTCGCCCGCGGATCGATCGCGCGCGGGAATGCCTTTTCGACCTCCTCGGGAGTCGGCGGGAGACCGCGATCGAGAAGCGCGACGAGCGCCGTGACCTCCGCGGACGAAGGCTTCGTCGCAGCGGGCATGTCTGCGATCCACTGGTCGGCGGCGCGGAGGCGCGCGAGATCTTCGATGACGGCGGGGAGGCCACGCTCGACGGCAGCCGTGACGAGCGCAGAGAAGCTGAGGCCCGTTCGCTCGGCCATGGTCTTGGCGAGGTGGAGCGCGTCGCGGCCCATCGTGACGCTGACTTTCGCCGTGTTGGCTGCCATCGAGGAGGATCGTAGCACGGTAGGATGATTGTCTTCCGGGGGGGAGCCAGAGCGCGGGCGGGGACATGGGCATGGCGCGGGATAGAGCACGCGGAGTGCCAGAGCCGGAGGCGGGGGAGCTCGCGGGTTTGCGTGTTCATGAGGGTGGCCCGGACGATTCTGGCGGTGGCCGGTGCCGCACGGCAGCTGCTCCGACGCGGGACACGGCGTTCGTGACTAGAATCCCCCGCGCCATGCCCCGCCTTCGCTACGTCCTCTTCCGCGCCCACGATCCCCGCCTCCTCGGCAAGGTCACCCTCGCCCTCGCCGCGCTCCCCAACGTGCGCATGACGGTCGACCGCAGCGGCTGGACGGTGACCGACGAAGGCACGGGCCACGTCGTGACGATGACGCTCGCCGAGGGCCCGCTCATCGCCGCCGACATCCGTGCCCTCGCCGCCAATCACTGGAGCGACGACCCGGAGGGGCGCGCCATGATCGCCGCGACCGACGCGCGCTTCGAGCTGCGCTATGGCGACGACGACACCGCCATCAACCCGATGCTTCTCGTGCAAGACGCGGTCGAACACGCGACCGACGGCTTTGGGTACGACCTCGCGTTCAACCGGATCGTCATCGCGGCGGAGGGAGAGAGTCTCGTGACCGACGAGGGCCCCGAGCAGAGAGCGGAGAACGAGCGGCTCATGGATGAGACCCTGGCGATGAGCAACGAGGAGCTCGATCGCGAGCTCACCGCCGCGGGAGCCGATCCCGAGGCGATGCGAAAGGAGGGTGTCGCGTTCGTCGAGGCGCTGTTCGAGCAGCGGGCGCTCGTCGGCGTGATCGAGGAGGCGCTCGAGCGCGCCGATCAGGTCGCGCGAGAGCCGCGGGAGATGCTGCTCGAGCGGCTGGCCGAGGCGCGGAGCGTGGCCGTCCTAGGAGGGGCGATCTCGTCGGTGCTGAGGACGCGGGCGCTGGCGTCGTTGAGCGATGGAGAGGTGCAGACGCTGGCGGACGAAGTGGCGAAGTGGGGAGCGCGCGGGAAGGCGTGAGGCCTTTCTTGGGAGTAGCGCGGCGCGCGCGCACGTGGTGATGCGGGCGCCACCGCTCGGCGAGCAGCGGATGCTACAGGACAGCGTCGCGGACCTGGCGCGCGAGGCGTAGGGAGAGCGCGCACCAGCGGCGAGTTCGCTACGGCGAGTACGGAACGAAGACTAGCGAAGCGCGCTACTCCGTCAGCGTCTTGCGCTCATCCATGGACGTCCTGCACGGCGATGAGCAGCTTCGCGAGCATCTCCCCCTGCCCGCCTCCGCGCGTGGCGTCGTCCAACTCCTTCTGACTCGGGAGCGTGAGAATGAATCCCTCGAAGCGCAGCGTGTCGAAGAATGCCGCGAGTGTTCCGCGCCTCGGCGCAGCGAAGGCGAACTCCGTGCGAGCAACGTCGAGCGCCCGCTCTTCGGTGATCCGAATGTGCGCCTCATCGGCACGTGACTCGATGATCGAGCCGGCCTCTGCCTGCGAACCGACGAAATGGGCGCGCAACTCGAGAAGGGGCGAGGTCATCGCGGCGAAGTAGAGCAGGGGGGTGGGCGGGTCAAGGCGGGACGGGGAGAGGCTGGCGCCATGGGTGCACTCGACTCTCGAGCGTGTGGGCGAGCTCGACATGGTGCGACCTAGAACGGAATCTCGTCCCCTTCCGGCGTGTCGCCTTTCTCCGCGGTCCGTGCGGAGTCATCGGCAAAGTGCCGCCGAAGCACGGGCCGACCCCTGAGGATCTCCTTGAACCACCCGAGGTCCGCGTCCGGTTGCGCGACCCACTGCTCGATGAGCTCCACGGCGTCGCGCTCCGACTCGGGCCCTCCGTCGCTCACCGCGATGAGCCACTCCTTCCGGATCATCGGTGCATCCACGACAGCGCGTCTCTCGAGGAGCGCCGAGTAGAGAAGCGCGTTGAGCGCCTTCCGCTTTCCACGACGGAAGGTATAGTCGGCAAGCTGAAAGAGCGAGGCGTAGCTCGCCTCACGCCCATCGATGGCGGACGGGATGTCGCAGCTGAGCCCCAGCGTCACGATGTCTTCGAGGTCGATCGCGCGGCGGAGCAGGTTCAGGAGATCGGTGAGCGTGCGCTCGTCGCTCACGTAGTGGAGGACCGCGCTTGCGACGACGCGGGCCTCGAGTCGATCTTCCGCGCTGGCGGCGCGCGCGATTGCCTCGAACGCGCGCGCCAGCATCTCGCGGACGAAGGGGGACGTCGGACGGGTCGGCGGAAAGAACTCCGCGCGGGTCACGAGTCCCCCTCCCCGCGCACGGCCGCGACGTGTTTCCGGAGCGACTCCACCTGACGCTCCAGCGCGGCGCGCATGTCCTCCGCTCCGCTGAGGATCGCCTCGCCGTTCTTCTTCACGCTCCGCGCCGCCTTCTCGATCGCGTCGAGCGAGGCCGCATGCGCCGCGATCTCCTCGATGAGCGCGTCGAGCGCGCTGAAGTCCACCTCCGACCGCGCGTCCGCCGCGCGCTCGCGATGCGCAAGCGTCCGCGCGACGGCGAAGCCCACCTTGAAGACGAGGTCGGTGGTCGCGTCGTCCGCGTCCCACACGACGAACACGTCGTTCCCGACGCGGCACACCGGCTCCATCTTCTCGGGCGCGCTCGCGCGGTCGAAGACGAAGACGCCGATCTGCGCGTCGCGGTTCTTCCGCGCGTCGGCGATCTCGGCGAGCGCGCTCTTCATCGTGTAGCGCTTCTTCGCCTTCGCCTCGTACACGACGCGCGCACCGGGCGCCGCGCTCTCGGGGCCGAGCTCCACGACGTAGTCGCCGAACTTGCGCTGCAGGCGGCCGGGCACGGTGCCGACGTGCTCGCAGACGTCGCCGACGCGCTTCGCCTCGAGCTCCAGCAGCTCGCCGACCTTCTCCTCGAACGTGAGGCCGTGAAGCGTGCTGCGCGCGGCCTCTTCGCGTCGCGTCTGCAGCTTCTCCATCCCGGAGCGCATCTCGTTGTGCAAGGTCGCGGTCGCGAGCTGGCTCTTCTCGAGGACCTCGACGATCGCCTTCACAGCCTTGTCGACGTCCGCCGCCACGTCGCCGCGAAACTTTCCGTTCGTGGTTGCGACCTCCGCCAGAAGACGCGAGAGCACCGAGTCCTTCCGGTCGAGCGAGAACTGCTCGCGCGTGTGCCTGGCGAGCGTCTGCGCGATCACGGACTGATCGCCGCGCAGGTGCTTCGCGAGCATCGCTTCGAGATCGCCGTTCGGCTTCATGAGCTGCTCGATGCGCTGCGGAAGCGCGCCCGACGCGGGGTCGAGGTACTGGAGCATCGTCTTGGTGAGCGCGCCCGAGAGCTCGGACGTGCGCTCCTGCATCACGGCGCCGACGGACGAGAGGAGCTGGTCGGCCTCGCGACGGATCGCGTCCGCGTCGAGCGATCCGTTCGCCTGGCGGAGCGCGAGCACTCCGAGTCGAAGCGCCTGCGTGGCGAACGCCTCGCGCGCGGCGCCGTCGTCGCGCTTCTCGAGCTCGTGGACGACCTCGGGATCGGAGACGTTGAGCGTGATCTTCAGTGCGCGGTTCGGGAGAGCGATGACGTTGTTCACGGTGGGCTCCTTGCTGCCTCTCAACGTGAGCCACCGGATTCGCCGAACGATCGACGCTGTTGGACATGGCTGCGCAGCCGTTCACTCCGCCGCGGAGCACGCGCGAAAACACGGAGAAAGCGATACGTTCCGGGTGTGGGCCAGCGAAGCAGCACAGCGACACTCGCCGCGATCCTGAAGGCGTTCCTGGAGAAGCCGACGTGGAAGCAGGCCGACCTCGCGCGCCACGCGGGCGTTTCACCCGCGGCGCTGAAGACCCAGCTCGAGGACCTGCGCGCGAGCGGTGTGCCGCTTCACGACGAGAAGGAACATCCGCACGTCTACTGGAGCGTGCCGAAGAGCTGGTACCCCGGCGGCGTGCTCTTCACGGGGGATCAGATCACGGAGCTGTTTCGATTGCTGTCGCGCCTCCCGAAGAGCAAGGGGCGCGATGCGCTGATCGCGACGCTCCTCAAGTACTTGCCGGCGCGTGATGCGGCGGGCGCCGCCGTCGTCGCGCCGGAGACGAGCTCGCGGGAGGAGCTGCATCTGCCCGCGATCGAGGACGCGGCGCGAGCGAAGGTCGCGCTGAAGTTCCGGTACTTCACGGCGAACCGCGGGACGGAGACGAGTCGGTACGCCTCGGTGCATCGCGTGTATCCGAGCCCGCCCGCGCGGTTCCTGGCGACGTGCCACAAGAGCGGATCGCTCAAGTGGTTCCGCGTGGAGAGCGTCTCGGAGGCGAAGCTCGACAAGGGGGAGCCGTTTCGCGCGGCGGAGGAGAGCGCGCTCGATGCGCACGTGCGCGGGAGCCTCGATGGGTTTCATCAAGGCGGGGAGGCGACGCGGCACGTGTTCTTCGTGAGCGAGCCGGAGGCGCGGTGGGTCGCGCGGAATCTGATCGAGGGGATGGAGTGCGAGGACGTGCCCGGGGGGATTCGCGTGAGCGTGGTGACGACGGCGGTGCAGAGGCTTGCGCGGTTTGTGGTGGGGCTCGGGGGCTCGATGAAGGTGCTGACGCCGGAGTTGGAGGGGGAGGTTGGGAAGTTGGCGCGGGGGGCGTTGAGGGAGGGCTCCGAAGTAGCTCGCTAGCGGACGAGCGGAGATTCACGATTCCGACTTGGTCACGCGGGCGTCGCCTCGTGGAGGGTCTCCGTCGCTTCGAGGATTTCGAGCGAGGCGTCGTCCTTCGACTCTCGGTCCTTGCGTCGATGAGGGCTTCATACGAAGGCGCTCGGCCTTGGGTTATGGAGTCCTAGGCGAGCGCGTCGTGCCGGCGCCCAGCGGCTCATTCAGCGGAGGAGAAGGGATTCGAACCCCTGGACAGCTTGCACCGTCGGCGGTTTTCAAAACCGCTGCCTTAGACCACTCGGCCACTCCTCCATATATTCAGAATCGTTTCGTATTTCGCTTCGCTCCTCCTCGCTCACGAAGGCCTCTCGGGGCCCCGTTACCGTACTGTTACCGCAAGTCGCGCCACAGCATCGTGAAGGTCGACCCTCGACGCATGCGCGTAGCGCTGCGTGGTCTTCAGATCGCTGTGCCCCGCGAGTCGCTGAACGACGGGCGCGGGAGCACCGCTTCGGAAGAGGGTCGTGACGAAGAAGTGCCGCAGGTCGTGAAGCCTCCACTCGTCGGAGAGGCCGGCACGTGCGCGAGCACCGAGGAAGGCTTTGCGGAGCGAGAACTCGCCCCACGGTTCTCCCTTGCTGCTTCGCGTGACGTAGTCCTCCTTCTCGCGCACCTTGCTGTGCGCGAGCTCGGCGCGTAGCTCGGGGACCAGCGGGATCAGCCGCTCGTTCCCTGACTTCGGCGTCGAGAGCTCGCCTCGGCACTTGCTGAGGCGAACCGTCAGAGTCCCTGTTCGGAGATCGACGTCCTTCCAACGAAGGGCGCGGATCTCACCTGCGCGGAGTCCCGTGTACGCGGCGAGCATGAGCGCTCGTCGCTGTTCCGGGTTGGCGCACGCGGCGAGGAGGTTGTGAACCTCTTCGACCGAGAGCGCCTTCGCCACCTTCTCGCCCACCTTCGGGAGGGACGGGAAGCGCGGCGGCTCCGTGAAGTACCCCTGCTCCACCGCGTAGCGACACAAGATCGAGCGGAGCACGATCTGGTGGTTGCGACGCGTGGAAGGCGCGACACCGGTGCCGACGAGTTGTGCGTCGAGCTGACGCACGAGCGGCGCGGTGATCTCGTCGATCGGCTCATCGCCGAGCTCCGAGAGGAGAAAGCTGTCGAGCGCCGCTTTGTAACTTCGGCGGGTTGACGGCTTCAAGTTGCTGGTCGCGAACGCGGCCAGGTACTCCTTCGCAACTTCCTTGAAGAGGGGCGCAGTGCTTACGCGTTCGCCGGATTTCGGCTCGGGGGGGATGGCGCCAGCGGCACCGCCAACCGGCAAGATGCCGTCTGGAGAGCCCGTCGTCGCGATCAGTCCGAGTCGACGCCGGTCTTCGGCGCGCGCTGCTTGAAGAGTCTGTACCTCCGCATCATGGCGATACCGAACGTACGTTCCATTGGGATCACGGTAGTGGATGTCAACGACCAAGCGCCGTTCATCACGGCGAGTGACGACACGCACGGGCATGGCTTGTCCTTTCAGCCAGGGACGTGCGCTTCTGCAGGTCCCAGATTAGCACGCGGGTGTCGTCAAGCCGGAGAGCCGTCGACGCTCCAGCACGGGTCAAGTAGGACGCGCCACTGACGTCCGAGCTTGCGAGCGCGGACGCCGTCGAACTCGGAGAAGATGCGGCCGTCGGCGTCGCGTCGCGCGTGGCGATCGATCGCGCGGCGGAACGTGATGACGGCGACGCCGAGAATCAGCGCGGCCTCCTCGACGCGGAGCCACGAGGCCGGCGGGCGATCGGATTTGGCGCGCGAGACACGGCGCTCGAGCGGCGAGAGACGCGGGCCACTCTCCGCGGCCGGCGGGAGCGCGGCTCCGGCGGGGAGAGCGAGGCGCCCGGTGCGCACGTAGCGCGGGCGAGGCTCGGACGGGTTCAGAGGCGAGACGGGTACTGCGCGAGACATGGATCGTGTCCTCCTTTTCTTGTTCGGGACACGATCGACGTAAGGAGCGGTGGAACGCGCGCAACGCTGCGAGAGCGTTCAACGTCGGACGGAAACGTGGGACGCGCGTCCTAGGATTCGGACCTCGTTTGGCCCGTTCTTTCGGACCCGAACGCTGAGACACGCGCCGCGCGTCCTGAAGGATCGCCTTGCATGTTGGGCAGGTCGATTCTCGGCGCGATCACTTGCATCGGTACTAGATCTGGGTCCGACGCGACCGGTCCGCGCCGCTACGTCGGCTGGAGGAACTCGCCAACCGGACGCCTATTCAGGGCCCGTGTGGTGGGCGCCAGTCCGGCGTTCGCCGGGGACGCGCCTCAGGTCGGGTCGTAGGCGCACTCCCAGCATCGGCGCTGCGCCTCGGCGTCATGCCGTTGGTCCGGGGTAGCGCCGAAGTAGTCGTCGTCGCAGAGCGGACGATTGCATCCTGAGCAAACCGTGTCCGTCGCTGTTCCGCAGCAATCGCACTCGTATTTTCCGGCCGGGTGCTCGCCCGCATCCTCGCGCGCGTCCTCGCGTGCGACGGGGTCGCGGATGGAGGCCCGCGACAGATCCCGCAGCGTCGAAACGACGTATTCAAACCACCGAAACGCCACGCGTCGCTGGACCGCATTGGCACCGTTCCACCATGTCTTCGCTTCGTCGGGCGCCGGTGTAAGATCGTCGTTGTACGGCGGCGTCCCGCCCCGATGCGCGCAGAGCGCGACGAGTTGGTCGAGGACCTGCTTCTTCGCTGCTGGCGCCGGATCCCGCTCGGTCGGCGCTGTACCCAGAAGTTCGTCGACCGCTTGAGCGAGCGATCGGCCACCGAGGGAGATCGGTTCCACGATGACCTTGTCGAGAAGCGCGAAAGGGATTGCGTTAGTCGTTGTGGAGACCTCGACGAAGAACGCTCCCGTCGAGGGTCGGCATGAATCCGGCTCTCGAAAAAGGTCCCTCCACGCCGCTGCGTCCGTGACGCGGTCCGTGGACAGATCGTAGCTGGCGTTGCCGGCGTTCTTCCTAGTGACGGCGAGGTCCACGCAGAGCCTAAACGTCTCTGGCTTGAACACGAGAGTGATCGGCCCGTACGGATTAGGCGACGCGTGATCGAACCTCCAGAACGACTGCCCAAGGTCCGAGAGGTTTCCGAAGCACCGGTCGAAGAGACCGCGCCGTTCGTCGGATTCGTCGCTCGCAAAGGGGGTGCGGATCCCGCCCGCGCGCACAAGTTGGGCCCTCGAGAGCACTGCTTGATGGGCTGCGTACGAGCGCAGATCCGGCAGGTTGATGGCGTGCTTCAGGCGGCACCCGCGTCGTTCGAGGTCCGCGGCGATCTCTGCCGGGGTCATCACTTCACGCGTACCATGTCGACACGGTCGGGCGAAACGTTCACGGGGCTCCTCAAGGAAGAACGCCCGTCGTGCCCCCCGCGTCACTCGTGGTGCCACACACGGCGCCCGATCAGCGGCCTCTCGGTAAAGTAGGCCGCGCGTCTCTGGCCCTATTTGGCGAGCTTTTTCGCCTTCAGCGCGAGGAGGCTTGGCGATCGGTACATCCGAAGCGGGGACGCCGGGTGCCCGTCCCTATGCGGCGATCGCGGCGGCCCGCCTCCGTGCGGAGCCAAAGGCTCGCGCCCGGCGACCGACGAGCTGCTTACTCCCGATCGCTGCTGACTGCCTTGACACGCGACCGAGCCACTCCTCTCATCGCCGGCATGACCGGCGCCGCAACCTCTCTCGCAAAAGATCCGCAGCCCAGCGTCGACCGAATCGACGAACTCGCTCGTCGCATTCTCATCGGCGACATTCTGCTTCCCAAATTCCAGCGCGACTTCATCTGGGATCGCAAACAGGTAATTGCGCTACTCGACAGTGTTGCGCGTGGCTATCCGATTGGCAGCATCTTGCTTTGGCAGAGTCGCCAAGAACTACGGAGCGAGAACCGAATCGCGGACTTAGAGATAAAGCTGCCCAAGCCGGACTACCCGGTCAACTACTTGCTGGACGGCCAACAACGCTTGTCCACCATCTGCGGTGCCCTCTACTGGAAGGGTGGAGATCCCAAAAGCATATGGAACCTCGCCTACGATCTGCGGCATCTACACTTCGTCCACCTCGAGAGCTTGGATGATCCGCCCCCTCATCTTGTTCGCGTGAACAAGCTGGCGGATGCTGCCGCCTTCTTCAAACACGTTTCGTCGCTCGACACGCTAATGGCCGATGACCGCGCCGCGCTCAAGGCCAACGCCGAGGCGTTCTTCAACAGGTTCAAGGACTACAAGATCGCAACGGTTACGCTCGGCGACATGTCGCTCAAGGACGTGGCGCCCATTTTCGAACGCATCAATAGCGAGGGCACCCGCCTGACGATCGTCGACCTGATGCGCGCCGCCACGTGGAGCCAGGACTTCGACCTCGTCGACTCCATCGATGCGATCTTGGACGAACTCTCGGAGAAGGACTTCTCCGCAATTGACCGCAAGGTTGTTCTCCGTAGTGTCTCGGCCACGGCGGGAGGGGGGTTTTCCACCGAGAGCATTGACGACCTAAGAAACAAGCCCGCTCTACAGCTCCAGGGCGCCGTCGACGAGACGAGCGCTGCATATCGTCGTTGTGTGGATTTTCTCGTAACAGAGATCCGCATCCCGGACGCTCGCGTCCTGCCGTACATGAACCAAATGACCGTTCTCGTGGAAGCATTCCGCCTGCTGCCAAAGCCAACGTCGGAGCAGTACAAGGCGATTAAGCGGTGGTTTTGGAGGACATCCTTCACTGGTTACTTCGGTGGCTGGAACACGGGAGCTATGGCGCGCGATCAGGCGGCGGTAAAGCAGTTCGCCGCAGGCGCATCGAATGACATCGACTTTGGGTACACACCTCCCAACTATTCGATCTGGAAATCCCGCGCCTTCAGGGCGAATAACGCCCACACAAAGACTTTTGCGATCGTCCTATGCCACCAGTCACCAATCGACCTCCTGACGGGGCAGAAAATTGACGTCACCAAGGCGCTCGCCTGGGAGAACAGCAAGGAATTCCATCACTTCTTCCCGCAAAAGTTCCTGGCCACGAAGAAGGAACCTCCGACGCGCATTGGTTTACTTGCGAACATCGTGTTGCTGACTTCGGCGAGTAACAAGGTCATCTCGGACACTGCGCCGTCGGTCTACTTGAAGGCCGTAGAGAAGGCCGCCGGCGCAGATCTGGACAGATGGCTCTCGGCGAATCTCATCTCCCCCGAAGCCTTTAAGGCCGCTCAGTCCGACGATTATGACGGCTTCCTGGACGCACGTTCCCACGCGATACAGCAGGCTGTCACCGCCGCCGCTGGCTAGCTGTGACGTCGTGCTGTCCTATCGAAGGTACGTACGGAGCTCCTCAATCGTCAACGCAGGTTGCTTGCGATGGAGCATCGCGTGGCAGTTAGGGCACACAGGGCGCAAATCCTTGATCGGGTTCACTTGATATTCGGCACCGACCGACGACACCGGCACGACATGATGCACGTGAATGAACCCGACACCCAGAGGCCCATATCTATCTTCGAAACGCAGACCACACGCCGCGCACGCTGTACCGAAATGACCTATGCAGGCCAGGCGCGCGGCTCGATCGCGTTCATAGGCGTTCACGAGAATTTTTCGAACACTACCTTCACGATACTCGCGCGTCCCCATCTCTTCCGGGCTACGGATGATGGCCTCCGGAGCCTCCGCAGCATCAACGGACCACAGTATCTCTACGGGTGAGGTATCCGCCACCTCCATGGCCTTGCCGGTACCGGCGTAGTTGAATGGAGCCTCGTTGGAAGTACGCCAGAACAAATGCGCTATGCTTTCGCGTTCCAATAGCCTACGGACACTCTGCCACGAGATGAGAGAACCATTCTTGTGATACCAACGTAGATGGTCGCCCTCCCACCGGTTAGCGTAGTCATGGCCCGTGCGCCCCTCTGTCCCCACGTTCGCGAAGATGATGAACTCCCCGTCGTGTTCGACGATCCCGGTGTCCCAGTTGCCGCCCCTAGCGCCCCGCGAGAGACCCGCCTGCTCCTTCACGTCCGGCCGCGTGTATTTTCGAGAGCGCTCGAACCTCAACATCGCAGTTCCTCGACGACTCCACTCTCCACAAGGTAGGAGAATATTTTCCAAGCCTCGGCAGCGGGATTCCCCGAGAGTCGCACTCCGATCTCGATGTTTCCATGCAGCCCATGGAAAGTGAAGTTGGCTGATGTCACGAGAAGATCGTTCTTATCAACGAGAAGACACTTCGCGTGCATCGATGCGTGCGGGGGGGCATCGCGGCGTTCCCGGTCGTGGAAGATCCTAGGTAGTCGAGCGCCCGCCGGCCACACCGCCTGAATTCGCGCGGCGGCTCTGCGTTCGCGATCACAGATCATTATGACGTCCACGCCGCGCTGCGCAGCGGCGGCTAGGAGGAGTATCAGCTCCCGGTCGGTCAGTTCGTAGCCAAGCAGGATGATCTGCTTCGCCGCGCGCTCGATCATCTCGTGCACAGTGCGTTGTGTTGGTTGAGCAAGTCCCGGCGCGTCGGGAGGGAGCGTCGCGACCAGCTCCGCATCGACGAGCTTCGGAAGCACTTCCACGTGTTGGATCCGGAGCGCCTGAAGGCACAGACGTACGACCGAGGCCGGCTCCGCCGGAATCACGCGCGCCAGTAAGCTGGCGCACTCCGGCAACGTGAGCAGGCCCCCCTGCTCGATGGAAGAAAATAGATCTACATCGGAGCACTCGCGGACGCGTGCTTCGAGCTCAACCAGGTCGCGCGCGAGACCCATTCCTCAGCTCCGGAGCTCGCGGAGGTAGTCCTCGAAGTAGCCGAGTTCGGGTTGCGTTGGCGTCCCGACGAGAAGCGCTCGATCCAGGAACGTGTTGAATTCCTCGCAAGACGTCTCTGACGCAAGCAAGCATGCGTGGCATGCGGCCCCGTTTGCAGGCTCCGACTTGGCGTGTATGCCCTGAAGGCACAGTGGATCCGACGAGCACCACGTCATTGACGTGAGAGCGTCTTCGAACACCCCCACCATGTTTCCACTCTCACCCTGCCGCGCGAGACCGCCGAGGGTTCCGTCGGAGTCGGGGGAAGACGTAAAAACGAGCAGTCCCGCCATCTCCCAATTGTTCGTATCCACGTAGAGTCGCTCTCGTAACGAGGCGCTCCCATAGCCGCAGCTCAGCGATAGCTGTCGTATTAGCGCGTGTGCGAGGCTGTGAATCAACAAGAGCCTCGGTGTGACAGACTTCGGTGGCGCACCGGGACGCCCACGGTCGCGCCACGCCTGCTCATATGCCTTGCGGACGACGTCGGCGCGCGCGACCACCGCCGCTCGCGTCTCCCATTGACGCACCCGATCCGGACGTAACTGAATGAAGATTCCCTCGCCACGATTTTCCACGGCCGGCAACCACGCATGGTGGTGTAGCGAAATAGCGGCAATACGGTCCTCGTCACCGGCGCTCGGTGGAAACACTCGCGTGAAACCACGCAGCGCTCTCACCTCCCGAAGCCGCGTTGCACGAGTCACGGATTGAAGCCAGCTGGCTAGCTCCGGGGGCGCGTGTGCGGGTCGAATCTCGAACTCGGTGTTCTCGCCGAACGGCCGCACGTGTTGCACGAATTGCTGATATTCCTCCCATCGAATGTTCCGATCCGGCGAGCGCAATCGCGCGATTCGATCCTCGATGACCGCAATCAACTCTGCCTCCGGTTTCCCAGTGACGTCAGCCAGCCTTAGAGCTTGGATGAGCAATTTTCGTGCACTCTCGTCTGGAGCCTGATCCAGCATCGCCCATCGCATGCCGATCTTCTTCTGCAACTCATCCGACCATGGCGGTATGTCTAGCGCTGACTCAACCACGGAGAAGTAGATGTTCGATGCGCCGCGCTGGACGACACGCGGCTTCGCCGTGCACGGCTCGTCAGCGTCCGTACCAAGCCACGGCCGTCTCCCATGACACTGCCCTGAAATCGCGTCGGGGCCGAAGCATCCTTCCATCGATCGCCTGGCCCCGCAGCCGAGGCAGGTCAAGAGCAAGCCGCTGAGCCCCGCTGTGGCGCTGCCCTCAAGCTTCAGTTCACGTCGCGGACGTTCGGGCGGTTGAGGGCACCTCTCCTGATGCTTCACCCACCAGTCCCATGGAAACTCGTCGAGGTGGCCCTTTTCACAAACGACAATGAACCGAACCGGCACGACGTGGACGCGGTTTCGACCTCCGGCCTTCTCCGAGCAGTCCGCACAATAGAGAGCAGGGTCACCAGCGTCCTCCGTCCAGAAACGGGACTGTCGGACTAGATGACATTGGGGACATTGAAGCCAACGCGGAAAGCGCACCCCCACGAGCTTCCCTGCCTTTGGGGAGTAGACACGGGGTGCCTTCTGCGGAGCAACGGGAGGAAGCCGAAAGCCGTCCACGCCAAGCTGCTTCTGTAGCCGCGGTTCATACACGGTCTGGGGATGCCCGAGCCCGGGTGGAGGGGCCCAACGATCCCACTCCTCAAGTCCGGCGGCGACCACTGAGATGGCAGCGCCGCCGTAGCCGCCGGCTCTGAAGTCCACAATGGAACCAGGCCCGTGCGTGATGATGATCTGGCTGCGTCGGACGTCCCCGAGTTCGTTGCGCATCTCAGTTCCCCTCCGTCTTCAACACGTGGCGCAAGACAAACGGCGCCCCAGGTTCAACCTCTCGCATCGAGTTTGGCGTTGGCCACATCGCGCGCCGTGCACCCTCTGCGTCAAGGTCGGGGTCGACGTCGGCCTTCGCCGCAAATTGTTCAGCAGACATCAGAAGGCTCGTTCGTCGCTCAAAATCATCCCAATATGTCTGCAGGTCGGGGCGACTCGACCACTGATCTATTAGACGTCTCAATTTCTGGGAGACGATCGCCCGCTCGGCCGAGTCCACGCGTGCTGCGCGGCTCTCGATGGTCGCGGCAATCCTCTCAACATCCGGGCGCCTAAGATCGTCGAGAATTGGTCGGCGGTCCATGCCCGGGACCGTGTGTCGCACCAACGCGACCAGGACCGCATGCAGAGCCTTGTCTTGAGCACGCGACGCAAATGGCGTCACGCTTGTAGCCTCCACATCTCTGTAGAGGCATCGGTGCCACGTTTCGAACGTCTCAAAATGAGAGCGATCCCGCGCGCGCATGCTGTTGTACATGGTTATGACAACGCCGGGCACCTCTCCGCGCCCTACGCGGCTCGTTGCCTGAATGTATTCCGATAGTGTTTTCGGCTGAGCGTTGACGACCATTAGCCCCAAGCGCGGTATGTCCATGCCAACGGAAATCATGTTGGAGGCCACAAGTAGATCAACGGCCTCCGGATCTGCCGCGGACTTGCTCAACCGCTCGAGCATGTCCCGGATCTCGTAGGCTCGGACCCGGCTCGTTAGCTCCGCCGGTGCTTCGATCCGTCGGCGCGGCTCACCTCGCCGCGCAGCGAACTGCCCGATCGACACCGGAACGTCGTCCTGCATGAGGACGAGTGCTCGCCCGAGTTCTCGTAACGAGTTAAAGTACGCAACCAGAGTCCAATAGTAATTCCGCTCCTCGGGCGACGCGCCTGGTGTGCTTGCGCCCTGCAGAAGTGAAGCTACTAGCGCCTGCAGCAAATACGTTGCAGAGCGGCCAGCCGTTGTAACTCCGGCGTAGAGGCGCCCGGGACGCTCCTGGTCTGTCACCGCGAAGCCTGAGTTGCCAGCGTCCAAACCAGGTGCTGGAAACTGATAAGTCGTTCGATCGAAGAGGGCCCGTATTTGGTCCTCCGCTCTGCGGATCGTCGCGGTTGAGCCGATGATTTTCGGTCGAATGTCATCCCGTCTGCAAAGCTCGTCGATCGCTACTTCGTATAGGCCGGCGATGGAACCGAGTGGGCCCGAGATGAGATGTAGTTCGTCCTGAATAATCAGGTCAGGAGGTGAGTACGGCGTTCCGCGGCCGAAAAGGGCGCGTGTCTCGAACTTGCGCACGATCTGCGCGAACTTGTCTACGGTCCCGATTAGCAGCGAGGGCGTCTTGCGATAGACCTCTTCGTCGATGGTCCAAACTGGAAGGCGCGCGCCAGTCTTCGCGAGTTCACACGTAGAACGTTCGTCGGTGCACTCGACGATCGACTCCTTGGGAGTCAGCTTCCAGCTAAGCTTTGAGCCACAACACGGGCAGCTTGTGAGTTGCTCCGGCGTGCTCGGATCTCCAGGTGTGCGGTCTAGGGCTTCCTGGAGCGTCAGCGGCGTCGCCGCGGCGCCGACCCAGAGCCCGATGCCGATCGGGGCCTTGCCCAGGAGAGCGGGCCCCCCTGTCGTCGTTTCGCCGCGACGACGCAGGAACTCGCAAGCCAAGATCATGGCTGCCGCGCGCTGGAACTGTTGAATCGTGAGTAGGCGGAGCGTATATCGCATCAACACGGCGACGCCGGCACCATCGTCCTGCTTCGTGCCGCGGAGTCGGCGCAGCATGATCACGAACGCCGTAAGAGCTAGATACGCCTCGGTCTTCCCGCCACCGGTAGGAAACCAGAGCAGGTCCATGGCGCCGCGATCTTCGTGGGTTCTCACCGCAAGGGACGCAAGTACGAGAAGTTGGAATCCGAGCTGAAAAGGGCGCCACGTCAGTGCCCCGCCTCGCGACCAACCGAACTGGCGCGACATTGAGGCTTGGGCGAGCTGGAAGGCGGTGCACACGTCTGCATCGTTCCGTATGCAATCGACTCCGGCAGCCATTCGGTCGGCGCCACGCACACACCGTTCAATGTGTCTCCGAGCTTGCGGCTGAAGATCCCGCGGAAAGCTTGGAACACGCTCCTCCTCTCGCGCGATCCAGGTGCGATATGCAGTCACGAGATCGTCCAGACCAGCGGCCAGGGCGGTCGGAGTAGCTCCCGCCAGCCACGCCGCCTCAAGTGGGCGGCGGTCGGCAGTATTACGGATCGCATCGAAGACAACATCACCGCGGTCGCTCACTCCGGGGACCGTCACGGCCGGCACCCAATCAGTCGTCAGCGAGAGCACCGAGTCGTGGTCGAGCACGGCGCGCGCCGAGCACGTGTGCCCTACTGCGTACTCCTTGACATCGCGATAGATGAGCGCGGCGGTGCGACTGTCGTCGTCGGTCTGTGCTCGCCTCGAGGGCCTTGGTGCGAACGCGCCATGTTGCACCTTCGTTACGGAAAGCCCCACCTGAAAGAAGTGCTGTTCCTCGTCGTAGGCGGACGAATCTCCGCGCAGACGCTGGTTGTCGAGCGCAGCTGTTACGGTGGTCACACCGGAATGTGGCGTCACGAGGATGTACAGCTCCATCCCGCTTACACCGTGCTGATCCAGGTTGATCCTCTGCTCACCCGCACGGAGTTCGACGGAGGGTGCCGCCCCCAGCGCGATCCGTCGCCACCGCTCGTGTGCGCGGTCGACAGGACCCTCCGCCACCTCGTCTCCCGCATCGTTGACGGCGAATCGCTTGTACACAGCGCAGGCGATCTGAACGTCGATGATCGGCGACACGTCGTGACCGGCGGCGAGGACGGCAAAAGACAGTCCCGCGGCCGACGGCTTCAGAGCGGCGTGGAGTGAGACGCCCGCGTCCTCGGGCGATGAGGCGGCGTCCTCGACCTCATTGACTGCCGCGCCGCCGTCCTCGTTCTCTTCGGGTTCGATCCTGGAGCCTCTTGGATACAAGATCCCGGTGCTGTACCGCTGGGTGGGGCGATCCGAGAGCGTCTCGTTCGGCGAGAGGGGACCGACAAGATCCTCGGCTAGTCGCGCAAGGATCTGATCCCGAAAGAGACGTGCACTCATCGGTTGCTCCTACCCTTCTTCCGGAAGAGAAATTGGACAATGGGGAAGCCTTTCACGACCGGGGCGAGGGCTAGGCCGCTCTGGCTGAAAGGCGCCCGTAGCGCGCCGCGCTCTTCTTCGGTGAGTCCGATTGTAGTAACCGCGACGAGATGCAGATGCGGGATGGTCTCTGCCGGTCTCAGATTCTGGTCAATATCTACGCGGCTCCAGAGCTGACCGAGATCGTACCGAAATGATCTGCTTAGCTGGCCTACTTCCAGAACGCGAGTGATGCCATCATCGCTCTTCTGCTCAAGGATAAGTCGTAGAGAGTAGTCATCTTCGGACGCGGCGTGCGCCTTCAGTGGAGCGACTCCTCCGGTGCTCGCCGCAAGCGCACGTTGGATCTTTTGAGAGTTGCTCCATGCCAGATGAGCGACTCGATCAACGTCGCCGTCGCGACCGATCTCAAGCTGCGCTTTCATCGGCCCGAGAGTTCGGTAGATTCGTCGCGTTGCTAGGTAACTCACGCGTGTCCCGTTGTTGCCAGCGGCGACCAAGAGCTTGCGCGCCCGTGTTGCCCCGACATAGTAGACGCGCGCTTCCTCGAAAACCTCGGAGCTATCCGTTCCACCTTCGCGCGGCGGCATCACGAGAACAACGGTATCTGCCTCCCGACCTTTGGACGCGTGGATCGTCCCCAAGATCGGCCCCGTTGTTCCGAGCTCGGGGTAGCAGAGTTCGACCGGTGGCCGCGCACGAGACACGATCGCGCGAAGGTGAACGAGATCAATCGTTGTCGCTCGGCCCCCTGCAGCGAGCCGCTGGAGAACTGACCATGATTCGTCGCGTTGCTCGCCAACGAACGGACGCCCTTCGATGGCGGCCCGCGATTCCCAGAGCTTGTCGAAGTCCGTTCGGCCGATAAGCGCCTGGGTGGTTTCTCCTAGAAGCCATCCAAGCCAAGGGCGCACGACGGTCTGCACGTGAGACATCCGCAGCCGATGTTCGACACCCGCCTGAGAGCAGTATGAGGATGCAAAGAGGACATCCGCACGACGGCGGAACAAGACGAGCATGGACTCGTCTCGGACGTGCGTCAAAAAGTCCGCGAGATTCTCGTACGAGGTTGCCCCAACGTCCTGTCCGCACAGGTCGCGTATGGTTTTTTGCACGCGAACGAGCGGCCCGTCCTCACCGTCAACCGACTCTATTTCCTTTCGCGTTCGGAGAAATAGGTCGACGAGTCCGCTCGCGGCTTCCTTGATCCGGTGAATCTGCTTCAGGTTGCGTGGCAGTAATGGACGCGGAGACTCCGTCTGCAGGCGGAAAAGTAGGGGCGGCCCCCGCTTGGCGTCGTCATCGTCGTCGGTCGTAAAGCCGTATATGGCCTGCGCAGGGTCGGCGAGAATCGTCACCCCGCATTGCTCGGAGAGACACCGAAGCATCTCGATGACGAGATCTGCGCGGACGTCCATCACGTCCTGCGCTTCGTCGATAATCAGATGCTCAATGCGACTCATGAAGTCGCACAGATCCGCCTGTCTATTTCGTAGAAGCTCGACGGTTCGTTCGATCCCTAGGTCGTAGGAGCCGTCGCCGAGGGCAATTGGCAGCGGATCGTCGTCGAAGCCTATACGCAGAGTCCAGGCGTGAGAGTCGATAGTGGAAATGCGCACCGCGCGAGCGCGCTCCCCCGCAATCGCATAAGACACAATGCGCTCTCGAAGCTCTGCGACGGCCGTCCGCGTAAAACTCACGAGAAGAATCCTCGTGGCGGGCACGCCTTCGTCTACTAGATACGCGATCCGCTGGCAGGCCACGGCAGACTTACCTGCACCCGGCCCCGCGATGACGAGTTGCCAACTGGTCGGGGGATCAATGATGACCTCCAGCTGTTCGAGATCCCAATCGGGCGCGCGTCCAGCCGCTGCTCCGGAGGTCATCGAGATCGCCTCTCGGCGTTGGCCTCATTGGTCTCGCACGACGGGACCATCGCAGGCGAATCGGCGCAGGAGTCCTGGCTGCCCCCCCCGCCACGCGAACTCATCGTCTACCGCGTGACTCCGAACGCTTGATCGCGCCTGCGTGCTCCTGGGCCGAGGCCGTGTCCGGGATGATCCTCATAACGGCCGCGGAGATCCAGGTACTGCTTTGGCACGCGCCCGCGACGCTGGGGCGGCGGACAACCATAACGGACGCTAGGAATGAGTCGGGGTGTGCGACGCACCTTTTCGCCGAAGAACTGACGGCGTATCTCCAACCCGAGCAGCTCCGCGATGGCGCTTGGGACAGCGTTTCCGATCTGGCGATGCGCGGACTGACGGGTTCCCTTGATCACGTAGTCTTCGGGAAATGTCTGGAGTCGGCAGAGCTCCTTCGTGGAAAGCAACCGGCTGCGCCAATGGAAGGGGCCGGTCGCTGGCCCGGGGGCAGCCTGGATCGTCCACGCGGGCTGGTTCTTCGCCAGTTTCAGCAGGAAGGACCAATATCGAGTTCTCCAGCCAAAGAGCGGCTGTCCCCCATTCGGCTCGTTCCGTGGCGTGTGCCATAGGTAGTTCCAGCCCTCCGGGATGCTTGGCAGAAGGTCTGCCCAACGACCGCTCAGATTGAGCTCGGACGGCCAGGTATCCACATCGAGGTCCCCGATGGCGTCCCATGCTGTGCGAAGGGGTTCAAGATTCTCGCCGTGGGTAGGGGGCGGAAGATCAAAGCCTTGCCCATCGATGCTCGCGATCAAGAATATGCGCTCGCGCGACTGGGGGATTCCGTACGCCGCGGTATTAAGTTGAATGGTCTGAAGAGCGTACTTAGTGCCGCGTCGGCGATTGATTGCACCGATCTCGCGCTCGAGGAGTTTGAGTCCTTCATCTTTTCCGGCGTAGGCGAGTCCCTTGACGTTTTCTATGAGTAGAACCTGAGGGAGAGCTGCATCAACGACGCGGATATATGCCCCCAGTGTCTCCGCGCGCGGGTCTTCCAGCCTGCCACCGTGGCCATTCGCCCAATATGCGGACTTCGAAAACGGCTGACAGGGCGGTCCACCGGCAAGGAGCGCGAGCTGCCGTGGCTTCATCCCGGCCTGCCGCAAGACTTCAACAGGTTCCACTGCGTGAATGTCACCCGGATCGGCGAGGCGCCAGCGAGGTCGGTTCGCCGCGAGAGTGGCCCTAGCGTCGCTGTCGATCTCGAGGCAGAGCGCGGGCTCGAAACCCGCTGCCTCAAGGCCGAGGTCGAGGCCTCCTGCACCGGAGAAGAGCGAGAGCACTCGCAAGTCGTTCGCGGCACTCATGGGCAGCGCGCCCGCGCCGTCTGCCTCGTGGCACCAGCATCCTTTTCGAGGCCCCGCTCCGGCAAGGGGCGCTCGTCGGTAGGAATGCGCTTGAATGACGTGCCCGAACGCCCGGCTTTGAGCCCACGTAACGGGGGGCGCTCCGGGGCGCCGTTCAGGACCCCGCAGGGATCCATGACTTGCTCCAAGGAGATCCGGGGCTTAGACATCGGGTCGGTGCCCGATCGTGTCAGCGTTTTCCCGGGAGAACAAGCACGGATCGAGGGGGACTGCGGTTATCTGCGTCCGCGAGTGTGAAATCGCGCAGTGCAGCTGCCGCCGGCCGTAAGCATCGCGATCCCGAGACGAGCGATCCCGAATGTGTCCGACGGGGCGCTCCGAGGGGCGAGGGGCCGATCTCGTGCGGGACGCGGAAAGCGGGAGAGCGGCCTGGTTCCCAGACGCTACGCTTCGCGACGCGGTCTCGTGACGTCGCGTGGATGAACCTTCCACAGGGCAGGTGTTGCAGTGGCGAAATTGCTAACGACCTCGGAGAAGATACAAGTCGTGGTTAGGCCGGCGTCCCTTCGCTGGCCCGACGGTGGGCCCGCGAGGTACGGGAAGTCTTCAAATCGCGATTTCGTGAACTTCGGGCGGACTCGATGGAAGGACGTCGAGGAACTAATGAGCATCGAGGAAGAGATGCTAGAGCGCTGCCTACTGAATGATCCCGGTGAAGAGGAGCTTTGGGAGCGACTTGACGCTTGCCAGGACGAATTTCTCGAAGAATATGCCGATTTCGACACGGGATTAGACCTCATGGTAATCACGGCGACGCTTGCTCTAAACGCAGCCGGCTGCCCCACGCGCATGTCGTGCAATGGTCATGGCCGTCAACTCGCGTATGTGGATTTCTGGATCCGTTCGCCGAATGTCGCGCGCGTTTGCGGGGCAGCAAACCGCAGCGGAATCGGCCTCTGCAACTGCGACAGTGGTGGCTTGATCGCAGAGACTGACGAGCCCATGGGCTTCTTGCGTTTCGCGAGAGAACTTCGAACGAAGCCCCATTAAAGGAGCTACCGCGAACGGCGGAGATCTAGCTCCTCGCTATCCTACGTACTCATTGGTGCCTTCAAGACCTCCGCGATGACTTCGCGTTCCTCGCTCGAAAGATGTCCCCACCCAGGTTGAAGGACGAGTCGCAACCGATCCATGACAAATCCGTCGTGACTCTCGTGAAGACTCTCCCAGATGCCCGTCTCTACGTGGTGGCAGACGGCGATGAATGGCACGGGCGTCGGCGCATTCGGAAACTGGAACCTCGGCCCCCAATTGCGTCGCATGCTCTCAGCGGCGAGCTTCTCGCCCCACGTATGACTCTGACCGCAAGTCGCCTGGCCGAGGAGCAATAGGCGACCGCATCGGTCATCCCCCCATGGCATGTGCATGATGACGTCTAGCCCGGCGTCCTGTGGCGCCGTACTCCGCACGGTTGCGTTTATGCGCATCTTCCAGCCAAGGCGCGCCTCCGCCGCGGCAACCTTGGCTCGAAATCCACCCGACGCCGCTGTCCCGAAGGGCACGACGGTCCATCCGGGGCGCGTCATGCAACGAGCCACCGCCCGTTCAAACACGTGCTCCACCGTCGGACCAACAGACAAAGGGACAGATAATGCGAATGCGTGCGCGATCGTGATTGCTAGGAGTGCATGGTATTGATGACGGCCGATCCGGCGCTTTCGAATAGAAGTCTCCAAGAACTTGTATGGGTATAGGTCACCCAAGATGTTGCGACGCTCGTCAAGCGTGCGCCAAACGGCGTCGACGAGAAGCTGTGGCGTGCCGGCGATCGCGTCGGATACCTCATTGGCGTCTGGATCGAGGCCATCTGATCCATTGATAAAGCCGACTTCATTGGGCTCTAGGAGAATGCCACCTGTATGTCTGTCTCGATAACGAACCCGTCCGATTCTCTCGAGCAGGTCTGCTATCGCTTGTTTTCCACACCATCCTTCGCGCCATGCGATAATTTCCGCAAAGTCGGCAATCGCGGAGCAGCGAGCGTCCGCGCCGTAGCGGTCTAGGTCGAGCTCGATCTGCATGCGTCAGCTTGAAGTAAGGGTCTTTACAGTTCCCCGTAGCTTCCGCGCCGCTCTATCGATGGCGTCAACAGCACCTTCGAGCTCATCATTCGTATTCTTCAAGCCGCTTATTTCGTCCGTGAATGCTTCCATCTGTCGCGCTACGCGCCGAAGACGATCCGGTAGCGACTCTCGACTAACGACAACTCGCGCCGTCTCAATGCTGTGTTCGCGCTTCTTCCACGCACGAGCTTCTGGATTGTGAAGTATGCGTGCGTAGTCCGTTACGTATCGGGAGTCCGATAACACGGGGTCGCCCTGCGGGGGGCCGATGTCAAGAATCACCTCGGCAAGGTTTTCCTTCTTCAGATGCTTTAGCGCGCGGATCACTTCAGGGTACGACTGTGGAGATTCGAAGCCGATGAAGTCGCGAATCTGCGGCGACTGCATCGCGCGTAGCCAAACACCGAAGCGCTGCTTTCGGTGGTTGAAGATAGTAGAGGCATCGATCCCGAATTTGTCCTCGGCGCTCCGGAGTATCGCAAACGCAAGATAGCCTTGACGAACCGCGGCGAGGTCGAGCCCAACTCGTCGCGCCACGAGGCGAAAAGCTTCCTCGTGGGCAGCGCGAATTTCGCGTTCAACTTCAGCGTGTATGTATCGACATTTCGCTTCGGGGCTCCATGCCTGAATCCCCCCTATGTGGCGAAATCCAAGGTATCGATGGACGTCGTCACGCTTTTCCACCTCAACGCATGGAACCAGCCCCAGGTCCCGACGCCGTGAGGCGGTCAGAGTCACATCACGGGGATCGTAACCCTCGACCTCCAAATGGCCGAGTAGAACCTTGAGAGTGGTCACACGGCGATTACCCTCTAGAACCCACCATCCGCCTTTCTTGCGAGGGTGGATGAGTATTGGCTCGTGAGGGAAATACCCGTTGTCCGAAAATGAGCGTGCTAACTCTTGCAGCGCACCGTGTTCAGCAATGTATTCCGCAATGTTCTGCTCCGTTCCATTCTGAACCTCTGCGGGAAGACGAGGGTTCAGGGTGTCGAGGTGCAGCTCCGTGAGCGGGATCCGAACGACTTCCTGAGTGACTTCCGCAGCTGGGATACGGGGCACGGTCTTCTCGGGAAGGGGGAACGCCGGTTGGGCGGAGGGAGAGACTTCGTCGACGGCGCTTGTCCACTGCGGAGGGTACCCGTTCGGTGGAGATTTCTCAACCGCTTCCCAGTGCCCGTGGACCGGGCTGCGCACCGCGCGTCACCGCAGGCGCGAGGAGCCAAAAGGCAAGCGTACGCACGCCGCCCCCGAGGCGTCGCGAGCTCGGGCGCGTTGCTGGCGTCCGCACCGATCGGCGAAACGCCTACGGGAGGCAAGGCGCCGCCGAGGACGACCTGAGCGATCGAGCTACTTCACGCGAGGTGCGCGGGACGACGGCACCGGAGCATCGGCGGCGGCCCGAGGCACCTGCTTCCGCTCTTCGTCGAGCTCGCGAGCGAGCGCGGCGATCTCCGGGTGGCTCTCGTCGCTGACGGCGCGAGCGGGCGACGACGGGCGCTTCGTCGACCTTCGACGCCCTTCCTCGAAGCGCTCCCGCAGCTGCTCGAGTCGGAACACCTGCTCCGGGGCAACCGCCTCCTCCTTGCAGATGTCGTCGATGGCGTCCCCATTCTGAAGCCGCGCGTACACGCGTCCTGCGACCGGGCCAGGCACCGTAGGCTCGAGAAGCCACGGCTCCGGAGGCGGCTCCCGCCCAGGGAGGTCGATCCGATACTTCCCACTCTTGCGACGCAGCTTGCGGCGGTACGCCTCGACGCGCTCGACGTCGTACATCCGTCGTTTGAGCCGGTCGCCCGGATCCTGCCACGGCTCGAAGAACTTCCCCTCGGTTTGCCAGCGGACGAGCGTGCGCACGGTCACTCCGAGAAGACC
>PLXW01000025.1 GCA_003151595.1 Myxococcales bacterium
TTGGTCAGCTCCGGCACCACCTGGAAAAGATCGCCGACGATGCCGTAGGTGGCCAGCTTGAAGATGGGCGCCTCGGGGTCCTTGTTGATGGCCACGATCGTCTTCGACCCCTTCATGCCGGCGAGGTGCTGAATCGCGCCGCTGATGCCGATGGCGACGTACAGCTGCGGAGCCACCACGCGCCCCGTCTGACCGACCTGAAGCTCCGGCGGAGCATAGCCCGCGTCGCACGCCGCGCGGCTCGCGCCGACCGCGGCGCCGATCAAATTCGCCAGCGGGTCGAGCACCTCGGCGAACTTCTCCTTCAGCGCGCGACCGCCGGAGACGATGACGCGCGCTTCGCCCAGGTCGGGCCGCTCGCTCTTCGCCGCTTCGAGGCCCAGGAACTCCACGCGCGCCGCCGCCGCATCGGGCGCCGCCGCGGCGACGTTCTCGATCGGGCTCGCGCCGCCCGAAGGCTCGGCCGCCGTGAACTCGCTCTGCCGCACGCTCACGACCTGCACCGGCGTCGTGATCTCGCAGAGGCCGTAGGCGTTGCCGGCGTAGATGGGCCGCTTGTACGTGAGCTTCCCGCCTTCGCTCTTCACGCCCGAGATGTCCGGCGCGTAGCCGGCGCCGAGCTTCGCGGCCACGCGCGGCGCGACGTCCTTGCCGAACGAGCTCGCCGTGATCGCGACCACATCGTACCCGCCGCTCTTGGCGACCGCGGCGATCGTCGGCGCGACGGCTTCGCACACGGGGTTCGCCAGCTTGGCGTCTTCCGCGGCGATGATCTTGGTGGCTCCGAACCCGGTGAGCTCGGCGGCCGCGGCCTTCGCGGTCGAGCCCACGACGAGGATCGCGAACGGCAGCCCCGTGTTCCGGGCGAACGTAATGGCCGAGTGCGTCGACTTGCGCACGTGCCCATCGTGAAGCTCTGCGACGAGGAGAATCTGAGTGCTCATGTTGGCTCCGCTTGTCCTTGTCGTGCTCTCAGAGAACCTTGGCTTCGGTCTTGAGCTTCGTGACGAGCTCCGCGACCGTCTTCACCTTCACGCCCGCCTTGCGACCGGCGGGCGCTTCGAAGCCCGTGTACTTGATCTTCATCGCGACGTCGGCCGCGAGATCCGAGAGCTTCTCTTCGGTGAGCGGCTTCTTCTTCGCCGCCATGATGGCCATGAGCGCCGCGAAGCGAACACCGTCGGCGTAAGCGTGGTTCGGCGAGTGGACCGACTGCACCGCGTGCGGCGCGACGATCCGGAGATCGACCGACACCACCGCCGGGAGCGTGACCCTCAGCTTGATCGTGCCGCCGTCGACCTCGCGCCCCACGACGAGCTTCGTGTCGCCTTCGCTCTTGATCGACCCGGCGAACGTCGCCTGCGGCCAGCCTAGGTACTCGGCGAGGAGCTGCGCGACCTGGTTCGAGTCGCCGTCGACCTGCTGCTTGCCGAGCAGCACGAGGTCCGGCTTCTCCTTCTCGACGAGCGCCTTCAACGCGCGCGCCACGAGGTCTCCGTCGAGCTGATCGTCGGTCGCATCGACGCGGATCGCGCGATCGGCGCCCGTCGCGAGCATTTGCCGCAAGCTCGACTCGGTCTCTTTCGGACCGAACGTCACGACCACGACCTCTCCCGCGCGGGTCTTCGGCGTGGCGCCGTTCTCCGTGAGGCGAAGCGCGGTCTCGACGGCGTACTCGTCGAACGGGTTCGGCTTCCACTCGAGGCCGGTGGTCTCGACCTTGGGGCCGGTGACCTTCACCTTGTTGGCGTTGTCGGGATCGGCGACTCGCTTGAGGGGGACCAGGATTTTCACGGTTCTCTCTCTTCTCGGGTGCGCAATGAATCGCGGTTCAGTTTTGGCTCTTAGGGGGCGTGGCGCCCTGTGTCAACTGCGGCCCTGTCTGGGACATGGGTGCCGGTAGCACGCCGACGGTCTGAAATACGTCTTTCGAAGGGAAGAGGACACCCCCGCGAAGAGTCGTCACCACATTGGCAACGTCTCCGATGCGCGCAAGTGGATCGCCGTCGACCACGAAAAGGTCGGCCGTCTTCCCGACGGTGACCGAGCCGCTCGTCTTGTCGGCCTTCATCACGCGCGCCGGCTCGATCGTCGCCATGCGGATGGCATCGATCGGCGCGATGCCCCCTTTCACGAACAGCTCGAGCTCGCGATCGAGCATGAGCCCCGCGAGCGCGTCGGTCCCGGCGACGACCTGAATCTTGTGCTCGTGGAGCACGCGCGCCATCGCGATCATCTTGTCGAACGACCGGCGATAGAGGTCTTCCTTGCCGACCATCGGGAGCCCGCCCGTCAGATAGCCGCGCTGAGTCTGAAGCGGCAGGCGCGCCACCATCGACTCGTACCCCGGCGCGATCTTCCCCTGCTCGAAGACGTACGTCTCCTCGAACGTCCCCAGCGTGGGATCGGTCACGGTGTGGTGCGCGCGCAGGAGCGCGAAGAAGTCCTCCGCCTCCTTCGACTTGAAATCGAAGTCGGCCGCCTTGTCGCCGACGATCGAGAAGCGCGCGAGCGTGCGCGTGTCGGTGTCGTGATCGGCGAAGAAGTTCAAGAGGAGCTGGTTCACGTGCTCCACGCCGTCGTACCCGGCGCGCACCGCTTCGTTCGCCAGCATGTGCACCGGGATGTGCCCGGTCACGCTCATGCCGCGCGCGTGCGCTTCCTTCGCCAGCACGGGGACGAGCTCCGGCTTCATCGAGTTGTAGATCTTGATGCCGTCGTAGTGACGCTTGGCGAAGAACTCGACCGCGGACTTCGCCTCGGCCTCGGTCTCGGCGGTGATCGTGCTCGACGCGGCCTTCTCGCCGCGCCCCTCGATGAAGCCCATCCGGAAGACGTGCGGGCCGATGGCGGTGCCGTCGTCGTAGCGCTTCTTGAAGTCGTCGAGCTGATCGGGATCGTTGCCGACGTCGCGCACGGTCGTGACGCCCGACGCGATGTTCAGCGGCCCGTCGGGCTGCGAGAGGTGCGCGTGCATGTCCCAGAGCCCGGGAAGGAGCGCCTTGCCCGCGAGGTCGATCGTCTCCGCCCCCGCCGGGATCTTCGTGGTCTTCGTCGCGCCCACCGCGCGGATCGTGTCGCCCACGACCACCACCGTCTGATCGGCGAGCCACTTCCCCTGCATCACGTCGAGCACGCGCGCGTGCGTGAGCGCGAGCCCGGCCGCTGGCGGCGTGTGGGCCAGGCTCTTGGCGACGGCGAGGTCGCGCGCGCGATCGAGGTCGCGCTGCTTGGCGACGAGCGGATCGATCGCGCTCTCCCATCCTTCCGGGACGACCGAGAAGTACGGCGTGACGTAGCCGAACCAGCTCCCGTCGTCGTTCATCCACACGGGCGTGGGGATCAGGTCGATCCCCGTGATCGCGTAGCCGACGAGGTGCTTCTGCTCGCCGTGCGCGCTCACAGTCGCGTCGCCCGTTCGCTCGACGTGCGCTTCTCCACTCGGCAAGAGGGGGAGCGTCCCGCCGGCTTTCAACGCCGCCGTCGCCAGCATCCCCAGCGTGTCGATCGTCTCGCACACCGGCACGAAGAACGCGGCGCCGCTGACGGCGCGGTCGCCGCTCTCTTCGTGGCTCTTCCAGCGCGCGTGCCCGGCGTCGATGGCGAACGACTCGTCGACCGGCGTGCTGAACGTGTGATGCCCGTGCGCGTCGAACGACGCCAGCGTCCCGTCCGGCGCCAGGCGAATCGTGGCGTCGATATGCGCGCCTCGACCGTTCTCGAGCACGTCGAGCGCCGAGGTGATCGTCCCGTCCGGAGCGGTGGTGAGGACGTCCGTTCCTGAGGGGCGCGTCAAGCTCACCACCACGCGACGCACGGACGTGGGCGCCGCGGCGGCCGAGGGCGCGCGCTGGGGGAGCGTCGCCGGCGGAGGCGTGGCAGGCGGCGCGTTCGCCGGGGGCTCGGCTCCGCAGGCAGCGAGAGCGAGAAAGAGCGGCGCGGCGACGGCGATTCGCGTCAGAAAGAGGCGCATGGGCGCGCAGCCTAGCAGACGGCGCGTCTGCCCCTTACGTGCGGCGCGGTCCTTACGATGTAGTGCTAAGGTCCGCGCGCGAATGCCCATTACGTGCGAGACCCTCGTCATCGGCAGCGGGATCGCCGGCCTGTCGTTCGCGCTCGAAGCGGCGGCGCACGGCGACGTGGTGCTGGTGACGAAGCGCTCGCGCGACGAGTCGAACACGAAGTACGCGCAGGGGGGGATCGCCGCGGTCCTGGCGGCCGGTGACTCGTTCGAGGCGCACATCCAGGACACGCTCGTCGCCGGCGCCGGGCTGAGTCACGAGCGCGTGGTCGACCTGTGCGTGAAGGAGGGGCCGGCGCGCATCGCGATGCTCCAGTCGATCGGCGCGCGCTTCGACAAGAAGGAACCGAGCGAAGCGGGGCAGCCCGACGGCGACGTCGATCTCGATCTGCACCTCGAGGCCGCGCACAGCGCCCGTCGCATCGTGCACGCGAAGGACATGACGGGGCGCGAAGTGGAGCGCGCTCTGCTGGAGGCCATCGCTGCGCAGCCGCGCGTGCGCGTCCTCGAAGAGCACATGGCGATCGATCTCCTCACGCTCGCCCGCTACGGCGGCCCGGAGATCTGCGCCGGCGCGTACGTGCTCGACGTCGCGGCCGGGCGCGTGGAGACGATCCTCGCGCGATCGACCGTGCTCGCCACCGGCGGCGCGGGGAAGGTCTACCTCTATACGACCAACCCCGACGTCGCGACGGGCGACGGCGTCGCCATGGCCTTCCGCGCCGGGGCCGAAGTGGCGAACATGGAATTCTACCAGTTCCATCCCACCTGCCTCTTTCACCCGCAGGCCAAGAGCTTCCTCCTCAGCGAGGCGCTCCGCGGCGAAGGGGCGGTCCTCCGCCGCCTCGATGGCACGGCGTTCATGAAGAGCTACGACCCGCGCGCCGAGCTCGCGCCTCGCGACGTCGTGGCCCGCGCCGTCGACTTCGAGATGAAGCGCACCGGCGCCGATCACGTGTACCTCGACATCACCGACAAGAAGCCGTCGTTCGTGAAGGAGCGCTTCCCCGGCATCTACGCCGAGTGCCTTCGCTACGGCATCGACATCACGTCGCAGCCGATCCCGATCGTCCCTGCGGCGCACTTCGCGTGCGGCGGTGTCTCGACGGATCTCGAAGGGCGCACGACCATCCCCGGACTTTGGGCCATCGGCGAGTGCGCTTGCACCGGGCTTCACGGCGCGAATCGCCTGGCGTCGAACTCGCTGCTCGAAGGGATGGTCTTCGGTCACCGCGCGGCCGTGGCGCTGGCCGAAGAGAGCAAGGTGCGCGATCGCGGCAAGCCCTGGCCCGAGGTGCCGGAGTGGGACGCGGGCGCGGCGGGTGCCAGCGACGAAGCGGTCGTCATCACCCAGAGCTGGGACGAGCTGCGGCGCCTCATGTGGAACTACGTCGGCATCGTGCGCAGCGACAAGCGCCTCCGCCGCGCGTCGCGACGCATCGCGCTGCTCCACGAAGAGATCGCCGAGTACTACTGGAAGTACTTCGTCACCCGCGATTTCCTCGAGCTGCGGAACATCGCCACCGTCGCCGAGCTCGTCGTCGAGTGCGCGGCGGCGCGTCACGAGAGCCGCGGCCTCCACTACACGATCGATCACCCCGCGCTCGATCCGGCGCAAGCGCGCGACATGGTCGTGAAGCGCGGCGTCCCGGCGCACCTCCGCGGACGCTGACGGCGGCAGACGATGTTCGAAGGACCCGACGACGAAAAAGACGACGACGAGATCGCGTCCCCGCACGTCTCGCGCCCGATCTCGTTCCTCGCCGCCGCCGCGTGGACGATCGCGATCGGGCTCATCTTGCCGCTGGCGATCTCGATCACCGAGGGGGCACGCCCCGGCGCGGCCGTCGACTCGGTCAACCTCACGGCGTGCATCGTGCTCGCGTACTCGGTGCTCGTCTTCGGCATCTTGCGCGTGTACGCGCCGCACGCGTCGGTGCGCGACGTGCTCGGCGTCCGCCCGGCGTCGCCCGTCGCCTCGCTCCTGGCCATCCTCGCCGGCGCAGCGCTCATTCCGGCGCTCTCGGTCATCGACGACTTCATGGCCAAGCGGTTCCCGCTCGCGCCCGAGGAGCTCGAGCGGCTCGAGAAGATGATGACCACGACCACGATCGCCCAGCGGGTCGTGCTCATCGTCGGATTCGGAGTCGTGGTCCCGCTCGCAGAGGAGCTCTTCTTCCGCGGCGCCCTGTTCAGCGGCCTCCGTCGCGGGCGAGCCGAAGGGATCGCCGTGCTCGTGTGCGCGGCGTTCCAGGCCCTCTCGCACCTCGACCAGCGCTCGCTGCTGACGACGCTCGTCGTCGGCCTCTTCGCCTCGTGGCTTCGCGGCCGGAGCGGGAGCGTCGTGCCGTCGGCGCTGGCGATCGTCACGTACAACGCCGTGCAGGTGATGGCCGAGGTGATGGGGAAGGGGGACGTCACGTTCGGTCCCCGCATCGCGGTCGGGAGCGCCGTCGCGGCGGCGGTCTTCACGTGGGGCGCGGGGATGATCTTCGCGAGCGATTCACGCGCGGAGCGGGGACGATTGCTCGACGCGTGAGCGCGGCGCGCTCACTGCCACCGCAGCTTGATCACGAGCACCGGCTTCTCCTGCTTCCCCGTCGCCCGCTCCAGCGCGTGCGACTCGGTGACCTTTTTCGCGCGCGTCTGCGAGAACCCGTAGCGATACGTCTCCGCCATCCCCGCGCGCGAGTGCACGAGATCAACGTACGGAGTGCCCGTCACGCGGATGGTGCACCCCTTCCCGGAGGCGTCGACCTCGGACGCGAGCTCCCCTTCGCTGTGGTCCTGCTTCCAGAACGCGGGGAGGCGCGGCACGATCGACGCGGGATCGGCGAGCCTGACGATGAACTTCCGGACGACGCCGTAGCTGAAGTCGTACGCACGGTCGACGTACTCGGCCATCTTGTTCCGGTCACGCTTGCACGGCCCCTCGAACGCCCGGAGGCACCACTCGATCACGTGGCGACACCCGACCCATTCGTCGGCGCTCACGGTTCGGAAGAACTCCTCGCGCGCGTCGTCCCCGCACGCGCCGGCGATCGCGTTGAGGCCGTCGTCCCCCCAGAGGAGGACGGCGGCGCGCTTCAGCGCGGGGACGTAGATGCGGCGCTGCAAGGCTTCCTTCGCGGGTTCCTGCTTCGCAGCGGGGCGCGCGGGCGTGGCGCTCTTCTCGGTGGTGGTGAGGGGGGTGGTCGTGAGGGGGGGCGTGGTGGGGACGGGCCGCCGCCCGCTCCCCGTGCTGAGCGCCGTCCCCTTCGGCTCCGACTTGCTCAGCGGGGTGTGGGCGATCGTGGAGGCCGATTCCATCGGCGCGCGCACGGGAACCGGGGGCGTGACGTCCGGGCGCGAGGCGGCGGGCGCGCGGAAGACGGGCCGCTCCGCGCTGGACGGAGCCGGATTCCGGGACGGCTCGTCGGGGAGCAGCGGGAGAACGTTTGCATCGAGCGAGAGCCCGCCCGGAACGAGCGCGCGGATCGCCGCGAGCATCTCCGCGGCCGACGCGAACCGCGCGGCCACGTCGATCTCCAGCGCCTTGTGCACGATCGCCGCCGCGGGCGCGCTCACCGAAGGCGCGAGCTCTCGCACCGGGCGCGCCGTCTCACTGCAGATTCGCACGATGAGATCGCCGATCGAATCCGATTTCGCGTTCGGCGTCTTCCCCGTGAGCATCTCGTAGAGCACGACGCCGAGCGAGAAGA
>PLXW01000057.1 GCA_003151595.1 Myxococcales bacterium
CACCTCGGCGACTTCATCGAAGACAAGAGCGTCGTGTCGCCGGCCGAGGCCGTCATCAACATGAACCTCGCCGAGCAGACGCGGAAGGTCTTGAAGACCCTCACGCCGCGCGAGGAGAAGGTCCTCCGCATGCGCTTCGGCATCGGCGAGAAGAGCGACCACACGCTCGAAGAAGTCGGTCAGGACTTCGAGGTCACGCGCGAACGCATCCGCCAGATCGANNCAGATCGAGGCGAAGGCGCTCCGCAAGCTGCGCCATCCGTCGCGCTCGAAGCAGCTGAAGTCGTTCATCGAGAGCTGAACGAAACCGCTCGCAACCTGGTCACAAAGCGCGCTTCCGTAGCCGCGTCCTGAAAGAGGACGCGGCCGGAGGCCGCAGACCACACGACCAGACAACAAGCCGCTTCTGCGGCTTGTGTGCGTTTGTGTCGACCGGGAATCCGCTGGGCCGCCGGCGCATCACAGCTACATTGGGAAGGCTGGGCTGTTGTTGCCAGTCGCCTGATTTGCCGGAGGTGGCGTCGATGAAGTCGATCGGTGCGTGCGTGGTCGTAGTGGGCGTCGTGCTGGCTTCGGCAGGGGTCGCCCGGGCCCAGGACACCGACGCGGCGTCCGACGCCAAGGCGACGGGGAAGATCGCTTACGTCGATCCAAACTCTGCGACCGGCGACACCTCGGGCGGTGACGGCGACCCTTCGCAGATTCCGGTTCGAACGTCGCGCCGCAAGGAGAGCGACAACGACAGCGCGCTCGACGCCTTCCGCATCGGCGCGTTCGGCGGCGTCGGGTTTCCCCGTCCGCTGTCGATCGAAGGGTTCGCGAAGATCGAGAAGGTCGTCGGCGTGGGGATCGAATACAGCGTCCTGCCGGCGATGACCCTCAACGGGATCGACACCACCTTCTGGGCGCTCTCCGGTGACGTGCGGGTGTTTCCGTTCGAGAACGGGTTCTTCGTCGGCATGACCGTCGGGCGACAGCACGTCGGCGCCTCGACCACGCTGACTCTGCCGTCGCCCTATCCGTCGCTCCCCGAGTCGGTGACGGCAGACACCTGGTTCATCAACCCGCGCATCGGGTTCCTCTCGACGTGGAACTGGGGGCTGACCGTGGGCATCGATGCCGGGGTGCAGATTCCGCTCTCCGCGAGCTTCGCCAGCACCATCCCGACCAACCTCCCGGTGAACATTCCGATCGCGACCGATGCGACCGACATGGCCCATCTGCTCGGCAAGTCGGTTCTCCCGACGGTGGACCTCCTGCGCGTGGGTCTGCTTTTCTGAGCGGGTGCCGCGTCTCTGGCTTCTGCCGCGTCTCGTCGCTCTCGGTTCGCTCGCGTTCGCGCTCGAAGGGTGCGAGCGCGGGTGCGCGTCGACCTGGCTGAAGACGCGGAAGCAGAAGGTGATGGAGGTTCCGGCGTCGTTCGGACGCGGCATCGATTGCCCCGATGGTCTCGCGCGGTGCGTGGGGGGAGTCGTCGAAGCGTCGCGGCTTGCGCGGATTGCGATGCCTTGCCAGACGACCGAGACACCCGAGAGCTGCGCTTGCCCGTGGGTCGCGGTGGGGGACTGCCCGCGCGGGTGCGCAGCCGAAGGAGTCTCACTCGTCATCGCGCAGGATCGCGCGGTGGCGCGGCTCTGCGCGCAGGATCCGGCTAACCCCGTGTCCCGTCCGGCTCCCGCCGCGGTGGCTCCTCCCGGCTCGTGCGACGGCGAAGAGCGCGACGGGTATCGCTGCGTCGGGTCGCTCGTCGTGTCGTGCGTGGCGACTGAGCCGCGCGCCACGGTCGACGCCGGCAACTTCGCCTCGCATGTGGTCGCCGCGTGCCTCCGCGGCTGCGCGCATGACGGCGACGAGGTCGGCGCCGACGAGACGGACCCCGACGGCGCTTCGCGAATTCTCTGCGCGCGCTAGTCACGCGACACGCACGCAATGCGAAGGACGCGCGCATCGTTCGCGCGTCGATCTGTTCGCGGTGGTGGCCGACTGACACCTGTCACCGCAGGAGCAACTGACACGCATGTCGCGTTTGTCGCGACCGCGCATCAGAGAGGCGCATCACGTCACGCGTCGCGCCGGGTGGACGGCCCTGTGGGCTCCGCCCGGATCCAGCGCAAATCTTCCTGGATCCGGGGCTGGTTGCAGGAAAGGTGACCAGTTGTCTCACGCTTCCGTACGATTTTGCCGAGCGGCGCGAACAGTCTTCGCTCGCACGAACGGGTGACAGGCCCGCGTGGAATCAAGGGCGTCGAGGCTTCGTCAGTCCGCTGGGAATAAAACTGCAAGATACAAGGACGTTGGCGAGCGACTTGCACTCTCGAAGTCAGACGAACGGAAACGGGTCACGGAGCCTGGGGCGCCGCGTCGGACAGACGGGCGAACGACGATGAGGACGATGGTACGGGCGCTCACGAGCGCGTTGAGTCTGGTGCTTGGAGTGGTCCTGCTCGGGGCGAGCGGGAGCAGCGGCCCCGACGGAATCGCGCAGGCAGGGGAGCCCGAAGGCGGCCCAGCTAGGAACGTCGCCGGCCAGGTTCAGGCTTCGGCGACGGTAAAGGCGCCCGTCAACGCGAAGACCGAGCAGGTGCAGGCGAGCACCGCCGTGAAGACGACGACGACGCCCGCGCCGATCGAGGCCGCGGGCGGCGAGTGCCCGCGAGGGATGGTCGCCATCGAAGGGGACTACTGCGCCCACGTCGAAGAGACGTGCCTCCGCTGGCTCGACCCGGACGAGAAGATGCGCTGCGCCGAGTTCGCGCCGGGCACGCGGTGCGAGGGGAAGACGACGCACAAGAAGTTCTGCGTCGATGCCTACGAGTACCCCAACCAGCCGGGCACCAACCCGGTCGTCATGAAGACCTGGTACGAAGCGCGCGACGCCTGCTCCGCCGAGGGGAAGCGACTCTGCGGCGACAGCGAGTGGACGCTGGCCTGCGAAGGGCAAGAGCGGATGCCGTACCCGTACGGCTACGCGCGGAACGCGGACGCCTGCAACATCGACAAGCCGCACCCCGACGTCGACGAGAAGGCGATCGGGAACCCGGCGACGCGCGCGGCGGAGGTCGCGCGGTTGTGGCAGGGCGAGCCGAGCGGATCGCGCGAGGCGTGCGTGAGCGCGTACGGCGTGCACGACATGACCGGTAACGTCGACGAGTGGGTGGTGAACGAGAGCGCCCATCCGTACAAGAGCGGGCTCAAGGGGGGCTACTGGGGTCCCGTCCGCGATCGCTGCCGGCCGATGACCACGGCGCACAACGAGGACTTCGAGTTCTACCAGATCGGTTTCCGCTGCTGCTCGGACCCGCAGAACGCGGCGTCACCGGCCGTTACGCCGAAGCCCACGGCGGCTCCCATCACGACGCCGGGCGCCGGGATGGGCCCCGGGACGATCAACGGCGGCGCGCTCTCGACGCCTGCGTCCGGTGACGGCAACGCGAACGGCTCGTCGTCCTCGCTCGCCGGAAGCTGACGCGCGGCCCGTCAGGCAGCGCGCGAAGCTTTCAGTTGTTGTCGTCGTCGCCGGCGTCGGAGCCGGCGTCGATTTCGGACGGCGGCGGCGGCGGGGGATCGCGGTGCGCGACGGGCGGGTCGCCGTAGTCGTCGTGCATCTTCCGCGTGAGGGCGTCGAGCAAGACCTGCTCGTGGTACCGCGGCATCTTGTCGATCTGCGCGACCACCTTCACATCGCTCGCGCCGCTCGTCGGGCGGACGAACTCGAGCGACCCGTTCGTCGACTTCGGTCCGCTCTCGGGGGAGCGGTATTCGAAGAGCAGGTAGCCGCTGGCCTCGTCCTTCTCGAGCACCTTGAAGCCGAGGTCGACGCGCACCATTCGAAGCGCTGCGTTCCACGTCTTCTCGTAGCCGTAGGGCGAGGCGTAGTCGCTCTTCGCCGTCGCGGCTGTGCCCGTGAAGAGGGCCACGGAGACTCCGGCGATCGCGACGAGGAGCCCACCGCGGACGAAATGCATGCGTGAGCGCTAGCTGGCTGCGGGGGGCGCGGCCAACTTCTTGGCGTCGGGGGGACCGTCGTCGGGCGGCGGGAGGATCCCTTCGGCCTCTTCGAGCGCGCGCCACGCATCCGGATGACCCCACAGGAACCCGAGCGCGGCGAGCACGGTCCAGCTGAATTGCACCAGGTAGATCAGGAACACGAAGGCGGCGCCGGGGCCGACGACCATCTCGGGCGCGAAGTACATCGTGAGGCCGGCGTAGAGGCCGAGCTGGAACGTACCGAGCAGACCGGGCGGACCAGGGACCAAGATGGCGATGCACACCATCCCCATGACCGCGCACGACTCACCGAAGGTGATAGGCGAGCCGTCGGCGTGGATGACGCCGCACCCCCACGCCAGGATCCACGTGCCGAAGGCGTTGAAGAACCAGTAGAGCGTCGTCTCCCAGAGGAAACCGAGCGCGTCTTTCCCGCGGCTGAAGAAGTGAAAACCGTCGGCCAGGTTCTCGGCCATCGAGGCGAGCTTCTCGGCGAGCTTCGGCGAGACGATGCCGAAGACGGCGAGCGTCGCGCGGCGCGCGAAGTCGCGGGCCCAGTAGTAGACGGCGATGACGGTGAGGGCCGTCGCGAACACGCCGACCGCCGCGAAGCCCGCGTGGCGCACCTGCGCGACCGACACCGGCAAGCCGACGACCTTCTCCGGGAGCGGCTCCAGGTGCGGCACCGTGAGGAGCGCGATGGCGAGGACGATGCTCAGGTAGAGGCCGTCGACCACGCGCTCGGCGACGACGCTTCCGGTGGCCGCGGGCATCGTGATGGCGCCGACGACGCGGCCGTCGGCTTCGCGCTTGCCGGTAGTTCGCATCATGTACGGGCGAACGAGCTCGCCGATGCGGAACGGCATGATCAGGATCGCGGCGAAGCCGATCCACGAGACGGCCAGCAGCCGCTTCTTCGGGACCTCGGCGATCGATCGCAGAAGGAAGCGCCAACGCACGGCGCGGTACCAGTTCACGCCGAAGAGCGTGAGCACGTACGCGGGGACCGCCCACCACTTCACGTGACTGAAGTTTCCCCCCTCGGGAATGAACTTCAGCCCGCCTCGGCGAAGACCGAGGACGATGCAGACCGTGATGATCGCCGAGGCGATCAACTTCACGCCGTGACGGCGGAGGAACGACGGACCTGTTTTTTTCGGCGCGCTCACGGTTCGAAGGGCGTGGCTATAGCACAGCGGCTAGGCCACGCGACGCGCCGTGATCACAGGCTCCAGTACTTGATCCCGCGCGTGATCTTCGCCGGATCGAGCGCCCCCTTCACGTCGGCGATGACGCCGCCGTCCTTCACCGCGTCGCACACCTTCGTCGTCCCCATCGCCAGATATTCTTTGTGGCTCACGGCGAAGACGAGCCCGTCGAGCTCCTTGAACGCTTCGAGCGCCGAGAGCGTGAGCCCATACTCGTGCACGGCCTCGGGCGCGTTCGCCAGCGGGTCGTGGATGATGGCCTCGATGCCGAACTGCCGGAGCTCGACGAGGATGTCGGGGACCTTGCTATTGCGGAGGTCGTTGCAGTCCTCCTTGAACGTGAGCCCAAGGATGCCGACGCGCGCGCCCTTCACCGGGATGTTCGAGTTGATGAGCATCTTCACGAGCCGCTGCGCGACGAAGGGGCCCATGTTGTTGTTGATGCGCCGGCCGGCGAGGATCACCTCGGGCTGGTAGCCGAGCTGCTGCGCCTTCATCGTGAGGTAGTACGGGTCGACGCCGATGCAGTGGCCGCCCACGAGGCCCGGCTTGAACTTGAGGAAGTTCCATTTCGTGCCGGCCGCCGCGAGGACGTCGACCGTGCGGATGCCCATGCGATCGAAGATGAGCGCGAGCTCGTTGATGAGCGCGATGTTCAGATCGCGCTGCGTGTTCTCGATGACCTTCGCGGCCTCGGCGACCTTGATGCTCGGCGCTCGATGAACGCCCGCCTGGATGATCGCGCCGTAGGCGTTGGCGACGCGCTCGAGCGTCGGCTCGTCCTGGCCGGAGACCACCTTCGTGATCCGCTCGAGCGTGTGCTCCTTGTCGCCCGGGTTGATGCGCTCGGGCGAGTAGCCGAGCGTGAAGTCGGTGCCGCACTTGAGGCCCGAGATCTTCTCGAGGATGGGACCGCAGATCTCTTCGGTGACGCCGGGGTAGACGGTCGACTCGTAGACGACGATGGCCCCTTTGGAGAGCGTCTTGGCGACGGTCTCGGACGCTTTCACGACGGGCGTGAGGTCGGGGACGTTGTTGTGATCGATCGGCGTGGGGACGGCGACGACGTAGAACGTGACGCCCGCGAGCGCCTGCGGGTCGCTCGTCATGTTCAGCGTCGACGCCTTCAAGACGTCTTCGGGGACCTCGTGGTTGCGGTCGTAGCCGCGACGGAGCTCCTCGACCTTCACCTGGTGGATGTCGAACCCGACGCATCCGGGGAAGTGGCGCGCGAACGCGAGCGCGACGGGGAGCCCGACGTAACCCAGTCCGATGACGGCGACCTTCTCAGCCATGATGATTCGTTCCTTCTCGTGCGCGCTGATGCGCGTGGTCTCAGTGCAGCTCCGGCAGATGCAGAATGCGGCGCGGCCCGGTGGTGAGCAGCTCCTCGACCCCTTCGTCTCCTGCGAGCTTACGGAGTCGCGCGATCGCTTGCGCGACGACGTCGACGTCCTCCGGCTTGTGCGCGTCGGAGCACGCCGCGGCGTACGCCCCTTCGTCGAACAGCTTCTCGGAGGCCTTCTGCGCCGCGCGGCCGTACTTCCCGACGAGCGAGCAGACGTCGAGCAAGAGATGCGCGCCCGCCTCGACGAGCGGCGTCAGCGACGCCGTGTCTTTCCAGACGGGGGCGTACCGCTCCGGGTGCGCGATGACCGGATAGAAGCCGGCGCGATGCAGATCGAAGAAGCGATTGTGCGCGCTCTGCGGGAAGCGTTCGGGGTTGAACTCGATGAGAACGCAGCGCTTCTTTTGCTTCGGGTCGAACGACGGGTACGGGCACCCGTCGCCTTTGCGAATGCGCTCGAAGACCGTGTCGTCGAAGTAGTGCTCGCTGGCGAGGTGCACCTCGGGGAGCGGCTTCTTCGCGTGCGCTTCGTCGAGCGGGCCGCGCATGGCCTCGTACGCTTCGGTGAGCGCCGCGCGATCGTTGTCGAACATGCCGGGGCGCATGTGCGGCGTGGCCACCACCATCGAGAAGCCCAGATCGGACAGGCCGCGCAGGAGCGCGATTCCCGCTTCGGGCGCGCGGCATCCGTCGTCGATGCCCGCGATCCAGTGGCTGTGCAGATCGATGAAGC
This sequence comes from Myxococcales bacterium, assembly GCA_003151595.1. The sequence goes on from PLXW01000057.1 coordinate 7,277, forward strand.
TCATTCGCGTCGTAAACGCCGAGTCTAACCGCTTTCATGTATCGTGGTGCTCGTGGCATCGCTCAATCCGCTCACGCGGGAGCTGGTCTTCAAGCTCGTCTTCTATGGCCCCGGACTGGGTGGCAAGACGACGACGCTTCAGTTCATCCATGCGACCACCAAGCCCGAGCACCGCGGCAAGCTCGTGTCGCTGGCGACGCCGACGGATCGAACGCTGTACTTCGACTTTCTCCCGCTGCGCGTGCCGCGCGTCCGCGGGATGAGCGTGCGGCTCCAGCTCTTCACCGTGCCGGGGCAGGTCTATTACGGGGCGACGCGGAAGCTGGTGCTCTCGGGGTCCGACGGGATCGTGTTCGTCGCCGACTCGCAGGCCGGGCGCATGGACGCGAACACCGAGTCGCTCGAGGACTTGAACGCGAACCTGGTGGAGCACAATCGCTCGCTGGAGAAGACGCCGCACACTTTCCACTGGAACAAGCGCGATCTCTCGGACCTCGTGCCGATCGAAGAGCTCGATCGCCGGTACAACGTGCATGGCGCGGCGTCGCTGGGGACGTGCGCGACGCGCGGCGACGGCGTGTTCGAGGGGCTCGAGCGGATCACGCGCCTCGTCCTCCGTCACTACGAGTCGGAGCTGCCGAAAGGGGAGCAGGCCGGCATCGGGCTCAGCGTCGGCGGGGCGGAGATCTCGATCGCCGAAGCGATTCGCGGGCTCGCCGAAGCGCCGCTCGTGAGCAAGGTGACGCCGTACACGGGGATGCAGGCGGTTCGCGCGGGCGTTCTGGCGAACGTGCAGGCCGAAGCCGAGACGCGCACCAGCGTGGCGACGCTTCCGCCGCTGCCGGGGCCGATGCCGCCGCCGAGCCAGGAGAGTCCGCCGCCGAACGGAAACGCGAACGCGCACGCGAACGCGACGATCGGGCCTCCGCCGGTGGCGCACTCGGCGAACGGTGAAGGTTCCCAGACGGGCGCGTCGAACGAAGGGACGCAGGCGCACGCCATCGCGACGATCGCGCCGCCGCCGGGGACGTCGCACTTCTCGCTCTCGGAGCTATGGCCGGAGGCGGAGCGCGAGTTCGTGCGTCAGACCGAGACGCTGATCGGCGCGCGCGACGCGCACGGCGCGGTGCTGGCGTGCGACGTGCTCCTCACGCGCTTGCTGGCGTCGACCGCGGGGCTCGCCGGAGCGGCCGATGCGCCGCGCGATCCGGGGCTCGTGTCGCTGCTGCTCGGTCTCGACGGTCGCCGGTACATCGCGTTCCGCGCGACGGTGCGGGCGGCGCGGCAGAAAGAGGAGATCGGGATCCGCGAGGCGCTCGATTGCTTCGCGTTCCTGGTCGAAGCGCGCGAGGCGCGGGACTCGTTGCGACGGGGGTAGCACGAGCGCGTCTCCTGGAAGGACGATGTCCCCACGCGGCAGGGCGACGTCGTGTGCGAGCGGGACGACGTCGTACGGGCGCGGGACGACGTCGGGTCACGGCAGCACGACTTCCTACGGGGGTCATGACGATCGCGCGTCACGGCAACACGACGTCGTCCTTCGGGCGTACGACGTCATACCGGCGGCACAGGATGTCCTACTGCCCGGTACACGACGGCGTCCCTTGACCGAACGACGTCCTGCTGGCGCGGAGCGAGCGCGTACTGGCGCCGCAGGAGCTCCTACGGCGCTCGTGTGACGTCGACCGCCCCGGTGTCGCGTTCGTCCTAGAGCAGCTCGCTGATCTTCTTCGCGATCGACCCGCCGCCGAACAGCACGCGCACCGTCTTCTGGAAGAAGAGGTAGCTGTCGCGCCCGTACGGGAACCACAGCGGGTTCCTCGCCGGCATCGGGACGCGGTCGTCCATCACCACGCGACGCTCGGCCATCTCGCGGAGCGCGTCTTCGCCGTGCACGCGGCCGAAGCCGGAGTCCTTGATGCCGCCGAAGGGGACCTCGGCGCAGGCGTAGTTCGAGACGACGTCGTTCACCAGGACGCTCCCGGCTTCGATGCGCTCGGCGATGCGTCGCCCCTTCGCGCGGTCCTTGGTGAAGACGTACGCGTTCAAGCCGAGGTGCGATCGGTTCGACAGCAGGATCGCCTCTTCGTCGCTCGCCACCTCTTGAATGGGGACGACGGGGCCGAAGATCTCTTCGTTCATCACCGTCATGCCTTCGGTGCAGTTGGCCAGCACGGTGGGCTCGAAGAACTGCCCGGGGCCCGGCTTGCGATTGCCGCCGGTGACGATCTCCGCTCCCTTCGCGACCGCGTCTGCGATGTGCTTCTCGGCGATCTCGATCTGCTTCGGGAAGATGATGGCGCCGATGTCGACGAAGTCAGTCGCCGGATCGCCCTGGCGTAGTTCGAGCGTGAGCTCTTTCACGCGGCGGACGAGCGGCTCGTAGATCGCCTGGTTCGCGTAGACGCGCTCGACCGAGATGCACACCTGGCCCGAGTTGCAGAAGCCGCCGAAGACGATCGCGCGCGCGGTCTTCTCCACGTCGGCGTCGGCGCAGGCCACGAGCGGCGCCTTGCCTCCGAGCTCCATCACGCACGGGATCAAGCGCGCGCCGCAGGCCGCCGCCACGCGCTTGCCGGTCTCGACGCCGCCGGTGAAGCAGAGCTTCTGGATGCCCGCCTCGACGAGCGCCTGGCCCGTGGCGCCGTAGCCGTGCACGACGGCGAAGAGATCCTCCGGGAGGCCGGTGGAGTCGTAGATCTCCTTCATCTTCTGCACGATGAGCGGCGTCACTTCGCTCGGCTTCACGACCACGGCGCTCCCGGTGACGAGCGCGGCGATGGCGTCGGTCATCGAGAGGACGAGCGGGAAGTTCCACGGCGAGATGACGCCGACGACTCCGCGCGGCACGTACGCGGCGTACGCGCGGCGGTGGACCATGAGGTGGAGCGGGTAGTCGTGCGGCGCGAGGATGCGAGCGGCGTTCTTGGCGTAGTACGTGAGCAGGTCGAGCGTCGTCATCACTTCGTGGACGAGCGCCTCGTGCTTCGGCTTGCCGCACTCGCGCGAGAGGAGATCGACGACCTCGGTCTGCCGCTCGGTGATGGCGTCGCGAAAACGGAGGAGGCGATCGCAGCGCTCCTGCACCGGCAACACGGCCCACGCTTGCTGCGCGCGACGAGCGCGCACCACGACGGCGACGACGTCGTCCTTCGTGGAGATGGGGACCTCGCCGATCAGCTCACCGGTCGCGGGGGCGTAGCTCGCGAGCTTGGTGGCTGCGGTCGTGGAGGCGGGGGTGCCGTTGCCGGGTTTGACGACGTTGGAGGTGAGGCCCATGCCTGAACTCTACGTCGACCTCTGGCGCATCGGCCAGACGCACCACGCGATCGCCGCCGGTAGCACGACGGCGCCGAGAACGAGGAGCGGGCCGGAGTACGAGTGCGTGGCGTCGAACGAGCGTCCCACGAGCGGTCCGGCGACGACGTAGGCCAGCGATTGCGCCGATGCGGTGAGCCCGGCGGCGGTGGAGACGTGCGAGGGGTGAACGCGCGCGAGCATGTCGGCGGTCAGAAGCGCGAAGATGGCGCCGCCGCCGGCCATCGACGACGACACGAGGGCCGTGGCGATCCACGGCGTGTGCACGAGCGGGAGCGCGGCCATCGTGGCGGAGAGAACGCCGGCGGTGGCCATGAGCGCGACGTGCGTGCGCCGCTCCTTGAAGCGCTTGTCGATGCGGCTGGCGACCGCGCCGAAGCCGACGGCGCCGAGATCGAAGAAGACGAGCGGCACCCAGAGAAAGCGCGCCAGGCCGTCTTGAGTGACGGCGAAGTCATGCGACAGGTACTTCGAGAACCAGTTGAGGCCGAACATGATGCTCGGCGCCGAGAAGACGACCATCACGATCGCGCGGAGGACCGGCGGCGACCCGAGGAGAGTCCACCGTGAGGGGGCGTCGATCGTGGGGGCTGCGCCGTCTTCATCGAGCGGCGGGCGCGTGAGCACGTCACGCACGTCGGCGCGCCACGTCACCGCGAGCCACAAAGGAATCCAGGCGAGGCCGACCGCCGCCGTCATGAGGAACGCGATGCGCCACCCGTAAGCGTGGTTCAGCGCGATGACGAGCGGCACGGCGACCATGCCGCCGATGGAGCTTCCGGTGAAGAGGAGCCCGAACCCCGCCGAGCGCTTCTCGCGCGGAAGAGCACGCCGTACCGATTGCGCCGCGCCGGGGAACGAGGGCGCCTCGGTGAACCCGAGCGCGACCCGCATCATCACGAACACGCCGAACGAAGGCACCAGCGCCTGCGACGCCGCCACGGCCGACCACGCGATCACCGCCATCACCAGCCCGCGCCGCGCGCCCACGCGGTCGAGCAGCGCTCCTGCGACCGGCGCGCCGAAGAGGTACGCGAACGAAAACGACGCCACGAGCCAGCCGTATTGCGTGTCGGAGATGACGAGCGCCTTGCACACCGTGGGTGCCAGAGCCGCCAGCGCCTGGCGGTCGACGTAGCTGACGCTCATCACGAGCGTGGCCATGACCGCGACGATCCACGCCCGTCGAGGTCGAAGTTGGACGGGGGCGGGGAGCGCGGGCTGCACAGTGTGCACTCTTGTAGGACGACTCCACGGATGGGCGAAACGTGAAATCACAGGCCGCCGCGTGTAAGCTTTTGCAAGGATGGCAGAACCGCTCGCCTCCGCGCTGCCCATGATCGATCCTGACGAACGCTCGTCGGACTCGTTGCAGCGAGGGACTTGCCTCGGTCGCTACGAGCTCCTCGTACCGATCGCGGTGGGCGGCATGGCGCGCGTCTGGGCGGCGCGTCTTCACGGACAACGCGGATTCACCAAGCTCGTCGCGATCAAGACGGTGCTGCCGCACCTGGCGAGCGATCCCGAGTTCGAGCGCATGCTCGTCGATGAAGCGCGCATCGCGTCGGGCGTGCGGCATCCGAACGTGTGCGAGATCTACGACCTCGGTGACGAGCGCAACGTCGTCTACATCGCGATGGAGTGGGTGTACGGCGACTCGCTCTCGCACCTGATCAAGGCGAGCGGGTCGTCGTCGGTCGCGGGCTCGGGGCTCGATCCGCGGATCGTCGCGCGCATCGTCTCCGACGCGGCCGCCGGGCTTCACGCCGCGCACAACCTCGTCGACGACGACGGAAACGCGCTGCAGGTCGTGCACCGCGACGTGTCGCCGCACAACTTGCTCATCTCGCTCGACGGCAACGTGAAGGTCACCGACTTCGGCGTGGCCAAGGCCGTGGGCGCTTCGCATCAAGCGACGCAGGCCGGTCAGCTGAAAGGGAAGATCGCGTACATGGCGCCCGAGCAGGCGACGGGGAGTCCCGTCGATCGGCGAAGCGACGTGTTCTCGCTGGGGTGCGTGCTCTACGAAGCGACGACGGGGAAACAGCCGTTCCGCGGGGAAGGGGAGCATCAGGTGATGCAGGAGCTGCTGAAGGGCTCCTTCACGCCGCCGTCGCGCGTGGTGCGCGGGTATCCGTTCGATCTCGAGCGCATCGTGACGCGCGCGCTCGCCGCGCAGCCGCTGCATCGCTACCAGACGATGGAGCAGATGCGCGTGGCGCTCGAAGAGTGGATCTCGAAGAGCGGACCGGTGGTGACGCAGACCCACGTCGCGGCGCTCGTGCGAGAGCGCATCGGCACCGAGGTCGAGAAGCGTCGCGAGCGGATTCGCGTCGCGTCGGCGGCGATCGTGGAGCGCGGAGAGGCGTTCGACCCGGCGCAGATGACGCCGTCGGGGCCGGCCGTTCGTCCGAGCTCGACGCCGAGCGGCGTTCAGCCGATGCGCGACGGATCGGTGCCGCCGCCTGCGCCGGGGCGCGTGTCGCGTACGGCGTTCGGTGAGCAAGCGGCCTTCCCGCCGGTGATGCCGCTCTCGCCGCGCGCCCCGAGCGCCGCGCAGTATTTCACCGCCGGCGCGATCGGCGTGCTCGCCGCTGCGGCGATGGGCGCGGCGGGCTTCTACGTGTGGCGATCGATGACTCCGCCCGCCCCCACGACGATCGCCGCCGCCCGCTCGAACGCGACCTCGAACGCGACCTCGACCCCGACCCCGACCACACACGCGACCTCGACTCCGACCGCGACCGCGCACGCGACCGCCGCGCCCACGCCGATCGCCTTCAAGGTCATCCCCGAGAAGGCCTACTTCGTCATCGACGGCCAGTCGCTCGCTCCCACGATCCGCACGCTCGATCGCCCCGCGACCGGCACGCCGAAGACGATCATCGTTCGCGCCGACGGCTACGAAGATCAAACGCTCACGCTCGACGACACGGCCCCAGCGTCGGTCGATGTCTGGCTCAACTCGGTGCCGACGAAGAAGAGCGGCGGCGGCTCGAAGGGTTCGTCGGGATCGTCGGGCGACACGACGGGTGCAAAGCAGCCGGAAGCTTTGCCTGCGAATCCATACTGATAAACTCCTCCAAGATGACGCGCGTTCCCGCCGTGCTGCTCGCTGCGGCAATCGCCTCTCTCGCCACGCACGCCCACGCCGCCGACGACGACGCGCAAGCCGCCGCCGACCCGGCGCAAGAAGCGCGGCAGCAGTACCAGGCGGGGATGCAGGCGTATCAAGCGAAGCGCTTCGTCGAAGCGGCGCTCCACTTCGAGGCGGCCGCCGCGCAGAAGCCGCACGCCGTCACGATCTACACGGCGGCGCTGGCGTGGGAGCAGGCGAACCGGCCGGAGCGCGCGGCCGACGACTTCGTGCGCGCGCTCGACGTGCCGGGGCCCGGCCTCAGCGCCGCGCAGACGCAGAACGCGCACGATCGATTGACGAGCCTCGAGAAGACGATGGGGACGCTCGAGGTGATCGCGCCCGATGGTTGGCGCGTGCAGATCGATTCGAACACCGAGGTGAACGCGCCGGCGCATCTTCACGCGCTCCCGGGCATGCACGCGCTCGCGTCGCGCGGAGCGACGGGGCCGGTGCAGCGCCGCGACGTGGCGCTCGAAGCGGGGAAGACTCTGCACGTCGAGGTCAGCCCGGCGCCGCCGCCGGCGCCCGTCGGCGCGACGAAGCCGGAGCCCACGCCCGATGCGACTGAAGAGCAACCCGTCGCCCAGACGCACGCCGCGCACACGTTCGAGCTGCGGCGCGTGATCGGCGTCGGCGTCGCGGGAGTCGGCGTGGGGGCGCTCGGCGCGGGGGTGCTGCTCGGCGTGAACGCGCTCAGCGCGCGTGATGCGTACAACGCGGCGCCGTCGCGTGCTGGGTACGATCACGCTTCGTCGCTTTCGACGTGGACCGACGTGGCGTTGATCGCGGGGGGCGTGCTCGTGGCCGGCGGGGTCGCGCTGGCGATCTGGCCGGCGCCAAGGTCGGCCGCGACGGCGAAGACCGAGCCTGCGATCTCGCTGGTTCCAACGCCGACGGGCGCACTGCTTCGAGGTGTATTTTGAAACGCTTCGTGATCGTGAGCGCCGGCTTCGTGGGCGCGTTTGTCGCGGTCGCGAGCGCGTGCTCGCTGGGGCTCGACGAGTCGAAGATCGACGCCGGCGTCCACGACGCGGCCGTGGTCACGAACGAAGACGCGCCGTCGACGTCCGACGACGCCAGCGACGCGGGAGCCGAAGAGGACACGGGCGCGCCCGGCTGCGTTCACGACACCGATTGCACGTCGACGAACGCTTGCCGTGTCGGCGCGTGCAGCGAAGCCGGCGTCTGCGTGTTCAACGTGTGCCCGGCGAGCGCGTGCCAGGGGTCGACGTGCACCGCGGCCGGCACCTGCACCGCTCCGGCGACGTACGGGTTCCACGCCTCGGGCATCACGGTCTCGGCCGGCGCCGTGGGCTGCAACGGGAACGCGAGCGTGTGCGTCGCGGCGGCATATCCGTTCGTGTTCGTGGGGACCACCGAGGGGGTCGTGGCGTACGCCGTCAACGATCCGTCGAACTCGTCTCCGACCCCCGTGCCGGTGCTCGGCGTCCCGTTCGTGCCCACGATGATCACCGCGATGGGCTCGCGCGTGTACTTCGTCGGCGGCGTCGCCGGGAGCGGACCGACGTGGCACGCGCAGCTGGCGTGGATCGACGTGCCGTCCGATCCGCTCGCGACCTCGCTGCAAGCGCGCGCGGCGTTCGACACGATGACGCTGGCCGCGATCACGTCGTCATGGGCGGCGACGGACGGCTCGCTCTACGTGGCCGATCAGGACCCGCTCCACTTCTCGCCGGTCGCGCAGATCAAGGCGCCGCTCAAGGACGGCGACACGCTGGGCTTCGAGCCGGCCGCCGGCGTCCCCACCGGCGCGGCGTACGTGGCGGCGAGCGCGAATCGTCTCGTCGTCGCACGAAACGATCCGGCTTCGTTCACGACGTTCTTCAGCTTCGAGAACGGGCCGGGTACGGCGACCACGCAGAACGGCGGGGAGCAATCGACGCTGAGCGGCGTCGACGGCGGAGCCGGGATGGGGCCCACCGCGGCGCAAGCGACCTACGCGCAAGGGAGCGACGGGAGCGTCTTGTGGAGCACGGCGACGATCGTGCTCGACGACGCCGGCACTCCGTCGCTGGCGACCGCGCGACTCGCGTGGCTCGTGTCGGACGGAACGACGACGACGTTCGATCCGACCGCACACGTCGACCTCGAGGTCTACGCGACGCCGCAGCCGCTGGGCACGCCGCTCGTCGGACCCATCGCCTGGATCGACGCGAATACGGCGCTCGTCCTCGCCGCGGCGCACGAGTTGCCGACCGAGACGAGCGTCCAGGTCGCAGTGAAGACGCCGACGCCGGCGCTCGCGCAGGGGCGGCGCACGATCGTGCCGGTGGGGGTGGGGAGCCTGGGCGCGTCGGCGAGTAACGGGTTCGGCTACGTGCTCGAAGCGGATCCCACCGGGACCCTCATGCTGCACGTGTTCGCGCCCGGCTGCGCGATGTGATCGATGCGCCGCGATCGACGCGACGCGATCGACGCGGTGATGAGATCACGGAGCCGGGCCGGGACCCGGCGACCCACCAGGACTACGCCCAGCGAACGAGCGACGTCTCGTACGGGTGGCTCATCGAGGCGTTCCACGGCATCACGCGCGCCGCGAAGGCGTGCGCGCCGCTGTCCTGCGTCGGGATCTCGCCGGTGAAGCGATAGGTGCCCGCCGCGCCGCCGTTCCCCGCCAGCTTCATGCGCACGATCTCACCGCGCGACAGCTCGTGACCGCCTGCCGTGGGGCCGTGATAAAGCTCCACCGCCACGTCGCTCGGCGAGAGTGATCCGAGCTGCACGGTCGCTTCGACCTTCATCGCTTCGCCGACCTGGAGCTCGGTCGGCGACGACGTCGTCAGGTCCTTGATCTCGACGTTCGGCCACGCATCGCGCACGCGCTGCTTCCACGACGCGAGCTTCACCGCGCCGGCGAGCGAGTCGTCCATCATCTCGTGCGAGAGGCGGATCGACGGCGCGTAGAAGCGGTCGCTGTACTCGCGGACCATCCGTGCGGTGTTGAACATGGGGATCAGGTTCGAGATGGCCCCCTTCATCTTCTTGATCCAGGCGCGCGGCAGCCGGTCGCGCGACTCGCGCTGGAAGAACAGCGGCACCACTTCGCGCTCGAGCAGGTCGTACAGCTCCTCGGCCTCGACGCGATCGCCGCTGTCGTCGGCGTATTCCTCGCCGCGCCCGATGGCCCAGCCCACGTCGTTACCGTGGGCGTTCCACGCTTCGGCCCACCAGCCGTCGAGCACGCTCAGGTTGAGCGCGCCGTTGGCCGCGGCCTTCATGCCGCTCGTGCCGCTCGCTTCCAGCGGACGTCGCGGCGTGTTGAGCCACACGTCGACGCCCGACACGAGCGCGCGTGCGATGCGCATGTCGTAGTCCTCGATGAAGACGACCTTGCCGCGAAGGCTGCCGTCGCGGCTGGCGTGGACGATCGAGCGAATGAGCTCCTTGCCGCCCTTGTCTTGCGGGTGCGCCTTGCCCGCGAAGACGAGCTGCACCGGGCGGTCGCTGTCGCCGAGCAGGCGCTTCACGCGTTCGAGATCGCTGAAGAGGAGCGCGGCGCGCTTGTACGTCGCGAAGCGTCGCGCGAAGCCGATCGTGAGCGCGCGCGGATCGAGCACCTCGTCGCACGCATCGATCTCGCTCTGCGACGCACGCCGCTTCTCGGCTGTGGTGCGCAGCCATCGCCGCGTGAGCGTCACCAGCCGATGCCGCCGGTGCTCGTGCGTCGCCCACAGCTCCGCGTCGGGGATGTCCGCGACCCGGTCCCACATGTCCTTGTCGTCCGGCGTCTCCGCCCAGCGCGGCCCGACGTAGCGCGTGAAGAGCGCGCCCAGCTCGTCGCTCACCCAGGACGCGGTGTGCACGCCGTTCGTCACGCTGTCGATCGGGATCTCGTGATCCGGGATGTCGGGCCACAGCGCCTTCCACATGTGGCGCGAGACCTCGCCGTGCAGCTTGCTGACGCCGTTGTAGTGATCGGCCGTGTGGATGGCGAGGATGGGCATCGAGAACGGCGCGGTCTCGTCGGCCGGCGAGAAGCGACCGAGCGCGAGGAGCTCGTCTTCGCTGAGCCCCAGCGCCGCGCGGTACGGCTCGAGGTAACGGCGAACGAGCTCGGGGGCGAAGGCGTCGTTGCCGGCCGGAACGGGCGTGTGCGTCGTGAAGATGTTGCCGGCGCTGCACGCCTCGGCGGCGATCGGGAAGCTCACGCCGCGATCGCGCATGACGCGGCCGATGCGCTCGAGCGCGAGGAAGGCCGAGTGCCCTTCGTTCATGTGGCAGACGGTCGGCGAGAGACCGACGGCCTCGAGCGCATGAACGCCGCCGATGCCGAGCATGATCTCCTGGCGGACGCGGAACTCTTGATCGCCGCCGTAGAGCGGGCCGGTGATCGATCGATCGGCCGGGGCGTTCGCCTCGAGGTTGGCGTCGAGGAGGTAGAGCGGCACGCGGCCGACCTGCACCTTCCAGAGCTGCGCGTAGACGGTGCCGTGCGGGTAGGCGACGCGGATGATGAGCCGCTTCTTCGTACGCGCCGCGCCGGGCGGGGCCGAGCCGGCGACGTCGGCTTCGAACACCGGCTGCACGGGGAGGCGATGCCAGTCGTTGATCGGGTAGCGCTCTCCCTGCCAGCCGTCGTCGTTGAGCGCCTGGCGGAAGTAACCCTCGGCGTAGGCCAGGCCCACGCCGACGAGCGGCAGCCCGAGATCGCTGGCGGTCTTCAGGTGATCGCCGGCGAGGACGCCGAGGCCGCCCGAGTAGATCGGGAGCGACTGATGAAGGCCGTACTCCATCGAGAAGTAGGCGATGCGCCCGTTGGCCGCTTCGGGGAAGCGCTTGGTGAACCACCCCTCGCGCGACATGTAGCGGAGGAACTGCGCGTGCGTCGCTTCGAGCGTGGCGATGAAGGCGTCGTCGGCGGCGAGCTCGTCGAGGCGCAGCTGGCCCACGCGCGAGAGCAGCTCGATCGGGTTGCCGTGAACTTCCTCCCACAGGTCGGGGTCGATCCGGACGAAGAGCTCGCGCGCGAGCGGCTCCCAGGCCCACCAGATGTTGTGCGCGATGGCGCGGAGCTTTTCGAGAGGCGCCGGGAGGCGCGGGACCACGTTGAATCGGCGGAGGGTCGGCATCGGAAGGGCGGAGAATAGATCAGTGCTCTGGTCCATGGGCGCAGGGCAAACCGTAACTCAATTCAGAGGTACGTCAAACACACGGGAAATACCGCGGAATCGTCACCCGGATTGCGCTAACGCTATGAGGGAATGATCGATCGCTTCGCTGACTTCGCCGCGCCACGCATTCTTCGGAACAAGCATGTTCAGTCGCTCGGCGCCGCGTTGCCTTTGTGGGTGCGGTCGGACGTCTCGTTCGAGCCGCTCCGGATCGCGCTCCCCGGCGACGGCGGGCACCTGCACGGAAGCGCGGCGTGGCATCCGCACGGGGAGCGCACGGCGGTCGTGATCGCGCACGGGGTCGGCGGCTCGGCCGATTCGAACTACGTGGTGCGGGCGGCGCTCGGGCTCTACGCGGCGGGGTTTCACGTCGTGCGGTTGAGCCTGCGCGGCGCCGGGAGCTCGATCCCGGACGTGACGGCGCTCTATCACGCGGGGCTCACCGAGGATCCGACGACGGCGCTGGCGCACGTGGCGAAGCGCGCGAACGTGCGCGACGTGGCGCTGCTCGGGTTCTCGCTGGGCGGGAACGTGACGTTGCGGCTCGCAGGGCAGTGGGGGACGAACGTGCCGGCGTACGTGCGCGCCGTGGCGTCGGTCTCGGCGCCGCTCGATCTGGTGGAGACGCAGCGATCGCTGGAGCGACTGCGGACGCTCCCGTATCGGGCGTACGTGCTGCGTGCGCTCGTTCGCCAGGGGCGGGAGTTCGCGCGCGTGCATCCGAGCCGCGCGCAGTACGACTCCTCGGCGCTGCTACGACTGCGGACGATTCGCGCGTACGACGACGCCGTGGTCGCGCCGATGCATGGGTTCTGCGACGCGCACGACTACTACGTCAACGCGAGCTGCGGGCCGGGGCTGGCGGACATCGCGGTGCGGACGATGATCGTGCACGCGGGGGACGACCCGATGGTGCCCGAAGACAGCGTGCGGCCGTGGCTGCGGAATGCGTCGAAGGCCGTGCGCGTGGCGTGGAGCGATCGCGGCGGGCACGTCGGGTGGTTCTCCGGCGTGCGCGAAGAGGCGTGGGTGCGGACGTGGGCGATGGGGCGCGTGATCGACTTCTTCCGCGACGAGAAGTAGCGGCGCGTCAGCCGAGGAGCATTTCCTCGCCGACTTCGACCACGCGGTTCTCGAGTCGGCCGAGGCCGTCGATCTCGAGAACGACGACGTCGCCGGGGCGGAGCCACTGGTCGTGCGTGATCTTCGATCCGTTCAGCTCGAGGAAGCACCCCGTGCCGCACGTGCCCGAACCGATGACGTCGCCGGGGTGGAGCGTGACGCCGTAGCTGGCGCGCTCGAGGATCTGGGCGAACGTCCAGTTCATGTCCTTCACGTTGCCGCGCGAGACCTGAACGCCGTTCACGAAGGCGCGCATCTCGAGGTCCCACTGCGTGCCGTTCGCAGTCGGCTTGGCGTGCGCAGAGAGCTCGTCGACGGTGACGAGGTACGGGCCGATGCCGGTGGCGAAGTCTTTTCCTTTGGCCGGGCCGAGCGAGAGCTTCATCTCGTCCATCTGGAGCGCGCGGGCCGAGAAGTCGTTCATGATCGTGAGGCCGAAGACGAGCGCGTCCGCGTGCGAGGCGGGGACGTTGCGACCGCGCGCGCCGACGACGATGGCGGCTTCGAGCTCGAAGTCGAGGCGATCGAGGTGGCGCTTCTGGACGCGGAGATCGCCGGGGCCGATGACCGCCTGGTGGTTCGTGAAATAGAAAACGGGGAACTGATCGAACTCCGGGATCATCTCCATGCCGCGGTTCTTGCGCGCGGTCTCGACGTGCTGGCGGAAGGCGTAGCCGTCGCGCATCGACGGAGGGCGCGGGATGGGGGCGAGGAGAGTGACCTCGCTGATCGGGCGCGCGAAGGAGGAAGGGAGCCTGCCGGAGTGGAGCGCGACGACGACCGCGTCGGCGGCGGCGCGGGCGTCTTTCGCGTGCTCGACGAAGCCGAGGACGCCGTGGCCGTAGCGGGCGGCGATGTGGTGGTCGTCGGAGGGGCGGCCGCTCTCGCGCTCGAACCACGCAAACGCATGCGCGAGCTCGATGACGCTGTCGCCGTCGAGGATGCCGCCGTGCTCATGTCCTTGTTCCGTTTGTCCGTCGAACGTGACGAGCTTCATGGGTCGCTCGATACCACGAACGCCCATTCGAACGAACGACTGGACACGCGCGCGCACCTGCGCGAACAAGTGCCTGTGCCGCTCGCGCCGCTCTCCCGTTTGCCGAAAGGCGTGCTCGTTCTCATGAAGGAGGCGGCGCGGGTCATCCTGCGGCGCCCGGTCATCGGCATCGCGGCGGCGGCGCGGACGCGCGACGGGAAGTGGGTGCTCATCAAGCGGGCCGACACGGGGACGTGGGCGCTGCCGGGCGGGACGCTCGAGTGGGGGGAGACGCTGCGCGAGTCGCTGATGCGCGAGATGGAAGAGGAAGCGGGGATCGTGGGGGCGGTGCCGTCGCGCGTGGTCGGCGTGTATTCGCGGCCCGATCGCGATCCCCGGTTTCACGGCGTGACGGTCGTGGTGCTGTGCGAGGTGGAGCCGCCCACGGGGAAGCCGGTGAACCCGGCGGAGATCCTGGAGGTCGGGATGTTCGCCGACGCCGACGTGCCGGAGCTGGCGTTCGGGATGCGCGACATGCTGGAAGCGGCGCAGCGCGGGGGCGAGGCCGAGCTGGAGTGAAGCGCGCCCCCGCCTGGCGCGATGCTTGGCGCGGAGCACTGGACGGATGTACCGTTCGGGAGTCGTGAGTCTTCGCAGCAAGCTGAGTCGTCTGGCGCCGCCGATCGCGCCGTTGCCGCCGCCGTCACCGACGACGCTCGACGACCTTCGCGCGCGAATGCACGCGGTGCTCGAGCGGCACGCGAAGCAGTCGCCGATTCCCGAGAAGCCGCCGGTCGACGACAGCGAGCTGCCGTTCGCCAAGACGGAGACGGAGCGCGGGCCGTTGTGGACGCGGACGCTCGTGCTGTCGGCAGCGCATCGGACGGGGCGCGCGCCGCTGCTGCCGGCGCGGTCGTCGTCGGCGCACGTGCTGGCGTTGCTGGCGCTCGATCCGACGCTCGCCGAATGTGACCCGGCCGGCGCGCTGTACCTCGATACGGAGACGACGGGGTTGCACGGCGGGACCGGGACGGTCGCGTTCCTCGTGGGGCTCGCGTTCTGGGACGCCGACGGCGAGTCCGCGCGGAGCGCGGATCGGTCCACACCAGGAGCCAACGGAGGAATCACCGTCGAGCAGATCCTCGTGCGCAACCTCGGCGAGGAAGAGCCGATGCTCGCGCACGTGGCGGCGCGGATCGCGAAGGCGTCGATGCTGGTGACGTTCAACGGCAAGAGCTTCGACCTGCCGCTCCTGCGAACGCGCTTCGTGATGGCGCGGCTCCCGGCGCCGCGCGAGCCGCCGCATCTCGATCTGCTTCACGTGGCGCGACGGCTTCACAAGCCGCGCGGCGTGGAGTGCAAGCTCACGACGATCGAGCGCGACGTGCTCGGGTTCGAGCGGGTCGATGACGTGCCCGGGAGCGAGGTGAGCGCCTGCTACCTGCACTTCCTGCGGAGCGGCGACGTGCGCGGGCTGCTCGGTGTGGTGGAGCACAATGCGTGGGACGTCGTGGCGATGGCGGCGCTCGTCGGGCTCTACGGAGAGCCACTCGAGGGGACCCAGCTCGACGCGCGTGATCTCGTGGGGGTCGCGCGCACGATGAAGCGCGCGGGGGCAGGCGACGAAGCGTGGAGCGCGATCGAAGTGGCGGTGGCGAATGGGGCGGGGGACGACTCGCTGCGGGCGCGGGCCGAGATCGCCAAGGCGCGCGGCGACAGGGCGCGGGCGCTGGCGGACTTCGAGACGCTGGCGAGCGCGGTCGATGACGCCAAGGTGCGGCTCGAGCTGGCGAAGCTGTACGAGCACTTCGTGCGCGATCCGGCGCGCGCGCTCACGGTCGTCGAGCGCGGGACCGGGGAAGGGGACGCGGCGCTGGCGAAGAGGCGGGCGCGGCTCGAGACGAAGCGGGCGCGGGCCTTCAGCGGGCAGCCCGTGATTCCTGGCCTCGAACCATCTCGGCTATCAGCACTCCCGTCGCGACGGCGACGTTGAGCGATTCGACCGCGCCCGTCCCGGGGATGGAGACGATGGCGTCGCACTGAGCGCGCACGCGATCGCCGAGCCCTTCGCGCTCGTTGCCCATCACGAGCATCGCCGGGCGCTTGAAGGGAAAGCCGATGGCGCTGCGATCGGCGCGGCCGTCGGCGCCGACGATCGTGACGCCGCGGGCGCGAAGGCGGGAGAGCGTCTCGGCGAGATCGGTCGTGCGGGCGAGCGCGACGTTCTCGGCGCCCCCTTCGGCGACACGAACGGCCATCGGCGCGAGGCCGGGATCGGGCGCGGGCGTGCCGAGCAGGACGGCGTCGAGGCCGAAGAAGGCGGCGGAGCGGAGGATGGCGCCGACGTTGTACGGGTTGCGGACGCGGTCGAGTGCGAGAGCGGCGCCGCGCATCTTGAGCATGGTTGCGGCGAGATCGCCGGCCGACGTCCACTTGCGCGTGCGGGTAAGAAGACAGAGCCCTTCGTGGTGAGCGGACTCGGCGAGGTGATCGAGCTCGCGGAGCGGCATCTCGGCGCACGGGATCTTCTTCGACGCCGCCCAGCGTGTGAGGTCGCCGACCTCGCTTCGTGCATCGCGTGCGTACGCGACGCGGAGGATGTCGTCGCGCCGGCGATCGAACAGCGCCAATCCGGCGCGAAGGCCGAGGACTACGTCAGTCGCGTTCTTCATTCAGCCGCCATCGTACTGCGTGCTAATCACGAGCCATGTCGGAGCACGAGGAGAAAGAGCGGTACTCGCCCGCGGCGATCGAACCGAAGTGGCAGAAGCGGTGGGACGAGGAGCGGCCGTTCGAGGCCGTGCGTCACGCCGGCCGGCCGAAGATGTACGTGCTCGACATGTTCCCGTACCCGTCGGGCGCGGGGCTGCACGTGGGGCACCCCGAGGGGTACACGGCGACCGACATCGTCGCGCGGTACAAGCGGATGCGCGGGTTCGACGTGCTTCACCCGATGGGGTGGGACGCGTTCGGGCTGCCGGCCGAGCAGTACGCGATTCAGACCGGGACGCACCCGCGCGCGACCACGCTGGCGAACATCGCCACGTTCAAGCGGCAGCTCAAGTCGCTCGGCTTCTCGTACGACTGGTCGCGCGAGGTCGATACGACCGACGCCGGGTACGTGCGGTGGACGCAGTGGATCTTCCTCCAGCTGTTCAAGCGCGGGCTCGCGTTTCAGGCCGAGGTGGCGGTCAACTGGTGCGCCGGGCTCGGGACCGTGCTGTCGAACGAAGAGGTCGTCGACGGGAAGAGCGAGCGCGGGGATTTCCCGGTGGAGAAGCTGCCGCTGCGGCAGTGGATGCTCCGGATCACCGAGTACGCCGACCGGCTCGACGAGGACCTGGCGACGCTGACGTGGCCCGATACGAAGGCCAAGCAGCATCACTGGATCGGGCGGAGCGAAGGGGCGATCGTTTCATTTGACCTCGCTGACTCGTCAGCGAGCGAGACGATTCGCGTGTTCACCACGCGCGTCGATACGCTCGCCGGCGCGACGTACGTCGTCGTCGCGCCGGAGCATCCGCTGGCGTTGATGCTGGCGACCGATGCGCAGCGCGCAGACGTGACCGCGTACGTCGCGGCGGCGAAGAAGAAGAGCGATATCGATCGCTCGGACGTGACCAAGACCAAGACGGGCGTGGCCACCGGCGCGTTCGCCATCAACCCCGTCAACGGCGAGCGCGTGCCGATCTGGGTCGGCGACTACGTCATCGGGACGTACGGGACGGGCGCGGTGATGGCCGTGCCGGCGCACGACGAGCGCGATCACGCCTTCGCCACGATCTACGCGCTGCCCATCGTGCAGGTCATCGCGCCGGTCGATGGGCGCGCCATCGACGTGCAGAAAGAGTCGTTCAACGACGACGGCGTCACGTTCAAGCAGCGCACCGACGCCGGGCTCGCCGACGGCACGCCGAGCGAAGCGGCGCGCACGCAGATGACGACGTGGCTCGTGTCGAAGACGAAGGGCGAGGCGAAGGTCACGTACCGGCTTCGCGACTGGGTGTTCTCGCGCCAGCGCTACTGGGGCGAGCCCATTCCGATCTACTTCCCGGTCGATCTCGCCGCGGGCACCACCGATCCGCGCGCGAAGGACGCGAAGTACACGATTCGCCACGACAAGCCGATCGCGGTCGAGGAGTCGGAGCTCCCGCTTCGCCTGCCGGACCTCGAGGACTTCAAGCCGGGGACCGATCCGGCGGGGCCGCTGGCGCGGGCCGTCGATTGGCGCTTCTTCAAGAAGGGCGGGACGCCTTCCGGCGAGGACGAGAAGTGGTTCGCGCGCGAGACGAACACGATGCCGCAGTGGGCGGGGTCGTGCTGGTACTACCTGCGCTTCCTCGATCCGAAGAACGAGAAGGAGCCGTTCAGCCAGCAGGCGTACGCCGACTGGATGCCGGTCGACCTGTACGTCGGCGGCTCGGAGCACGCGGTGCTCCACCTCCTGTACGCGCGCTTCTGGCACAAGGTGCTGTTCGACCTGGGGCTCGTGAAGGACAGCGAGCCGTTCACCAAGCTCGTGCACCAGGGGATGATCCTCGGTGAGAACAACGAGAAGATGAGCAAGGCGCGCGGCAACGTCGTCAACCCGGACGACGTCGTCAAATCGCACGGCGCCGATGCGCTGCGGCTCTACGAGATGTTCATGGGGCCGCTCGAAGCGGTGAAGCCGTGGCAGACGAGCGGGATCGAAGGTGTCGCGCGGTTCCTCGATCGCACGTGGAACGTGTGCACCGGCGCCCTGACTGACGATGGTGCGAAGTACGACGAGGCCACCAAGCGCCTCGTGCACAAGACGATCAAGAAGGTCACCGACGACATCGAGTCCATGCGGTTCAACACGGCGATCAGCCAGATGATGATCCTCGTGAAGCACCTGGGACAGATGGAGGCCGTGCCGCGCGCGGCGGCGAAGACCTTGGCGCTGCTCGTGTCGCCGTTCGCGCCGCACGCCGGAGAAGAGCTGTGGGAGCGGCTCGGATCGAAGACGTCGCTGGCGCACGAGCCGTGGCCGACGTTCGACGCGGACCTCGTGAGAGACGACGTCGTCGAGATCGGCGTGCAGGTGAACGGGAAGCTGCGCGGCGTGATCCAGATCGCCGTGAACGCGGACGAGCCGACGGCGCGGGCGGCGGCGCTCGACGACCCGAAGGTGAAGGCGTTCGTGGAGGGGAAGACGGTGAAGAAGCTGGTGTACGTGGCGGGGAAGATCATCAACGTGATCGTCGCGTGAAGCGCGAGCCCTCACCCCCGGCCCCTCTCCCGCAAGGGGAGAGGGGAGGAGAGCGAGTCATGCGACTCCCCCTCTCCCTTTACGGGAGAGGGGGTTGGGGGGTGAGGGGACGCGTGGCGATCGTCATCGCGCTCGCGTGCACCGCCTGCGGCTACCACGCGGTGTACGGCGGCGAAGCAGGCGAGCGCGTGAGCGTCGTGCTCGCGCGCGCGGCGGTCGCGGACTCGGTGGCGGCGGGCGAGGTCGCGAGCGGGGTGCGTGAAGAGCTGGCGCGCGATGGATCGCTGGCGGCGGGGAGCGGGTATCCGCGGGTCGAGATCGAGGTCACGCGGATCGACGAGGCGAGCGATGCGGTCGGGGCGACGACCGCGGCCGACGGTTCGCGTGCGCCGCGGGCGCGGGCGACCGAAGTGGGGGTCGTGGCGCGCGCGTGGATCGTGCGGAAGGCCGGCGGGGATCACGAGCGCGACACGGGCGACGTGCGCGCGCTCGTCGCTTCGGCCGTCACGCGGAGCGACGACGCCACCTCGGCGGCGGACTCGACGGCCATCGACGCCCTTCGCCACGACGACGCCGTCCGCGCCGCCGCGCGAACCACGGGGATCCGGCTGGCGCGGCGCATTCTCGGCCGCGCTTCGCCCGAAGTGGACGTCCTCGACGACCGCGGCCGCGCTCCGTAGCGCTGTGCTCGGCCGCGCCGTGACTTGGCGCGTCGCGTTTCGTGGTAGCCTCCCGCGCAATGACGCTTACGATCGGCTGCGCGGGCTTTCCCGTGCCGGCGACGCGGTACTTCAAAGAGTTCCTCTTCGTCGAAGTACAAGAGACGCACGTGACTCAGCCGGGCACCGGCACGATCCGTCGCTGGCGCCGTGAAGCGCCCCCCGGCTTCGAGTTCGCGATGCTCGCCCCGCGCGAGATCGGCCAGGAGGGCTTCCGCGAAGGGAAGGTCGTCGAGACGTCGCTGAAGGCGGTGATCGTCGTCGGCAAGGAGCTCGCCTGCAAGACGGCGGTGTTCGTCGCGCCGCCCGAGTTCACGGCCAGCCGCAGCAACAAGACCGCGCTGAAAGAGTTCTTCCAGACGGTGAAGAAGAAGTTCGACCGCGTGGTGTGGGAAGCGCCCGTCGGCTGGGACATCGACGACGCCGAGGCCATCGCCACCGACGCGGGGGTCATCGCCGCGCGCGATCCGCTCCTGCACGGGACGTCGAAGGCGGCGGTCGCGTACTACCGGCTGGCGGGGCCCGCGGGGCACAAGAGCCGGTACGAAGACCCGGCGATCGAGAAGCTGGCGGTCATCGCGGGGACGGCGAAGAACAAGGACGCGACGTACGTGTTCACGAACGTGGACATGTTCGCGGACGCGAAGCGGTTCAAGAAGAGCGTGAAGGGGTAGGGAGCGGCGACGGGCGTCTAGCCCAACCCCGTCTCCCGCTTTCCCTCACCCCCAGCCCCTCTCCCGCGAGGGGAGAGGGGAGGAGACGAGAGAGACTCCTCAGTTGAGGAGACGGACCGCGGCGGTCTTCAGCGGATCGCTGATGACCGGGGCGGCTTGCGTGGCAGTCACCGGCGTCGAAGAAGTCGCCGCAGCCGCCTTGGCTGCTTTGTTCTTCTTCCTCGTGGCGACCCCCTTCTGCGCACGCTCCTTCCCCGAGGCGAAGAACGCCGCGAGCGAAGGGAACGAGTCCGCGACCGACGCGTCCCGCGCGAGACTGATCTCGAGCGGGACACGAAGCGGCGCAGAGACCGTAAACGCCTGCTTCCAGGCGGCGTGCTCCTGCTGTTTCACGTACTCGTACCAAGCCGCCGCGTTCTGGAGCTTGTCGCTCCAGCCGCGTGCGAGCGTGAGCGCGTCGGCGACGCTCACCGGATTGGGCGCGGCAGCACCGAACTGCTGCACGTAGTGCGGGCTCTCCCGCACCTCCGTTGCCACCTTCAGAGCCAGATCGATCTGGGAACGCTGAGGGCGATTGCCTCGACCGAGCTTGGACGCGACGAACGTTTCGGGGGGCGAGGGGGCAACCTCGGTCGGAACGGCTTCGATGGCGCCGGCAGCGTGAGCGAGAACGACATGAGCAACGGACGCGGACTTCGTGGACGACGTTTTCATTGGGACACCTTCTTCTTGGGTTTGCTGAACGTGAATGGAAGAGACGTGAGTGGAGATCGAGTCGGACTTGGTTTTCTTGGAATGAGCGGTCACGGGACTGTTTCCTCGTGCGGGCGGCGTCGGCGGGATTGCTTCGTTTCGCCCACCCCCGACGTGTACGGGGCACGTGTTGCAAATCCGGCTACAGCGCGGCGCCGCGGGATTTCCCGGGCGCCGTGCGCGTTTCGGGCGTGAGGGCACGATCGGGCTGAAATCGCGTCGGATCGTGCGTCGCGAGCTGTTCCGGATTTGCTACATGTCGCGGCGATGAAGACGAAGGTCGCGAAGGCGAGGGCGAAGCGCGCACCGTCGACAACCAAGAAGAAGGCGCGTCGGAAGCCGACGGGGGCTCGCTTCGCGCCCGCCAAGCGCCTGCTCGAAGCACGCAAGCTGCTCGCGTCGCCGCACGGCGGAACGCTCGACGACATCTGCGAGCGCTGCGCGTGCGGTCGTCACACCGCGATGCGCACGGTGGCCGCGCTCGAAGCGATGGGCGACGCCGTGATCGAAGAGCGCGAGGGGCGCCACATCCGGTTCCGCATCGAAGCCGCCAAGAGCGAGAAGGTCGCGAAGCTGTCGACGGCGCACGTCCTCGCTGTCGCCGCTGCGCGCGAGGCGCTCGCGTTCCTGGAAGGGACGAGCCTCAAGGAAGCGTTCGACGAGGTGGTGGCGATGCTCGAGTCGTCGCTCGCACCGAAGGCGTTCGCGGAGCTGGGACGTCTCCAAGGGAAGGTCGTGCTCATCGAAGATGCGCCGTGGGTGAAGATCGATCGGACCGACGTCATCGACGGGCTGGTGACGGGCATCGCGCGCGGCGAGAAGGTCACGCTGAAGGGATCGGGCTCCGGAGGTGAGCGCGAGTTCGACTTCGAGCCGTACACGCTCCTCTTCTGGCGCAACGGCATCTACGTCGCCGGGTACAGCCATCATCACAAGGCCGTTCGGCTCTTCGGTCTCGATCGGCTGAACGATGGAGAGTGGAAGCGCGGCGAGACGTTCGACGTGCCGGCGTCGTGGGATGCGCGCGCGCGCTACGGCGGCGGGTTCGGACTGTTCGACGGACCCGAGACCACGGTGCGGGTCGAGTTCTCGGCGAAGATGGCGAGGTACGCGATGCGCCGGCAGTGGACGTGCGACCAGCGCGTCGAGGAGCTCGCTGACGGTCGCGTGGTGCTCACCGTGACTGCGCGCGGCTTGATCGACGTGACGAACTGGGTCCTCGGCTTTGGTGAGCACGCCGTCGTTCTGGAGCCTGCGAGTCTGCGCCAGGAGATGGCCGCCATGACCAAGCGAATGGCCGCCGCGTACGCGGCGACGTCCTAGCCACGAGGAGGACATTGGTCGTTTCGACGTGGACGCGACCGGGGTCGTGTAGACGTTGGTCGTTTCGACGTGGACGCGACCGGGGTCGTGTAGACGTTGGTCGTTTCGAGGTGGACCCGACCGGGGTCGTGTGGACGTCGGTCGTTTCGAGGTGGACGCGACCGGGGTCGTGAGGACGTCGCTCGTTTCGAGGAGCGCAACGTGCGTAGCTCGCGAACGCGACCACGAATCCCTCATCTCATCCACAGACGCCCCAAG
Source organism: Myxococcales bacterium (assembly GCA_003151595.1). The sequence continues at coordinate 29,924 of PLXW01000057.1, forward strand.
CGCTTCACCCCGCTCATGGCTAACGTGCGCAGATGGGTGAGCTCGCAGCGAGCCACACGGACGAGCTCCAGCGCGAGATCGCGTCGCTCCGCGCCCGCAACGATCAGCTCGAAGAGGCGCAGGCGGTCGCGCACGTCGGGAGCTGGACCGCGGTGTTCGGCACGAGCGACGCGCTCTCGTGGTCGCGCGAGTGCTACCGCATCTTCGGCGTGCCGCAGGGGACGCCGATGACCACGGCGTCGTTCTACGCGCTCGTCCACGACGACGATCGCGACGAGGTGCGGCGCGCGACCGACGACGCGGTCGCGCACGGGACGCCGTACTCCATCGAGCACCGCGTGCAGCGGGCCGACGGAGACGTGCGGTGGGTCCACGAGCGCGCCGTCGTCGAGCGCGACGCCGACGGGCGGACGACGCGCCTCCTGGGGACCGTGCAGGACATCACCGACCGACGTCGAGTCGACGATCGATTGCGGGCCAGCGAAGAACGGTACCGCGGCATCATCGAGAGCACGTCGGAAGGCGTGTGGCTCACCGACGCGAGCTTCGTCACCACGTTCGTGAACGAGCGGATGGCCGACATGCTCGGCTACGCCGCCGACGAGATGCTCGGAGAGCCCGTTCTCCGGTTCGTCGCCGACGAGTGGCGCGCGCTCACGCAGGCAAAGTTCGACCAGCGCCGAAAGGGGATCTCCGAGACGTTCGAGAACGCCTACCGGCGAAAAGACGGCACGACGTGCTGGGCGCTGGCCAAGACGAACCCGCTCGTCGACGGAAGCGGCGGCTTTGCCGGCAGCCTGGGTCTCTTCACCGACCTGACCGAGCAGCGCGCGGCCGAAGCGGTGCGTCTGCGCGCCGAAGAACAGGCGCGACAGTCGCAGAAGATGGAGTCGATCGGTCGCCTGGCCGGCGGCGTGGCGCACGACTTCAACAACCTGCTGTCGGTCATCCTCAGCTACGCGGATCTCGCGATCGAGGACCTGAAGCCGGAAGACCCGATTCGCGACGACATGGTGCAGATCCAGACCGCCGCGCGACGCGCGACCGAGCTGACGCAGCAGCTCCTCACGTTCAGCCGGCAGGAGGTGCGGCAGCCGCGCGTCCTCGACGTGAACGAGCTCGTCGTCGGCATGGATCGGATGCTGCGGCGCGTCCTCGGCGAGGACATCGAGCTGACGCTGCTCCTGGCGCAGGATCTCGGGCCGGTGCTCGCCGATCCTGGGCAGGTCGAGCAGGTGGTGATGAACCTCGCGGTGAACGCGCGCGACGCCATGCGCGAAGGAGGCAAGCTCGTCATCGAGACCGCGAACGTCGCGCTCGACGCCGCGTACGCGGCCGCTCACCTCGGCGTCGCGCCCGGCCCGTACGTGAGGCTGGCGATCCGCGACGACGGCAGCGGCATGGACGCGGCGACGCGCGCGCGGATCTTCGAGCCGTTCTTCACGACGAAGGAGGTGGGCAAGGGGACGGGCCTCGGGCTGGCAACGGTGTTCGGCATCGTGCAGCAGAGCGGAGGGCACATCGGCGTCCACACCGAGCCGGGGGTCGGGAGCTCGTTCGAGGTGTACCTGCCGCGCACCGAGCGCGTGGCCGAGGCACCGTGGGTCTCCGCGCCGTCGGCCGTGGCGCCGGGGACGGAGACGATCTTGCTCGTCGAAGACGAAGACCAGGTGCGCGCCGTGGCCTGCGCGATCCTGCGCCGCAGCGGCTACCACGTGCTCGACACGTCGTGCGGCGACGACGCGCTCCGCGTCTCCAGGGACTACCCGTCGCGCATTCATCTGCTGCTCACCGACGTCGTGATGCCGAAGATGAGCGGGCGGAAGGTCGCCGAGGCGCTCCTGCCGCAGCGCCCCGACATGAAGATGCTCTTCGCCTCGGGCTACACCGACGACGCGATCGTCCGCATGGGCGTGCTCGACGACGGCTTCGCCTTCCTCCAGAAGCCGTTCACACCCGACGCGCTGCTGCGCAAGGTTCGGCAGGTGCTCGACGACGGAGAATCGTCCCCCTCCGCCGCGCCTCTCTCCGCCGCGGGACGGGTGGTCACGGCCTAGCGCAGTCCAGCCCGGCTCGGCGCAACCGGTGGTTGACGCTTCCCCCCACAACTCGGACCATTGTCCGAATGCTCCCCGCTCTGGTCTCCCGCTTTCGCCGCGTGCGAATGCTGGGGCAAGGGGGCATGGGCGTCGTCTACGAGGCGTTCGACGAGGAGCTCGGGGCGACCGTCGCGCTGAAGACGATCCTCTCGCGCACGCCCGAAGCGCTGGCGCGGCTGAAGCAGGAGTTCCGCGTCCTCCAGGACGTGCACCACCCGAACCTCGTCACGCTCGGTGAGCTCGTCACCGAAGGGGAGGAGTGCTTCTTCACGATGGAGTTCGTGGAGGGGCGCGACTTCATCGCCGCCGTGCGCGGGTTCCAGGGGAGCGACTCGGAGACCGAGAGCTTCCCTCAAGGGAGCGGCAACGAGTCGCTCGACCTCGGCTACGCGGAGACGGGGCGGGTCAACCTCGCCGACGCGCTCGAGACCGAGGCCATTCTGGCGCGCGTCAGGGAAGACGACCGAGCCGCCGCGGGCTTCGACGAGACGCGTCTCCGCAGCACGCTCGCGCAGCTGGCCGACGGGCTCAACGCTCTGCACACCGCGGGGCTCGTTCACCGCGACATCAAGCCGGCGAACGTGATCGTCACGCCCGAGGGGCGCGTCGTGCTGCTCGACTTCGGGCTCGTCGCCAACACGCGCGACGAGCGGAGCGGCGACAACGTCGTGGGGACGCCGGCGTACATGGCGCCCGAGCAAGCGGCGACGGCCGCGCTGAGCCCCGCGGCCGACTGGTACTCCGTGGGCGTGATGCTCTACGAGGCGCTCACCGGGCGCGTTCCGTTCATCGGCGCGTCGCTCGAGGTCCTGCTGCGCAAACAGAGAGAGCAGCCGGTGCCACCCAGCTCTCTCGCGCGTAACGTGCCGCCCGATCTGGACGCGCTGTGCATGGCACTCCTGCGCTTCGATCCCACGCAGCGCCCCGGCGGCCCTCGCTTGCTGCGCGATCTCGGCGTCAAGAACCCCGGCGCCATCGCCGCGTCGCAGACGCAGAAGATCCCCTTCGTGGGGCGCGGCAGCGAGCTCAATGGGCTCGAGCGCGCGTTTCAGGAAGCGCGCAACGGCGCCATCGTGATGCTCGTGAAGGGCGAGTCGGGGATGGGCAAGAGCTGCCTCGTGCGCCGCTTCATCGAGCGGAGCTCGGTCACCGAGCCGGGGCTCCTGGTGCTCACGGGGCGCTGCTACGAGCGCGAAGCGGTGGCGTACAAGGCGGTCGATGGCGTCATCGATTCGCTGGCGCGCTTCCTCGCGCGGCTCCCGTCGGAGGAAGCCTACGGATGGCTGCCGACGCGGATCGAGCCGCTGGTGCAGGTGTTCCCGGTGCTGCGCCGCGTGCGGGCCATCGCCGAGCAGAGCAAGGCGTTCTCGCTCGACCCGCCGCAGATGGATCAGGGCGAGCTGCGCGGGCGGGCGTTCGCCGCGCTGCGCGAGATGCTGACGCGCATCGGATCGCGCAGGCCGATGATCGTGTCGATCGACGACCTGCAATGGGCCGACGGCGACAGCCTCGCGCTCCTCGGCGACGTGCTGCGCGCGCCCGAAGCGCCGCCGCTGCTCCTCGTGGCCACGGTGCGGAGCGGGCCGACGATCGACGCCAGCGAGCGCTTCCGCGAGGCGCTCGATCGCACGGGGACGGAGCTGCGCGAGATCAACCTGTGGCGCCTCCCGGCGACGCAAGCGCGCGAGCTCGCCGCGGTGCTGCTCGCGCGCGCCGCGCCCGAGAGCAGGCTCTCCGCCGAGACGATCGCCGAAGAGGCCGACGGGCACCCGCTCTTCATCGACGCGCTCGTCCGTCACGCGATGGACGGCGGAGCATCCGGCGCCGGAGAGGCGCGCGGAGTCGTGCGCCTCGAAGACGCGCTGTGGTCGCGCGTTCAGAACCTGGAGCCGGCGGCGCGCGAGCTCATCGAGCTCCTGGCGATCGCCGGGACGCCGCTCTCGCAAGGGGTCCTGGCGCGGGCCGCGGGGGGCGTGGCCAGCGCGTTCGCCGAGAACGTCGCCTTCCTTCGCGTGGCGCACCTGGTGACGATCACCGGCGGCCGCGGGAGCGACACGATCGACACATACCACGACAAGGTGCGCTCGGCCGTGACCTCGCACCTCGACGACGCGGCGAAGATCGTCGGCCACCGGCGCATCGCGCTCGCGCTCGAGACCGCCGAGACGCGCGACCTGGAAGCGCTCTACACGCACTGGAGCGGTGCCAAGGATGACGTGCGCGCGGCGACGTACGCCGAGGCGGCCGCGGACCGCGCGGTGCAGACGCTGGCCTTCGATCACGCGGCGATGCTCTACGAAGCGGCCATCGAGCTGGGCGCGGGCGACCCCGCCGCGCGCACCACGATTCACGAGAAGCTGGGCGACGCCTACGCCAGCGCGGGGAGAGGTCCGCTCGCGGCGCGCGCCTACAACGACGCGGCGGCCGGGCTCTCCAACGCGCGCGCGCTCGATCTCCGCAGCCGGAGCGCGGCCGAGCTCCTTCGCAGCGGCCACTTCGACGAAGGGCTCGACGCCATCGCCGTGGTCCTCTCGGAAGTGGGCGTGCGACTCGCGCGCTCGCCGGTGACGGCGGTGATGACGATCCTGTTCTGGCGCGCGCTGCTGCTGGTGCGCGGCCTCGGGTTCCGCGAGCGCGAAGCGTCGCGCATCTCGGCGAGCGAGTTGATGCGCGTCGACGTGTGCACGTCGATCGGCCGCCACATCGGCTTCGTGACGGTCACGGTCGCGGCGGCGTTTCATCAGCGCTATTTGATCTCGGCGCTCCGCTGCGGCGAGCCCACGCGCGTGCTGCTCGCGCTGGGGTCGGAGCTCGTCTACTCGTCGGCGCTCGGCACGCGCGCGTGGGACCGGCGAGCCGCGCCGCTCATCGCGCGGACAAGGAAGCTCGCCGATTCGATCGGCGACGGACGCGCCTCGGCGCTCACGAGCGCGAGCGTCGCGCTGGCGCGGTACCTGGGCACCGACGACTTTCGAGGCACCCTCGAGGCGTGCGACGCGACGGCGACGGCGCTCCGCGAGCACGCCGGCGTGGCGTGGGAGCTGGCGCTGTCGCAGCTCTATGCGCTGTTCTCCCTGGTGTACCTGGGGCGATGGGACGAGCTCGTCGTCCGCCACGAGCAGGTGCTGCGCGACGCGCGGGCACGCGGCGATCTGTTCAGCGTCGCGTACTGCAGCACCGGCGTCCTCGTGAGCGCCTGGCTCGCCAAGGACGACCCCGCGCTCGCGCGCACGCACATCGCGCGGGCCGTTCACATGTGGTCGAAGCGCGGCTTTCACATCGTGCACTACCACGAGCTCCTGGGGCTCACGCTCGTCGACCTCTACGAGGGGCGCGGCGCCGAGGCGCTCCTGCGGATCGATCGCACGTGGCCCAAGCTGCAGCGCTCGTTCTTCCTCGAAGTGCAGATGGTGCGGACCGAGGGGCTCGACGCGCGGGCCCGCGCCGTCCTCGCGGCCGCGCGCGCGAAGAAAGGGGTCGAGCGCACGCGCCTCGTCGCCCGCGCCCGCAAGATCGCGCGCCAGATACGGAAGGAACGGACGCGGTTCGGCGACGCGCTGGCCGGGATGATCGAGGCGTGCGCGTCGCATCTCGAAGGAGACCGCGCGGCCACGACGCGCCTCCTCGCCGAAGCCGCCAGCGCCTGCGGCGTCGCCAACATGGCGATCCATGCCACCGTCGCCCGCTGGTGCCTGGCGTCGCTCGACGGACCGGCCAGCGTGCCCGACGCGCCCGTCAGGGATTTCGCCCGCGTGGTCGCGCTCCTCGCGCCGCCGTTCGGACCGAAGCGGCGATGAGGGACTCGCGCTCGCCTCCGGCTCGTGCTCCGTACCCCGCGCTCGCCACGCGCTTTCGCCGCGTGAGCATGCTGGGGGAAGGGGGGATGGGGGTCGTCTACGAGGCGGTCGACGAGGAGCTCGGCGCGACCGTCGCCCTGAAGACGATCCGCACGCGCACGCCGGAAGCGCTGGCGCGCATGAAGCAGGAGTTCCGCGCGCTCCAGGACGTGCACCACCCGAACGTCGTCACGCTCGGCGAGCTCGTGACCGAAGGCGAGGAGTGTTTCTTCACGATGGAGTTCGTGGACGGCGAGGACTTCGTCTCGCACGTGAGCGCGGCTGACGTCGAGAGCGCGAGGCTGGCCCCCTCGCTCGACGACTCGATGTCGCTCGGGCTGGCCACGACGGCGCGCATCTCGCGGTCGAAGATCGAAGCGCTCACCGCATCCCCCACGCGTGCGCGCACCTACGACGAGACGAAGCTCCGGCGCGCGCTCGTGCAGCTGGCCGAGGGGCTCATTGCGCTCCACGCCGCGGGCCTCGTGCACCGCGACATCAAGCCCGGCAACNNTCGTCCACCGCGACATCAAGCCCGGCAACGTGCTCGTCACGCCCGAGGGGCGCGTCGTCATCCTCGACTTCGGGCTCGTGGCCGACACGCGCAGCGACGCGCTCACGGGCGACAACGTGGTCGGCACGCCGGCGTACATGGCGCCGGAGCAAGCGGCGACGACCGCGCTGGGGCCGGCGGCCGACTGGTACGCGGTGGGGGTGATGCTCTACGAGGCGCTCACCGGGAGCGTGCCGTTCGTCGGCGCGCCGCTGGAGGTGCTCCTTCGCAAGCAGCGAACGCAGCCCCCCGCGCCGAGCGCCGTCGTGACCGACGTGCCGCCCGACCTCGATGCCTTGTGCGTGGCGCTCCTGCGCTTCGATCCCACAGCGCGTCCGACCGGCGCGCGCGTCCTCCGCGACCTCGGCGCCAAGAGCACCGGCGCGCCGTCGGCGTCGCACACGCAGAACGTCCCCTTCGTCGGGCGCGCCGGCGAGCTCCTCGCCCTGGAGAGCGCGCTCCGCGACACGCGCAAAGGCGCCGTCGTGATGCTCGTGAAGGGCGAGTCGGGGATGGGCAAGAGCTGCCTCGTGCGCCGCTTCGTCGACGCCGCGGCGCTCAGCGAGCCGGGGCTGCTGGTCCTCTCGGGGCGCTGCTACGAGCGCGAGGCGGTGGCGTACAAGGCCGTGGACGGCGTCATCGACTCGCTGGCGCGCTTCCTCGGGCGACTCCCGCCGCAGGAGCCGCTGCAGTGGCTGCCGGTGCGGATCGAGCCGCTGGTGCAGGTGTTCCCCGTGCTCCGCCGCGTGCGGGCCATCGCCGAGCAGGTGAAGGACACGGACGTTGATGCGACGCAGATGGATCAGGTCGAGCTGCGCGTGCGCGCCTTCGCCGCGCTCCGCGATCTGCTCACGCGCCTCGCGTCGCGAAAGCCGATGATCGTCACCATCGACGACCTCCAGTGGGCCGACCGCGACAGCCTCGCGCTGCTCAGCGACATCCTGCGGATGCCCTACGCCCCGTCGCTGCTGCTGGTGGCTACCGTCCGCACCGGCCCGACGATCGACGCCAGCGCACCGTTCCGCGAGGCGCTGGAAGGGACGGGGACGAAGCCGCGCGAGATCGATCTCGCGCGCCTCTCGTCCGAGCAAGCGCGCGAACTGGCGGCCGTGCTCCTCGCGCGGGCGGCGCCGGAGAGCAAGCTGGACGCGAGGTCGATCGCCGAAGAAGCCGACGGGCATCCACTCTTCATCGACGCGCTCGTCCGGCACGCGATGGACGCGCCGGGCGCCGCGCGCTCCGAGGCCGGGCCGCGAACGGTGAAGCTCGAAGACGCGCTGTGGTCGCGCGTGCAGCACCTGGACGCCGCGCCGCGCGAGCTCATCGAGCTCCTGGCGATCGCCGGGACGCCGCTGTCGCAAGGGGTGCTGGCGCGCGCGGTGAAGAGCGCGGGGAGCGCGTTCGCCGAGACGGTCGCCTTCCTTCGCGTGGCGCACCTGGTGACGATCACCGGCGGCCGCGGCAGCGACACGATCGACACGTACCACGACAAGGTTCGCGCCGCGGTGACCTCGCACCTCGACGACGCGGCGCGCGCCGACGGCCATCGTCGCCTCGCCGTGGCGCTCGAGACGAGCGAGACACGCGACATGGAAGCGCTCTTCACACACTGGCGCGGCGCGGGCGACGCCGTGCGCGCGGCGAAGTACGCCGAATCGGCCGCCGACCGCACGCTGCAGACGCTCGCCTTCGATCACGCCGCCACGCTGTACGAAGCGGCCATCGAGCTGGGGGCGCACGACGCGCCGGCGCTCGGCGCTCTCCACGAGAAGCTCGGCGACGCTTACGCCAGCGCGGGGCGCGGCCCGCTCGCGGCGCGCGCGTACAACGACGCGGCGCCCGGCCTCGGCTTCGCACGCGCGCTCGACGTCCGCGGTCGCGCCGCCGCGCAGCTGCTCCGGAGCGGGTACTTCGACGAGGGGCTCGCCGCGGCGGACGCCGTCCTCTCCGAGGTCGGCATGAGCCTGGCGCGCTCGCCGTTGACCGCGCTGCTCACGATCCTGTTCTGGCGCTCGCTGCTCCTCGTGCGCGGCCTCGGGTTTCGCAGCCGCGACGCCTCGCACGTCCCCGCCGCCGAGCTCACGCGCATCGACATGTGCACGTCGATCTCGCGCCACATCGCCTTCGTCGACGTCACCATAGGGACGGCCTTCCATCAGCGGCACCTGTTGTTCGCGCTCCGCTGCGGCGAGCCGACGCGCGTGCTCATGGCGCTGGGGACGGAGATGGTCTCCGCGTCGTCGCTGGGGACTCCGGCGTGGCGAGGGCGAACCGCTCCGCTCGTCGCGCGTGTCACCGCGCTCGCCGAGGCGGCGGGCGACAGGCGGGTCTCTGCGCTCACCAACGCGACCATCGCCGTGGCCTACTATTTCGGCACCGGTGACTTCCGTCGAACGTTCGAGCTCTGCGACGCGGCGGCGGTCTCGCTCCGCGAGTTCGCGGGCGTGGCCTGGGAGCAGGCGCTGGTGGAGCTCTACGCGCTCTTCTCGCTCATGTACCTCGGTCGCTGGGACGAGCTCGCGGTCCGCAACGAGCAGACGCTGCGCGACGCGCGCGCCCGCGGCGATCTGTTCACCGCCGCCTACTGCAGCTCGGGGCTCCTCGCGTCCGCCGCGTGGCTCGGACAGGACCAGCCGGCGGTCGCGCGCAGGAACATCGACGCTGCCGCGCAGATGTGGTCGAAGCGCGGGTTTCACCTGGTGCACTACCATCAGGCGCTGGGGCTCGCGTTCGCCGATCTCTACGAGGGGCTCGCCGACGAGGCGCACGCGCGCATCGAGCGCGAGTGGCCGCGGCTCCGGCGCGCGTTCTTCCTTCGCATCCAGGCGGTGCGAATCGAAGCGCTCGACCTGCGGGGCCGCGCGATGCTGGCCGTCGCGGTCCGCGCCTCGGGGGGCGAGCGAGCGCGCCTCGTGAAGCGCGCGCGTCGAATGGCGCGCGATCTGCGGAAGCAGGAGGCGCCGTGGGCCACGGCGATGGCCTGGTTGATCGACGCGGGCGCGGCCCACGTCGAAGGGGACCGCGCCGCGGCCGCACGCCATCTCGACGGCGCGGTGCTGGCGTGCGACGCGTCGGGGCTGGGCATCCACGCCGCGGTCGCGCGCTGGTGCCGCGCCTCGCTCGACGGCCCGGCCCCCGAGCCGAAGGCGCCGGTGAAGAACTTCGCGCGCGTCGTCGCGCTCATCGCGCCGCCGTTCGCGCCCTGACGAATCGGCTGACGATCAACTGCCGATCACAGACACGGCCCCGCGCCGCTCGTCGCGCCGCACGCGCTCCCGAGGCACGCGCTCCACGCCTGGTACGCGTCGCGCACGGCCTGCGTCTGGCTGTCGGCGCACGCCTGGTCGCAGTCCGACACGCTCCCCGCGTCACCGCCCGCCGTCGTGGAGCAGGTGTTCACGCAGCTATCGAGCGCCGCGCACGCCGGATCGTTCAAGCACGTCTGCGTCACGCCGCAGCACATCGACACGAGGCACGACGAGCACGCCGGGCTCTCCACCTCGCCGTCCCACGTGCAGCCGGCATCGCCCGCTTCGGTGCTCGCGTCGGCGGCGTCGGGCGACCCCGCGTCTTCGATCGACGTGTCGGGCGCCGCCGAGTCGACCGGCGCCGCGCCGTCGATCACGGGGGCGGTGGTCGCGTCGGTCGACGCATCTTCCACCGGCCCCGCGACCGTCCCCGACGACGTGCACGCGCACGCCGCCATCGCCATCACCGCGCAGAGCCTCACGCCGAGTTGCACGGCGCGAGGATGCCAGAGTCCGTCGCGAGTCTCTACTGCGCGCTCGTGCCCGTCACTGTGCCGCCGGCGTGCTGCACACCGGGCAGCTCGTCGTCGTGCAATCGCCGAGCGCCTTGGCCGCGGTTACGCCGGTCGGGTTGTTGGTCGCGCAGATCGCGGGGCAGTCGGCCGTGGTGCATCCGAGGACGCACTGCGTGTAGTTGAAGCACGGGTTGCCGGTCGTGCAGGCCGCCGTCTGCGCCGCGCAGCTCGCCGTCTGACACTGCTGGCAGTCGAGCGGCACGGCCGCGTCGATCGTGCCCGCATCCTCGGTGGGGCCGGAGTCGACCGTCGTACCCGAGTCCTGCCCGCTGTCGTCGCCCGAGTCCGCGCCGCCGTCGTCGCCGGTCACGACGGGCGAGCAGTAGTCCGCCGTCGGGTTGCACGTCGTGGCGCACGATCCGCCGTTGCACTCGCCGAAGTAGTCGCACACGCCGAGGTTGTCGTAGAGCGTGACGCTGCTCGCCGCCTTCGTGGCGGTGCAGGCGTCGAAGCACGCCTGGGTGCCGGTCGCTCCGCACGCGACCGAGCAGTTGAAGATGGCGACGCAGTTCGGATCGTTCACGCAGATCGCGTAGAGGCTCGAGCACTGCCCGTAGAGGCACGAGTTGCACGGGTCGGGCGGGATCGAGCCCGAGTCCTGCTGCGTGACCGGAGTGCCCGAGTCGTCGTCGCCCGGGTTGATGAAGCCGCCGTCGTCGCCGCCTGTGGTGAGCGTCGCCGTACACCCTTGCGCGGCGATCGTCCCTGCCGCCGCAGCGCCGACACACCCGAGGACCGCGAACGCCGAAACCAGATTGGCAAGCTTCATGGAAGAATCTCCTGTCGAAGGGGCCCGCAAATCACGGGTCGCGAAAGGCGTGTCTCGCCGTCGTCAGACGGAGCGACCCGCGGATTTGTTCAAGGGCGGTATATAGCCCGAATCGACGAGGCGCTCCATTTCATGGGAGACGCGCCGACCGGAGCCCCTCAGACGACGACGGGCTGCGCTCGCTTGCGGACGAACGCGCAGACCAGCGCTAAAGCCGTCACCACCCACCACAGCGAGTCGCCCACCATCTCGTAGACGGTGCTCCCGCCGCCGTTCATCCACCGTACGGTCGCCAGGAGCGTATCGGCCGACGTGTACGAGCCCCCCTGCACGTCGCGCACTTCGGTGTTCGCCACGAGGCGCCCCACCGGATCGACGACAGCGCTGACTCCGCTGTTCGTGCTCCGGACGAGATACTTCCGGTGCTCGACGGAGCGGAGCTGCGCGAGCGCGAGGTGCTCCCACGGCTCGGTCGTCGCGCCGAACCACGCATCGTTCGTGATGTTCACCAGCAGCTCGGGCGACGTGGCGCGCGCCAGCGCGTTGGTGAACGCGGGGATGATGTCCTCGTAGCAAATGAGCACGGCCACGGTGTGCTTCACGCCGGGCGTCGAGCCGACCGCGCCTTGCACGGCCGCCGGGTCGCTGAGGTCGATCGTGAGCGGATCGAGCTTCGTCCCCGGCGTGAACTGCCCGCTGTTCGGCGACCACTCGTGAAGGATGGGGAACATCTCCGAGAACGGGAGGTGCTCGCCGAACTGGAGGAGGTACTCCTTGTCGTAGCGTCCGTTCGTCGTGCCGGCCGACGTCGTGGAGATGGCGACGTTGTAGAAGACCGAGTGCTGCTCGTGCCGGTTGTAGAGCACCGCGCCGAAGATCGCCGGGAGCCCGAGCTGCGAGCCGACGTTCCGCTCGAGCATCTTCGGCGCCGCGTCTTCGCGCATCGGCATCGTGACCGACGACTCGCTCCACACGACGAAGTCGGCCCCAAGCTCCTTGAGCTCGCGGGTCTTCTGCAAGTGACGGCGGAGCCCTTCGCCCGGGTTCTCGCGCTTGGCGAGGAGCCCCATGTTCCCTTGAACGATGCCGACCTTCACCGGCTCGGCCGCGGCCACGCGCGCGTCGATCCGCGGGATGCGCAGGATGCCGAAGAGGAGCGCGAAGGCGACGCCGAGCGCGCACCAGCCGATTCGCTTCGTGTCGACCGGACGACGCTCGCGACGCGAAAGGATCGGCTCGAACAGCGCGACGTTCGCCGCGAGCAGCACGAGCCCCACCAGGATCGGCCCGCCCAGCTCGGCCACCTGCGTGATGACCGGGATCTTGTGCGCCGTGGCCGCGTAGTACCAGGGGAAGAGGAGCGGATACGCCAGCTCGCTGGCCACGAAGGCCGCGAAGAACATCGGCAACGCCGGCCACCCGCGCGACGCCGCGCGCGCGTAGAGCCACCCCATCACGCCGACGCGCATCCCCTGGTAGGCGCACACGACGAGCAGGAAGAAGCAGCACGCGGCGGTCGGAAACCCGCTGAACGTCTGCAGCATGTTGAGCAGCCAGTAGAAGCCGAAGACGTTCATCGTCGTCCCGGTCAACCACCCGAGCATGAGCGCGCGCTTCGGCGTCTGCCCTTGCATCGCGATCCAGAGCGGACCGAACGCGACGAACGCGAAGGGCCACAGGTCCATCCCTGCGAACGCGGCCCAGTAAAGGATGCCGCTGAGGGCCGCACCGGCGTACGCGAGCTTGGTGCCGAGGAGCGGCTTCACGAGTCGAGCTTGTAGGTGCGCGCGCGCCGTTCGCGCAAGCGGGATCGGCGCTACTTGACGAGCTTCTCCACGCGCTCGACCAGCTCCTGCACCTTGAACGGCTTTGCCATGTAATGTCGCGCGCCCAGCGAGATCCCTTGCATCACGTCGGCAGCGGCGGTCTTGGCGCTGAGGAAAAGGATCGGCACCGACTTCAGCTTGTCGTTCGCCTTGAGGAGGCGAACCAGAGAGAAGCCGTCGACGCGCGGCATCATCACGTCGCAAATGATGAGCGACGGCGGGGCCATCTGCGTCAACAGCTCGGAGGCGTGGAGGCCGTCGGAGGCCTCGACGATGCGGTACTTTCCGGACAGCGCGCGCGCGATCATCTCGCGAACGGTGCGGTCGTCCTCGACGACGAGGATCGTGCGGGCCGCGGACGAGGCCGGAGCGCTCACTCGGTCCGCTGGATGACGTGGTAGCCGAACGGCGACTCCACCACGTCCGAGATCTCGCCCGGCTTCAGCGCGAAGACGGCCTCCTCGAACTGCTTGACCATCGCGCCGCGCCCGAAGCGCCCGAGCGAGCCGCCGCGCGCGCCGGCGTTCGGCTCGTCCGAGAACTCGATCGCCAGGCGGGCGAAGTCTTCGCCCCGCTTGGCGCGACGAAGGACGTCTTTGGCCACGATGAGCGCTTGCTCGCGCGTGCGGACGACCGAGGCCGAGGCGCTCTGGCAACCCATCCACTGGATGAGGACGTGGCGCGCGGAGATCTTGGCGGGCGCGGTGCGGGCGGGGGCGCCGGCGGGAGGAGCTGTGGGGTCCGAGTTGGGGGAGGGGGTGGGCGGGGTCGCGTTCGCGTCCGAGGGCGCGTTCGGGGTCGCGGGCGCGGTCGGGGTCGGAGTCGTGGGCGCGTTCGGAGTCGCGTTCGTGATCGCGGCGGTGGTCGCGGGGGACGAGGTCGCGGGCGAGGACGGCGCGGCGGCGGGCTTCGCGGATTCGGCGGCGCCGCCGCAGGCGACGAGGAGAACGGAGACGATTGCTGCGTGTTTCATGGCGTCACTTCACTTCGAGGAGCTCGATTTCGAACGTCAGCGTGGCGGCCGGCGGAATCACCGGCGGCCTGCCGCTCGGGCCGTACGCGAGCTGCGGCGGGATGACGAGCTTGCGCTTGCCCCCCACCTTCATGCCCACGACCCCCTGGTCCCATCCGCGAATGACCGCGCCCTGGCCGAGCGTGAACACGAACGGCTTTCGCCCCGGCTTGCGCGAGCTGTCGAACTCTTTCCCATCGGCCAGCGTGCCGACGTAGTTCACGCTCACGGTCTGCCCGGTCTTCGCCTCGGCCCCCTTGCCCAGCGTGAGGTCGGTGCTCACGAGCTTCGCGTTCGGATCGACCGGGGGCGCGGGCGCGGCGACGGGCGCGGCGCTCGGAGCGGCCGACGGCTTCGCGGAGGCGGACGCCGAGGCCGACGCGCTCGTCGTCGACGTGGTGGCGAGCGGCTCCGGCTCCGGAGGCGCCGTCAGGCTGGCGCACGCGATAACCGCGAACGCGGCGACGGGAAAGAGCGGAGCGACCGTTCGAGCGAGTGAGAGGCGCATGCGGCGGCGAAAGGTAGTAGCCGCGCCACGGAAGTAAAGCGTTCTGCTAAGGGTGTACCCTGCAAAGGCATCCCCAATGTCGCGAGTGCTGCACATCGAAGACGATCCGCGTAACCGCTTGCTGGTGCGGAAGCTCCTCACCGCCGACGGGCACGAGGTCATCGACGCGGCCGACGGGCTAGAAGGTGTCCGCCTGGCCATCTCGCAGCGGCCGGATCTGGTGCTCGTCGATCTGAACATCCCAGGGCTCGACGGGTACGAAGTGACGCTGCGCCTCCGGAGCGAAGCGGCGCTCAAGGGCGTCCCCATCGTCGCCATCACGGCCGAGGGCGATCGCGAGACGAGCTTCGCCGTCGGCTGCGACGGGTTCGTGCAGAAGCCGATCGACGCGCGCAACTTCGCGCGCCAGATGCGCCAGTACCTCGGCGGCCACCGCGAGCCGATGATCTCCAGCGCCGACGCCACCGGCGAGCGACTGCGCGTGCAGAGCCAGCGCATCGTGGCGCACCTCGAAGAGAAGGTGGCCGAGCTGTCGGCGGCGAATGAGCGCCTGCGCGACATGGATCGCCTCCGCACCGAGTTCTATCGAAACATCAGCCACGAGCTGGCCACGCCGCTGACGCCCATCGTCGGCTACCTGCGCATGATGGCCGACGAAGAGCTGGGCGAGGTCTCCAAGCCGCAGATGAAGGCGCTGCGCGCGATGGACGACTGCATCCGCCGCCTCCGCGCCGTGCTCGACAACCTCATCGACGTGACCGGCCTCGAGACCGGCCGCATGCGCTTCTTCCACCGCGAGTACGACTTCCTCGACACCGTTCGTCGCGCGGTCGCCTCGCAAGCCGACAAGTTCGCCGAGCGTCGCATCACGCTGCTCGAAGAGACGCCGCGCGGTCCGCTCCCCGGCTACGGCGACTCCGAGCGCCTCGGCCGCGCCATCGTGCAGGTGCTCGACAACGCAGCTAAGTTCGCGCCCGAAGGGGGAACGGTCGGCGTGCGCGTCCGCGCGCTCGAGACGACGTACGAGCTGCTCGTCGCCGACAACGGCCCGGGCATCGCGCCCGATCGCGCCGAGCGTGTGTTCGAGCCGTTCTATCAAGTCGACGGCTCGCCCACGCGCGCGCACGGCGGCGTCGGCGTCGGCCTCGCGATCGTGCGGAAGGTGGCGCGCGGCCTCGGCGGCGACGCGCGCGTGACGGGCGGCGCAACAGTCGAGTCCGCATATCTATCGGGCGCGGCCGTGATCGTCACCGTCGCGAAGCGCGCGCCGACGGTCGTGGTCGACGCCACGAACTGAGGCTCGTCCGCACGCACTGCGGCTCGTCGCTTGCACTGATGGATCTCGTCCAAGGAGACCCATCATGACGCGAACCATCCTCCTCGCCTTCGTCCTCGGTGCCACCGGCTTCGTGCTCGCCTGCGCGCACGAGGATCAGACGACCCCCACGGCCCCCACGCAGACCAGCAGCGCCGACCTCTCGCGCATCGCGTCCTGGGAAGCCGGCCCGAGTGAGGCACCTTCGCAAGGGTGGGACAACTCGAAGTCGAATCAGGTCGCCGAGCCGCCGGAGTCGATTCTGAAGAACACCGGCAGCCGCTGAATTAGGCTCGGGCGCGTGTCGCGCGTCTATCTGGATTGGAACGCGACCGCGCCGCCGCTCCCCGCGGTGATTGATGCAATGCGCGACGCCGCGCGCGACCAATGGGGCAATCCTGCGAGCGTCCACACCGAAGGGCGAGCCGCGCGCGCCAGCGTGGAAGAGGCGCGCGCCGCCGTCGCCGAGCTCGCCTCGTGCGACGTGCGCGACGTGCTCCTGACGTCGGGAGGGACGGAAGCGAACAACCTGGCGCTCCGCTCATTTTTCGCCGGCGCGCGAGGCGTGCTCATCACGAGCCGCCTCGAGCACCCGTCGATCACGCGCGTGGCCGAGTTGCTCGAGCGCGAAGGGCGCGCGCGGGTCGCGTGGATCGCGGTGCGCGCCGATGGACGCATCGACGTGGACGATCTCGCGCGTGCGCTCGACGCGAGCGAGGCGCGCGTGCTCATCGCGCTTCAAGCGGTGAACCACGAGACGGGCGTGGTGCAGCCCGTCGACGACGTAGTCGCCCTGGCGCGCGCGCGAACGCACAGCGAGACGCGCGTGCACGTCGACTCCGTCCAAGCGTGGGGGCGCCTGGAAGCGAGCGCGGGGTCGATCGGCGCGGGGGCCGACTCGCGCAGCCTCGCGGCTCACAAGATTCGCGGACCGAAAGGGATCGGCGCGCTCGTCACGCGCGAAGGGGTCACGATTCGCCCCGTGCTCGTCGGCGGCGCGCAAGAGCGGGGGATTCGCCCGGGCACGCTCGATCCGGTCGCCGCCGCCGGGCTCGCGATCGCCGCCAGACACGCTCGCTCATCGCCCGCGCGTTACGCCACGATCGCGCCGCTCCGTGACGCGCTCGAACGCGCGATGCTCGCCTCCTCGCCCGAGGCGCGCCTCAACGGCGACGCGCCGCGCGCACCTCACGTCACGAACGTGTCGTTCGCCGCGTGGGACGGCGCCGAGCTCGTGGCCGCGTTCGACCTCGAAGGGATCGCCGTCTCCAGCGGCAGCGCGTGCAGCGCCGGGACCATCGAGCCTTCGCCCGTCATCACGTCGATGCTCGGTGAAGCGCGCGCCAGGAGCGCCCTCCGCGTCTCGCTCGGCGAAGAGACCACGTGGGACGACGTGCACCGCGCGAGCGCCGCCTTCGCGCGCGTCATCGCCCGCACCGCATGACCTTGACCCGCTGAAGCGTGCAGCCTACACGCTGGCCCTCCATGAACGGTCGCGCTCCGCACCACGCGCTCTTCGCTGTCTGCGCCTGCGCGCTGCTCACCGGCTGCCCGTCGTTCGCCACGTTGAAGACGGCGCGCGCGATCGATCCCGGCCAGCTTCAAGTCACCGAGGCCACCGAGGTCCTGGCCATGACGGCGCCGGCGAACAAGGGGCTCGGTGGCGTGCGTCCCGCCGTCATCATCGCGGGGCGCTACGGGATCGTCGACGGGTTCGACGTCGGCTTCCGCGTCGAGCCGGTGGCGGGCTTCTCGGGCGAGACGACGATCCAGCTCGTGCGCGGCAAGGTCATGGATCTCGCGCTCGGCCCCGGCGCCGGCTACTTCCAGACGCCCGGCCCCATCGCGTACGCGCCGCGAACGATCGAGGTGCTCTCCAACGAGCCGCTCTACACGATCTGGACGACCACGCTCCCGCTCCTCGCCGGCTTCAACTTCGGCGCCGGCCACCAGGTCGTCGTCGCGCCGCGCGCCAGCTGGTACTTCGTGCAGCCGGGAAACGCGGGGGGTCAATCGCGCCCCGGCGGCGTGCAGACGTTCCTCGGCGGGAGCCTCGGCATCTCGTTCAAGACGTCGCACACGCTCCGCGTGATGCCCGAGATCGATGTGACCGCGCCCGTCTCTTGGACCGGCCGCGCCGACGCGATCTGCACGCCGGGGCAGGGGGACTGCTCGCCGTTCACCGGTCGCGCGGTGATCATCCAAGGCGGCCTCGCGTTCACGGTCGGGGCAGACAATCTCGGTCCCTGATTCCTCCGGTTGGGCTACGTCACACGTCTTGCGTCGACGCGCGCGCGCGTCTTACGAACGCAGCGTGCGAACCTCCAAGCCCGCCGCGCTCTTCGCGTCGTCCGCGTTCCTGATCCTCGTCGTCGCGTGCAGCTCCAGCACCTCGCCCCCGCCCAGCGGCGACGGCGGCACGTCCTTCGACGGCAGCGTCACGCTCTTCGACGCCGGGCCGATCCTCGACTCGGGCCCGAAGCTCGACGACGCGGCCCCTCCGAGCCTCGGCTCCTGCACCCCCGCGCCGGGCGACACCGGCAACTCGAAGAACGTCGGCGCGTACTGCACGAAGAGTGGCGGTCAGTGCAGCACGTATCCGAACCCGAGCGTCCAGTGCTCGATCGATCTCTCCGCCCAAGGCGCGAACTTCTGCATCCTCATCGGCTGCTTGGCCGACGGCGACTGCGGTGAAGACGCCTGCTGCACGGGACAATCCGGCAACCCGATCCACGCCTGCGTGCCCAACGGCTGCTTCGACGCCGGCGTGTGCCAGGGCATCCCGCAGTGATGCTCTAGAGTCGCCGCGACGCTCAGAATCGAGCGCCGTGGAACGCGGGGTCCTTCCCCGTGTCGCGCTTCGCGGCTTGCGGCGCATCGGCGCCGTGCACCTTGATCGGGATCCACAGCGCGCGGACCGTCTGCGTGCCGTCGGTGTCGTGCGAGTACCCCGCGAGCCCGAAGAGGAAGTTCCACCAGTGCCCGCGCGGTACGCCGCCGTACGAGACGAGCGGGATGACGTGGAACTGCCAGTCGATCCCGCCGGCCACGCGCTTCTGCAAGTAGACCGTGTTCGCCGCGACCTGCGTGACCGAGTCGTCCGTCGAATCGGCGAAGCGCCAGTAGAGCGGCGCGCCGATCGTCGTCCGCCCCTTGGGGCTGGCGAAGTCCCAGAAGATCGGCGCGAGCACGGCGTGCGACGACTTGTCGCTCCGCCCCACGAACGCGAACGGCAAGAGATCGCTCTCCCAGCCGTGCGTGTCGTTCGCCAGTACGAACGTCGGGAACACCCAGTACGTCCGCGACACGCCGTACGTCACGAAGCGTCCCGCCAGCGGCGTGAGCCAGTCGGTGCCGAGCGGCGAGTGCGAGTGATAGACGAGCGGCAACACGGCGAACGACGTCTGGTCGATGTCCTTGTCGCGGTAGCTCCAGATGAGCGGCAGCACGGGACCGACGGCGTAGAGCTGCGTCGAGCCGTTGCGCGTCGACGAGTGCGAGAAGAGCGGCGTGAGCATCGTGTCGACCGCGGTGGTCGTGCGCCGCAGGTAGCCGGGGATGACGAAGAGCGCCTCGTGCTTCTCGTCGTCCTTGAACCCGTAGTGAAAGAGCGGGAACAGCGTGGTGTGCGACTCGCGGACGCCGCCGGTCTCGGGGTGCCCTTCGATGTGGAAGAAGAGCGGTGCGACGTCGGTGATCGAGCGCTTCGGCGTCGAGCGGAGAATGACCGGTCCGACGACGGTGAGCTTGCTCTCGTCGATCTCTTTCTCGCGGTGGAAGTAGAGGAGCGGCGGGACGAGCGTGTACGTCCGGCGCGCGCCGTCGATGTTCCCGTTGTCGCCGCGGAAGAAGAACGGCGCGACCCCCTGGTCGACGTCGCTTCCGCGGCGATCGCGGAAGTAGAGCGCGGTGAGCTCGAAGGCCTTGTCGGCGTTCCAGTGCGACGTCGTCAGCAGCAGCGGCGAGTGGAAGTACCCGCCGTCCTTGCGCTCGCCTTCGAACACGATCGGCGCGAGCCAGTTGTCGTGCTCACCCGGCGCTTCACGGTGCGCGAGCGGCCCGAGCACGTAGGCGTGGTTCGCTCCGTCGCGCACGCGCCACGCGAGCGGGAAGAAGACGTCCATGTCCTGCTGCGGCGAGCGGCGCTGGTAGAAGAGGAGCGCGTAGAGCGACTGGCGATCTTCGCCGACGGGCTCGCCGTAGACCGGGCGCGGCGTCGAGAGCCCGCGCGTGTACTCGAGGTACAGCGGCGGCAAGAAGCGGAAGCGGTAGTCCCCTTTGCGCTCTTCGTAATAGGGGAAATACGAGCGCTGCATCTCGCCCATGGCCGCGGGCGGAACGTCGTCGGAGTCGGTGCCGATGCGGTTCTTCACCTCCGGCGGGACTTCGAGCGGATCGGTCGGCGGCGCGGTGAGCGGCTCGCCGGCGCGCTGCGTGACCTGCGGCGTGTTGTCTTCATCGTCGTTCGCGCTGGCGCCGGCGCGCGGACCAACGGTGCGGTTCTGCACCGGGCCCGATTGCGTCGGCGTGTTGTTGCGCCCGGCGCCGCCCATGCTCGGCGGTCCCATCTGCGCCTGCGCGACGCGCGTGACCGACAGCGCGAGCGCGCACGCCGCGAGCGACGTGACGATAGACCCGAGCGTGAGCCGCGCGTTCCTCACGTGGGCTCGACCGCTTTCTTCGGCGCGGGCACGGTCAACCGCGTCGCGACGTACGACACAACGGCATCGCGCGCCACGCGCTCCTGCGTCTGCGTCGCCAGGTCTTTCACTTGCACCACGTTGGCCGCGATCTCGTCATCGCCCAGGATCACCGCGAGGCGGGCCGAGAGCTTGTCCGCGCGACCGAGCATGTTCTTCAACGAGCCTCCGCGCGTGTCGGCTTCGCACGCGATCCCCGCGCGCCGCAGGTCGCGCGCCAGCACGAGCGCCGCGCCCGCCGCGGGCTTGCCGAGCGGCGCCACGAACACCGACGGCGTCTCGTTCGCCGCCGCGAGCTCGCTGGCGATGACGAGCCGTTCGAGCCCGGCCGCGAAGCCGATGGCCGGCGTGGCCGGCCCGCCGAGGTCTTGAATCATCCCGTTGTACCGGCCGCCGGCGACGAGCGTGTCGCCCGCGCCGAGCTTCTCGGTGGCGCCTTTGATCTCGAAGATCGTGTGGTTGTAGTAGTCGAGCCCGCGCACGAGGTTCGAATCGACGCGAAACGGGGTTCCCAGCGCCCGAAGGTGCGCCTGAAGCTCGTCGAAGCGCGCGCGATCGGCGTCATCGAACGAGTCGTGAATCGTCGGCGCACCGACGAGCGCGTCGCGGTCCTGCTTCGACTTGGAGTCGAGGATGCGGAGCGGGTTGGTGGCCAGGCGCCGCTGCGACGTCTCGGAGAGCTGCTCTCTTCGCGGCTCCAGGAAGGCCACGAGCGCTTCGCGGTACCGCGCGCGCGTCTCGGCGCCGCCGAGCGAGTTCACCAGCACCTCGACGTCGCCGCGGATCCCGATGGCGCCCAGGAACCCGACGAGCATGTCGATCATCTCGGCGTCGCACGCAGGCCCTTGGTCGCCGAAGATCTCGGCGCCCAGCTGGTAGAACTGCCGGTACCGCCCGCGCTGCGGACGCTCGGCGCGGAACATCGGCCCGGCGTAGTACCAGCGCGTGACCGGCTCGGTGTTGTGGACCTTGTGCTGCACGTACGCGCGCGCGGCGCCGGCGGTCCCCTCGGGGCGGAGGGTGAGCGGCTCGTCGTGGTGCGTGAACGAGTACATCTCTTTCTCGACGATGTCGGTCACTTCGCCGANNTGGGCTCGAGGTACGGCGTCCGCACCTCGCGAAACCGGTGGAGCGCCATCGCCTGCGCGAACGCCGCTTCCACGCGATGCCACGGCCCGATCTCGTCGGGGAGCACATCGTTCATGCCTTTGACGGCGCGGAGCGGGGTCATCGTTGAGTTAGAGCGCGCGGTAGGAGACGGGGCGAGACGGGAAGAGCGAGATGCGCGGAAGAGCGGGACTTATCATCGGGCACGCGCGCGCGGTCAAGCGATCGGTGATAAACGGTCGGTCGTGGCGGGCGGACGGACGTGCGCGCTTGATCTCGGAGGGGTACGCGTCGGCGTCGCGATCGACGACGATCTCGGGTCCATGGCCCACCCGCGCGGAGTAATCGACGGTCGCGATCGCGCGCATCTGCTGCGCGAGCTGAAGAAGCTCGCCGACGACGAAGACATCACGCGGTTCGTGGTCGGCCTCCCGCTCGACATGAAGGGCGGGGAAGGGGACGCCGCTCGCAAGGCGCGCGTGGTGGCCCAGGAAATCGCCGACGCCACCGGCCGCGACGTGGAGCTCCTCGACGAGCGGTTGACGACGGTGCAAGCACGCCGCGCGCTCGAGGCGAGTGAAGTGCACGGGCGCAAGCAGAAGGCGCGGATCGACGAAGCGTCTGCCACGGCGATCCTCCAGGCGTGGCTCGACGCGCGAAAGATGGAGCGGAAGAACGCGCGGAGACGCCCGTGAGCGATCCGCCGCCCGAAAAGAAACCGCGAAGACGCCGGGCGCGAAAGAAGAAGACCCCGCGCTCTGCCGACGGCGAGCCGCGGCGGCGACCGTCGTGGATGGCGAAATCGATCGTCGGCATCCTCGTCGTTTTCGCCGTCTGCTGCGTGGGCGCGTTTCTCTTCGGCTACCCGCTGTCGCGCGGGCCAGGTGTCGGTCGTGACGTCGAGCTCGACCTTCCCGGCGACGAATCGCCCGACGCGCTGTCCGATCGCCTCGCCACGGCCGGCGTCGTCGCCCACCCGCGCCTCTTCGCGGTGTACTTGCGCCTCACCGGCGGCGCCGCCCACGCGGTTCGCGGCGCGCACCTCCTCACCGACGATCTCACGCCGCGCGAGCTGGTCGCCCGCATCGACCGCACCGCGCTGGCCGGCCACGCGCGCGTCACGTTCCCCGAAGGGTGGACCCGCTTCGACATCGGTCGGCGTCTTCAGCAAGCGCACGTGTGCACGCAGCGCGCGTTCCTCGACGCCAGCGCCGACCCGAGCATGCTCGCCGACCTGCGAGTCGACGCCACGAGCGCCGAAGGCTTCCTCTTCCCGGCGACGTACGAGCTCCCCCTCGACGCCGACGCGAAGGACGTCGTCCGCCGCATGAAGATCGAGTTCGACAAGCGATGGTCCGCGGCCGAAGCGCGCCACGGCTCGTCGATCAACGATCTCGGCGACTCGCTCGGCTGGGGCATGCGGCAGATCGTGACGCTCGCCTCCATGGTCGAGAAAGAAGCGGTGGCCGACGACGAGCGCGCGCTCATCGCCAGCGTGTTCGTCAACCGCCTGCGCGATCCGACGTTCACGCCGAAGCTCCTCCAGTGCGACCCGACCGCGGCCTACGGCTGCCTCGTGATGCCGGCGCAGATCCCGTCGTGCGCGTCGTTCACCGGGAAGATTACGCACGACCTCGTGGCCGACGCGGCCAACCCGTACAACACGTACAAGCACGAGGGGCTCCCGCCCGGCCCCATCGCGAACCCGGGGATGAAGTCGCTCGAAGCGGCGATGGCCCCGGCGATCACCAAGTGGCTCTACTTCGTGGCCCACGCCAACAAGGACGGGCGCAGCACGTTCTCCGAGTCGTACGCGGCGCACACCTCGGCGGTTCACGGCGGAAAGGCGTCGGCGAGCCCGTGATAGCCTCGCGCGCCATGCAACCGTGGACCGCCGCATCGCTCGGCGCGGCTGTGTTCATCGCCGCGCACTACATGCTCCTTCGCGCGGCGTCGGGGCGGCTCAACGACACGCTCGGCGCGTTGATCCTCGAAGGGGCCGCGGTCGTGGGCATCGCGGCGAACTACCTCTTCGGTCCGCGCGGTCCGGCGATCGATGCGTCGCGCCTCGGCGTGGTCTTCAGCGTGATGAGCGGCCTCTGCATCTCGGGCGCGAGCATCCTGTTGTTCTCGGCGTTGCGACGGGGCGGGCCGGTGGCGGCGACGGGGACGATCGTGCTCGGCGGCGGCGTGACTCTCAGCGCGATCGCGGCGCCGTTCATCTTCGCAGAAGCGTTCACCGTGCGGCGCGCGGTCGGCGTGGGGCTCGGGATCGCGGCGATGGTCGTGCTCTCGCTCGACACGGTGGCCGAGCCATGATCCTCGCCGGCGACATCGGCGGCACGCATGCGCGCCTCGCGCTCTTCGACGACGCGAAGAAGAAGCCGATCGCGCATCGCACGTTCGAGAGCGCCAAGTTCGCCAGCCTCGAGGCCGTGCTCGCGGAGTTCATCACCAAGGCACAGGCCAAGCGCGTGCGCGCGGCGACGTTCGGGCTCGCGGGGCCGGTGATCGATCAGCGATGCGTGGCCACCAACCTCCCGTGGGTGGTCGATGCGCGCGTCGTGGCGCGGAAGACCGGCATCAAGGAGGTCACGCTCCTGAACGATCTCGTCGCGCTGGCGTTCGGCGCGATGACCGTACCGCGATCGAAGCTGCACCTCCTTCAAGGCACGTCGCCTCCGAAGAAGACCGGCGGCAACCTGGCGTGCATCGCCGCCGGCACCGGCCTCGGAGAAGCGGCGATCATCTGGGACGGCACGACGCACGTTCCGCTCGCCACCGAGGGGGGCCACGTCGACTTCGCCGCGCGCACGCCGATCGAGTGGGAGCTCCACGGATGGCTCGCGTCGCGCTTCGGGCACGTGAGCTACGAGCGCATCGCGGCCGGTCCCGGATTCAGCGCGCTGTACGACTTCTTCCACGTGGCCAAGGGGCTGGAAGAGACGCGCGCGAACGCCGACGCGATCGCCGGCGCGCGCGATCGCAACGCGATCATCGCCGAGCTCGGCGCCGCGAAGACGAGCGTGCCGGCCATGAAGGCGTTCGATCTCTTCGCGCGCATCTACGGCGCCGAAGCCGGCAACCTCGCGCTGAAGACGCTGGCCACGGGCGGCGTCTTCGTCGCCGGCGGCATCTCCGGTCGCTTCGCCGGCGCGCTCGCGAAGAGCGAGTTCATGGAGGCGTTCCTCGACAAGGGGCGCTTCCGGTCGCTCCTCGAGAGCGTCCCGGTCGCCATCGTCCTCGACGCCGACATCGGCCTCGCGGGGAGCCGCTTCCACGCGGCGACGCAAACGCGCTGAATCCGAAAGAGAGCCCTCCTTCATGGGTCGCATCCTCGAGCTGGCGGAGAACCTCTGGAACGGCAAGGTCTCCTCGGACGACCATCCGCCGTACGCGCCGCTCCTCGAGCTCGAGTCGATCGCCGACGGCGTGGCGTTCATCTCCAGCTTCGCCAACGTGACCGCGATCGCGACGGGGGAGGGGCTCGTCCTCATCGACGTCGGCAGCGCGCAGCTGAGCGGCCTGGTGCAAGGGAACCTGCGCGAGTGGTCGAAGGATCGCGTGCACACGGCGGTGTACACGCACGGGCACCTCGACCACGTGATGGGCATCGCGCGCTTCGACGACGAGGCGCGCGAGAAGAGCTGGGCTCCGCCGCGCGTCGTGGCGCACGAAGCCGTGCCGGTGCGGTTCGAGAGGTACGCGCTGACCGCGGGCTACAACGGCTGCATCAACACGCGGCAGTTCCAGATGCAGGTCACGTGGCCCACGACCTACCGCGCGCCGGACGTCCTCTACGCGAGCGCGATGAGCCTCCACATCGGCGGCGTCGCGATCGAGCTTCACCACGCGCGCGGTGAGACCGACGATCACACGTGGGCGTGGGTCCCATCGAAGAAGCTCCTGTGCACGGGCGACCTGTTCCTTTGGTGCTGCCCGAACGCAGGCAACCCGCAGAAGGTTCAGCGCTACCCGCGCGAGTGGGCGCGCGCGCTGCGTGCGATGGAGTCGCTGGGAGCCGAGGTGCTGTCGCCCGGTCACGGCGTGCCGATCATGGGCGCCGCGCGCGTGAAGCAAGCGCTCTCCGAGACCGCCGAGCTGCTCGAAGATCTCCACGACCGCACGGTGGCTGCGATGAACCAGGGCATGCGCCTCGACGACGTGATCCGCGCCGTGCGCGCGCCGGAGCGCCTGCTCGCGCGCCCGTACCTGCGACCGGTCTACGACGAGCCCGAGTTCATCGTCCGCAATCTGTGGCGCCTGTACGGCGGATGGTGGGACGGCGATCCGTCGCACCTGAAGCCGTCGCCCCCCGCCGAGCTGGCGAAAGAGATCGCCTCGCTCGCCGGCGGCGCGTCGAAGCTCGCCGATCGCGCGCAGGCGCTCGTGGCCTCGGGCGATCTCGCGCTGGCGTGTCACCTCGCGGAGCTGGCCGCACAGGCCGCGCCGGACGACGCGGCGATCGTGAACGCGCGCGCGGACGTCTATCACGCGCGCGCGCGTCGCGAGCAGTCGCTCATGGCCCGCGGCATCTACACCGCCGCCGCGAGCGAGCCTCCGAAGCGCGCGTAACCGTCAGCGCGTCAGACGCCGCCGGCGGCGCGATCGATGATCCAGGCGATCGATCCGCGCGCGTGGCGAATGATTCGCGAAGGGGTGTCGTGCACGCGCCCTTCGACCTGCCACGCGCGCTCGAGCGGGCCGTTCTTCTCTTTGCCCACCGCCATCACGATGATCGAGTGCGCCGCTTCGATGACCGGCGGGGTCAAGGTCAGCCTCGCCTCGCGGTCGCCCTTCGCGGGGACCTCGACCACCAGGCGGTCGACGATGTCGACCGTGAGATCGCCCGGGAAGAGCGACGCCGTGTGCCCGTCGTCGCCCACGCCGAGGACCATCACGTCGAACGCCGGCACGCCCCGCTCGTCGGGCTTCACCGTCGCGCGAACCAAGCGCTCGTAGTCGCGCGCGGCGGCAGCGAGGTCCTTCGCGTCCGCCGGCATGCGATGAACGCGCGACGCGGGGATGCGCGCGGGATCGAGCAGCATCTCCTTCGCGTGGAGGAAGTTGCTCCGGTCGTCGGTGGGAGGAACGGCGCGCTCGTCGACCCACATCACGTCGACCTTCGACCAGTCGACCGACGTGTCCTTCGCCAGCCGCCCGTACGCGTCGCGAGGCGTGTTCCCGCCCGACAGCGCGATCGACGCCGACCCGCGCGCCACGATGGCGTCGCGGAGGCCGCGCGCGATGCGGACCGCCCCTTCGTGCGCGACCGTGGCCGCGTCGGGCGTGGCGATGAGAATCCCGGGGACCACGGTCGTCGTCGTCATCGAACCACCACTCCGTCTTCGAAAAAGTGCTCCGCGAACTGCACCGACTCCACGAGCGTCGGGTCGTACACCTGCCGGTGGAGCGTCCGCTCCAGCACGCGCGCCCCCTTGTTGGCGCGCAGGCGCACGCTTCGCGTCTGGCACGGCTGGCCCGCGAGCTCGCACGTCCAGGTGACGACGTCGGCATCGAGCGTCTTGCCGTCGACCCCTCCGCCGCTGGCGAGCTCGCGCACGATAGACCCCTTCAAGGCTTGCCCGCCCGACGCGGCCTCGATCTCCACCGAGGCCAGCGCGCCCGGCGCGACCCCCTCCGGCCTCGGCACCGCGCCCAGGACCAGCGACACGTCTCGCCCGTCTTCGCGCTTCATTCGAAGGGCGCCGCCCATGCGCGTGGCGCGCCATCCGAGGCGCGTCGCCAGCCAGCCCAGCAAGAGCGCCCCCTCCGATCCGAGCCGCGCCCCCGAGTCGGACGCTTGCCGCACCGTCACGCGCGTGATCTCGCGCGCGTGATCGCGCGTGCGCGCTTCGTCGAAGAAGCGCGCGCACAGCTCCTGCCACGTGGCGAGGCGCGTCCACGCCAGGTCGGCGAGCGCCGGCCGCGGCTCGGACTCTTCGCGCAACCACTTCGCCAGCTGCACGAGGCTCGCCAGCGACGTGTACTCCGTGTCGAGCACCACGCGCTGAGAGCGAAGGGCCATCGACGTGAACACGTCGTCGTCGGTGTGCACGCGACCGAGCCACACCAGCGCCGTCGGGATCTCGGGGACGAGCAGCGCATCCACGATGCTCGCCACGCGCGCGCACACGCTGCCGCTCGCGACCAGGCGCACCCGCTCCGAGCACACGACGCCCGATTCGCCGCGCACGCAGACGGCGGTCGCTTCCCCCTCGAGCGCGCGCGTCGGCGACTCCGGCTCGAGCGTCACCACGATCGCGCGCGACGGCATGCTCGCCGTCACCTCTTCCACCACCGCCGTGTACCTGTCGGCCACCTCGCGCGACGACGCGGCGACCACGAGGTTCATCGTGCACACGCGCGACTTCGGCATCTCGCCCGGCGCGAGCGGCGCGGTCCACATGTCGCGCAGCTCCTTCTCGATGCGCGCGAGGATCGCGCTCGTCACCGGCCCGGGCGGAATGCTCAGCGGAGATTGCGCGTCCGCGCGAAGCGCGGCGCGGTCGGCACCAGAGGAGTCGCGGTTCACGGTCGCCTCCACCTTCGCCCGTCACGCGCGAGCAAATCGTCGGCCTGCTCCGGCCCCCACGACCCCGAATCGTACAGCGGCGGGGGAGTGCTCCCTTCGTTCGCCCAGGCGTCGAACACGTGGTCGATGTACTCCCACTGCGCTTCGACCTCGTCGCGCCGCGTGAAGAGCGTCGCTTCGCCGCGCATCGCATCGAGCAGCAGCCGCTCGTACGCTTCGGGCGTGTTCGATCCAAACGCGGTGCCGTACCGAAAGTCCATCGACACGTCGCGCAGGATCGTGTGCTGCCCCGGCTCCTTCGAGATGAAGCGGAGCGCGATCCCTTCGTCGGGTTGAATGCGCATGGCCAGGACGTTCGGCGTGATGCCGCCGTCGGGCGCGCGGAAGAGGCCGTGCGGCACCTTCTTGAACTGGATGGCGATCTCGGTCACGCGCCGCGCGAGGCGCTTGCCGGCGCGGACGTAGAACGGCACGCCGCCCCAGCGCCAGTTGTCGACGTGCACGCGCATCGCCACGTACGTCTCGATGCGCGAGTCGGGCGCCACGTCGGGCTCTTCTCGGTACCCCGGCACGTCGTCGCCGCGCACGAACCCCCGGCCGTACTGCCCGCGGATCACGTTCTCGGGCACCTTCGATCGCTCCATCGCCCGGAGCGATCGCAGCACCTTCACCTTCTCGTCGCGCACGCTGTCGGCCGAGAGCGAGATCGGCGGCTCCATCGCCGTGAGGCAGAGGAGCTGCATCAGGTGGTTCTCGACGATGTCGCGCGTGACGCCGGTCTGCTCGTAGAACTTCCCGCGCCCCTCGACGCCGATCTCCTCGGCCACCGTGATCTGCACGTGGTCGACGTGCTCGCGGTTCCAGATCGGTTCGAACAGCGAGTTGGCGAAGCGGAAGACGAGCAGGTTCTGCACCGTCTCCTTGCCGAGGTAGTGATCGATCCGGAACACCTGCGACTCGTCGAAGACGCCGGCGATCGTGTCGTTCAGCTCGCGTGCGCTCTTCAGGTCGTGGCCGAAGGGCTTCTCGAAGACGACGCGCGTCCACTCGTGCGAGTCGCGCGACGGCGGCTTGACGAGGTTCGCTTCCTTCAAGTGCTTGGTGATGAT
Organism: Myxococcales bacterium; assembly: GCA_003151595.1. The sequence continues at coordinate 59,116 of PLXW01000057.1, forward strand.
GCCGAAGTCGCTCGGCGACACCGCCAGGTAGAAGAGCCGGTTCTTCCCGATGCCGCGCTCTTGCTCCAGCGCGTCGAGGTGCTTGGCGAGCGCCGCGTACGTCTTCGGATCTTCGAACGTGCCGCTCACGTAGCTGACGCCGCGCTCGAAGTCGGACCACACCGCTTCGTCGAGCGGCTTTCGCCGCGAGAACTTCGCGATGCCGTCCTTCATCTCCTTGCGGAAGACGTCGTTCGACTTCTCGCGTCGCGCCACGCCGACGACCGCGAACCCGCCCGGCAGCGCGCGGCTGACGGCGAGGTTGTAGAGCCCCGGCATCAGCTTGCGCTTGGTGAGGTCGCCCGACGCGCCGAAGATGACGACGGCGCACGGGTCTCCGGTTCGATCTTCGACGAGGCCGCGGCGCAGCGGGTTGGTCGCGTCCACGACGCTCACGCCTTCTTGACGGCGTGCCCGCCGAACTCGTTGCGAAGCGCCGACAGGACGCGCAGCGCGAACGAGTTGTCTTGCCGCGACGAGAAGCGCGCGAAGAGCGACGCTGCGATCGTCGGCACCGGCACGGCGTGCGCGATCGCTTCGTTCACCGTCCAGCGCCCTTCGCCCGAGTCATCGACCCACGCCTTCAGCTCCTTGAGCTCCGGGTCGCGGTTGAACGCGCGCTCGGCGAGCTCGCACAGCCACGAGCGCACGACGCTCCCGTGGTTCCACACCTTGGTGACCGTCCGCAGATCGATCCCGAATTCGCTCGCCTTCAGCAGCTCGAACCCTTCGGCGTACGCCTGCATCATCGCGTACTCGATCCCGTTGTGGACCATCTTGGTGAAGTGCCCCGCGCCGGCCTTGCCGAAGTAGCCGAGGCCGTCCTTCGGAGCGAGCGTGGTGAGCGCCGGCTCGCAGTGCTTGTAGGCGCTCTCATCGCCGCCGACCATGAGCGAGTACCCGACCTCGAGGCCCCAGATGCCGCCGCTGGTGCCGGCGTCGAGGAAGCGAATCTTCTTCTCCGCAAGCTCGGCAGAGTGCCGCTGCGAGTCGTGGAAGTTCGAGTTGCCGCCGTCGATGATGATGTCGTTCGCGCTCATCATGCCGGCGAGCTGCTTGATGGTCTCTTCGGTGGCCTTGCCGGCCGGGACCATGACCCACACGGCGCGCGGCGCGCTCAGCTTCTTCACGACGTCTTCGAGCGAGCTCGCTCCTTCGAACTTGCCGGTCTCGGGCGTCTCCTTCGCGATCTTGGCGACGACGTTCGGATCGCGATCGAAGCCGACGACGTGATGGCCGCCGCCCATCAAGCGCTTCACCATGTTGCCGCCCATTTTCCCGAGTCCGACGAGTGCGATTTGCATGGATCCCTCCGCTGTTCCTGGCTGCTTCCGGCTGAACGAGGTGCCGAGGATACACGCGGTCAAGGCCTTGCGGAGCGGTCGCGCGTGTTTACGTTCTTCAGCTGGAGACAAGGCCCCATGAGTGCGATTCACGCCACGAACAACATCCAGAACGCGCGACTGCTTGGCTTCGTCCAGGTCCAGGTCGGTCCGCAGACGTTCGCGGTGCCGGTGCAGGCCGTTCACTTCGAGCGCGACGGTGAAACGCAGTCGCCGGCCGGCGGATTCTTCACGGAAGACGAGCCGGGGCAGTACGGGATCATCGTCGACGGCGACGCCTCGGACAGCGACGTGCAGCTGCAGATCCTCCGCGCGTCGCAGGACGCGGTGCGCCACATCTCGAAGAAGTTTCTCAACTAGAAACTTCACGTCAGCCGCACGGATCGCGCGATGATCGCGATCGCGATGAGCCTGCCGCCGATCACGATCGCCCATCCGCACGTCGAAGCGCGCGACGATCTCCTGAGCGGGAGCCCGTGTGTTCGCGGCACGCGGATCCCGGTGCGACGGCTGTGGTCGTGGCATCGGAGAGGCGTGTCGGTGGAGACGCTGCTGAAGAGGTACCCGTCGCTGGGTCCGTCGAAGGTGCTCGACGCGCTGGCGTTCGCCTACGACAACACGGACCTCATCGAGGCCGATCTATCGCGCGAGCAAGCGCTCATCGGGCCCGCGGCGGACGCGGTGCCCGGCGCGATGAATCAGGAGAAGCTTCCCTTCAAGGGGCCGCGCTGATCGCCCGTCGCGATCGCGCGCCGCTCACATCGCTTCGAGCGTCTTGGCCAGCGCCTCGAGCGCCTCGACGATCTTCGCCCGCTCGGCGCGCGGCAGGCGGTCGAGCACGGACATCATCGCGTGGAGCGACTCGGTGCCGCACGACTCGGCGGTGCGCTTTCCGCGCGGCGTGAGACGGATGTCCGTCTGACGCGCGTCGTCGGCGCCCTTCTTCCGCGTGATGTACCCGGCGCGTTCGAGCCCCGCGAGGTTGCGGCTGGCGGTCGACGGGTCGATCCCGAGCGCGGTCGCGAGGAGCGACGTCGACAGAGCGCCGCGCTCCGCGATCAGCTGCAACGTCTCGGCTTGCTGCGGCGTCACGTCGCCGGCGCGCGCGCGCTCGCGACTGATGCGCCCGAGACCGCGGGCGACGATCTGTGCTGCGCGAGCGAACCTCTCTTGGTCGGCGGCCATTTGGGGAGGGCTGTACTCTACAAGTTTGCGCCGCGCGTCAAGCGTGCCGTTCGTGCGACGACGAAATCACGCCGTGTTTTCGTTCAACGAAACGCTGCCGCCAGAAACGTGCGCGTGAATATTTTCCAAACGTCGTCCGTCTCTCCGACAACAGAAGGGGCGCCCGAGAGGCAACGGCAGTCGCGAAAGCGGAGTGGTAGGCTCGCGCTCCTGAACTCATTCTCTGAGTGGAGGCCACGGATGAACGGACGGATCGCTTTTGGGCTCATCGCGGGAATCGTTCTCGGCACGGCGGCCATCGCCGCGGCCCCCATGCCGGCGCAGGCCGACGACGCGACGTGCGGCACGAAAGAGAACCCGTGCCCGCTCCAGAAGTGGATGCGCCAGAACATGGCGTCGGCGATGTCGTCGGGCGACATGACGGCGCTCGGCGCGGCGTTCGACAAGGTCGCGAAGATCGCGCCCGACCCGAAGTGGAACGGCTCGGACGCGAAGGCGAGCTGGGACGCGATCGCGAAGGCAGGTCAAGCGGCGGCGAAGGCGAACGACGCCGCGGCCGTGAAGGCCACGTGCAAGACGTGCCACGACGCCTTCAAGGACAAGTACAAGGCGACGTACCGCATGAAGCCGGCCCCCTAGTCTCGGCCGCGACGCCTCGCGCATCCGTACGCGCGGCTGAACCGACGCATTCGTCGCGGCTCGGCCGAGCAATCGCGCGAGGATTGCTTCCCTCCGCGAATTTTGGCGCTAGGATGCCCGGCGATCGCACCGGAGCGCCGATCCTGCAATGGCATCTTTCTGGGATTTTCCGACCAAGCCTGCACCGCACGACGGCACGTGCCGGATGTTTCAGAGCGACTTGATCGAGCGCTTCTCGCGCATCCATCCGTCGACGCCGTTCATCGCGTGGCTCCCCGTGATCGCCGTCATCCTCGCCCGCAGCGCGCTCCGTCACGACATCGCGTGGTGGGGGATCGTGCTGCTGTTCGCGGCTGGGGTGCTGGCGTGGACGTTCGCCGAGTACGTCCTGCATCGCTGGGTCTTCCACTGGATCGAAGACACCGCGGCCGGCCGGCGCATCCACTTCCTGCTTCACGGCGTGCACCACGACTTCCCGAGCGACAAGGGACGCCTCGTCATGCCGCTCGGGTTCAGCATCCCGCTCGGCATCCTGTTCTACGCGTTCTACGTCGGCGTCTTCGGCGCGCGCGGAGGTGAGCCGTTCTTCGCCGGCTTCGTCCTCGGCTACCTCATGTACGACGGCAGCCACTACGCGATTCACCACTTCCGCATGCAGTCGCGCATCGGGCGGATGATCAAGAAGCACCACATGCTTCACCACCACGCCGATCACGACGGCGGGTTCGGTGTCTCGTCGCCGCTCTGGGATCACGTCTTCCGGACGCTCCCCGAAGCGAAGAAGCGCATGGGCGCCTCGACGAACATCCACTTCGGACGAACGGGCGAGCCCGGCTCGACCTGAGCGGTCGACCCGAGACTGCCGCGTCGCGTCCGATTCGGATTACTTGTTCGCCGCGACGGTGAGCGGAGCTTGCGGCGCGGCCGGGACGTCGAGCCGAGGCATCGGCGCGTGGGCGAGCGTCACGCCGTTGACGTGACCGTTGAGCATCGCGCCTGCGCGTTGCCCCACCAGAAACGCCATCGAGCCACCAATCAAAGAGAAGGTAAGAACCGCAAGCCACCGTCGGGACGTCGTGCTCTGCATTGCCGACTCTCCTTTGTTGGGTTGAAGGTTCCGTCCTCGTGTCGTGCTTAAAACGGTACGCCTCATTCTTTCGTGGGCCCGCGAATTCGTGAGCTCGTTACGGGGGATTTCAACGGACGCGTAAAGCAGCATGTGTGCCGCACGCGCCTGGATCCGTGGCGGATCATGTGCGTGCGCAAGAGCGCCACGATCCTCCGCGCCTCCGCGCGAGAGGTGATGACTCACGAGGGGGCGACGATGGTAGGTTCGAGGGAGGAGATCGGTGACATGAGCGAAGCCCCCTTTGGAAGAGACGTGTTCATCGCGCTCGCGGCCGTAGCATGGGCCGACGGCACGCTCGACCCCGACGAGGCCGACGCCATCGTGCGCGCCGCGGTCGATCTGGGCGTGGAGCTCGACGAGATCGCGGCCATCGAAGAGGCCACGCGGGTCGCCGTCCCCCTGAGCAAGATCGACAAGGCAGCGCTCTCGAAGGACGACCGCCTGTTCGTCTACGCCATCGCCACCTGGATTACCCAGCTCGACGGAAAGGTCACCGACGAGGAATCGAGCACGCTGACCAGCCTCGCCGAGTTGCTCGAGATCCCCGAACGCGCCCGCGCCAACGCTGAAAAGCGGGCGGCCGAGGTCGCTGCGATGCCGGAGGGGGACCGCCCCGCGAGGTACGATCTCGACAAGCTCCGCGCTCTCTTGCGGGCGTAACGCGCTAGTCTTTTTTTAGTTGTCCCGGAAGCTTCGAACGCCTTCGCGTCTTGTGTAGTTCCTGAGCCATGAGCCAAGAGGGCGAGAAAGAACCGGACTCCTCGAGCGTCGCGCCGCCTGCGCCCGCGAGCGAGATCGGGTCCATCCTCGCGCTGCGGTACGAGGTCGTGCGCGAGCTCGGCCGCGGCGGGATGGGCGTCGTCTATCTCTGCCGCGACCTGGTGACGAGCGAACGTGTGGCGTTGAAGCGTCTCCGATCGCCCGAGGAGGCGAAAGGGAACCGCCCGGAAGAGCAGTGGTGGTTCCAGCAAGAGGCGCGCGCGGTCGCGTCGCTCGACCATCCGACGATCGTTCGAGCGCGTGACTTCGGCACGCTGGCCGACGGGTCGCCGTACCTGGCGATGGATGCGCTCCCCGGGCGAAGCGTCCACGAGTGGATGCACACGACGACGCTGCCGTGGTCGGTGATCTGGGCGATCGTCGATCAAGCGCTGGCGGGCCTCGCGCATGCGCACGCGCGCGGCGTCATTCACGGCGACCTGAAGCCGAGCAACCTGATGCTCGATCTGGCGAGCACCTCGCGCGGTCCGCGCGTCTACATCCTCGACCTCGGGCTCGCGTGGCTGCGGCAGCAACGCCACGACTCGCGTCTCGACGGCTCTCCCGCGCCCGAGCTCGCGCTCCACGCCGGCGCAGGGACGGTGGGGTGGGTCGCGCCCGAGCAGATCCGGAAGCTCGCGCCGCACGTGGGTCCGGCGACGGACATCTACGCGCTGGGGTGCATCGTCTACCGGATTCTCACCGGCAAAGAAGTGTTCGAAGGGAACGCGCAGGACGTCCTTCGCGCGCACAAGCGCACGGTGGTGCCGCCGCCGCGCTTGCCCGACGGCGTGCCGATGGGGGTCGCGCCGTACGTGGTGCGGCTGCTCGCGAAGAAGCCGTGGCAGCGGTGGGAGTTCGCGGCCGACGCGCGTCGGGCGTGGATGCTCTACCGCCCGGCGCACGCGCCGACGCTCGAAGAGACGGTGACCGGTCCGACGACGTCGCGCCCGCCCCCTCCGTCGCAGGCCGCGGCGGTGGTCGCTGCGAAGTCGCTCGCGGCGGGGATCATGTCGATGCGCCCGTCGCCGATGATCGCGCGCGACGAAGAGCGCGCGCAGCTGACGGCGCTGGTCGACGAAGTGGTCTCGGGGACCGGCGCGACGCACAGGATGCTGGCGATGATCGGCGAAGCCGGCGTCGGCAAGAGCCGCCTCGCGGAGTGGCTCAGCGAGCAGGTGCACGAGACCGCGAAGATGGTCCCGATGCGCGCACGCTACGGCCGCACGCCGTCGCCGCTCGACGGCGTGACCGGCGCGGTGAACAACCACTTCGGCCTCGAAGGGGCCGATCGCGCGCTCGTCGAGCAGACGCTCATCAATCGATGGGAGGTCGGCAAGGACGACGACGAGGCGCTGTCGTGGGTCGCGGCCGCCGCCGAGTGGCTCCGCCCGACGCCGCCAGGGACGATGCCTCCGCTGGGGCCGTCGGGGAAACGCTTCGTGCTCGACACGGCCGAGATTCGTGCGGTCGTCGTGCGCCGCATCCTGGAGAAGATCGGGAACGAGCGACCGATCCTGATGTGGTTCGACGACCTGCACTACTCGTCGGCCAGCACGTTCGAGATGCTCTCGCGCCTCCATCGCGACGCGCCGAAGCTCCGCATCTTGCTCATCGCCACGGCGCGGAGCGAGACGCTCGAGACCGACCTCGACGCCGCGCTTCGCATGGAGTCGCTGCGCGCGGAGTGGAACGGGCGCGTGATCGATCTGAAGCCGCTGGGGGAAGGGGAGACCGAGTCGCTCCTTCGCGCCACGCTGCCGCTTCACGACGACGCCGTCGCGCGCGGGATTTCGCAGAGCCGCGGCAACCCGCTCTTCGCGCTGCAGCTGCTCCACGCGTGGGCCGGCGGCGGGTACTTGAAGATGGAGCACGGGCGGTACCGCGTGCCCGACGACGCGCTCGAAGGGCGCGCCATCACGACCGCCGAGCTGTGGGACGAACGCCTGCGCGCGGTGCCGACGAGCCTGCGTGAAGCGGCGTATGCGGCCGCGGCGATCGGCGACGACGTGCGAGGCGAAGTGCTGAAGACGCTGGTGGGCGCGCTGGGGATGGACCCGCGCGACGCGCTGCTGGCGCTGACGCGCGCGCAGATCCTGCTGCCCGCCGGGAACGACCAGTTCCGCTGGCCGCACGCGCTCCTTCAAGAGCACCTGCTCGCGCGCCTTCACGAACGCAACGACGCGCCGGCGATCTTCCGGCTCGCCGCCAACGCGCTCGCCAAGCACCCGGCCGTGGGCTCGCGCCGCGTGATGAAGCACCGCGTGACGAACCTCCTCCGCGCCGGAGACGACGACGTCGCCGCGCAGCTGATGTTCCGGTTCATCGAGGGGTCGTGGCGGCGCGGTCGCGACACGGCAGCGACGCTGCGCGATCTCGAGCTGCTCGAAGGGCGCGTGAGCGGGCTCGCGGCGGCGGAGTACGCGTACTGGCGCTCCGAAGCGCTCCGCCACACGGGTCGCTTCGAGGAAGCGCGCGAGCAGGCGGAGGCGTCGCGTCGCGCGTTCGAGCACGCGGGCGACAGGCGACGCGAAGCGCACGCGTTGCGCCTCCTGGGGCACATCGCGTCCGACCTGGGGGCGCCGGCGCAAGGGCGGCTGCAGGTCGCGCAGGCGATGTCGTACTTCGAGCAGCTCCACGACGAAGCGGGGCGCGCGCAGGCGATGGTCGTGCTCGGCGAGATCGATTACCTGCTCGGCGAGCACGCCCGCGCGCGCGAGATGCTCAGCGAGGCGGCGGCGCGGTGCAACGCGCTGGGCGATTCGCTCGGGCGCGCGCAGTGCCTCATCTTGCAGGCCATGATCGCCACGGCGGTCGGCGGGTTCCAGCGGGCGCGCGAGCTCCTGATGGAGTCGCGGCAGGAGTTCGACAACATCGGTTACCGCCTCGGCATCGCGCAGTGCGACACCGTGCTGGGGCACGCGGACCATCGCGCGTTCGAGATGGATCGCGCGCGCGTCCGTGCGCTGGCGGCGCGCGCGGCGTTCCGCGAGCTGCAGAACCCGCGCGGCGAGGCGGCGTGCGAGCGCTTGCTGTCGATGATCGCGATCGACACCGACGACTTCGCGGCCGCCCAGGCCCACGCGCTCATCACGCAGAAGCTCTTCGACAAGCTGCAAGACCCGTGGGGCGAGCTGGAGTCGAAGCTGCTGCTCGCGCAGATTGCGCTGGCGCGCGAAGCTCCGGAGGCGGCGCGGCTCGTGGCCGAAGGGGAGCAGATCGTGCTCGACGAAGCGGAGCCGCGGCAGCACCGCCACCTGACGAACGCCTGGCTCGCGCAGCGGCAATCGCGGTGGAGCGACGCGGCGGCGGAGATCGATCGCGCGCGCGCGGCCTTCGGCGACAAGGCGCGCTGCGGAGACCACACGCCGCACCTCCTCACGCGCTTCACCAAGCTCCAGTGGGTCGGCCCGGCGGCGGCGAAGATCGACACATGGATGCAGGTCATCGAGCGGCAGGCCGCCGGCGCGCCGACGAGCGATCAGATGCCCGTGCGAGCGGGGTGATTCGCCTCGCGCGGGCGCGCGTCGACGCTTATCGCGCGCGCTCGTGATCCGTTTTTCGCGCGGCGCCCACTAGCTCGATGGCGTTGTCTGTTCACGGGTCGGGCCGACGCTCGACGTGCGACAGCCGCCCCGGTGGAGCCATGCGTTCGAACTCGATCGTCGTTCTCGTTTCGTTCATCGCCGCGGCGCTCGTCGCCGGATGCGGGCGCATGGAGGGCTCCGGTGTCGGTGGCGCTTCGGACGCCGGCGCCGACGTGTTCGTCTCCACGACCCCCATCGACGACGGCGGCAGCGCCGACGGGACGATAGGCCCCGTGGGAGTCGTGGACTCCGGCCGCGTTCCCGACGGGTCGCCGATCGACGCCGCCGCGCGCGACGGCGGAGGCGCGCTCCCCGACGGCGGCGTCTGTTCGCCCGGCACCACGGCGTGCGGCGGGGTGTGCGTCGACCTCGGCTCGGATCCGAACAACTGCGGCGCCTGCGCGATCCTGTGCAGCGGCCAGGTGTGCTCGAACGGCGCGTGCGCCGCGAGCTGCGCGCAAGGGCTCAGCGACTGCAACGGCGGCGCGTGCGTGAACCTGACCGACGACCCGGCGAACTGCGGCGCGTGTGGCGCCTCGTGCGGCGGCGGCGAGCAGTGCGTGAACAGCGCATGCGCGTGCGTGACCGGCACGACGCCGTCGCTGTGCAACGGCGTGTGCGTCGACCTCGCGTCGAGCCCCACCAGCTGCGGCGCGTGCGGCGTCTCGTGCGACGGCGGGCTGTGCTCGAACGGCGCGTGCGTCGGCGCGTGCCCCGCGGGGCAGGTCGACTGCGGCGGCGCGTGCGTCAACGAGAAGAGCGATCCGGCGAACTGCGGCAAGTGCGGCGGCGCGTGCAGCGGCGGCGAGATCTGCTCGAACGGCGCGTGCGCCTGCACGCAAGGGGTCGACCCGGCGCTGTGCAATGGCGCGTGCACCGACGTCGCATCCGACCCGGCGAACTGCGGGACCTGCAACAACCCGTGCCCCTCCGGCGACGTGTGCTCCGGCGGCGCGTGCGTCGTGTCGTGCGCGACCGACGCCGGCGCGACGCTCACCGACTGCAGCGGCGCCTGCGTGAACGAAGCGAACGATCCGGCGAACTGCGGCGCGTGCGGCAAGGGGTGCACCGGCGGGCAGGCGTGCGTGGCCGGCGCGTGCGCGTGCACGCAAGGGACGACGCCCGCCTTCTGCAACGGAGCGTGCGTCGATCTCGCGTCCAACCCGAACGACTGCAAGGCGTGCGGCAACGTCTGCCCCGCGGGCGACGTCTGCTCGGCCTCGGCGTGCGTCCTGCAATGCGACAACGGCCTCACCAACTGCGCGAACGCCTGCGTCAACGAGCTCACCGACGACGGCAACTGCGGCGCGTGCGGCGTCGCGTGCACCGGCGGCGCGAGCTGCACGTCGGGCAAGTGCACGTGCGCGGCGGGCGACTCGTACTGCGGCGGCGCGTGCATCAGCACGGCGAGCGATCCCTTGAACTGCGGCGCGTGCGGCAAGACGTGCGCGACCGGCGAGACGTGCAGCAACGGCGCGTGCGTGTGCCCGGCGGGCCTCAGCCTGTGCAACGGCGCGTGCGTGAATCTGCAGACCGACAACGAAGCGTGCGGCGTGTGCGGCACGACCTGCCAGAGCGGGACGACGTGTCAGGCTGGCAAGTGCCTCTGCGCGGGGGGCCTCGCCGTCTGCAACGGCGCGTGCGTAGACGAGCACACCGACAACTCCAACTGCGGCGCGTGCGGCGCGGTGTGCAACGGAGGGACGACGTGTCAGGCGGGGCTCTGCCAGTGCGCGAACGGCGGCATGCGCTGCAACGGCACGTGCACCGAGACGCAGAGCGATCCGAACAACTGCGGCGCGTGCGGCAAGCCGTGCCCCGCGGGCGACGTCTGCGCGGCGGGGGCGTGCGGGCTCACGTGCGCGGCCGACTCCGGCTCGACGCTCACCGACTGCGCCAGCGCGTGCGTCGATCTCGGGAGCGACGCGAACAACTGCGGCGCGTGCAACAAGCCGTGCGCGGCGGGCGCCAACTGCCTGAACGGCGAGTGCACGTGCGGCGCGAGCGAGACGCTCTGCGGTCCGTCGTGCACCAGCACGCAGACCGATCCGGCCAACTGCGGCGCGTGCGGCAAGCGATGCAAGGCGGGGACGCTCTGCACGAACGGCGCGTGCACCGGCGCGTGCAACACGACGGCGGGGGAGACCCAGTGCGGCAACGCCTGCGTCGACCTCGACACGAACAACCGCAACTGCGGCGCGTGCGGCACGGTGTGCCCCGGCGGCGGGGCGTGCAGCAACGGGACGTGCGCGTGCCCGGCGGGCGAGACGCAGTGCGCGGGCGGGCGCATGGGCGCGGGGAACTGCCAGAACCTGCAATCGAGCCGGATGGACTGCGGCGCGTGCGGCACCGCCTGCACCGGCGCGAACCCGGTGTGCAACGACGGCACGTGCGCCGTTCGATGCACGGCCTCGGGCTTCTCGCAGTGCGGGACCGGACCGGGCGCGACGTGCGTCGATCTCCAGACCGACAAGCAGAACTGCGGGCTGTGCTCCGACATCTGCGGGAGCAACCTGGTTTGCGTGGCCGGCGCGTGCACGTGCCCGAGCGGGACGGTCAACTGCGCCGGGACGTGCTCGAACCTCCAGACCGACAGCACGAACTGCGGACTGTGCGGGACGACGTGCTCCTCGGGGCACGGATGCGTCGCCGGCGCCTGCCAATAGGCCTCGGCTGGTTCAAATGTGGTAAGAGGCGCCGAATGAGCACCCCGCAAGATCCCCCGAAGCGAAACAAGCAGAAGCGCCGCCGCACGAAGAAGCTCGCCGAGTGGCGCGAGAAGAACGCGAAGACGGCCGCCCCCGCCGGCAAGACGGTGGCGAAGAAGGCCGCGCCCGCGAAGGCCGCCAAAGCCCCGGCCGCGAAGGCCGCGCCCGCAGCCAAGGCGCCCGCCGCGAAGCCGAAGCCCGCGAAGTAGCCGAGGCCCGCGCGATGACCGCGAGTCTCCAGGAGACGTACGCACCGAAGAGCATTTGCTTCGGGTGCGGCCCCGCGAACGACAAGGGGCTCCGCATCCGAAGCATCGCCATCGGCGACGACGAGACGGTGTGCGACTGGACTCCGGAGCCGCACCACCACGCCTTCGACGGCATGCTCAACGGCGGCATCTGCGGCGCGCTGCTCGACTGCCACTCCAACTGGACGGCGGCGTGGGCCTTGATGCGCGCGCGCGGCGTGGACGCGATGCCGTGCACCGTGACCGCCGAGTTCGCGGTGAAGCTCCGCAGGCCGACGCCGATGAACGGCCCCGTGCACTTGCACGCGAAGGTGGCCGAGGTGGACGGTGACAAGGTGACGGTCGACGCGGAGCTGACGGCCGGTGGCAAGGTCACCGCGACGTGCCGCGGAGTGTTCGTCGCCGTGAAGGAAGGGCATCCGGCGTTTCACCGGTGGGAGCGTTAGGCCTCACCCGCTCGTGGCTCGCTGTGGCCGCGCGCCAGCTAACCCTCACCCGCCCGCGTAACTCGCGATGACAACGCGCCCTCTCCCGCAAGGGGAGAGGGCAACCCATCTCTCATCCCCTCTCCCCTTGCGGGAGAGGGGGCGCGCGCTTCGTGTCGCGCGTTGGGGGGTGAGGGTTCACGGCTGCACGTCGATCATCGCGCGACTCACATGATCGAGCGCTTCGCCCGCGCTCTCCACGGTTCGTAGCGCCACATCATCGAGCCCGAGCTCGGCGGCGCGCGCCGTATCGACCGCGGCGTAGGCGCGCGCCAGAGCCGCGACGTGCTCGGCGATGCGCGTGTCGAGCATCGCGAGAACGGCATCGGACGGTGAGGGGATCTCGCGGTCTCCGCTCTTCGGCGGCGCGACGCGGACGACGCGCGCGCGTTGAACACGGAGGCGGGCGTCGGCGAGGCGGGCGAGGGCGCTCCAGGTGCCTCGAACCGTGCGCGAGGTGGCGCGATCGAGGAGCGTATCGTCAGCGTGGCGTCGGAGGTCGGCGCCCGTGAGGAGCGTGCGGCGCGCGGGCTCGTCCACGTCGCGCGCGACCGCTTCGAGCGCGTGCGCGACGAGATCGTCCGCTTCGATGATCCGCGGGAGCGACGCCAGCACCGAGGCCACGACGACCGCGACGAGGCGCAGCGGCAACGACGACTCGCCGAACGACTCGACGAGCCCACCGGCCAGCGCTCCGGCGACGAGCGCGAGCACCAGATGCACGCCGCGGAGGGCGAGCGTCGAGAGCGCCGCGCCGCGCGAGGTCCCGCCGTCGCCGCGCACGCGCATCGTCCGTTCGGCGTACGCCCCCGCGAGGAGCAGCGCGCCGCCGACGATCGTCGCCCCCGGCGACACCAGCCCCGCGGCGAACGCGCCCAGCGCTCCCAGCGCCGCCGTCATCGCCGACGATCCGCCGCTCGCCGCCAGCGACAGGAGCACCGCCAGCGCCACGAACGCCACCGCGCCGGGGATTGCGCCGAGCCGCGCGGCGACGGGCCACGCGCCGAAGAGTGCCGCCGACGCGAAGAGGAGAGAAGCGGTGCGCATGGCGACCTCAGTACGCGCTTCGCGTGAGGTTCGAGCTCTCGGACGCGGCCGTCGACTTCGCGGCGCGCTTCCCGTCGTCGCTCGACGGCGGCGCAGCGAACGCCCCCATCTGCGCGTCGTACGCGCTGCTCTGCTTGGCGAGCGACGCCTTCATCGGGGCCGGCGCGTAGACCGCCGCGCCCTTCAGCGCCGCGATGTTCTGCTGCACCAGGTGCGCTGCCGTCGCCTGATCGCCGCGCGCGTACGCCTGCGCCGCTTCGATTTGCCGCTGCGATGCCATCACGCTCGTCGCGCTCCCCATCACCTCGGCGTCCTTGCCGCGCGCCACGTCGTTCGCGTCCTGCGTGGCCACGAACGAGATCGGCGAGGTGTGGACGTCCGAGTCGTCGCCGCCGACGCGATGCCATGTGGCCTCGGCGCCGATCGATCGCGCATCGCCCGCCTCCAAGTCGGTCGCCAGCTCGAGCACCGCGCGTCGCTCGTCGCCGGCGAAGAGCGCCCCCATCTTCACATCGATAGCGCCGTTGCCCACGACGCGCGCGTCCGCGCCGCTGGCCCGTACGAAGCGAACGCCCTTCGGCAGCGTGAGGTGCACCGTCGCGTTCTCCACCGTCGTCGAGGCGGCCTCGTCGAGCTCGCGGTGAAGGAACGTCGCCAGCGCGCCGCCGTCGTTCACGAAGCCGAAGTTGCCGTGGCCGTCGCGCGCCAGCGCGCTCATGTACGACTCGTCGAAGTCGAGGCCGATGCCCATCGACGACACGGTGATCCCGCGCTCGGCGCTGTCGCTCGCGAGGCGCTCGGCTTGCGCGCGCGTCGAGTCGAGGCCGTCGCTCACCAGCACCACGCGACGCACGCGCCCGCGCGCCGTTTCGCCGAGCGTGGCGAGCCCCATCTGCAAGCCGCTCGGGATGTTCGTCCCGCCGCCCGCTTGCAGCTCGCGCACGCGCCACGCGAGGCCGTCGCGCACGTTGCCGAGGCGCGCGAGTGGCTGAATCAATTCCGCGCCGCTCGAGTAGCGCACGAACGCGATCTCGTCGTCGTCGCGCATGTCGCGCATGAGGCCGAGCACCGACTCCTTGGCGCGCGCGATCTTCTCCCCCTCCATCGATCCGGACGTATCGAGCACAACCACCAGCGAGAGCGGCGCGCGCTCGAGCGCGACCTCGCCCTTGTCGGCCGACACCTTGATCTCGGCGAAGATCGGCTCACCGCCGCCGGCGAGCACCTTCGTGTGGCTGAGCGCGATCTGCCCGTGCGCGCCGGGGCCCGAGAAGCGAGCCACGTTCGATCCCGTGGGGGCGATGGTCGGATCGGTCACGAGGAGGCTCGACCCGACTGTGAAGCCGCCGACTCCACCGCGCGGCGTCGCGTTCGACGATCGCGCGAGCACGAGCCCGCCCGTCGCCAGCACGATGGCGCCCGCCGCCAACCCACGACGCACTCGAGCCGACCGAAATCCGTTCACCAGCGAGCCCATGGCGCACCTCGTCGCGAAACCCGAAAGCGAGCGTTTCCACCACCGTCGCGGTGCGCCCCATCGCGCGTCGCGTCGCCGTGTGCTCGGCCCAGTCGGCCGTTTCGTTCCCCCGTTGGACGCCCGACGCCCCGAGAAGTTCTCCCGGGTGGTGAGATTCGCGAACGAGGTGGTGAGATTGCCCGCCGAGGTGGCGCGCCGGCCGGAACGGAGGTGAGTTTGGCGGACGAGGTGGTGAGATTCGCGAACGAGGTGGTGAGATTGCCCGCCGAGGTGGCGCGCCGGCCGGAACGGAGGTGAGATTCGCGGACGAGGTGGTGCGCCGGCCGGAACGGAGGTGCGCTCGGCGAATCGGGTGGTGAGATTGGCTACCGAGGTGGTGCGTTTGCCTGCCGAGGTGGTGCGCCGGCCGGAACGGAGGTGCGCTCAGCGAATCGGGTGGTGAGATTCGCGAACGAGGTGGTGCGCTCGCTGAATCCGCGTCGCGGACCGCCGTCTCACATATGCGCGCAGTACGCGGTCATCGGCTTGCCCGGGCCGTCGCTCGCGCACTGCAACACGCAGCTGTACGACGCCTGCAGCAGGTTGATGATGCACGCGCAGAGGAGGTCGGGCGTCGTGCCGGCGCAGCCACTCGGCTGCGGGTTGCATCCGAGCTGAGGCGTGCTCGCGTCGACGACAACGCACGCCGGGAGTCCCGCGTCGCCGCTCCCAGCGTCGCTCGCAGCGAGGGGCTTCACGCTGGTTGTCCGCGGGGTCGCGCCGCCGAAGCAGTAGTACTTGTCCGCGCCGCAGGTGCAGTTGCCACACTCGGCGAGCCCCGGATACACGCCCCCTTCGCCATAGTAGGTGGGGCCGACGTTCATCGCGTCGCCCCCCGCGTCGTCGCCCGGATCGGGGTTCGCCGGGGCGCGCGGCGTCGCGTCGCGCGTGTCGTTGATGACGTTGTCACCCGAGCCCGAAGGGTCTCCGCCCGACGATCCGCTGCACGCGGTCGCCATGGGCCACGCGATCAACGAGGCCATCACCGCGACGCGCGCCACGTCCGTCCATCGCTCGCGCTTGCGTCGCATCGACACAGGATAGCAAACGGCTTCGCATCGCGCTTTCGCGTGCCCACACGATCCCGTACCCTCATGCGTGGGCCTGGGGACGGCGCGCCCGCGATCTCGATGCTTTGTCGAGACGAGACGGGAGCCGTGTGAGCGAACGACGCAATCCCCCCGGCGTCGCCCAAGGCGTGGGCGTGGCCGAAGCCCTGGAAGAATCGGAGGCGCGCTACCGCACGCTCTTCGAGCAGTCGCCCATCGGCGTCTTCACGTTCGATCGCATGCAACGCCTCACGGACTGCAACCTGGCGCTCGTGCGCCTCCTGAAGTCGTCGTACGAAAAGCTCATCGGCCTCGACCTGCGTCTGCTCGACGACGCGCGCGTGGGGCCGGCGATGGAGAAGGTTCTCGAAGGGGAGCCGCTGTACTTCGAAGGGTCGTACAGCGCGCAGCTGAGCGACGCCAAGATCTACATGGCGACGTGGCTCACGCCGCTCCGCGACTCCGACGGCGAGGTCACCGGCGGGCTGGGGCTGGTCGAAGACGTGACGGCGCGCCGTCGTGCGCAGGACGCGCTGGCGCGAAGCGAAGCGAACTTCCGCGCGCTCATCGAGAACGCGCCCGACGCGATCGGCGTCGTCCGCGCCACCGGCCCGCACATCTACGTGAATCGGCGGCTCGCGCAGCTCCTCGGCTACGAGCGCGAGGATCTCCTCACCGTGCGCCCCACCGACTTGATGGACGACACGAACAAGGCGCAGTTCGCCGAACGGAACCGGCGTCGCGAGCGCGGCGAGACGTTGCCGTCCGCCGAGTATCGCCTGCGGCACCGCGACGGCCGGGTCCTCAGCGTCGAGACGACCACGATGAAGGTCCAGTTCGACGGCGGCCCCGCCGTCCTGGCCATGATTCGCGATCTCACCGATCGAAAGCGAATGCAGGCGCAGCTTCTGCTCAGCGATCGCCTGGCGTCGGTGGGCGTGCTCGCGGCGGGGATCGCGCACGAGATCAACAACCCGCTGGCCTTCGTCATGGCGAACCTCGACGTGCTCGCGCGAAAGTCGCTCCCCGAGATGCTCGTCCTGGCGCGCGACGACGACGAACGAGGGCGGATCGCGCGCGCCGCGGAGATGATCGAGCAGTCCCGCGACGGCGCCGATCGAATGCGGCGCATCGTGCGCGACGTGAAGACGTTCGCCCGCGGCGACGACGAGACGCGCGAGCCGGTCGACGTGCAGTCTTCGCTCGACGCGGCGTTGCAGCTGGTGTCGCACGAGCTGAGGCGCCGCGCGCGCGTGGTGCGCGACTTCGCGCCGGTGCCGAAGGTGGAAGCGAACGAGTCGCGCCTGGGGCAGGTGTTCCTCAACTTGCTGGTCAACGCGCTTCAAGCGCTTCCGGAGCACGGCGAGCACGAGGTGCGCGTCCGCATCTCCGCGCCGACCGAGGCCGCGGTGCTGGTCGAAGTGATCGACACGGGCGAGGGGATCCCGGCCGACGTCCTGTCGCGCGTGTTCGATCCGTTCTTCACGACCAAGCCCATCGGCGTGGGGACCGGCCTCGGGCTGTTCGTCTGTCAGGGGATCGTGGCGTCGGTCGGCGGCGCGCTGTCGATCGCCAGCGAAGTGGGGAAGGGGACGACCGTCAGCGTGAGCCTCCCGGCGATCACCACGCCGAGCGATCGCGCGCCGTCGGGCCCGCCGTCGTCGATGAGCGCCGCGCCGAAGCGTCCGCGCGTTCTGGTGGTCGACGACGAGCCGTCGCTGGGGCGCGCGCTGGCGGCTGCGCTGAGCGAGGACCACGACGTGAAGTTCGTGACGAGCGGGCAGGCGGCGATCGATCTCCTCGCCACCGACGACGACTTCGACGTCATCCTCTGCGACCTCATGATGCCGGACGTGAGCGGCATGGACGTCTGGACGCGCGTGCGCCGCGAGCGCGCCGACCTTGGCGATCGCTTCGTCTTCGTCACCGGCGGCGCGTTCACCGCCGAGACGTCGGCCTTCCTCGAAACCGGCAAGACCTTCCTCGACAAGCCGTTCGACATGCCGAAGCTGCGCGCGCTCCTTCGCCAGCGCGCCAAGCGTCCTCGCTGACGCGCGCCTCTACCAGCGCTTGTGACCGCGCGACGCCGTGAAGCGCGCCGGCGCGTGGCGGCTCGCGTCGTTCAAGGCGTCGAGCGTGCGCGCGCTCAGCGCATCGATCTCGGCGCGCACCGTGGTCGTCACCCGGTCGTCGCGCAGCTGGGCCGGCGCCGCGTCGCCGTGCGCACCGTTCACGTCGGGCTCGCGAACATCGGCGTTCGACCCGCCGAACGCGGCGCGCGCGATGGCGATGACGCACACCAGCGCGCTGACCCCGACGACGCCTTTGACGAGTCGTGCGAGCCGCGCGCGTCGCTGATCGAGCGCCGGGTCGAACGGAGGGGCGAGCAACGTGGGCGGGCCCAGCGTCGCGTCCATCTTCGGGATCGAGAGCTCTCCCACCGACGGCGCCGCGGCCGGCTGCGGCGCGAACACCGCCGGCGCGTCGATGGGCGAAGGCGTCACGTACATCGGAGGAGGAGGCGGTACGAACGCCGGGGGCGGCGCGATCGCCGGAGCGGTGGAGTTTTGCAGTGGAGCGAGGAAAGGATTCGGACTCATCGACGCCATGTTGACCCTCGCTTCAGCAAGCGACGCGCCATCGTCCCTTCCACGAGAAACTCGCGCGCCGACGCGCACCATCGCGCGCTTCGTGGACCATTTCGCGAGGCGCGGGGTGGATCGCCGCACCGCCGTGCGCTCCACCGCGTTGCACGAACACGGTGAAATTAGGCCATCGCGCGACGCACTCCATACGATGGCCGTACGGAGGTCCGCTCATCATGTCGATCCTGGTCCACTCGAGTCAGAGACGCGCAATCCGCCGCGCCGTTCGCGTCGACTGTCAGGTCGTACGCGAGCGCGATTTCAAGCTGCTGGGCGACTGGGCGCTCGATCTCTCCTCCGACGGGATGCTGATCGTCACGCGCGACGTCGTCCTCACGGGCGAGGAGGTCATCGTGAGCTTCCCCATCCCGCACACGCGCATCATCGTCGACGCCGAGGCCACCGTGGCCCGCGTCGTCCACGGGAGGCGCCCCACCGATCGCCATCGCCGCGCGCTCGGCATCTCGTTCGACTCGCTCGAGCCCGAGTACCGCCGCCTGCTGCGCGCGCACCTCCGCAACATCCCGCCGCCGCTCCCGTCGCGCGCGCCGCGCGTCGATTACGCGAGCTCCATTCACCTCGCCGCGCTCACCTGAGGAGGCATTGCCCATGCTCCACACGCCGTCCTTTCTCGCGCACGCCAACGACCGTCGTGAAATCCGCCGCCGCGTCTCGCTCTCGTGCCGCGTCGTTCGCGAGAGCGACTTCCGGCTGATCGGAACGCACGCGATGGACCTCTCGCCCGACGGCATGCTCGTCATGGCCATCCGCGACGCCGAGCCGGGCGACTCGCTCATCGTGAGCTTCAAGGCGACCGAGCTCGGGATCTGGTTCGACGCCGAAGCGACCGTGGCGCGCGTCATTCGCGGGCGTCGCCCGAAGGATCGCGGGCGGTGCGTCGGCCTCTCCTTCACCCGCTTCGATCCCGTCTCGCGGCTGCTCCTCCGCGGCCACCTTCGCCGCACCGCGCCGCCGCTGCCGCAGCGCCCGCCGCGCGACTCCCGGATCGACTACGCCGCGACCATCAAGCGCATCATGCTGGGAGCGTAGGGGCCGGTCTCGCCACAACAGTCCTCGTGGTGGATCGCGCGTTATCCTTTTATTCAGGCACTTTGGCCATTTCCGCACCGGTAGCGGGATTCCGCCCACGAACGCACGCCTGAATACATTGGTCCGAGTTTTGTAACAGCGGTTCGACATGCACCGCGTTGGGCTCATCGCCGCTTCGATCGCCGCCAGCTTTTTCGGAATCGCCGTCTGCATGGGAGGGTGCGCCGGGGTCGATGCCCTGGGCACTCCGCTCGACAACGCGAAGATCGACGCCGGCGGCTCGTCGCAGACCGCGAGCAACGGCGGCGACGACACGAACTGCACGCCCATCGGAGCGGCTCCGTACACGCCGCCGACGGCCTCGCAGATCGCGGCGCTCCCGAGCTGTTGCACCACCGGCGCCGCGCACTGCGTCCCCAGCGCCGAGCTCCCGCCGGGCACGAGCGTCAGCGCGCTGGCCACGTGCACGGGCGGCGCGTGCGTCCCCGATTCGCTCATCACGTCGGGCGGCGCGGCCCCTCCGTCGTGCAAGTCGCTGAACGGCGCGGCCGGCGTCTGTCTGAGCCTGTGCGTTCCGCAGGTCGCGCAGTACTCGACGCTCCTCCCGCAGGACATCTGCCAGGCTGACGAGCGCTGCGCGCCGTGCATCTCGCCGCTCGACGGCTCGGACACCGGCGCGTGCGAGATCGGCAAGAGCACCGCGCCCAGCGGCGGCGGCACGACGTGCGCGCCCACGAGCGGCGGCGACGACACGTCGAACAACCCCGCGCCCGCTCCGGTCGACGCCGGCCCCCCGGTCTGCCCGCACGTCGGCGCGCCCGTGCTCGATCCCTCTTCGCTCCCGGCGTGCGATCCGAACGGCGGCGCGCACTGCCTCTCGACGTCGCTCGTCCCCGCGGCCGAAGCCTCGCAGCTCGCGACGTGCCCCACGGGCCTGTGCGTTCCGGACTCGTTCATCGAGTCGGGCGGTCAGTTCATTCCGAAGACGTGCACGTCGATCCTCGGCGCCGAGGGGCGCTGCCTCGACGAGATGATCCCGCAGGTCGCCGCCGAGCTAAGCGAGATCCCGGTCGACGTTTGCCAGAGCTTCGAGCGCTGCGTCCCTTGCTTCGACCCGACGACGGGCACGAGCACCGGCGCGTGCAAGCTCTCGTGCGACCCCGGCCCGACCAAGCCCCCGGTGAAGGTGCAGACGTGCTGCAGCGAGAAGGGGACCGACGTGGGCGAGTGCTTGCCGACGTCGGCCATTCCCAAGGCCGAGCAGAGCAACTTGAACCAGGACACGTGCACCGCGGCCGCGACGCTCTGCGTGCCGAAGGAGATGACGTCGCCGACGTTCAAGCCCACGACGTGCACCGCGCAAGGGCTCCTCGGAATCCTGAGCGGCCAGTCGTACACCGGCGTGTGCCTCAGCAAGTGCCTGAACTTCGGGTTCGGCTCGGGGCTCGAGATCGCGCAGGGGAACTGCGACGACGTGCACGAGTGCGCGCCGTGCACCAACCCGCTCAGCAATGCGCCCACGGGCGCCCCCGGTTGCCCGAACACGCCCGACGGCGGCCTGTGACCTGAGGCCTCTCTCGGACGTGCCCGCGACAAAGTCGTGGTCCACGCGCCGCTCACCGTAGACTTGCCCGCAACTCGCGAGGGTTCATGAGACGCATCGGGCCGTTCATTGCGGTCGCACTTTGTTCGTCGATCGCGCACGCGGGCGGCTTCGAGACGCCCGACAACGGCACCGAAGCCCTCGGCCGCGGCGGCGCGTTCACGGCGAAGGCGAGCGACGCGACGGCGCTCACGTACAACATCGCGGGGCTCGCCGGGCAGCGCGGCACGCACGTGCTCTTCGACGGGAAAATCTCGATCAACAACTACTCGTTCACGCGCGACGGCACGTACCTCCCGCAGGTGCCGACCGCGACGCAGCCGTGGGGAAACTCGTTCTTCCCGACGGTGAGCAACCAGGGGCCGCCGTTCTTCGCGCCGTTCCTCGGCATCACCAGCGACTTCGGTTATTTCGATCGGCTCACGTTCGCGGTCGGCGCGTTCGGCCCCTCGGGGGTCGGCAATCCGACGTTTCCGCTGGGCGTCGCCGGCGCGCCGAGCCCGTCGCGGTACGACGTCATCCAGGCCACGTCGACCATCATCCTGCCGACGGTCGCGGCCGCGTATCGCCTGACCGACTGGCTCGACGTGGGGCTCGCGGGTCACTACGTCATCGGGAAGTTCGATCTGATTAACGTCTCGTACGTCGACCTCGGCTGCCCGAACAACGAAGCGGTCACGTGCGACACCACCAATCACCTCGTGATGAGCGGCTCGACGTTCACCGCGTCGGGCGGGGCGATGCTCCATCCCGCTCCGTGGGCCGACATCGGGCTCAACGTGCGCGGGCCGATCAGCATCACGGCGTCGGGGCAGACGACGTCGACGACCTACGCCGGAAACGTGAGCAGCGGCGCGGCCACGTTCGCCACCTCGCTCCCGCCGCAGATCCGGCTCGGCGCGCGCGCGAAGTTCATGGACGGGAACTTCGAGCAGGGGGACATTGAGCTCGACGGCGTCTACGAGCCGTGGAGCTCGACGGGGCTCGGGCCGGTCGTGAACATCCCGGCGATCTCCGGGTTCACGAACGTGAACACCGTCGTCCTTCACAGGTTCCTCGACGTCTACAGCCTGCGCTTTGGCGGCGCGTTCAACGTCCGCACGACGCCCGACAGCATCCTCACGCTGCGCGCCGGCGGGTACTACGAGTCGGCGTCGACGGCGCCGGCCGACACGCGCGTCGACTTCAACACGATGGAGAAGTTCGCCGGGACGGTCGGCGCCGGGTTTCAGTACCGGGGCATCGGGTTGAACGTGGCGTACGCGGGGATCTTCTCGCCCGAGCGCGTGGTGACCGACGGCGAGCTCCGTCCGATCAATCCGGCGCAAGGGGGGCAGCCGATCGACGCGAAGGGGAACCCGTTCCCGGTGGTGAACAACGGCCAGTACAACGGGTTCATTCACATGATCTCGTTCGGGCTGCGCGTCGAGATCGAGACGATCCTCGGCACGAAGCGATCGAAGCGATGGACGCCGCAGGGGACTCTGCCGTTCGAAGAGATCGGTCACGCGTCGCCGGAGGCGCCGAAGGAAGAGGCGAAGCCGGAAGCGCCGAGCGAGGAGCCGAAGCCCGAGCCCAAGCCGGTCGAAGCCGCCAAGCCCGCCCCCAAGACTGCGCCCGCGCCTGCGCCGACGAAGCCGGCAAAGAAGGGCGCGAAGCCGGTGGTCACGCCGCCGCCGCCTCCAACCCCTGCTCCCGCTCCGCCCCCTCCGCCGGTCGTGACCCCTCCGCCCGATTCGAAGGGGCCGCCGGCGAAGCCGACGATGACCGACGAACAGAAAGAGCGGCAGCTCGAAGACCCGTTCGCGAAGTGAGGCGGACTCGTCGCGGCTTTCGAGGCGCGAATTCGGAGCGCGAAACTGTGCACGCGGGCAGGGCGTGCGGCACGCTGACCCGGTGCGCGTCGTTCTCTCGTCGGTGGTGATCGCGGGCCTGGCAGGTTGCTCGCGCCAACCCCCCGCGCCCGATCCCTCGCTCCCGCGTGAGGCCGCGTCGACGGTGAGCCCCGTCAGTCGCGCCGAGGCCGCGCCGAGCGACGCCGGCGACACGACCCTCGCCGTGGTCGACGCCGGAGACGAGCGCGATCGCGATCCCATGGCGACGCACGTGATGACGCAGCCCGAGCTTCTCAAGCTCGTACCGATGCCGGCGGCGACGAGCGACAAGGCCGCGGCCCATCGCGACCAGCTCCTCTCGTTCCTCATCGCCCCCGCGCCCGGCCACTTCAACCAGGGGAACGTCGCTCTCGCGCACCACACGATCTCGCGCGCCGCGTGCCTCGCCGGTCTTCACGACGTCGTCCTCCAGACCGACGAGCAGCGCGCGATCTGCAACGGCGCCGAGAACATGGTCCCGATCTATTCGAACGGCGACCCGCACTCGGCCAAGACGTGCATCGACATCTTCGAGTTCCCGAACCAGCCGTGCGAGCTGCCGTTCGTGTGGGGGACGCCGAACGAAGCGGAGACGACGTGCGAGCTCCAGGGCAAGCGTCTGTGCTCGCAGTCGGAGTGGAACCTCGCCTGCAGCGCCGACCCGGCAGGGAAAGAGAAGTGGCCGTACGCCTACGGCGACAAGCTGGACCTCACGCTCTGCAACACGAACGTGCCGCATCAGGCGGGGCCGGACGGCAAGGCGTGGCGATGCAGCGCGCACGACGCGAAGTCGGCGTGGGCCTCGTGCTCGACCGACACCGAGCCGGTGGGCGCGTTCCCGAAATGCAAATCACGCCTCGGCGTGTTCGACCAGCACGGCAACGTGGCCGAGGAGATGACGCGCGCGGAGGAAGGCGTCATCCTCACGCAGCTCAAAGGGAGCGCGTTCTTCTACGTCGACGTCGCGCGCGAGCCTGGGAAAGCGGCGCTGCATCCGGAGCGCGAGTCGTACGTCGACACGTGCAACTACGACCCGCGGTGGCACGTGGAGGAGCTGAAGAAGTCGCTCCACATCAACTACCACCTCGGATTTCGCTGCTGCAAAGGGCTGTAGCGATCGCCCTCGGCTTCACTCTTCGTCCGGCACGCCGCCGCCGGCGCGCACGACGTCTTCCTGCTTCACCTTCTCCACGTTGAACTTGGTGGCGCGCGCGATCATCGTCTCGAGCACTTCGTCGGCGGTCGGCAGATCGCCTTTGATCCAGCGGAGCGGATTGATCCGCGCGACGACGAACGATCGCAGGTAAGGGCTCGTGAGGCCGCGCGCGCGGAGGCGAGCGATGACGTCGCTGACCTTCGCCTCGAGATCGAGCGTCTTCTTCGCGAGTCGCTCGTGCTCCTTGATGGCGGCCGAGATCGGCTCTTCGCTGAACGACTCCAGGCGACGCAGCACGGGGTGATACGCGCCGCCGGCGAAGCGCGGGTTGGCTTCGTAGCAAGCGCCGATCGTCACGAGCGCCGGATCTTCGAGATAGAACGCGAAGCCCGACTCGGCGCGCGTCGCGTCTTCGTCGAGAAGGCCGCGGTAGATGCGGATGGCTTCGAGCGACCGCTCCTTGAGGTTGTGCGCCTTCTCCGTGTTGAGCGCGAGGATCTGCCACGCCACTTCGCGCGCAGGGACGACGAGCGCGGTGATCGCCTTGGCGCCCAGGCGTCGCATCGCCTCGAGACGATGCAGGCCGTTCGGAGTCCAGAAGGCAGCGGCGTCTCCCTTGGGCGCGGTGATGGCGATGATCGGATCGAGGAAGCGCGCCGTGCGTTGAATGACGTCGGCGAGTCGCTTGTGATGCGTGTCGGAGAGATCGCGCTGGAACGGCGTCGGTGCGACGCGCGCGATCGGAAGGACCGCGAGCACCAGCGGCTGCGCACCGAGCGGATCGAGGTACGAGCCGACGACGACGCCCCCCTCTTCCGTGATGCGCGCCACGAGCGCGTCGATCCCCGTGACGCCGCCCGCCGGAAGACTCGCCGCCGCTTCCAGCCCGGCCGATTCGGGCTTCGCTTTACGCCGCGGAGCGCGCCGCGCCTTGCCGGTCTTGGTGGGCGTCTTGGTCGCGGTCTTCTTGCTCGCCATGAGGAGCGGCGTAGCAGACGCCGCGGGCGCGTGAAACGCTCATTATTTGGCCGAATCGCGCGAAGGGGCGAAAGTGCGACACGTGGGAACAAGGTCATTCGCAGCTGAGTTTCCGAACGACAACTCGGATCTCCACACGGGGACGATCTGGATGAGCACCGAGCCGTGCGGCCCGCCCGAAGCGCACTTCTCGGACTGGACGGCGGACGAGCTCGACGCGGCGATCGAGCCCATCGAGATCGTGGAGTCGATCGAGCTCGAGGGGGCCATCGACGAAGGCGGGAGCGAGACCGTCGTGGTCGAGGTCGTCGCGCTCGAAGCCGCGCCGATCGAGACCGCCGTGGCGGCGCCCGCGGTCGAACCGGAGCCGCACACCGACGTGGACGCGATCGTCGCGCCGATCCTGGAGGAGCTCGTTGCCGAGGTGGCGCTGACCATCGCGCTCGAAGCCGTGGCTGCGCCGGAGCCGGTCGTCGAGGCAGCGCTGTCGATCGCGATCGAGACGGTGCCTCCGCCGGAGCCGGCGGAGATCGCCGCAGACGACGACGCGAGCGATGACGATCCGTACGCGATCTTCATCCGCACGCTGGCCGAGGTCGCCGTCGCTTCGGGCGCGACGATGGACGCGGCGGCGATCGACACGCTGCTCGAGAGCGACGCCGTGGCGACCGCGTGGCGCGCGATCCTCCGCGGCGAGAGCGAAGACTTCTCGAAGTGCGCGGCCACGCTCGACGAGTGGGCAGCCGGTGCGCTGGCGTCGATCCTGTCGGCGCCGCAGAAGGCCGCGCAGCTCCGCCGTGAGCTTCGGGCGCGCGGCGTGGCCGCGTTCGGTCTCATCGACGCGGCGTAATCATGCGGGATCGCAAGCCACGCTTGCCGCGCGCGTTTTCTGATTAGATCGACGATGTGAACGTCCCGACCCTCGGCGATCGCGCGTGCGGTGTCCTCGTGCACCTGACGAGCCTCGCCGGCCCGCACGGCTGCGGCGACCTCGGCGACTCGGCGCGCGCGATGATCGAGTTCCTCGCCTCGAGCGACCAGCGGTGGTGGCAGATGCTCCCCGTGGGCCCGCTCGGCTACGGCAACTCGCCGTACAGCGCGCAGTCGGCGTTCGCCGGGAGCGATCTCCTGATCGCGCTCGCACCGCTCGTGTCTGCGGGATGGCTGGACGCGCGCGCGCTCGACGCAGCGGAGACCTTGCCGCGAGGACGCATCGACTACCAGGCGACCGCGCGCTTCCGCGAGACGTGCCTTCGCGCCGCGTTCGCGACGTTCTACGCGCGCAACCACCGCGATCCGCAGTGGGAGGCGTGCGTGGCGTTCGCCGGCGACGCGCGCGCCTGGCTCGACGGGTTCGCGCTCTTCCGCGCGTTGAAGCGCGTCCACGGCGGCGTGGCGTGGACCGACTGGCCGGCGCCGCTTCGTGATCGTGATCGCGCCGCGCTCGGAGCCGCCGTGCGCGATCTGCGCGACGAGATCGCGTTCGAGAAATTCGTGCAGTGGGTCTTCCACGAACAGTGGCGATCGTTCCGCGCGGCGTGCGCCTCGCGTGGCCTCGGTCTCATCGGCGACGTCCCCATCTTCGTGGCGCACGACAGCGCCGACGTCTGGGCCAACCGCGAGCTCTTTCACCTCGCCGACGACGGCCGGCCCACGCTCGTCGCGGGCGTTCCCCCCGACTACTTCAGCCGCACCGGCCAGCGCTGGGGCAACCCGCTCTACCGCTGGACGCACGCCAAGAAGACCGGCTTTCGCTGGTGGATCGATCGCCTGAAGACGACGCTCGATCGCTTCGACGCCGTCCGCCTCGATCACTTCATCGGCTTCCAGCGTTACTGGGAGATCCCCGCGAGCGAGCCCACGGCCGTGAAGGGGCGATGGATGAAAGGGCCCGGTGCGCCGTTCTTCGAAGCCGTCCGCGAGGCCGTGGGCGCGCTCCCGCTCATCGCCGAAGACCTCGGCGCCGTCACGCCGCGCGTGCTCGCGCTGCGCGATCGGTTTCATCTGCCGGGGATCAAAGTGCTGCAGTTCGCGTTCGGCACCGACGCCTCCGCCCCCAGTTTCCTTCCGCACAACTACACCCGCCGCGCGGTCGTCTACACCGGCACGCACGACAACGACACGACGCGCGGATGGTTCGAAGATCCCGGAGGGGCGAGCGGCACGCGATCGCCCGAGCAGACGGAGAAGGAGCGGCGAACGGCGATGCACTACCTCGGCGTCGAGAACGGACGCGAGATCCACTGGAGCATGATCCGCGCGGCGTACGCCTCGGTGGCGACCACCGCGATCGTGCCGCTGCAAGACGTGCTCGGCCTTGGCACCGAAGCGCGCATGAACCACCCCGGCACCGCGTCGGGCAACTGGGAGTGGCGCGTCGCGGAAGGCGCGCTCACGCGAGACGTCGGAGCACGCCTGGCCGATCTCGCGCGCACGTACGATCGAGGTCGCGCACTCGCGAGCGGCGACCGAGAGGCGAACCGATGAACCGACCGTCGCCGCGGGTCACGTCCATCTCGGACGATCCGCTCTGGTACAAGGACGCCGTCTTCTACGAGATTCGCACCCGCTCGTTCTTCGACGCGAACGGCGACGGCATCGGAGACCTGGCCGGCCTCACGGCAAAGCTCGACTACCTGCAGGACCTCGGCGTCACTGCGGTGTGGCTCCTCCCGCTCAACCCGTCGCCCGGGCGCGACGACGGCTACGACGTCTCCGACTACACCGGCGTGCACTCGGACGTCGGGACGCTCGAAGACTTCCGAAAGTTCGTCGATGCGGCGCACGCGCGCGGCATTCGGGTCGTCACGGAGATGGTGCTCAACCACACGTCCGACGCGCACCCGTGGTTCCAGCGCGCGCGTGTGGCGCCGAAGGGGAGCGCCGAGCGCGACTTCTACGTATGGAGCGATTCGCCCGAGAAGTACGCCGACGCGCGGATCATCTTCAAAGACTTCGAGACCTCGAACTGGTCGTGGGACCGCGTCGCCGGCGCGTACTACTGGCACCGGTTCTTCTCGCACCAGCCCGATCTGAATTTCGAGAACCAGGCGGTGCAGGCGGCGTTGCTCGGCGTCGTCGATTTCTGGTTCGAGATCGGCGTCGACGGCCTGCGGCTCGACGCGGTCCCGTACCTCTACGAGGCCGAAGGGACGAACTGCGAGAACCTCGCCCCCACGCACGTCTTCTTGAAGAAGCTCCGCGCGCACGTCGACGCCAAGTGGAAGAACCGCATGCTCCTCGCCGAGGCCAACCAGTGGCCCGAGGACGCCGCCGCTTACTTCGGCGACGGCGACGAGTGCCACATGAACTTCCACTTCCCGATCATGCCGCGGATGTTCATGGCGATTCACATGGAGGATCGCTTCCCGCTGCTCGACATCCTGGCGCAGACGCCGGCGCTCCCGCCGACGTGCCAGTGGGCGATGTTCCTCCGCAACCACGACGAGCTCACGCTCGAGATGGTGACCGACGAAGAGCGCGACTACATGAACCGCGCGTACGCGCAGGAGCCGACGATGCGGATCAACCTCGGCATCCGCCGCAGGCTGGCGCCGCTCGTGGGGAACGATCGCCGCAAGATGGAGCTCCTGGGCGCGCTCCTCTTCTCGCTCCCGGGGACGCCGGTCCTCTATTACGGCGACGNNTGGGCGACAACGTCTACCTGGGCGATCGAAACGGCGTGCGCACGCCGATGCAGTGGAGCGCCGATCGCAACGCCGGCTTCTCGCGCGTGAATCCGCAGCGGCTGATTCTGCCGATCGTGATCGACCCCGAGTACCACTACGAGGCGATCAACGTCGAAGCGCAGCAGGCGAACGTGAGCTCGCTCCTGTGGTGGACCAAGCGGCTCATCGCGCTGCGAAAGAAGCACAGGGCCTTCGGCCGCGGTTCGATCGAGATCCTTCACCCCGAGAACCCGCGCGTCTTCACGTTCGTGCGCGAGCTCGAAGGGGAGTCGATCCTCGTCGTGGTGAACCTGTCGCGCTTCGCGCAGGCGGTGGAGATCGATCTTGCGAAGTACGAGGGGAGCATCCCCACCGAGCTGTTCGGACGGACGCGCTTCCCGCACGTGACGAAGGCGCCATACACGATCACGCTCGGCGGCTACGCGTTCTACTGGCTCGCGCTGGAGGCCCCGGAAGATCCGGAGCGCCTGCGCGCCTCGTATCTTCCTCCGGCGATCGACGGCTCGTCGTTCGGTGCGCTGGCCGGCGGCTTCGAGCGGGGCTTTCTGGAGGACGTGCTCCCGGCGTTCGTGCGGAGCCGGCGATGGTTCCGCGGGCGCGCGCGGATGATCACGCAGGCGCAAGTGACCGAGTCGATTTCGATCGGCGAGGGCGACACGGCGATGGTCCTCGCGCTCGTGACGATCGACTACGCCGAGGGGGAGCCCGAGACGTACGCCGTGCCGATGGCGTTCGTCGCCAAGGGGGCACGCGCGGTGGCGCCGGACGCGGTGATCGCGAACGCGCGCGTGGGCGGCAAGGAAGGGGTCATCGTCGACGCGCTCGAGGACGGCGCGTCGTCGCGCGCACTCGTCGACACCATCGCGCAGCGCGCGCGGATCGCGGGGCTGGGGGGAGAGCTGGTGGCGACTCCGTACGAGGGCGCGCCGGATGCCGCCGGGGCCGGGACCGACGACCACGGCGAGCTCAAGACCATCAGCTCTCTGCACGCGAACGCGGCGATTCGCTGGGGCGACAAGTATCTCCTCAAGGTGTTCCGCCTGGTCGAAGACGGCCGGAGCCCGGAGCTCGAGATGGGACGCTTTCTAACGACGCACGCGCCGGGGATCGCGCCGGACATCGTGGGTGCGATCGAATACGTGTGCGGGCGCGGCGAGCCGCGATCGATCGCGGCGCTCGCGCGCTACATACCGAACGAAGGGACGGCGTGGGAGCACGCGCACGGCGAGATTCAGCGGTTCTACGATCGCGTGGTGGCCCGCAGTCCGGACGCTCCCGCGCCGGAGGTGCCGAACCCTTCGCTCGTCCTGCGCGCGAAAGAGATGCCGTCGGCCGAGGTGCTCGCCGTGATCGGCTCGTACCCCACTGCCGCGGCGCTCCTCGGCACCCGCACCGCCGAGCTCCATCTCGCGCTGGCGGCGAGTGACGATCCCGCCTTCTCACCGGTTCCGTTCTCGACGTTCGACAGGCGGTCGCTGTACCAGTCGCTCCGCAACCTCGTCGGCCGCGTGATGCGCACGCTTCGCTCGCGTCGCTCCGAGCTGTCGCCGCACGCCGTGCCGCTGGCGCGCGCGCTGTTCGACGACGAAGCGGCGATCGTCGGTCGCTTCGAGTCGCTGGTGCACGAGCCGATCGCCGCGCTCCGCACGCGCATTCACGGCGACTACCACCTCGGGCAGGTGCTCCACACGGGGCGCGACTTCATCATCATCGATTTCGACGGCGGGCCCGATCACGATCTCCCCGAGCGCCGCCGGAAGCGCTCGCCGCTCCGCGACGTAGCCGGCATGGTCCGAAGCCTTCACTACGTCGCGTACTCGGCTATCTACGGCGGCACCGTGGTGCGCGAGACGGATCGCGCGATCGTGTTGCCCTGGGCGGCGCAGTGGGCCGCGTGGTCCGCGGCGGCCTTTCTTCGCGGGTATCGAGAGCGGGCGGTGGGCGCGTCGTTTTTGCCGGCGAGCGACGAGTCGCTGGCGATGCTGCTCGATCGCTTCGTCTTGGCGAAGGCGTTTCACGAGCTTGGGGGCGAGCTCGTGGAGCCGACCGAGCGGATCGCCGTGCCGCTCGGTGCGATCGTCCACATGCTCGGCCTCACGCCGCACGAGTGACTTCGAGGCCAACGCTCACGGGGTCGGATTCGTGCGCGCCAGCTTCTTCAACCGAGCACCGACCGACTCTTCGTCGCCGAGCGGCGGCTCGTCGGAGGTGATCGACGCGAGAGGCAACAGAGACTCGAAGAGGAGCCATCCGCCGGACGTGTCTACGAGCCGGGCCTCGGGCGCCATCGCGCGCGTGAGCGGATCGACTTGCGAGGGGTACGTCCAGGCCAGCACGTAGCGAAAGCGGCGAAGGTCGAACGCGGGGCGAAGGCCTGCGCCGTCGTGCGAGATCCGCTGGAGCGCGTTCTCCCAGCGGTGCCCCTTCGCGATGATCACGGGCGGAATGGGCGACGTCTGCTCGAACGAGACGGCCATTCGCCCGCCGCGCTCGGTGCTCGCGCGCACGGCTGCTCCGTCCACCGAGAAGACGAGGTGCCGCAGCGGGCCGCCCACGAGATCGATCTGCGCGACCGCGCTTCCGGGCTCGATGCGCGCGAGGAGCGGATCGAGATCGCGGTACACGGCGCTGGTGGCAACCAGCTCGGGATGGAGGACGGGGACCATCGCCAAGACGGCGGCGAACGGCGCGAGGCGAGTGACGAGCCACGCGGGCGACTCGGCGCGCGGCGCGACGGCGATGGCGAAGATGGCGACGCCCGGCGCGAGGAAGCGCGCGTGGATCCACATCGCGCCGGTGACGGCGAACGGCACCTCGAAGTACGCGACGACGAGCACGATCGCGAGGAGCACGAAGCGATGCGCGTCGATCGTCGCGCGGAGGTCGTGCGCGTCGCGGTTTTCGCGCGCGCGCGAACGAAAGCGATCGATCCCCTGGAGCGCGATGACGCTCATGAGGACGATGAACGCGGGGCGCGTCGTCACGTCGCCGTGTCGGCCCAGGATGGCTTCGGGGAGCTGCGCGACCTTCTGCCAGGCGGCGATGTCGATGACGACGGGGACGTCGAGCAGGCTCGCGCTGCGGTGACCGATCGTGACTTTGTGCTCGACCAGCAAACCGGGGACGAGCGCGACCATCGGCGCCAATCGGAGCGCGGTCGCGCCGGCGCGAAGAGGCTGCGCGATCGCGAGGACCACGATGGCGATGCACCCGCAGACGAGCACGATCTCGTGCGCCGCGTAGAGCAGGACGAGCACTCCGAACACCCAGACCGCAGACTTGGGCGTCGGCGCGCGCACGAAGCGGTCGATCCGCGGAAGCGCGGCGAGGAACAGCGCGAGCCCGAGGACGTTCCCCACGAACCCGAACATGAACGCGAACCCGACGGCCACCGGCGCGACCACTACGGCGGCCCACCGCGTCGTGCCCAGGTGGTCGGCGAGGCGCGCGGCGGCGATCGGCGTCCCCGCGACCGATGCGGCGACGACGAGCTTGCACGCGAGGTCGACCGGGACGACGTACGACAATGGCCACGCCAGGAAATAGAAGAGCTGGTTCGCATGGCCGAGGTTCCACGCCAGCAGGCCGGGCGGATAGCGGCTGGCATCACCGAAATGGCGCATCGCCGCGACGATCTCCTCGTGGCACGGGAGATCGAACATCGGCGGGTAGCGATAGACGAGGATCGGGAGCGCCACGAGGAGCGCGGCGATCCACGGCGCGATTGCGGCCATCCTGATCGCCAATCGCGAGCGCGAGGTCACGACCGCGATGGTAGCGCCCCGCGCGCCGTTTTCGTCTCCGCCCGGAGCCTCCAGTGCTAAACAGGCGCGACTTCCACGATGCCTTCGCCCTCCAACGGCAAACCGCGCACGCTCATCGTCACCCCCACGTACAACGAACGCGGGAACCTGCCGCGTCACATCGCCGACGTCCGCGCGGCGGCGCCCGACGCGGACGTCCTCATCGTCGACGACGCCTCGCCCGACGGCACCGGCGAGCTGGCCGACGCGATCGCCGCGAAGGACGACCACGTGCGGGTCATGCACCGCGCCGGCAAGCTCGGCCTCGGCACGGCGTATGTCCAGGCCTTCACGCGCGGCCTGGCCGAAGGGTACGAGCGCCTCCTCTCGATGGACGCCGACCTCTCGCACGACGCGAAATACCTCCCCGACTTCATTCGCGAGCTCGATCGTGGTGCCGATGTCGTCATCGGCTCGCGCAACATCCCCGGCGGCAGCGTCGAGGGGTGGGGGATGGGGCGGCACATGCTCTCGAAGGGGGGCTCGCTCTACGCGCGCACCGTCCTCAACCTCGAGGTTCACGACCTGACGAGCGGCTACAAAGCGTTCTCGCGCCGCGCGCTCGAAGCGATCGATCTGCCGGCCGTCCACTCGGCGGGCTACGCCTTCATGATCGAGATGACGTACCGCGCCGTCTGCCGCGGAATGAGCGTCGCCGAGGTGCCGATCGTGTTCGTCGATCGCGTCCTCGGCAAATCGAAAATGAGCCGCAAGATCTTCCTGGAAGCCGTCAGCGTCGTGTGGAGACTTCGCTTCGATTCGCTGCGCGGTATGCTCTGATTGAGGCGCCCCGAAGCGGGGCGTAGGATCAGAGGCGAATGGCATCGAACGACGTCGAAGAGAAGGTCCTCGGGATCCTCCAGCGAGTCGCAAAGCTGGAGCCGGGCTTCAGCGCGCAGGCCGACATTTTTCGCGAGCTAGGGGTGAAGTCGGCCGCCGCGCTCGATCTGCTCCTGTCGCTGGAAGAAGACTTCGGGATCACGATCTCCGACGACGCCTTCGCCGAAGCGCGGACGGCCGAAAAGATCATAGCGCTCGTCAACGCGCTGATGGGAGTGGCGGCGTGACGAGTGTGCGGCGGGCGATCAGCAGAAGCACGACGACGATCGTGTAAAGGACTGCGACCACTCCTGCCAGCGCGGCGTATCCGAACGCGATGCTCGCGTACTCCAAGACGCCGCCGAGCGTCGCGCCGATGAGGTTCCATCCGAAAGCGCGCTCCGGCGCGGGCTCGTCGCGGAAGGTGACGCTGAAGATCAAGTTGGCGAAGAGGATCGGCGAAAACGTCAAGAGGCTCGCCTCGACGAACCGAAGCGGCACGCTCGCCACGTGGAGCAAGCTCCCGAGCGGAACGGCGAACGACAAGAGGCACGCTCCGATGAGGAGCGCGTAGGCGACGGGCACGACGGCGCGCCCGCGGAGAAGCGACGCGCACCAATTCGCGGCGAGCACGAGCAAGAGGACCGAGAGGAACACCATCGAGTTGTTGAGCCACGTCGTTCCGAAGAGAAGGCTGAACTGAACGACCGACTTGGTCTCGAGGAGCAGGAAGGCCGCACCCATCAAGAAGAACGCGAGCCGCGTTAGGCGCGCTGAGCTTCTCTGAGCTTCCGTATCGCCTTTCGCTTCCAGCGGCGGGCCTGCGAGACGAAGCCCGAGCGACAAGAGCGCGATGGCGAAGAGAAGTGCTCCCATGACTCCGACGTAGAGCGGAGGGATGCCGCGCTCGCGCAGATAGAAGAACGGCCAATCATCGCTCGGCAGATCAATCGCGCCCGCATAGAGCGGCGTGCCCTTCCCAGGCGGACGACCGCGACCCACGGCGAGCATCCTGAAATCCCCGCGCTCGAACAAGAGCTCGGGAGGCTTGCCGCCGACGATCTCGAGGCTGCGCCGCAACTTCTCCGGGAGCCAGGGCGCCCGATAGAAGCTGTACATGGCAAGATCTCCCGTGTCCGTGAGGAGCGCGTAGCCGCGCTCGAAGGCGTCGACCGTATAGAGATAATTCTCCAGGCGAAGCTGGCTCATCGAGCTGATCTTCACGACCGAATCGGTGACCGCGATGATCACGAGATCGTACCGGCGTCGCGTCTGCGTCATGAACGCGCGCCCGTCGTCGATCACGAGCGTCACTCTCGGGTCGTCGTAGGGGCGGCCGGGATTGCTCCGTTGACCGATGCCGGCGACGACGGGATCGATCTCCACGGCGTCGACGTGCTCCACGCCGTTCATCAGCGCGGCCATCACGTCGTTTCCGGAGCCGGCGCCTAGGATCAGGACGTTCTTGTAAGGAGGGAGCTCGGGGTGCGCGGCACGCTGGCGATAGATCTCTTCGAAGAACGATCCCTTCAATTCATCCGGCTCGTGCATTCCCTGAAACGCGATGCCGTTGGCGAAGATCGAGAGCTTCGGCGGGACGAATTCGATCTTCTGATACGGCGACCAGTGCACCTCCAGCGCGCCGCCGTAAGAGGGCGAGGAGAGGAGCCGAGAGTCCGCGTACCGGCAAAGGAGCGCGATGAAGAGGAGCGGCGCCATCTGGACAAGGCGATGCGCGCGCGTGTCGCTCTCCGCCAGCGCCACGTAGAGAGGCGGCGCGAGCGCGAGGAACCATGCGTACGCCGGGAGCTGAAAGAAGCTCATCGCCGTGAAGAGCGCGATGCCGGCGCACGACCCGCCGATGTCGAGCGCGTAGGCCGTGAGTGGCGGGAAGGATCGAAAGAGCTTCGCGGTGCGCTGGGAGAGGGACGCAAAGACGAGCGCGACGAGCACGAACGACAGCGCGAGAAGCGGCAACCCGCGACTGACCGCGTCTTTCGGAATCTCCGTCGAGAAGAGCTCGCCGCCTATGGCGAGCACCGACGTCCCTGCCGCGGGAATTCCCGGATGAAACCAGGTGACGAGCGCAATGAGCAGCAGCAGCACCCACGTCGCCGCGCCGGCCACCACGGGCGACCGCCGGTCGGAGATCCGGTGGTGAAACAGAAACCCGCACCCCATG
Organism: Myxococcales bacterium; assembly: GCA_003151595.1. Next base: position 94,649 of record PLXW01000057.1, read on the forward strand.
CCGATGAAGACGGCGAGGAGCACGAGGTTCGGAAAGAAGCCGAGGTTCCAGATGTTCGCGGCGAGCACGCGAATGAGAATCAGCTCGAGCGCGAGCGTCACGAAGCCGAGACAGAAGAGCATTCGTCCAGCGCTTGCCACTAGGCGCGCTTCCGCGCCAAGAAAAGCATCTCGCCCGGCAGGCGCAGGTAGATCACGGGCCGCACCTTGAAGAGCGGTAGGAGCGCGGCCGAGAAGACGCGGTGGAACCGATAACGTCGAAGCGAGTTCGAGAGCGTCCGATGCGTGGCCGCGAATGGATAGCGTTGCGTTTCGACGTGGGCGAGCCCCGCGTCGGCCGCGAGCCGTTCGAGGCTCTTGTGCGTGAAGTACTGCACGTGCTGCCCCTGCCAGTACCACCACTTGCGCCCGAGCACGCGCGAGAGATACGAGCTCACGTCGCCGGTCCAGATCGCGACGAGACCGCCGGGCTTCAGGAGCGCGGCGATGTTCGCCATCTCGGCGCGTGGGTTCGCGAAGTGCTCGATGACACCCATGAGCGAGACGACGTCGAAGCTCGCCGGGCATCGTTCGGCGAGTCGCGCAAGCACCTCTTCGTGAACGACCAGACCGCGCTTCCTCGCGATGTCGGCCGACCAGCGCGAGAGCTCCACTCCTTCCGCCCGATACCCCACGCCGCGAGCGACGTCGAGGAGGTCACCCGTCGCGCAGCCGACGTCGAGCAGCACGCCTCCGGGGACGTGGGTTTGGATCACCCGCAGGACCTCGCGCGCCGCAAGACGCCGCGACTCGTCGTGCCGCAGGTATTCCTCGTCGACGACGTCTTGATAGTGACGGCCGATCGTCTCCGGTACCGGATCGCAGAACACGTGTGAGCAGCGACGACAACGGACGATCCGGAATGTCCGCTGGTGCTCCGGCTTGAACATGTATGAGAACGACACCTGAGCCACGTCGGTGATCTGCGACGGAGAGATCTCCGACACGTCCGACGAGTCGCACACCGAGCAGCTCACGATCGCGCATGCTAGCGTAGCGGCACGACCGTCAGAGACGTTCAGGGAGAGCCGTGTCGAAGAAGACGCTCATTTTCGTTCCCACATACAACGAGCGAAACAACGTCGAGCCGATGTGCGAGCGACTCTGCGCGCTCGGTCTCGACGCCGACATCCTGTTCATGGACGACTCCTCGCCCGACAGCACCGGCGAGGTCCTCGAGGTCTTGGCGCGGCGGCATCCGCGCGTCTCGGTGGTTCATCGGGCGTCGAAGGCCGGCGTCGGCAGCGCGCATCAAGACGGGATCGCGCTCGCCTACGACCGGGGCTACGAGCGACTCGTCACGCTCGACGCCGACTTCACCCATACGCCCGAAGCGATCCCACGACTCCTTGCCGTCGCCGACTCGGCGGACGTCGTCGTGGGGTCGCGGTTCATCGAAGATGGCGGACTCGAGGGTTGGACGTTCATCCGCAAGTCGCTGACGTTGGTCGGCCACACGTTGACCAAGCACCTGCTCGGTATGGCGCACGACGCGACGGGCGCGTTCCGCGTCTACGACTTGACGGCGATCCCGCGCGGCCTGTTCGAGCTCGCGCAGTCACGCGGGTATTCGTTCTTCTTCGAGAGCCTGTACATCCTCGATCGGAACGGCATGCGCATCGCACAGGTGCCGGTGACGCTGCCGGCGCGCACGCAAGGCCACTCCAAGATGACGCCGCTCGAAGTGGGGCGCAGCGTGCAGCGGCTCGTGGCGACGTACGTGGGGCAGCGGGTGAACCCGTCGCGCTTTCAGCTGAAGGGGAACCCGGAGATCGATCCCGCGCTGCGCGAAGGCGAGGAGTGGAACGACTACTGGAACAACAAGAGCGACGGGACGCTCGCGACCTACGACATGATCGCGACGATCTACCGCAACGCGTTCATCAAGCCGCGCCTCGAGCAAGCGATCGAAAGGGAGTTCTCGCCGGGCGCGCGCCTTCTTCACGCGGGCTGCGGGACGGGTCAGGTCGACGTTGGACTGCACGGCCGCGCGGACATCACGGCGGTGGACATCTCGGCGGCGGCGCTCCGCGTGTACTTGCGCGAGAACCCCGGCAGCCGCGTGAAGCACGCAAGTATCTTCGATCTCCCGTTCGCGGACGCGAGCTTCGACGGCGCGTACAACATGGGGGTCGTCGAGCACTTCACGCGCGAGGAGATCAATCGCGCGTTTCGCGAGCTCCATCGCGTCATCCGGCCGGGCGGCAAGATGATCCTTTTTTGGCCGCACGCGCAGGCCACGAGCGTGAAAGTGATCGGCGCGGCGCACTGGATGCTGAACGATGTCTTGCACCGGAGCGTGCGGTTTCATCCCCCGGAGATCTCCCTCATGCACTCGAAGGCCGAGGCCTCGGCCCTCCTCGCTTCGGCTGGGCTCGAGCTCGATTCGTACACGTTCGGTCCGAAGGATCTCTTCGTTCAAGCCGTCGTCGTCGCGCGTCGCCCCTCGTAGCGCCGGCGACTATCGCGGCCCGCAGGAGCCGCGAGACCACGCATCGAGCGCTTCGCCCGCGCGCGCGTCGCGCCAGGAGCGAAGCCGAGCCGCGGCGATCCGGGCCGCGTCGCACGTGGCGCGCGCGCCGAACGACGCGCTGAGATGCGTGAGCCGTGCGTCGAGAGGCTCGCCGTCCCAGGCGGGCGAGATCGCGTCGCGCGCCACGCGCGTCGGGTAGCGCGCGAAGATCGCTTCGGCCGCGACGAGGTGGAACGCCGCGTCGTCGTCGCGCGCCTCGTCGGCGAGGGCGTGCGCGAGATTTCGCTGTGTGCGGAAGACGTCCGGATACACGCGCGCGGCGGCGGAGAGGAGCGTCACGTCGTCGCGCCACGTCGATGCGTACGCGGTCGCTAGGCACGACTGCACGACGACGAAACCAATGGCGACGGTACCCACGAGCGCGCGCACGCGCGGCGCTCGAGCCACGCGATCGACGACGAGCGCGACGACGACGACGAGCCACAGCGACGGGAAGAAGAAATGGCGATCGGCGACGCCCGGCGTGCTCACGACGAAGTTCGACATGCTCACATACGAAGCGCCGAACGCGAGCAACGCGTCGGCGATGCGCGGCACGCGGCTCCAGCTGACGACGAGGAGCCCGATGCAGGCGACGACGAAGAACGCGCCGAGGACGACACCGGTCACCCCCTCGTCCGAGATTGGTTGCTCCGAGAAGCTGTAGTCGGGCACGAGGCTCGTCCCGACGAGTACGTGCCGCAACCGAAACGCGATGAGCCCGAGCCCGGCCACGAACCGGTGCGGTGCGTCGGCGGCGATGAGGGGGTTGTCGAAGAGCCGATCGGGCCCGAGCGCCACGAACGGCATTCGCGTCGCGCGAAAGAGTGCGATCGCGAGCCCTACGAGCACTCCCCACGAGGCCAGCGCGGCGACCGGTCCGCGCACCGACTTCACTCCCCCGTGCGCGCGCCACGCGAGCAGCGGAACGAGCACGACCATCGGCGCGCTCGACTCCTTCGCGAGGATCGCAAGCAACAGCGCCACCGCTACCAGCGCGATCTCGCGCGCGCCCAGCGCCCGCCCGCACGTCACGATCGCGATCGCCCCCAAGGAGAAGATCGCCGCCAACGTCTCCGCTCGTCCCGTCGCGCTGGGTACCACGTCGGCGTGAATCGCCAGCGATGCGAACATCCCCACGGCCAGCCACCGCGCGACCGGCGAGAGCGCGTCGCCGCACCACCGCGCGAGCGTCCAGTCCGCAAGCGCGACGAGCGCTACGTAGAGGAGCACGTTCGTCAGATGAAACGGCCACGTGCGCCCACCGCCGACGTGCTGATCGATCCAGTACGAGAGAGTGGCGATCGGCCGCCATACGCCGACGGTATCGAAGCGACTCCGCCCCCACGAATCGCGGAGCACGAGGTCGTCGAACGACAGCGCCTCCTTGACGCCTCGATGCCCGACGATCGTGTTCGCGTCGTCGAGCGTGAAGCCGAACGAGAGGGTCTGCGCGTATGGCACGAGAGCCAGCAAGAGCACGCTCCAGCGCGCGGCCGTCGGTCCCAAGCGAAGCGTCACGAACGCGATGGTATGATTGAGGTGGCCTCACGTCGCGGCGTATGATCGCTCGCGAACGACTTGAAGGGAGTGGCCGCATGACGGAGCCCACGTGGGACGAGTTCGCGCTCGCGAAGAAGGTCGAGCCGGATCTGGCCGCCGACGTCGAGAAGAACGGCGCGTACGTCTCGCCCGAGATCCTGAAGGTGCAAGTGGTCGACGGCGCGAAGGTCCGCTTCGCCATGAAGCCGGGCACCGACGTGAAGGCCACGCGCGAGAAGATGGTCCGCTACGTCGACTCGATGGTGTCGCGCTTCCGGCAGGTGCCGAAGAAGGTGATTCACACGCGCACGCGCAAAGACAGCGGCGAGCTCGAACGGGGCGTGTACGCCGAGCTGAAAAGGCGCGGCTGGGTCATCGAAGAGGGGCGCGGGCAGGTGGCGCTTCGCGGGCCGGCGCTCAACGTGCTCCGCGCGCTCGACGAAGACGCGCGCGTCACGATCGGCATGGAGCTCTTCGGTGCGACCGAAGAGGTCTACCCGACGTTGATTCCGGCGAAGACGCTCGGCCGCTGCGGCTACTTCTCGTCGTTCCCGCAGTCGGTCTCGATGGTCACGCACCTCGTAGAGGACTACGACCGCATCGAGCACTTTCGCCAGGCGAACGCGGAAACGACCGACCTCGTCGTCCCCGACTTCAACGCCTTCACGACGCCAGAAGCCTGCCTCTCGCCGGCCGTTTGCTACCACTGCTACCGCGCGCGCGAGGGCGAGACGCTGACGGACTGCAACGTCGTCACGTGCGTCGGTAAGTGCTTTCGCTACGAGTCGACGAACATCACCGGGCTCGATCGCCTGTGGGACTTCACGATGCGCGAGGTGGTCTTCGTCGGCACCGAGGAGCAGGTGTCCTCGCGTCGAAAGCGCGGGATCGACCTGGTGATGGAGCAGCTCGATCGCTTCGATCTCGAGGTGCAGATCGAGACGGCGAACGATCCGTTCTTCTCGGCCGCCTACGCCACCAAGACGTACTACCAGGTGCGAAGCGATCTGAAATACGAGGTGCGCCTCGCCGTCGAGCCCGACGAGCGTGGCGCACGGTCGATCGCCTGCGGCAGCTTCAACCTGCACGAGGACTTCTTCGGCAAGACGTTCGCGATCACGGCGAGCGACGGCAAACCGGCGTTCACGGGGTGCGTGGCGTGGGGGCTCGAGCGGTGGGTGCTGGCGTGCTTCACCCAGCACGGGTTCGATCCAATGCGCTGGCCAGCGGACATTCGCGCGCGCGTCTTTCGGTGATGAGGACCGCGATCGAATGAGCGGGATCGACGCGCTAATTCTGAGCATCAAGCGACGCAACACGCCGTTCGCCCGCATGGCGTACGACGCTTACAAGCGACTCGAGTCGTTCGACGTGCCGGACAACGACGCGATGCGCATCCTGTTCGGCGGCGCGTTCGTCGCGCAGCGCTTCGCGACCGACGCGCGGGAGTGGGCGGCCTCGAAGCTCTGGTACGCGCCGATGCTGCGCGCACGGTGCGAGCGGGCAGGGAAGGGGCTCGGCATGACGAGCGCGCCGTACATTCGCGGTCACGCGCGCGTTCGCATCGGCGACCACTGCACGTTCTCGAGCCTCAACGTCCGCACCGGGCGCTTTCGCGACGCGCCCGAGCTCACGTTCGGCGACCACTGCTACGTCGCGTTCGGCGTGATGTTCGCGCTCAACGAGCGCATCTCGATCGGCAACCACGTCCTTATCGCCGGCAACTCCGACATCCAGGACTCCGACGGCCACCCGTCGGATCCCGAGCGACGCATGCGCGGTGAGACCGAGCTCCTCGAGGGCGAGATCGCTCCGGTGACGATCCACGACTACGCCTGGATCGGCCGCGGCGCGCACGTCCTCAAAGGGGTCACGATCGGTCGCGGCGCGGTCGTCGCCGCGGGATCCTCGGTCGTCACCGACGTGCCCGAAGGCGCGATGGCAATGGGCGTTCCCGCGCGCGTGATCAAGCGATAGCCGCGGCGACGCGGTTCACCACCGATCGGCGTTCACCGATCGTACGGTCTCGTCGACCGACATCAGCGGCGCGAACCCGAGCACCTCTTTGGCGCGCGCGTCGTCGACCATGCACACGTAGCGAATGTGATCGAGCTCCGGCACCGGGAAGTTCGAGAGGCGCAGCGACCACATGCGATTCAGGAACATCTTGGCGATCGAGTACGGCACCGGAAGATGGGGCCGCCCGCCAATCTTGATGACGCGCGAGAGCGGCAAGGGATCGGGCCCGGCCACGTTGAAGATCCCGCGCACGCCGCCGTTGAGCGCGAGCTGAATGGCGCGAACGACGTCGCTCTCGTGGATCACCTGCACCATCGGATCGAAGCCGAGGAGGGTGGGGACCGTGTCGAGGCGCAGGTAGTTCGACGCGGCGTTGTGCACGCCGCCCAGGATGTGCACCGGCCGCAAGATCACCGTCTCGGTCTGCGGGTGCTTCCAGAAGAACGACTGCGCGAGCATGTCGACCTCGATGAGGTCGCGAATTTCGCTGAACGCCGCGCCGCCGAGCAGCGGCGACTCCTCGGTGAGGAACTGGGGGTTGTCGGGCTGCGGGCCGTAGACGTTCGCGCTGGAGAGGACGACGAGCTTCGGCACCTGGAACTGCGCCACGTACTCGAGCAGCTTCACGAACGCCGCCACGTTCCACGAGTGGTGCTCGGCGGCCGACGCGCGCGGGTCGTGCATTACGCCGAGGTGGACGACGGCGTCGATTTTCCCCGCGCGAAACACGTCTTTCAGCTTCTTCCGCCGCACGTCGATCTGCCGGTGCTCGACGTCTTTCGGCTTGTCGAGGAACGGCCGGCGATCGACGCCGATGACCTTTCGCTCGCGATGAAGAACGCGCGCGACTCCCTTGCCGAGGCGACCGCAGATGCCGGTGATGACGACCGCGCCGTCCCCTTCGCGGGGCGTCGTCGGACGTGAGCGCTTTCCGTTCGCGATGGTCATGGTCGGTTCACCGCATCACCAGAACACGTGCTTACGCGCCTTCACGCCGCGGTTCACCATCGATTGCACCGTCTGCCGGACGAGCCAGACCTTCTCTTCCATGACGGCGTCGTCGTCGTCGGGGTCGCCCTGGAAGTGCATCGGCTCGCCGAACGTGATCCGATACTTGGTGGGGAGGGGGAGCTGGCCGCCCGGCAGAAGAAGCTGCGGGATGAGCGGGAACGCGGGCATGTTGAGCATCTTGGCGAGCCCGCCGAGGTTGGCGACGCTCACATACTGCTCTTCGCCGCCGATGACGGCGATGGGGACGATCGGCGTGTTCGTCTCGATCGCCAGGCGCATGAACCCGAGCCCGAACTCGGTGAGCTGGTAGCGGCGGTCGAACGTTTTGGAGATGCCGCGCGCCCCTTCCGGAAAGACGAGCAACGCTTCTTCGCGCTCCAGCAATCGCTGCGCGTTCTCCGGCACGCCGACCACCTGCCCGACGCGCGTGAAGAGCAGCGACACGAACGGCAGCGTCTGCGTCCACTTCTCGATCATCGCGCGGATGAAGCGCGGCGGCTCGACGTCCATGAACATCGACGCGCCGATGAGCGCGCCGTCGATCGGCACTTGCCCCGAGTGGTTCGCGATCAGGAGAACGCGCCCGCTGGGGACGTTCTCGGCACCGAAGACCTCGGTGCGGAAGTAGTAGCGATGGAGGAACGCGGTCGACGCCAGCGCATACTTCGCCCACTGCGGATCCAGACCGAAGGGATCGACCCCCGCCTCGCCGACGTTCACCGGCACGCGGGCCAGACGTTCGTTGAACTCCTCGCCCAGGAGCGTCGTCATCCAGTCGTCGACCGACGACACGGCGCCCCCCAGGAGCCGGCGTACGAGCGGCCCCGCACCGCGCGCAAAGCCGCCGAGTCGAGCAAGCGGGAAGGAAGATTCTCCGTTCAAGATGCGTGAGGATGATGCCTAGTGTAGGGAGGGTCAACTCGGCATCGCGGTCTCGTGCGAAGATGGAGGGCGCGCATGGAGAGCTTCGTGTTTCCGCCGCCGCTTGCGCCGGGCGATCGCGTGCATGTGGTCGCGCCATCCAGCCCGTTTCCCCGCGCGGACCTCCTTCGCGGCCTCGGGTGGGTGCGCGATCGGTACGAGATCGTCGCCCGGACGTCGCTGCTCGATCGCACCGGGTATCTCGCGGGGTCGGACGAGTCGCGGGCCCGCGCGCTCGGCGAGGCGATGCGCGACCCTAAAGCCAAGGCGATCGTGATCGCGCGGGGAGGGTACGGAGCGACGAGGATCGTCAATCGCCTTCCGTGGGACGAGCTCGCGCGGGCGCCGAAGTGGATCGTGGGGTTCAGTGACGTAACGGCGCTCCACGCCGAAGCGATGGCGCGCAGGATCGCGTCGGTGCACGCGCCGAACGTGACGGGGCTCGCGGCGATCCATCCGTGGACCCGCGCGTGCTTTCTTCGCGCCGTGGAGCGTCCGCGCGCTCCCGTTGAATGGTGCAATCTGCACGTTATTCGAGCGGGAAGCGCCGAAGGATCGCTCGTCGGCGGGAACCTTTCGCTGGTGTGCGCCATGGCCGCGGCCGGCCGTTGGCACGCGCCCGACGGAGCCATCCTCGCGCTCGAGGACGTGACCGAGCGGCCGTATCGAATCGACCGCATGCTCACGTCGCTCCGCCTCGGCGGACACGTGGCGCGCCTCGCGGGGATCGTTCTGGGCGAATTCACGCAATGCGAGCCTGGACCTGACGGCGTCGCGGCGGCTGACGTGCTGGCATCGCTCACGCGCGACCTCGGCATCCCGGTCGTCGCCGGCGCGCCGTTCGGTCACGGCGCGAGGAACGACGCCTTCACGCTCGGCGCCCGCGCGCGCATCGACGGCGATCGCGTCGTCGTGGGCTGACGAGCGCCTAGGTTCGCGGAAGCGGCGGCGGAACGGTCCGGCGCGACTTGGGCTTCTCGCCCTCGTCCGTCGGGTCGACCTGGCTCCCGGCTTCGGTCTTCTCGTGTGTCTCGTCGAGCGCGATGAGATCATCGAGCTCTTCGGTGTGGAGGAGCTCGTCGTCGCTCACATCCTCCGCCGAATCGAGTGGGTGGGGGATGGGCGCGACGTTCGTCACCGCCACTTCGTGTGCGTGCTGCGGGCGCGCTGCGGTCGCTTCGAGCATCGAGTCGTCGAAGGTGGCGACCTCGTTGGTCGATCCGAAATCCTCGCTCCCGTCGCTCGTGGTCGAGTCCTCGAAGGCGCGTGCCTGGGCCGGCATGCGCCCCTGGCTCGACGTCGGATCCTGCGGCGCGCTCGTGTAGACGCCGTCGCTCGGCGTTTGGGGCGGGGGGGCCGAGACGTGGTCGTCGACGCCCGTGTGACTCGGCTCGTCGCGTTCCTCTTCGGCCTTCGAGAGCGCGCTCATCGTCGCTTCGTCTTGCGACGATCGGAACCACACGTCCTTGGGACGCTCCGCGCGCGCCGCCGACGAGGGCGCTTCCGGAATGGGCTTCACGGCCGACACGACCGACGCGGTGGGCGCGTCGTCGAGGCTGGCGGTGGTCTCCGGGGGCTCGTCGAGCGTCTCGGATTCGCGAATGCGCTGCGCTTGCGCGATCTCTCCGCTGGGCGACGCCGTCTCAAGCGTCGACGACGGCTTCGACTCGGGCGCCTCTTCGATCTTCGCCGTTGCCGGCACGCCAGTGATCGATGCCGCGACCTTCGGCGGCGCGTAGGCGTCGCTCGCGTCGGGATCGGGCCGCTTCAGCATGTTCTGCTTCGCGCGCTCGAGCCCGGCGGTCGCTTCCGCGTCGCCCGATTTCATGCGGAGCACGCGCCGCCAGGCGTCGGCCGCTTCGCGCGCGTCGGTCAGCTGCTCTTCCCACATCCGCGCGACCTTCCGAGCCAGCTCGGCGCGCGCGTTCATGTCCTTGCCGCGGAGGATCTGATCTTCGTAGAGCTGCACCATCCCGCGGTAATCGCCGAGCTCCATGAGCAGCGACGAGAGCTCCTCCATCACGGCCTGATCGGTCGGCGAGAGATCGTGGAGCTTCTTGAGATCCGTGGCCGCGCCGGCCTTGTCGTCCATGTGCTCGCGGCGAATTTTCGCGCGGCGCGCCAGGAGCTGCCGGACGAGCGGGCCGTCGAACACTTCGCTGAGCGCGTGCGAGAGCGCCGCTTCGCTGCGACGCGGATCAGCGACCTCTTCGCCGAGCCCCTCGAGCGCATCGAGCGTCATCACATCGACGTGCGCCACGAGCGCGTCGCCGAGCCACGCGAACGCCTGCTCGACGTCGTTCAGATCGCGGTGCGCCATCGACGCCGCGCGCCGAAGGAGCGCCCCGCGCGTCCGACCGCCGTCGCGCGCGCCCTGTCCCCCTTGCGCCATCGCCGTGCACAGCGCGCGTCGCAGCTTCTCGCCGCCGGTCGCGCGATCTCCGTCGCGCGCCGTCGTCTCGAGCAGCGCCAGCGTGTCGTCCGTCGGAGCGCCGGTGAGCGCGAGCTCGAAGAACCCACGCGCCCGATCCATGGCGCCCTTCGACGCCGCGACTTGCGACGCGCGAGCGAGCGCCCGCGTCCGGTCGACCGGCGTCTTGCATCGCGAGACCTGTCGCTCGTAGAGGTCGACGACCTCGTACGGCTTCCCCGCGATCTGCGAGAGCCTCTCCAGCAGCGGTTCGGCGTCGCCCGGCGTGACGCTGGTGAGCCCCGCTTCGCCGTGTTGAAGCGCCTCGGCGCGCGGCATCCCTGCCTTCACGCGCACCTCGGCCTGCCGAACGAGCTCGTTGGCGCGGTCGGCGCCCATGAGATCGCGCGCGAGAAGATCATGCGCGAACGACAGCGCGTCGTGGTCCGACGTCTTCGCCGCGAGGTCCTCGAGCTTCTCGGCCAGCGGGCGATCGCCCCCCTTGGACCGAACGATCTCGATGGCCACACGCGCGGCGTCCTGATCGCGTCCGACTTCGACGAAGCGATCGAACGCGCCGCGAAGCTGCGCGGTGCGTTCCTGGCCGTGCTTGGCCTCGAACCACCACTCGACCAGCTTCTGCGCGACGATCCCTTTCCATCCGAGCCGATCGCCGAGCTCGACGTACGCCGTGCGAATTCCGGCGTCGCCCACGTCGGCCAGCTCGGTCAACGCCGCCAGCGCTTCGTCACCGCGATCGAGCTTGTCGGCCAGGATGCCGGCGAGCTTCTTCGTCATCGCGCTCGCTTCGACGTCGTCGGCTTCCACTTCGATCCGGAGCGCGAGGAACTCGGCCACGCGATCCCACTGCTCGGTACGCTCGCAGAGCTCGCACAGGCGCGTGAGCGCGTCGAAGTCTTCGAGGTCGGCCTTGCGAACGATCTCGAGCGCGCGAATGGCGCTCTTCGGATCGTCGAGCTGCTCGTAGAGGCGCGCCAAGCGTGCCGCGATCTGTCCGCGCTCGATCGGATCGGCCACGAGCTTCAGCTCACGCTCGAGCGCGTCGGCCGCGGCCCCGAGGTTCTCGCGCGTCTCCTGCAAATCGGCGATCGCTTGAAGCGCCGGGCGGCACGTCGAGTCGAGCTCGGACAGGATCGTCTCGTAGCAAGCGATAGCCGTATCGATGTCGCCCACGCCTTCGGCCAGCAGCTCCGCTTCACGCAGCGCGATCCGCGCCTTGTCGGCCTTGTCGACCGCGATGTTCCCGAGCCGCCGGAGCAGCGTCGCCGCTTCGGTGTGGTCTTCGCGCTCGACGGCGTAGTCGATCAGCTTCTCCAGCGCTTCGCGGTCGTCGCCGTCCTCGAGCACCTTCAGCCACTGCTCGCGCGCGCCTTCCTTGTCGTTCAGCTTCGTCGCGAACAACGTCGCCGCCTGCGTGCGGAGGCCCACGCGCTTCGACCGATCGCTCAACCGATCGCCGCGCTTCGCCAGGTGCTGCACGAGCTTCGGCCAGGCGTCGTCCGCCGTGTAGCGATCGACGAGCGCGATCGCGTACTCGTCGGCCATAGGATCGAGATCGCTCGCCTGCTCGAGCCGCGCCAGCGCCCCCGCCTTGTCGCCTTGCTTGAGGAGGAGATCGGCCGCGCGCGCGTAGTGCTGCGCTTGCGCCTTGGGATCGCCCGCGAGGAGCGCGCGCTGAACGGCCGCGTTGGACGCCCCCTCCCAACGTTCCGCGGCGCTGAGGCAACGCTCCGCGCTCTCCCACAGCTTGTGGCTCTTCAGCGCATCGGCCGCGTCGCCGAACGCTTCGCCGGCGCCCGGCAGATCGTTCAGCTGCTCGCGCAGCTCGCCGAGGTGCTCGAGGAGGTTCCCTTTCTGAATCGGGTCTTCGAGCGCCGGCGCGTGATCGGCGATCGCGCGCGCGGCGAGATCGAGCCTGTCGGCCTTCTCGAACAGCTTCGACGCCGTGGCCACGGCCTGCGCGTCGTCGGGCGTGAGCGCCGCGATTCGCTGCCACGCCTCGGCGGCAGCGACGAAGTCCTTGCGCTTGGTCTCCTGGAGATTCGCCAGCTTCTTCTCGAGCGAGACCTTCGCTTCCGGATCGTGCTCGGCGGTCGCCTCTTGCTCGAGCAGCGAGGCAAGATCATCCCACCGCTGCGACTTGTCGAGCAGGCGCGTGAGCGCCGCGCGCGCCGCTTCGTCCGCGCGATCGAGCGCGAGCAGCTGCTTCCACGCGCTGATCGCGCCGTCGATGTCGCGCAGGTTCCCTTCGCACAGCCCCGCCACCTCACGCAGCCGCTCCTTGCGCGCGCCGATGCTGGCGTCGCTGATCGACCCCATCGCTCGCACGCTGCCGAGGAGCACGTCGCGCAGCTGGCCGTAGTCGCGCTTCGTCCGCAGGTACTCCTCGACCCATGCCAGCGCTTCGGGATGCGCGGGCTCGGAATCGAGCACCTCCTTGTACTTGGCGAACGCTTCCTGCTTCTTCCCCTTGCCCGCGAGCATCGTCGCCGCGTCGAGCACCCCTTGAAGGCGATCGGCCGGCATCTTTCGCTGCGACTCGGGCACGCCGGCGGGCGCGAACGCCGCGGGCATCGTCCCGGGAAGCGCGCCGGTCGCCATCTGGCCGGCCGGCTGCTGGGCGGCGAGCGGATACAGATCCTTCAGCTTCTCGGCGGCCTCGTGATCGCCCGCCGCGCGCAAAGGCTCGAGCACTTCCACCGCGCCGCGATAGTCGCCTGCCGTCTCGTACTGCGCCGCCAGCGCGTGTCGCGCTTCGGTCGCCATCGTGCCGTCCGGATTGGCGCGCGCATAGCCGACGTACCGCCCCGCGATCTCGCCGTCGCGACGAAGCGCGCGCGCGTAATAGACGAACAGTTGAAGCGCGCGATCGTGCCCCGGCTCGATGTCGAGCGCGCCGCCCGCATACGCAACCCCGTGCTCACCGTCGTACGCCTCGGCCAGCGCCACGAGCAGCTCGGCGGCGTGTGACCGCTCCCCTTGCGGAACGTTCTCGCCCGCGCCGATGCGATCGAGCACCGAGGCCGCGTACTCCTGCTGAAGCGCGGGATCGCTGTCGTCGAGCTGCCGCGCCATTCCCAACGCTCGCGTCGCGCCCTGAAGATCGCCCGCGAGCTTCCGCGTCGCCGCTTCGTCGCGAAGGAGCGCGAGACGACGCGCGGGGTCCGGCTCGATCGCCAGCTCCGCTTCGTACATCGCCAGCGCTTCTTCCCAGGACCCTTGCCCCTTCAAGAGCTCGCGCAGCGAATAGATCGCCAGCGCGCTCTGCGGATCGAGCTCGATCGCGCGGCGGTAGTTCTCGATCGCCTTCTTCGGTTGCGTGAGCGGCGCGTCGCTCCACAAGCGCCCCAGCTCTTCGTGCATCCCCGCGAGCTCGCCGCGAATCGCGGGCTGCGACGGCAACAGCGCTCCCAGCGCCTTGCTCCGGCGATCGAGCAACGCGACCAGCGCCTTCACGTCCCCCTTGTCGCGATAGAGCTGCGCGAGCCGCTCGGCTGCGACCTGCTGCGTGGGATCCTTGTCGATCGCCATCATCAGCACGCGCGCCGCGCGATGCGCATCTCCGAGCGTCGTCGACCAAACGTTGGCCGCCTCGCTCAGCCAGTGGGCGGCGTACGCAGGGTCATGCGTCTCGTTGCCGACCTTTTCCAACATGAACGCGTACGACTTCGGATCCGCCTCACCTGCGCTATGCGCGTAGGCGAGCGCCTCTTCATCGTGCGGATTGGCGACGAGCCTCTGTACGAGCGCGTCCATCTCGCTGGGATCCATCTCGCGCGGACGTTAGCACCGGGGCGCTTTTCCTAGCAATCTCGGGAACAGACGATTCGCTTTGAGATTCCCGGGATTTATTCGAAGAGACCGTAGTGCCCGCTCGCCGAGGTGGCCGGCGTGGGGGGCTGCGGCTTCGAATGCGAGGGCTCGTGACGCGGCGAAGGCTGCGGAGAAGGAGACGACCCACGCGCTCGCGGGAGGTCGGCGACGTTCGCTTCGGGGATGGGGCGGCCGGTCGATGTCGCGCTGGGCGCGGCGGTGGCGAGGGCGCCCGTTGGGGGGGGGACCGGCGGAATCGTCGACTCGTGAGGGGTCTCGCGGGTGAGGACCGGCGCGCGCGGAGAGGACGGGGCGCGAGTGCCGAAGATGACCGCTGCGACGACCGCGATGGCGATCGCCGCGCCGACGATCCCGAACAACGTGCGCTTCCGCGGCCGCCCGACCCCGGCCGCGATCTGCAAGCTCTCGGTCGACGACGGCAGGTTCGACAGATACCCGTCCGACATCGGCGGCGAGGGGACCGGGACCGCGAAGTTGGGCGCACCTCCGATGGGCGGGAGCTGCGGAATCGTCAGCAGCCCTGGCGGGGGAGGGGTGGACCCCGACGCGACCGAGACCCGCACGCCGCTCGTGGTCGACGAGAGGTTCATCGCCCGCGCCAGCTCCTGGCTCATCGCCTCGGCGCTGGCCGGTCGCTGGTGCGGCTCCTTGGAGAGGATGCGCATCACGACTTCGTCGAGCGCGGGGGGGATGTTCGCTTGCGGCGCCGACTCGATGGGGCGCTTCGGCGGCGTCTTGATGTGGCGCGCCATCACGACGATGGCGTCGTCGTCCGTGAACGGCGGGCGCCCGGTGAGCATGTGATAGAGGATGACGCCCAGCGAGTAGAGATCACTGCGCGCGTCGAGGGGCTTGCCCTGCGCTTGCTCAGGCGACATGTACCGCGGCGTTCCGAACACCGTGCCGGCCTGCGTCTCGACGGCGTTCATGGGCGCGTCGTCGTCGAGCAGCATCTTGGCGATGCCGAAGTCGACGACCTTCACCGCCTCTTCGTGCTTCCGCGCGCCGCTCTCGTCGGTCATCACCGATCGCGCGAAGAACAGATTGTCCGGCTTGAGATCGCGATGGATGATCCCCTTGGCGTGCGCTTCGGTCAGCGAGCGGAGCGCCTGCCGGCAGACGTCGACGGCGGCTTCGGGGCCCAGGCGCTTCTCGCGCTGAAGGCGCTGGCCGACCGACTCTCCTTCGAGGAGCTCCATCGCCAGGAAGAAGTCGCCGTTGTCGGCTTGCCCGAAGTCGAACACGGTGACCGTGTGCGGAGAGGCGAGGAGGCTGTTGGCGCGCGCCTCGCGAAGGAAGCGCGCGCGTGACCCTTCATCGAGCGCGCGATCGCTGCGCAGGATCTTGATGGCCACGTTCCGGCCCATCGCGTGCTGCTTGGCCCGGTAGACGGTCCCCATCGAGCCTGCGCCGAGCTTCGCTTCGATCGTGAAACGACCGTCGAGCACGCGCCCGATCATCGGGTCGGCGTCGCGCGCCGCGGGCTGCGCACCAGACACGACCGCATCGCCTCCGCGGTTGGACGCGGGCGGATCGGCTGCCTTTCGTGCCGTCGGTTGAGACAACTCTTCTTTCCTATGGTCGCGCGGGCCGCCGAGGGACGCAAGGTTCGACGGTTCTTGCCTACACGCAGGTCTCGTTCACGTCGCTTCAGGCTGAGGAAAAAGGGTGAAGGAAAAAACGGAGCCTACTGGTCAATGCCCCGGCAAAGTCCCGCAACCCAGCGCGCCAATTCGCGCACGCGCCGCGTTGGCCGTGACGCTTCGCTTCTCGGCCCCCCAAACACGAACCACCTCTTGATACGCCGCGCAGGCCCCGGCTGCATCCCCCGTCGCTTCCAGCGCGCCCCCGAGGCGAAGTCGGGCGCGCGTCATCTCGCCCGGCTCACCCAGCGCGCGGCAGCTCGATGTCACGAGGCGAAGGGAGGGGAGGGCCTCGGCTGCCCGACCGGCGAGCGAGTACATCTTTCCGAGGGCCGGCGCCGTCCATCCGATCGGACCGGGGACGACGACGGTCGGCAGCGGCGCGTAGTCGGCCATCGCCGCCAGCGCGCTCTCGGCCTCTTCGCGCGTCTCGGCAGGCTGGGCGTCCCCCTCCAACCACACGCGCGCGCGTTCGAGCGGCTCGGCCTGCGCGTTCCAGGTGGCCACCCATTCGGCGTGCACCGCGTCGCGCTCGCTCGCCGACCGCAACCCGCCGCGCGTCGCCGCAGCGTAGAAGAGCGGTCGCGGGTCGTCGTCGATCGAGTCGCGCCCCGGCCACGCGCCCATCCTGCGGAGGTACGCATCGGCCACTTGGGCGGCGACGATCGGTTGCCCGAGCTCCGTGTGCAGCTCGATCCGCAGGGTGGCCGCGACGATTCGTTCGTGCTCGTTGCCGCTCGCCTCCGCCAGCGACTCCATCTCGCGCGCGTCCTTCAACGCGCCCGTGAAGTCGCCCGTCGCGATCGCGAGGTTCGCCTCGTCGGCGAGCTGCACGCTCTGCCTCACCGCCTCCGGGCTCGCGCGCCACTTCAAGCGCAGCGCCTCGCGCACCGAGTCGATCGGCGCGTTGCGCGCGAACAGCGCCGCCGCGAGGTACTCGTACGCGCGGTGGCTCACCGTCTCCATGGCCAGCATTCGCTTCGCGTCGGTCTCGTACGCCGCGCACTCGCCCTCGAGGCTCTCCAGGTTCGCGCGCACGCGCAGGCAGCTCGCCGCCGCCGGCGACACGGTCATGCACTGCTCGACGGTGCGAAGGACCGCCGGTCGATCCCACTCCAGCTCCTCGATCAGCCCGCGCAGCCACAACGCGGCGGCGAATTTCGGATCGAGCCGGAGAGCGCGATCGCAGAGCCTCCGCACCTCGGCGCGCGGCTTGGTGTTCATGAAGATCCGGGCCGACAGAAAGACGAGCTCCGCGTCTCGAGGGCGCGAGGCGACGAGCGCGTCGATGCGCCTCCGCGCTTCGGCCATGTCGGGATGGGGCGGCAAGTAGAGCGGCTCCACGGCGAGGAGCAGATCGCGATCGTCGTCGGTGAGCGACGCCCGAAGTGCCATCGCAGTCCTCGCGTGGCGGCGCGTATCGGCTCCGCCCAGCGAGTCGCCATAGAGCGCGCAGCGAAGCTCCGCGGCGGCCATCATTGGATCGGTCATCGCCGCGCGCTCGAAGCTTTCGAGCGCAGCCAAGAGCGAGCCGTCGCGTATCGCTTGGAGCCCCGTCTGGTAAGCGGCGGCGGCCTCCGCACTGGTCGTCTTGGGCGGCGGCGCGTCGGTGATCGCGATCGCCGTCGACGCAGTCGGTCTGGTGGCCAGCGTCGTCACGGCGACGCGCTCTCCTTTCGGCGCGAGCGTGAGAGCGAGCCCCGCCAAGATCAACGGCGCGCCGATCGCGATGGCGAGCACGGTCCGGCGCCGGCGCACGTCCCCGTGCGGGTCACTGCTCCGCGCTTGCGCGACGTGCGCGTTCGTCGTCGTCGACTCGTGCGCCGCGGCAGACGGCGGCGGCGGCGCGGGCGACGGATCATCGCGCGGCGGTGGCTCGGAGGGGCGGCGATCGCTCGGCATCGCGAACGGCGCCAGCGCATCGGCCAGCTCCTGCGCGCTCCCGAAGCGGTCTTCGGCGTTCTTCTCCAGGCAGCGTTTGATGATCGCTTCCATCTCCGCGGGGAGATCGGGCCGAAGGGACCGAAGCGGGCGCGGATTGTCCGTCATCACCGCGGCCATGAGGCTCCCGACGCTCTCGCCTCCGAACGGCAGCTCGCCGGTCAACGTGCGATGAAGCGTCACGCCGAGGGACCACACATCGCTCCGAGCATCGACCGTCCGCGCGCTGCGCAGCTGCTCGGGCGACATGTAATGAGGCGAGCCGAGCGAGTTGCGCGTGAGCGAGAGCTCCTCGTCATTGAGCTTCGGCGCCTTCGAGATCCCGAAGTCGACGATCTTCACCAGCAGCTTCCCGTTGGCGCGCGTCGTCAGGAACAGGTTCGCCGGCTTCACGTCGCGATGCACGATCCCGCGCGCGTGCACCGCCGCCAGCCCNNGCGCGCGCAGCTCGGCGAGCAGATCGCGCCCGTTCAGGAGCTCCATCACGAGGTACGGGCTCTCGTCGGGCATCTTGCCGTAGTCGAGGACGCGCACGACGTTCTCGCTCTGCACCGCGACGAGCGTGCGCGCTTCGCGCATGAAGCGCTCGAGCGCGTCGGCGTCGTCGACGTACGACGACTTGATGAACTTGATCGCGACCCGCTGTCCGATCAGCTTGTGCCGCGCAGCCACGACGTAGCCCATGGCTCCGGTGCCGAGCACCGTCTCCACGACGTACTTGTCGCCCACGACCGCGCCGATCGGGATCGGCGGCGCCTCGAGGACCTTTGACTTGCCGCGCTCGGCGGACATCGGTCGCCTCCAAGCTCGAGTGTACCGCGACTCGTGCGTGCGCGGGGCCTCCTGCGCGCTCTCGGATACGATGAGCTCGTGTCACCACCCACCGCCAAGCCTCTGGCGCCTTTCGATCCGCGTCGCGCCCTGGGACGACTCACGATCGCCGTGGTCGTTGCAGCGCTCACGACCTACGCGCTCTCCACACGCTTCGGCCTCGCGGTGCAGGTCCTCGGAGGGTGGGACGCCGGCGGGTTGGCGATGCTGGCCCTCGCCTGGTCGATCGTGGCGCGAGCCGACGCCGACCGAACCCATGCGACCGCTGGGAGCGAAGNNTCCGGGGCGTCGCACGGTCTACGTGCTGGTCACGCTCACGTCGTTCATCTCGCTCTTCGCAGCCACGATCCTCTCGCGTCGCGCCAAATCGGTCGGCGGCGAAGGGGAGAGCCTCGTGATCGTGGCGCTGTGTCTCCTGGCCGTGGTCATCGCCTGGACGCTCACCCACACCAGCTTCACGTTCCGCTACGCGCACCTCTACNNTTCACGATCGGCATGTGTTTCCAGGTCTCCGACACCAACGTAACGAGCTGCCAGATCCGTCGCGCCGTGCTGGCGCACGCGCTGCTCTCGTTTGCGTACAACACGCTGATCTTGGCGTTCGTGTTGAACCTGGTCTTCGGGGCCGTCGGGTGAGCGCGAAGGTGCGATTCGCGCGGACAGGGCCGCTACGAAATGGCGCCTTTCGTTTGACGCCCGAGCGGATGAGGCCGAGCATCGCAAGATGCGATCCTTGTCCTCACCTCTTCGGTTGCTCGGTTGTGCGTTCGTCCTCCTCTCGGTTGGACGTTGCAGCTCGTCGTCGTCAAGCAACCCGCCGGGCACTCCAACCTCGAGCGTCATCGGTACGACGGGCGGGAGCATCGCTTCGTCCGACGGTGTGCTCAGCCTGAGCATTCCCGCGGGGGCCGTGAACGGGAACGTTACGGTCACGGTCACGCCGGAGGCATCGCCTCCATCGGGCGCGGTCGGCGCCGTCTACGACATCGGCCCGACGGGCACCGTGTTCAACTTCCCCGTCACGATGACGTTCCACTACGCGTCGGCCGACATCGGGAGCGCGTCGCCTTCGAGCCTGCGCGCAGCGACCTACGGATCGAACGCATGGCAGATCCTCGCCGGCGGCAAGGTCGACGCGAACGCGAAGACCGTGTCCGGCACGACGATGCACTTGTCCACGTACGGCGAGATCCTCGCGACGAGCGGCGAAGTGTGCGCGCAGGTCACCTCGAGCTCGAACTGCGGCACCGCGACCAGCGGCGGCGGAAGCGCATCGGCGGGCGGCACGAGCTCACCTCCGAGCGGCAGCAGCGGAGGCACCGGCGCCCTCGCGCCGGACGCCTGTCCCTCGCAGCCGACGTGCGCGACGGCGACGAACGTCTGCGCGCAGTATCCGGGCGCGACGATGACGGGCTGCACCGACGGCGCGAGCGGGTTCACCGCGTCGTGCTGTTTCGCGCCGAGCGCGCCGGTGTGCTTTGCGGCCAGCGCCGGTGGTAGTTGCGCGAGCTCGGGGACCGGCACCAGCGGCGGCAACAGCAGTAGCTCGAGCGGCGGCTCGACTCCGGTCGGCTGCCCCAGTACACCGACGTGCGCGACGGCCACGACCGCGTGCTCCCAGTTCCCGGGCGCGAAGCTCGCGAACTGCACCGACACGAGCGACGGCTACACCGGGTCGTGCTGCTTCGATCCGGGAACACCGGTGTGCGTCACCGACGAAGCGGCGGTCGGATGCTCGAACGCGGGCACGGGCACCGGCGGCAGCAGCAGCGGGAGCACCGGCACCAGCAGCGGCACCACGAGCTGCGGCCCCGGCCCGACCTGTTCGGACGGAAGCGCGTGCAGCGGGTTCGTCGGATCGACGACGCAGTCGTGCACCAACAACTCGAGTGGCTACACGGCGACATGCTGCATGCCGCTCGGCGTGCTCCCCGGATCGAGCGGCGGGTCTTCGAACAGCGGCGGCGTCTCGGGCCCGCCGACGACCGGCGGCAGTAGCGGTGGAACCTCGAGCGGCGGGAGCACGGGGAACGCCGACGCCGGTGTTCCGACCGGCCCGCCGGGCGATGCGGGGACTGGCGGGCAGTCCGACGCCGCGGTGGGCTGCCAGTTCTCGCTGCTACCCACGAAGGTCGGGTCGTGCGGCGTGAACGAGACCTGCCCCGGCACGGGTCACACGTACCAGATGCTCTGCACCGCCATCGACGGCGGCACGACCTCGTGCACGTGCACGCAGGACGGGCAGCAGACGATGATCGTGGACCAGGATTGCTCGACGTTCACCGAGTCGTCGATCACCGAGTGCGGCTACCCCGGACCCTGAGGGAGCTGCCGGGGGAGGGGAGACGTGGCGCGATCGTAGAATCGATGTAGATCTCGCGCCGTCTCTCTTCTCGTTTCGCCATTGCCCCGATGAACTACTACTGGACGTACTACGCGCTCACGTTCTTCGCCGCGTACGCGGTGCGAAATCCGTGGATCTGCGGCGTGGTCGTGGCGTTCTACGCGCTGCGGCCGTGGCTGCCGGATCCGGTGGTGATCTTGCGAAACCTGGGGCGCATCGGCGCGCTGAAGCGGCAGGCGACGCTCAACGCTTCCAACGTGACGGCGCGGCGCGATCTCGGGCGGGCGTACCTCGAGCTGCGGCGGCCGAGGGCGGCGCTCGAGTACCTCGACGAGGCGAAGGCGCGCGATCCGCGTGACGCGGAGATCGCGTACCTGCGCGGGCTCGCGCTCCTCGGCGTGCGCGAGGACGAAGAGGCGCTGCGCGCGTTCGGCGCGGCGGTGGGGATCGATCCCGAGAAAGGCGAGCCGTTCTCGAGCGTGCGCGGCGAGGGGTCGCGCTTCAATCGGTTCGGCGAGGCGTACCTCGCGGCGGCGACGGCGCTGGAGCGCCTCGAGCGATTCGCAGACGCCGAAGAAGCGCTCTCGATGGCGGCGATGCACAACTCGTCGCTCCTCGAGCCCCTCGTTCGGCTCGCGCGTGTGCGTCGGCATCAGGGGAACAGCGATGGCGCGCGCGAAGCGGTGCAGACGGCGCGAAAGACGTACGGCGAGCTCCCCGGCTTCATGCGACGAAGGCAGATCGGCTGGGCGATTCGGGCGTACCTGGCGTGAGCCTCGCGTAATCGCGCGAGGATCTCGCCCTACCGCGATGCGCGCGCTGATGCGGCGCGCTCGGCGTGGTGGCCGCGCGTGTAATCGTCGGCGGCCTGCGAGGCGAGCTTGGACGCGCGATCGGGATCGCCGTGCGTCGCGTCGAGCGCGCGAGCCAGCGCGAGACGAATGTCACCGAGGACGATGGGATCGATCCCTTGCTCGCCGATCGCAATCGCATGCTCGAGCGGCGCCATGGCTTCGCCCGGCGCATGGAGCGCGATCTTCGCTTCCCCGAGCGCGAGATCCGCGAGCGCCGCTTCGGGAACTCGCACGCCGCGACGCGCTGGAGAGTCAGCTCGGCGTCGGGGGTTGCTCTCGCCGTACGCGCGCACCAGCGTGTCGGCGATCTCCGTGTACATCGCGAGCGCCCCGCGACGGTCTCCGCGGTCGTAGAGATCGTCGCCGATGTCGAGGCGCGCCAGCGCGGCGCGCGCGTGCGTACGACCGAGGTGCTCCTCCAGGATGACGACCGACTGCCGATACAGCGCGAGCGCGCCGTCGCGCTTTCCCTGACCGTAGAGGACTTGCCGCGCACCTTCAGGAGATGCGCCGTCGCCGTGGGATCGCCGCCCCGACGCGCGATCGCGGCCTCGGCAAAGCGCGCGTAGCGCTCTCCCTCCTCGGGTTGATCGAGCGCGTAGCCGACGAAGTGCACGAGCCAAATCCAGGAGTCGATGGCGAACTCGTCGTAGCGCGCGGCCTCGGCGGCGAAGGTGGCGTCGAGCACACCGGGATGGGGCGCGCGGGGGCGGTCACCCGTCCTTCCTTCTTCGCCGCCATCGACTCGCCGAACGTCGCCCCGTCGAACGGGCGCACGTTGCCGAGCGACTCGTACAGGGTCACGCAGAACGCGAATTGATCCGAGCGCTCGTCGCTCCGGCCGTCGAACAGCTGCTCCGGCCCCATGTACGCCGGCGTTCCGGCGACGACGCTCATCGTGTCGGCGGTCGACGCCGGCGCTCCCGACACCATGCGATCGGTCTCGTCCGAGTCATGCGCGGCGGTCGACGACGGCGTCATCGGCTGCGTCGGCATCTCGGACACCGGGCGTGCGAGCCCGAAGTCCAGGACGCGCGCGCGCTCGTCGTCGTCGACGATCACGTTGTCCGGTTTGAAGTCGCGATGCAGCAGCCCCGCCGAGTGCGCCGCCGCTAGCGCGCGCCCCGCCTACACGAACACCGCCAGCACCTCGCTGCGTGCGCGGCCTGGCGCGCACCACGCGCGCAGCGTCTCGCCCTGCACGTACTCCATGACGACGAAGAGCGTCCCCTCGTACTCGCCGACGTCGAACACGGCGACTACGTTCGGATGCGACAGCTTGGCCATCGCCTGCGCCTCGCGCCGGAGCCGCGCGCTGGCGATGTCGTCGTCGCCGGTGTCGTGAAGGAGCTTGATGGCGACGCGCCGGTCGAGCTCCGGGTCGTAGGCGAGGTGCACGACACCCATCCCACCTTTGCCGAGCTTCTTCAGCACGGTGAAGCGGCCAAGTTGGGCGCCGGGGGCGAGCTCTGCGTGGAGCGCCAAGGAGAGACGAGTATAGAGGACCCCGGACTGCCCCAAAGCCCGCCTTTTTTGCGCGACGCTCGCAGCCCTCTCGACATCGTAACGTCGCCGCGAACCGTCTCCTGGAGCCCGTCTCGATGATCTCGCGTTCTGTCGGAGCCCACGCCTCGTTTGCCGCTCTCGTCGCCACGTCGCTCTCGCTGGTCGCCTGCACCAAGAGTGAAGCGCACTCGCAAGGCTTCGGCCCCGTGCCCGTGCAGGCCATGCACCTCACCGAGAAGACCGTCACCGAGTTCGACGAGTACCTGGCGTCGCTCACGTCGCGTCGATCGATCACGCTCTACCCGCAAGTGAGCGGCTACGTGCGCGCCATCCGCGTGAAGCCGGGCGACGTCGTGAAGCAGGGGGCGCTGCTGGTCGACATCGACCCCGGGCAGCAAGCGTCGCAGCTGAAGAGCCTCGCTGCGAACGTGCAGACCAAACGCGCGAACCTGTCGTACGCGATCCAGAACGACGAGAGCTCCAAGGGGCTCGTGCAAGCGGGCCTCCTCGGGCAGCTCGATTACCAGCAGCGCCATAGCCAGCGCCTCGCGGCCGAGACCGATCTGAAGGCGTCCGAGGCGCAGATGGACGCGCAGTCCGACCTGCTCCGCTTCTATTCGATCACCGCGCCGAGCGACGGCGTCGTGGGCGACGTCCCGGTGAAGGTCGGCGACTACGTGAGCCCGCCCACGCGCCTCACGTCGGTCGATCAAGACAAGCTGATCGAAGCGTACGTGTACGTGCCCATCGGCAAAGCAAACGCCATCAAGCCCGACACGACGATCCAGCTGGTCGACGACGCGGGAAAGGTCGTGTGCGAAGAGAAGCCGTCGTTCATCGCGCCGCAGGTGAGCGTCGATACGCAGACCGTGCTGGTCAAGACGATCTGCCCGAACGCGGGGTCGCTCCGCGCAGCGCAGGTGCTGAAGGCGCGGATCGTCTGGGCGAAGCGGGGAGGGGTCACGATCCCCACGGCGGCGGTGACGCGGCAGTCGGGGCAGTATTTCGCGTACGTCGTGGAGCGCGGGCCGCAAGGGACCGCGGCGCATCAGCGCGCGATCGACGTCGGCGCCATCCTCGACAACGAGTTCGTCGTGAAGAGCGGCCTCGCCGTCGGCGACGAGGTCGTGACGACGAACATCCAGAAGGTCCGCGACGGCGTCCCGATAGCGCCGACCGAGGCTGCGACCGCCGACGGCGGGTCGAACGAGTCCGACGCCGGCCACTGAGCCGCGGAACGCGAAAACCATGTTCGTCGACTTCTTCATCAAGCGTCCGATCTTCGCCGCCGTCTGCTCGATCTTGATCGTGCTCGCCGGCGCGATCTGCATTCCGTCACTGCCTATCGCGCAATACCCGCAGATCGCGCTGCCGCAGGTCTCGGTGTCGAGCTTCTATACCGGCGCCAACGCCGAGGTCGTCGAGAGCGCGGTGACGATCCCCATCGAGCAGGCCGTCAACGGCGTCGAGGGGATGAAGTACATCACGTCGGTCAGCGGCAACGACGGCTCGAGCTCGATCACCGTCACGTTCGATCCGTCGCGCGACCTCGACGTCGCCGCGGTCGACGTGCAGAACCGCGTCGCGACCGCGCAGGCGCGCCTACCGAACGAGGTGAAGCAGACCGGCGTCACTGTGACGAAGAACTCGAGCTCGTTCGTCCTCGCGTTCGCGCTGTTCCCCGAGCACGGCGAGTACGACCAGAAGTTCATCTCCAACTACGCCGACGTCTACTTGAAGGACGCCATCAAGCGCGTCCCCGGAGTCTCGGACGTGCGCATCTTCGGCGAGCGCAAGTTCGCCATGCGCCTGTGGCTCGACCCGGAGAAGCTCGCGCAGCGCGGGCTCACGGCGGGGGACGTGGTGAGCGCGCTCGGTGAGCAGAATCTCCAGGTGCCGGCCGGTCAGATCGGCCAGCCGCCCGCGCCGCACGAGAAGGATTTCCAGATCAGCCTTCAGGTCGAAGGGCGCCTCACCGAGGAGTCGCAGTTCGAGGACATCGTGCTCAAGGCGAACGCCGACGGCACGCTCGTTCGCTTGAAAGACGTGGGACGCGCGGAGCTCGGCGCCGAGGACTACTCGACGGTGCTCCGGTTCAACGGCCAGACCGCCATCGGCCTCGGCGTCTTGCAGCTCCCGACGGCGAACGCGCTCGACGTGCGGAACAACGTGCTGAAGACGATCGAGACGCTCTCCAAGCGGTTCCCGCCGGGGCTGACGTGGGTCGACGCCTTCGACACGACGCTCGCCGTGCAAGCGTCGGTCGACGAGGTCGTCATCACGCTGGTCGAGGCCATCTTCCTCGTCGTGGCCGTCATCTTCTTGTTCCTCCAGACCGGCAACAGCACGCTCATTCCGTCGATCACGATCCCGGTCTCGCTCATCGGCACGTTCGCCTTCGTGAAGATGTTCGGCTTCTCGATCAACACGCTGACGCTCTTCGGTCTCACGCTCGCGACGGGGCTCGTGGTCGACGACGCGATCGTCGTCCTCGAGAACATTCAGCGTTTCATCGACGACAAGGGGATGAACGCGCGCGACGCGGCGTCGGCCGCGATGAAGGAGGTGTCGGGCGCCGTCGTGGCCACGTCGCTCGTGCTGATGGCGGTGTTCGCGCCAGTCGCGTTTCTGCCGGGGACGACGGGGCGCATCTACCAGCAGTTTTCGCTGACGATCGCCTTCTCGGTCGCGCTCTCGCTCTTCAACTCGCTCACGCTCACCCCAGCGCTCTCGGCGCGCCTCCTGAAGCGAACGCCCGACAAGAAGAACATCGTCTTCCGCGGCTTCGATCGCGCGCTCAACGGCTTTCGCGACGGCTACGTGGCGATGCTCCACTGGCTCCTTCGCTGGCGATCGGTGACGGTGCTCAGCTACGCGCTCGCCGTCGCCGCGGCCGCGTTCCTCTACATGAACGTCCCCAGCGGGTTCCTCCCCGAGGAAGACGCGGGCTACTTCATCGTCATGGCGCAGGCGCCGAGCGGCACGTCGCTCGGCTACACGGAGCGCGTGATGGACGACATGGAGAAGACGCTGAAGACGGTCCCCGAGATCGCCGCGGTCTTCCAGGTCGGCGGGTTCTCCTTCACGGGCAACGGGCCGAACCGATCGATCGCGTTCGTGAACCTGAAGCCATGGGATCAGCGAAAGCGCGCCGACCAATCGATGTCGGCGATCATCAATCGCCTTCGCGGCCCGCTCATGGGCAACCAGAAGGCGCTCATCTTTCCGTTCGCGCCGCCGGCGATCTCGGGCGTCGGGAGCTTCGGCGGGTTCCAGTTCGAGATCGAAGATCAGAGCGGCGGCACGATCCAGGAGCTGGCGAACGTCACGCAGGGGACGATCGGCGCGGCGTCGAAATCGAAGTCGCTGGTCGGTCTCTTCACCGGCTTCACTGCCGACGATCCGCAGCTGTACCTGCGCGTGAACCGCGAGCGCGCCAAGCAGCTGAACGTCGCGCTCACCGACGTCTTCCAGACGCTGCAGGTCTACATGGGCTCGCAGTACGTGAACGACTTCACGTTCTCGAACCGCTCGTACCGCGTGTACGTGCAGGCCGATCAGCAGTTCCGCGGGAACCCGAAGGCGCTCACGTCGTTCTACACGCGCTCGCACGGCGGCGCGGCGACCGGACAGAGCGCGACGGGGTTGCCGGTCGCGGGCTCGACGGGCGCCTCGGCGGGGTCGATGGTGAGCCTCGACAACCTGCTCGACATGCAGCCGCGCGTCTCGGCCGCGCAGATCTCGCACTACAACTTGTTCCGCTCGACCGAGATCAACGGCGCGCCGGCGCCCGGCAAGAGCTCGGGCGAAGCGGTGAACGAGATGCAGCGCGTGGCCGCGCAGACGCTGCCGCAGGGCTTCAGCTACGAGTGGACCGGGATCGCGAAGGAGCAGATCGAGTCGGGCAACGCCACGCTCGTCATCTTCGCGATGGCGTTGGTGCTCGTCTTCCTCGTGCTCGCCGCGCAGTACGAGAGCTTCAGCTTGCCGATGATCGTTCTCCTCTCGGTACCGCTCGGCCTCGTGGGAGCGCTCGGCGGGCAGATGATCCGGCATCAGTCGAACGACGTCTTCTGCCAGGTCGGGCTCGTGATGTTGATCGGCCTCTCGGCGAAGAACGCGATCCTCATCGTCGAGTTCGCGAACCAGCTGCGCGAGCGCGGTCATTCGATCATCGATGCGGCGATCGAATCGGCGCGCGAGCGGTTGCGACCGATCTTGATGACGTCGTTCGCGTTCATCCTCGGCGTGTTCCCGCTGGTGATCGCCTCGGGCTCGGGCGCCGAGAGTCGTCACTCGCTGGGGACGACGGTGTTCGGCGGGATGCTGGTGTCGACGATCATGAACCTGTTCTTCGTCCCGGCGCTGTACGCGATGATCGAAGGGATGCGCGAGCGGGTGACGCACGCGAAGCCGCACAGCGCGCCGAGCGAGGTCGACCATGCGTGAGCCTCGCCTGTCGCGCGCCGCGCTCGTCTTCGCCTTCGCGTCGATCCTGGCGACCAACGCCGCCGCGCAGGCGCCCCGCAGGCCGGTCGCTCCTCCGACCACGACGCCCGCGCTCGACGACGCGCTCCCCGCCCCGACGACGGTCCCGCCGCCGCCGCCGATCGACGACCCGCAGCTCGCACCGCCGCCCGAGGCACCGCGCGTTCTTCGATCGTGGGACGAAGCGCTCACGCTCGTTCGCGCGCAGTCGCCCGACTACCGCACGACGTACGACAACGTGCTGCGCGCCGAAGCGCAGTCGCGCGTCGCGCTCGCCGGGATTCTCCCGAGCGCGTCGCTGCAGGCGAGCCTCACGCACCAGCTCTTCACCGCGCAGGTGCCGCTCACCGGCACCACGCCGGAGACGTACCCGCAGCAAAACGTATGGGGCGTCGGCGGAACGCTACTGTGGCCCGTCGGTAATCCGCGCGCGTACTACGCGATCGGCACGGCGAAGGAGAACGCGCGCGCGTTCGAGCTCGATCTCGCGGAGAAGCGCCGCACGATCGCGCAGGCCATCGTGAGCGCCATGCTGACGACGCTCGCTTCGGTGCGCGTCGCCGAGCTGAATCGCGTCGGGTTGCGCTCGTCGCTCGAGCGGCTCGCGCTGGCGCACACCAAGACGACGTTCGGCAGCGGCACGGCGCTGGACGTCGATCGCGCGTCGCAAGACGTGGCGGCGGCGCGCGCGCTGGTGATCACCGGCGACGAGGCGCTCCGGCAATCGCGCGAAGCGCTGGGGGTCGCGCTCGGATCGCGCGTGCCGATCGCCGCTCCGGGAGATCTCGATCTCCGCTCGCTCGAGACCACCGTCGCCGCGACGTGCCACCTCGACGACGATCTCGAGCGCCGCTCCGACATCGCCGCCGCGCGCCGTCGCGTGGTGGTGGCCGATCGCGCGATCAACGACGTGTGGCTCCAGTTCGTACCGTCGTTCGCGATTCAGTCGCAGCTGGCGTGGGCGAGTCAGGTGCTCTACCCGCCGGAGACGATGATGAACGTGCAAGGCGTGCTCACCGTTCCGCTCTGGGACGGCGGCGCGCGGTACGGACTCCTCCGCGACGCGCGGGCGGCGGCCGATCAGGCGAAGGAGGCACTGATCGCCACGCGGCTCCAGGCGCTGGTCAACGTCGCGCAGTCGCAGCGCGCGGTCACGGTCGCTGCCGCGTCGCGCGACGTCGCTCAGCAGCAACGCGATCTCGCGTTCCGGATCGATCAGCGCACGCGCGAGGGGTACCTGCACGGCCTCGGCACCAGCCTCGATCTCGTCATCTCGGCCCAGGCGCTCCGGCAAGCGGACATCAACCTCGTGCTGCTTCAGTTCGAAGCATCTCAGGCGCGCGTGCTGGCGATCCTCTCGAACGCCGAGTGCGTGTACTGACCTGAGGCACGCGCGCGTCACGGGTGGGCGGCGGCGATCCAGGCTGGAGTCCCCACCCGTTCGCGGGACCCCGCAAAAATAGGCGTCTCGTGCGGTGCGCGGCGGCCGCAGCGCGGGCATTGAAGTTGCGGTGGAACGGGTCAGGTCCCCCCGTGCCCAATAGCCAATCGCACCTCTTCTCCCTCGCGAATCTGCTCGAGAGCGCCGAACGGCGCCACTCGACCACGCCTCCGCCGCCCGCTCCGGTGACGACGCGGAACGACTCCGGGCTCATCGACCTGATCGCGATCTCGAAGCGAGCGCGCGAAGAGATGGCGCAGGCCTCGGCGACGCGGACGCCGGTGCCGATGACGCTCCCCACGGGCGTCACCCCGCCGCGTGCGATGTCGTCGCACGCCAGCGGTCCGGACTTCCTGGCGCTGGATGCGCTACGTCGCCGGAAGAATCTCCTCATCGGCGCCGCCATCGGGAGCGTCGCGCTCGTCGTCGTCGCGATCACGATCGCGTTCTCGGGGAGCAGCGCCCCCGCGCCCGTCGCCGCCGCCGCGCGAACGCCGGTGGTGACGGTGACCACGCCGATTCCTCCGCCCCCCGCGCCGCCCGTCGTCGCCGCGCCTGCGCCCGAGCCTGTCGCTGCGGCTGCGCCCGCAGCCGCCGATCCCGTCGCGGCGAGTACCCCGGGGAAGCACAAGAAAAAGCACTCGTCGAAATCCAAGGGGCCGAAGCTGACCAAGGTCGCGAGCGGCGGAATCTGATCGGCGCGACTCGCGCTCGTCACCCCTCCCACTTCACTTCGAAGGTCACGCGGTACAGCGCCGAGCCGTCGCGGGTACCATCGGGTTGCGCCTCCAGGGCGTGCGCGCGCGGCTCCTTCGCCCCCGCGCGCCCGAGCACGTGCTCCGCGAAATGCATCGCCGTGATGGCCCACGGCTGCACGTAGAGAGCGGGCAAGCCGGTCCGCACGCCGCGCACGTGCCTCGGGCCGATCACCTTCGTCTCGGTGGTTCCGAAGTCGTGGTACCAGCCCGAGATGCGCGGCAGCCACGTCGCGACCGACTCGTTCGACACGAGCTTGAGCACGATGGACGTGAAGCCCGTGAGCGCGTTCTCGGCGTGCGCCAGCGCGCTATCGCGAACGTGCTGCGTGAAGGCGACGCCGCGACCGCGGGCCACGATCGCCGCGAAGTAGAGCACCGGCACGATGTCGTACCACTCGCTCGCCGAGAACCGCTGGGCGAGGAAGGCGTCGAGCGCGGGGTCACCGTGCTTCTTCACGAAGTCGAGCGAGCGCGGCTGGCCGACCTTCTCCAGCAGCCGATCGGCGAGCGCGATCTCCTCGCGGTAGACGCTCCCGCGCGCGTGAAACGGGCTCGTCCCCCAGCGGTAGGGCGTGCGCGGCGGCAGCGCGAAGATGTGATCGTGGATGTTCGCCATGCGGTGTCGTCGCTCAGCATACCTGGCGAGCGCCGCTCGCATCACGCGCGCTACTACGACGACGGCGCGCCGTCGGTGTACCCTGGATGGGCATGCTCGATTGGATGAAAGGGGTGATCGGCGGCAAAGGCTCCCCACTCCAGAAGCTCATCGAAGGTGGCTGGAAAGACGAGTCGGAGAAGCAAGCGTTGCTGGCGGCGGTCGCCGGCGACGATTCGATCAAGGCGGACTCGCTCCTGGCGCTGGTCGTCGCCGCGGACGCGACCGTGCAGCAGCGCGGAGGGACGCTCTTTCTCACGCGCGCCGACGAGGCGTCGGTCTCGGCGCTGCTCAAGAAGACGATCGAGCTCGAAGGAGCGCAGCGCACTTCGCTGATCAAGCTCCTCGGGCGAGTCCGCGCCGAGATGCTGACGCCGTCGCTCGAGATGGCGCTGAAGGACACGAAGGAAGAACGGCTGCGAACGTCGTGGGCGATCGTCATGGATCTCCCCGCGGAGGTCGGCGACGCTTACCTCGCGCGGGCGCTCGAGGTCGGGCCGCCCGCGACGAGGCTCGCGGCGCTGGGTCGCCTCCTCAAGAAGAGCGGCGCCGAGGGTCTTCGCAAAGAGCTCCTCGCGGCTGCCTCCGATCGCGACGCTCGCGTGCGGCGCGCGGCGGTCGATGCGCTGCTGCAGCTCACCGGCAACGACGTCTTCGAAGCGATGCTCGATCGCCTCTCGGTCGACGACAACGCCGAGATTCGCGGGCTCGGCGGCACCTATTTGCAGAAGTTCATCGTCTCGGCGCCGGCCGACATGCGCCCCACGATCCTCGGGCGGCTCCTGCTCGCCGGTGACCCCGAGCTGCAGTCGACGCTGCTGAAGGCGCTCTTCAGCACGGGATCGCTCGGCGAGCTGCTGCTCGAGATCCTGACCTTCTGCAAGACGATCCTGGGCATCCAGCACCAGACCGTCATGACGTCGCTGAAGTCGCTGGGCGATCCGCTGCTCCAGGCGACGCTCCCGCTCCTCACGAACCAGGACGCCGACATCCGCGTGCAGGCGCTGCTCCTCGTCGAGAAGTTCGCCAACCCGAAGACGGTGGGGTCGATCGTCAAGCTGCTGGGCGACGCTGATTGGTGGGTGCGGATCATGGCGTGCGAAACGCTGGGCCGCATGAAGGACCAGCGCGTGCTCGGGCACCTCGAGAAGATGCTCACGGACTCCGACGCGAAGTGGGCGGCGATCGACGCGCTGGGATCGATCGGTGGCGACCTAGCGTACACGAACCTCGCCGGCCTCCTTCGCGATCCGCAAGGCGAGGTGCGCCTCGCGGCGCTGAACGCGATCGCGAGCGTCGACGACAAGCGGGTGGCCGCGCACGTCGAAGAGGTCTCGAAGGGCGACACTTCGCTCGACGTTCGCATTCGCGCCGTCGAGCTCCTGCGCGTCCTGCGTGGCGCAACGGGAGCTTCGGCCGGCGCGGCGGTGACGAGCGCCCAGCTCACGCAGCCGATGGACAAGCTGCTGGCGTACGGGCGCGAAGCGGGCGCGTCCGACCTTCACGTGACGCCGGGCGAGCCTCCGCTCCTGCGCGTGAACGGTGTCTTGTCGCGCGTGCCGACCAAGGCGTTCACCGCGAAGCACACCGAGGCGCTCCTCTCCGAGATCCTCGACCCGGTGCGCTGGCCGATCCTCCAGAAGGCGGGCGCGGTCGACTTTTGCTATTCGATCGCCGGCGTCGGCCGGTACCGCACGAACATCTTCCGCCAGCAGCGCGGGATGAGCGGCGCGTTCCGCTGCATCCCGAATGCGGCGCCATTGCTCTCGGACGTCGGGCTGCCGAAGTACCTCGACGAGATCAACACGTACCACCAGGGAATCGTGCTCATCACCGGGCCGGCCGGGTCGGGGAAATCGACCAGCCTCTCCGCGCTGGTGAACGTCATCAACGAGACGCGGCAGGCGCACGTGCTCACGCTCGAGGATCCGATCGAGTTCCTTCACCCGCCGAAGAAAGCGCTCATCAACCAGCGGGAGATCGGCCGTGACTCGGTGAGCTTCGCGGCAGCGATGCGCGCGGCGTTGCGAGAGGATCCGGATGTCATCGTCGTCGGCGAGATGCGCGATCGCGAGACGATCGAGGCCGCGCTGACGGCTGCCGAGACCGGACACTTGGTGCTCTCGACCCTGCACACCAACGACGCGCCNNCATCTCGCAGACGCTCGTGCCGCGCGCGGACGGGACGGGGCGCGCGGCGGTGTTCGAGATCTTGAAGTCGACGTCGCCGATTCGAACGCTGATTCGCGAAGGGAAGACGTTCCAGCTCCCGAGCGCGATGCAGATCGGCCGCAGCATGGGGATGCGCACCATCGACGCGTCGCTCGAAGAGATGCTCGCCGCAGGGATCATCTCGCTGGAGACGGCGCACGAGAACGCCGACAAGAAAGAGACGTTCGAGAAGCGTCCGGTCGCGAAGGGCGGGGCAGGGGGCGCGCCGACGATCACCGTGACGACGACCGCCGCGGCGCCGGTCGCTCCG
>PLXW01000039.1 GCA_003151595.1 Myxococcales bacterium
GGGCAACGACCTCTATCTCGAGATGCAGGAGAGCAAGCTCGAGTCGGGCGCCGCGGTCATCACCAAGGCCGCGCTGATCTACGGACAGATGAACGAGCCGCCGGGAGCCCGCGCGCGCGTCGCGCTCTCCGCGCTCACCGTCGCCGAGTACTTCCGCGACGAAGAAGGGCAAGACGTTCTCCTCTTCGTCGACAACATCTTCCGCTTCACGCAGGCCGGCTCGGAAGTGTCCGCGCTCCTCGGACGTATCCCGAGCGCCGTCGGTTACCAGCCGACGCTCTCCACCGAGATGGGCCAGCTCCAGGAGCGCATCACCTCGACGAACAAGGGCTCGATCACGAGCGTTCAGGCCGTCTACGTCCCGGCCGACGACCTGACCGATCCGGCGCCGGCCACGACCTTCGCCCACTTGGACGCGACCACAGTTCTCTCGCGTGACCTCGCGTCGCTCGGCATCTACCCGGCCGTCGATCCCCTCGACTCGACGTCCACGATGCTCGACCCGCAGGTCGTCGGCGAGCGTCACTACAAGGTGGCGCGCGCGGTTCAGCAGACGCTCCAGAAGTACAAGGACCTCCAGGACATCATCGCCATCCTCGGCATGGACGAGCTCAGCGAGGACGACAAGCTGGTCGTCTCGCGCGCTCGCAAGATGCAGCGCTTCCTGTCCCAGCCGTTCTTCGTCGCCGCGCAGTTCACCGGCATGAGCGGCAAGCTCGTCTCGCTGAAGGACACGATCGAAGCGTTCGAGCACATCCTCGCCGGCAAGTTCGACGACGACCTGAAGTTCCCGGAGCAGGCGTTCTACCTCGTCGGCAACATCGAAGAGATGAAGGCGAAGGCGACCGAGCTCACGAAGGCCAAGTGACCCAGATGGCCACAGAGCTCAGAGCCGACAAGATCCGACTCGAGATCGTGACGCCCAAGGGGCGCGCGCTCGACGTGTCGGCCGATGAAGTGACCGCGCCGAGCGTCGATGGCGAGTTCGGCGTGATGCCGGGGCACTTGCCGCTCCTCGCTGCGCTGCGCACGGGGCTCGTCACTTACCGCGTGGGCGGCGAGACGAAGAAGTGCGCGGTGGGGCCAGGGTTCGCGGAGGCGGGGCCGAACGCGGTGTCGATCCTGACCGACGAGTACATCGAGCGGGAGCAGATCGATCCGGTCGTCGTTCGCAAGGAGCTAGGCGAGACGCAGACGAAGATCGCGGCGCTCGAGCAGAAGCCGAGCGAGCCGGGCGATCACAACGAAGAAGAGCTGGCGGCGCTCATCAACCGAGAGAACTGGCTCGCGGTGCAGCTCGAGCTGTACGGCGATCCGCCGCCGGCGACGATGCGTCCGTTCGAGAGGTTCGGTCCCCCCGCACCGCCGGACGAAGACGAAATTCCTCATCACGCCGACGACACGAAGTAAGGCGACGGCGCGTTCATGCAACGCAACGTGACGATCGCGTTGGCCCTGGCGGTCGTCGTGCTCGCGGTCCTGCTGGCGGTGAAGAGCATGCCGCACGCCGAGTCGGTGGCGGTGATCGATGCGGGCGTCGCGGTCGATGCCGCGGTCGCGCCCGTGATCGATGCCGCGACGATCGCCGTCGACGACTCGACGAGCGACACGGCGCCGACGGCGACGGCGACGGGCGACGGCGGCGCGTTTCATCTCGCCGATGGAACGATCGTGCAGCCGCTCGGTCCAAAAGCACCGAAGCATGTGCGGTTCGGAGTCGTGCTCGTCGTGTACGAAGGGGCGCAAGGGGCGCCGGCCAAAGCGCGAAGCAAGAGCGACGCGATGACGATCGCGACCAAGCTGGCCGAGAGCGCCAAGACCGATTTCGCCGGCGCGGTTCACAGCGGCGACGACGGCTCGGCGCCCGACATCGGAGTCGTCGACCGGAACATCTTGGAGCCTACGTCGGAAGCGGTCCTCTTCGCGCTCCCCGTCGGCGGCACGAGCGGCGTCGTCGACACGCCGCGCGGATTCTGGATCGTCAAACGGATCGACTAACCGCGAAGACCGCGAAGACATTAGAGCCGGATAGAACCCGGCGACTCACACGACCGGGAGCACATCATGGCCACCATCGACATCACGCGCGCCCATTCGCTTCCGAAGGAAGACGCCAAGAAGAAGGCGGAGGATCTCGCCAGGAGCCTCGAGAGCAAGTTCACGCTCAAGTGGCACTGGGACGGCGACACGATCCGCTTCGACGCCCCCAGCGGCGCAGCCAAGGGGACCAAGGGCGAGGTCGCCGTCACGGACAAAGAGGTGCGCGTGCAGATCGATCTGCCGTTCCTCTTGAAGATGCTCAAGGGGACGGTCGAAGCGAAGGTACAAGAGAAGCTGGCGGCGCTGCTCTGAACGACCAGGGCCGCAAGCTCTGACCTGATCGCGTTCACTTCGTTAAGGCCGCCAGCCGAGCCCCGAGCCCGGAGGGCGAAAACAAGATGACCGAGCTAGCGCGCCCTTGGTGCGCGAGCGGCGTCATTTTCGTTTCGCTCGACTACACGAGAGATAGGATTGCATCTCTCGTGTCAGCCGCGCGCCGACGATGCCCCCGATAACGACCACCCCCAGCCAGCCGCCTGAGGCGTTCCTCGGCTCGCGCATCCCGCCTCCGCCGATCGATGCGCTGAAAGAAGTGCAGGGGCTGCTGACTCGGCTGCGCGCCGAGGCCGCGGGGAGCGACGACCCTGCACGGAAAGCGCGGCTGCTCTACGAGATCGGGGAGATCGAGGAGCGATCGGGCGACGAGGCTGCGGCCGCTCGCGATTATCTCGCGGCGTACAACGCGGACCCGCAGTTTCGCGAGTCGATCGAAGCGCTGCTGCGTTTGCTCGAACGGCGGCGATCGCTGCGCAACCTCGGGAAGCTCGTGGAGACGATCGCGCGGGCCGCGGAGACGGGCGACGAAGAGGTGCGCGCCAAGGTGCTGCGCGCGTTCTTCCTGGAGGACGTGGGCGGTGACGTGCACGCCGCAAAGGACGCGGCGGTCGCGGCCACCGAGGTCGAAGGCGCGTCGCCGGCCGAAGCGGCGATGGCGTGGCTCACGTTGGAGCTGATCGCGGCGCGCGTGAGCGATGCACCGACGCGGGCGCGGGCGCTGGGCAAGCGGCCGGAGATGGCGACCGATCCCACGTGGCGCGCTCTGCTCCTCCTCGACGCGGCGCGCGCACGAGCGGCGGCCGGCGAGCTCGACGCGGCGTTGGAGCTGGCGGCGAAATCGCGCGCGCAAGGGGCAGGCGCCACGTTCGTCGCCGCCGTGGCCGAGGAGCGACTGGCGCGAAGCGCGACGGCGAGCGATCCTGCGAGCGAAGAGGCCGCGCGGCGGACGGGGATTCTGGCCGATGCGATCGAGGCCCAGGCGTCGCTGATCGAAGAGGCGCTCGCGGACGAGTCGCGCGGCGATGCGCTCGGTGTGCCGCGGTGGACGCGCACGTACGTGCGCATGGTCGACGCCTGGCTGCGCGCGGCCGAGATGCGCGCGGCGGCCGGAGATGCGCCGACGGCGAAGACGCTGCTCGATCGCGCAAGCGAAGCGCTGGCGCGAACCGAGTCGGAGGATTCATCGCTGGTCCTTTCGGTGCTCGATGCGCGGCTGCGCATCGCAGAGCAAAACGGCGACACGGCGCTCGCGGCGCAGCTCGCGGACGAACGGCTGGCGAAGTCGAGCGGAGAGGATGGGAGCGTCGCCGCGGCGCTGACGATGCGCATCGCCGAGAACGCGGCGGGCGAAGGGGACGTGCCCCGCGCGCTTGCGACGCTGGCGAGCGCGGTGGCGAGCGATCCGGCGTGCATTCCCGCGCGCGCGCTGCAGCTCGATCTGCTCGCAGACGACGAGCCGGCGACGTTCGCGGCGCAGCTGGAGTCGCTGGCCGATCACCTGCCGACGGACGCCGGGCGATCGCGCGCGTTCTTGCTGGCGGCCTGGGTGTGGGGCGCGCGCGCGAACGACGGAGCCGCGGCGCGCGCCGCCTTGACGCAAGCGTCGCTCGCGGGGACCTCCGGCGAGACGATGGCGCGCGTGTCGCGGACGCTGGCGAGCTTGGCCGGGGACGCGACCTGGTACGAAGAGTCGACCAAGCGCCTCCTCGCGGAAGGCGCGAGCGACGACGAGCGACCGATGCTGTGGCTCGAGCTGGCGCGCGCGCGGTTCGCGCGAGGCGATGAAGACGCCGGACGCGCGGCGCTCCGTGAGATCGGCGCCAGCACGAACGGCGCGTGGTTGGGGCGCGCGCTCGAAGCCTTCTTGCCGACCAACGATCCGACGAACAGCGACGCGCGCGCGCGTGAAGCGCTCGACGAGCTCGCCGCGCGACCGCAGCCGGAAGACGTGGCGCGCGGGCTGGTGCTCATGGCGGCGATGCGCGCGCACCGCGCCGGCGACGTGGACGGTGCGCGGGCTCGCCTTCGCGATCTCGTCGCGAAGCGCGCGGATGACGTGCTGGCGGCGACGTACCTCGCGGAGCTGGAGCGATCGCGCGGCGCGCGAGACGAGGTCGCGCGAGTCACCGAAGCGTGCGCCGAAGCGACGCCCGACGCGGATCTGGCCGCGGCCTTGCGGCTCGAAGCAGCGCTCGCGCGCTGGCGTCACGGAGATCGCGCGGGCGCGATGACGGCGCTCGAAGCCGCGGTCGAGTCGGCCCCCGAAGGGGCGCGCGCGATCTTGGCGTGGGCCGCGCGCGGCATCGACCTCGACGACCTGGGCGCGCGTCGTCGCGCGATCGCTCGTGCGCTCGATGCCGGGGGGGACGAGTCGTCTCTCCTCCTGGAGCGTGTTGCCATCGACCTCGCGTCGGGCGATGCGAACGACGCTTCGTCTGCGCTCGACGCCGCGTTCAGCGCGCCCGATCCGGCGATCGGTCTCGCCGCTGCGCTCGCACGCGCGGCGTGGCGCGCGACCGACTCCGATCCCGACGTGCTCACCGTCGCGCTCTCGCGCATCGCGGCCACCGGGAGCGACGCCAACACGATCGTCACCGCCGAAGAGCATCGCCGCGCGCTCCTCGCCAACGACGCCGATCGCGCGCTCGACGCCTCACGCGGTTGGTTCCAGGCGGGCGGCGGGCTCACCGCCGGCGTCGAGTGGCTCGCGGCGACGATGGTGCTCTCCCGCGCGAACGGCGCACCCGCAGCGGAAGAAGAAGCCGCGGCGCGACGCGCGATCGCCGCCACCGTCCCCAGCGAGCTGCGCGAGCCGCTCCTGGCGAGCGTGGCGCTCCTTCACTCCGCTGCGACGCCGGACGAGCGCGCTCCCCTGCTCGTGGGCTCCTCGGACGCCGTGCGACTGGTGAACCTCGAGCTCGCACCGCCGGGGTGCGATCCGCGCCGACGCATCGCCGCGCTCCGCGATCTGAACGGTTCGCTCGGCGCCGACGCGGAGGCCGATGCCGCGTCGCTCTCGGGTTGGTCGTGGCTCGTCGAAGGAAACGCCGCCGAGGCGCTGCTGGCGTTCGAGCGCGCCACCGCTGTCCATGCCGACGATCTCGGCGCGTGGGAAGGGCTTCGCACGGCCGCCGAGATGACGAGCGACACCGCGCGGACCGCGACCGCGTGCGAGGCGCTCGGAGCGCGCTGCAAAGACGACGCGCGCGCGGCGCGCTTCTGGGAGCAGGCGGGCCTCGCGTGCCTCGAGCTCGGTCAAGACGAGCGCGCCGAGGGGGCGTTCTTCCAGGCGTTCGCGCGCGACGCCTCTCGCGGCCTCGCGTTCGACAAGCTGTTCCGCCGCGTGCGCGAACGAAAAGAGAGCGACCTCCTGCTGGAGCTGATCGGCCGCCGCCTCGCGGTGTGCGACGAGCCCACCGAGATCGCCAAGATGTTCTGGGAGCAGGCGCGCGTCCTTCGTGAGAAGGGCGATCAGGAAGGGGCACTGAAGGCGCTCGAGAACGTCACGATGCTGGAGCCCGATCACGTCGGCGCGCTCGCGCTCACCGGCGAGATCGCGATCCGTCGCGGCAAGTTCCAGGAAGCGGCCGATGCGCTCGCCCGCCTGGCGCTGCTCGAGGCCGCGCCGGCGAAGAACCGGGTCACTGCCGGAGTCGCCGCCGTCGATCTCTTCGAGAACAAGCTCGATCGAAACGATCGCGCGCTCGAGATTCTGCTCGTCCTTCATCGCGCGAAGCTCACCTCCCTCCCCGTTCGCGAGCGACTGGCGCGCGCCGCAGCGCGAACGGGCTCATGGAAAGAGGCGACAGCGATCCTCGAAGAGCTGATGCACGAACGCCCCGAGCCCGACGGACGCATCGAGGCCGCGCGCCTGGCGATGGCCATTCATCGCGATCGCCTCGACGATCCGAACGGCGCCGTGGCGGCGGTCGTGAAGCTGCTCGAAGAGTCGCCGGTGGATGGTGAAGCGATCGACATGCTGCTGGCCATCGACGTGTCGGCCGACGATCGCACGCGCCTGCTCACCAACGCGCGCAAGGTGCTCATCGACTCGCTGCAGCGCCGCATCGATCTTCCGGCCGTGAAGCGTCTGGCGAAGGCCGCGCGCGCGCTCGGTGACGAGGCGCTGCAACAGATCGCGCTGTCGGTGGCGATCGTCCTCGGCGGTCACGACGCCGCGCTCGAGCAGCAGTTCGCGCAGGTTGTGGCGAAGAAGCCGCGCGCGCCACAGATCGCGCTCACCGAGGCGATCTTGAAGCAGGTGATCGATCCCGGCGATCGCGGACCGGTGGCGCGCCTCTTCATGGCGCTCGGCCCGACCATCGCCGAGGCGTTGGGGCCGTCGCTCGCGGGATGCGGCGTCACGAAGAAAGACAAGATCGATCCGCGGAGCGGCATCGCGCTGCGAAACGAGATCGCCGCCTGGGCTGGCGCGTTCGGAATCACGGAGTTCGATCTGTACGTCGGCGGAAAGGATCCGCTCGATGTGCAGGGAGTCCCAGGAGAGCCGCCGTCGCTGGTGGTCGGCGCCGGCGTGAACGCGCCGCTCGCGCCGGCGACGCGCGCGCGGGTCGCGCGCGAGCTGTTGGCGATGGTGCGAGGCTCGACGATCACGCGCCACCGCGACGACACGACGATCGCGGCCATCGTGGTCGCCGCGTGCAACCTCGCCGACGTGAAGGTCGACGCGCCGTCGTACGCGATGCTGGCCGACGTCGAGCGTCACCTGGCGAAGGCCATCGCGCGCAAGACGAAGAAGCTGCTCCCCGAGCTTTGCCAGGCGGTGGTGGCGGCGAACGGCGACGCGCGCGCGTGGTCGAAGCGCGCGCTGGCGTCGCACGCGCGCATCGCGGCGTTGGCCTCGGGCGACGTGGGGATCGCGCTCGTCGATGCGCTCGGTGAGCCGCTCGATCGCCTCTCGACCGTCGCCAAGACGGATCCGCGCGCCGAGGAGCTCATTCGGTTCGCGCTCTCTCCGACGTACCTCGAGCTGCGTCGCGCGCTCGGCCTCGAAGGAGGCGCGGCATGAGCGGCAAAGACAAAGACCTCGACCTCGAAGGAACCGACTGGGATTCCGCGCTCGCCGAGTGGGAGGAGAAGGCGTTCGTCCCCGAGCCGGCGAAGGATCGCGAGACGCATACGCCGGGCACGCTTCAGGGAACGCCGATCCCGCCGCCGATATCGTCGGCACCAGTTCTCCCCGCGCCCCCCTCTTCCAAGCCGCTCTACGTTCCGCCTCCTGCCGATGCGAGACCGGCGAGTCGGCGCGTGCCCCCTCCCCCGCCTTCGTCGGACATCGACATCGACGAGGAATCAGGCGCGACCGTCGTCTCCGTGATCCCGCGCGAGCTACTTCGAAAGGTCTCCGAGCGCGCGCCGAAGTCGTCGGGGGGCGGGCTCGGACAGATGTTCGCGCGGACGTCGACCGGCAGCGAGCGCGTGCCCCAGGAGCACGTCGATCTCGACAACGCGCCGACCGCGACGCACGCCCCCGACTCCGCGCCGCCTGACGACGCGGTGTACACGAGCGCGCAAGAAATCTCGCCGAGCGCCTCGCGCGCGATGAGCGACGCGCCGGCTCGCGGGCGCGGGACCATGCCCGATCCGCACGAGGCGCTCCCCGAAGGGGCGATGTTCGACCCGTTCGCGGAGCCGGATCCGTTCCTCGCGCCCGGCGATCGATCGCCGGGGATTCCGGTGATCGAAGCAACGCCCAGTGCGCCGCTCCTCACGAAGGACGACGACTCGGTCCCGATCGACGTCTCGCCCGGACCGCAGCTCTTGCAGCCGAAGCAGCGCGCGTTCGATCCCGATCAGGACACGAGCTCGAACGTGAAGGGGGCCATCCACGCGCCGACGCAGCGCGAGTACGACCCCAACGAAGAGACGAGCATGATGTCGAAGGCTGCGCTCAAAGTGCAGCTCGACGAGCCAGCGCCGGACGATGACGGCGACGAGCCGACGCGATTCCGATCGCGCGCCGAAGCCGTGCCGCAGCGGCAGACGATCGAGTGGGAAGACGAGCGCACGGCGAGCGAGAGGCTCGACGAGACGCGGCGCGCGGCGTTCGTGGCACGCGCGGAGTGGCTGGAGAGCGAGGCGCGGGCGACCGACGAGCGCACGGCGCGCGCGCGCGCGTTGCTCGTGGCCAGCGAGATGCGCGCGATCCTTGG
Organism: Myxococcales bacterium; assembly: GCA_003151595.1. The sequence continues at coordinate 8,550 of PLXW01000039.1, forward strand.
AGAGACCGAGGTCGCGGAGATCCTGGCGCGCGAAGCGGCGGCGACGGCTCCGACGCTGGCCATGGCGCCGAGGCAAGCGCGCGCGTTGCAGCCGCTGCCGCGCGAAGCTCCGCCCCTGGCCGACGCGCTCGACGCCGAAGGGCGGCAAGCGCCGACGCAGGCCGCGCGCCTTCACAGCGCGCTGCTCGCGGCCGACGTGCTGCGGCTCGCGGGAGACGTGGACGGCGCGGCGAAGCGATGGGACCAGGCGATTCGCGTCGCACCGAGCGATCCGCGCGCGCCGCTGGCCAGAGCCGCGGATCGCATCGGTCACGGTGACGTGATGCACGCATCGCTGCGCCTGCCGGACGCGACGGAGCTGGCGCCGCTGGGCGAAGCGATCGCGCGGGCTCTGCAGATTCGCGGCGTGTCGCGTCCCGACGTGCGGGCCGAGGAGTCGCTGCCGAACGATGCGCTCAGGCGAGCGCGCGAAGCGATCGATGCGCGCGACATGGGGGCCGCGGCGCACGCCCTCGCCGAACTCGCGCGCGTTCCCGAGCTGCGCGACGCATCGATGTGGCTGGCGGCGTCGCTCGCCAGCGTGGCGCCGGCGGCGCGCGCCGAGTCGGTCGACTGGCTGCGCATCGTCGCCAAGACGGGCGCCGGGCGAAGGGCGCTGGCGGCGCGCGCCGTGGAGCTGGGCGCGAGCGACGTCGTGGAAGAGGCGTGTGCTCGGGCCGACGCGAGCTCCGGTGGCGCACCACTGGGCGCGGCGGACCGGGCGGTGCTCGCGTTCCTCGCCGGCGTTCCACATGCGTCGTCGGATGAAGACCTCGACGAGCTCGCCGCGTCGGAGGAGATGCGCCCGCTGGCCGCAGCGCTCGCCGCGGTCGGCGCTCCGAAGGGGCGCGCCGATCGATCGAGCGGCACGCCGCGAACGCGCGACACGATTCGCCTCGCGCGGCTCGTCGCGGCTGACGCGCCCAACGAAGCGATCGACCAGGCGCTCGCGCCGTTCGACGGCGATCACGACGGTGAGACGCGCGCGGTGGCGCTCGAGATGGCCGCGCGCGCCGGGCGGTACGGCGACGTGAGCGACGCCATCGCCGGCTGGTCCGACGACGACGAGGACGGCGCGCGCGATCGCTCGCTCGCCGCGGCGGTCGTGGCCGAGCGGGCAGAGGACTATGCGCGTGCGGTCGCGGCGTACACCTCGGCGCGCGCGTTCGATCCGGCGAACGAAGCGGCCTTCCGCGCGCTCGCGTCGCTCGACCCGCGCGCAGACGTCGGCGCCGATCTGCGATCGCTGGGCGATGCGCGCGGCGAAGGGGCGGGCGCGGCGATGGCGTGGCTCGAGGCAGTCGCGCGCGGGGGCGGCGAGCAGAGCGAAGAGATCCGGAACGGGCTGCTCGAAGCGGCGCATCGCGCGGCGCCGGCCATCCCGATTGCCGCGTTCCTCGCCGAGCGAAGCGCGCGAAGGGCGGGCGACGTCGAGGCCGTGCTCCGCTGGATCCGCGAGCGACGGAGCGCGATGGAGTCGGCGCCCGATGCGGTGCAGACCGCGCTCGACGACGTGGTCGAAGCGTTGCTGGTCGCCGACACGAACCCCACGCTCGCGACCGAGCGGCTCCTCGCCGCGCACAAGGCGCGCCCCGGCGACATCGCGCTCCGCGATCTGTACGAGCGGGTCGCCGCACCTTCGGCGGAAGATCGGGCCGCATGGCGTGAAGCGCGCGCGGCGAGCGCGACGTCGCAGACGACGAAGGCGCGCTTGCACCTCGAGGCCGCCGAAGAGTTCGAGCGAATCGGTGACGCGGCGGCGACGCTCCGCAACGCGGCGGCCGCGCACGCCGAGTCGAGCCATGGCCTCGCGCCGCTCGTGCTCGAGCGCGCGGAGCTCGCGTCGGGTGCCGCGGCGCGTCTCGCCGACTCGCTCCTGGCCACCGCGCGCTCGACCGACGATCCGCGCGAGCGGCGCGAAGCGTACGAGCGACTCGCCGATCTGGACGCCACGGGCCGCGACGATGCCGCGAGCGCGCTCCTCTGGCACCGCACGATCCTCGAAGAGGACCCGACGTACGCGCCGAGCCTTCGTCACGTGGAGCACGCGCTGCTCACCGACGGGCGCATCGATGAGCTCGAGCCGGTGGCGGCGGCGATCGCGCGCGCGCTCGTGTCGGCGAACGACACCAGCGCCGAAGCGGGCGCGCACGCGCAGCTCTCCGCGCGCCTTCGCATGCGTGGCGCCACCGGCGAGTGGGAACCCACGCGGCCGATGATCGATCTCGCGGCGTCGCTGCCTGAGCCCTCGCTCTGGTCGCTCCGCGCGCTCGCCGCCCACGCGCGCGGCGAAGGGGACGAGGACGCGCTCATTCGCGCGTCGCTCGCGCTGGCGAATCGCACGGCGCGCTCGCAGGAGATCGCCGCGCTCGTCGTTCGCGCCGGCGAGGCGGCGATGCGATCGGACGATCTCGCCAAGGCACGCGAGCTCCTCGATCGGGCCGCCACCGAAGACCCGGGCGACGTGGTCACGTGGGGCCTGCTCGCCGACGTGCGCCAGCGCGACGAAGACTCGCGCGGCGCGGCAGAAGCGTGTGAGAGCCTGGCGCGCACGAGCGTGGTCGACGAGCACCGCTTGCTCGCCTGGTACGACGCCGGCCGCATCTGGCTCGACGACGTGGACGACGAAGAGCGCTGTGTCGCGGCGCTGGAGCAGGCGGCGGCGATCGATCTCGGCTTCCAGGACGTCTTCGGGCGTTTGAGCGCGCTCTACACGAAGCGCGGCGCGCGGGCCGAGCTCGCCGGGCTCCTGGCGCGGCGGATCGCCACGGCCACCGACGACGAAGATCGCGTGCGCATGGAGGTCGATCGATCGCGCGCGCTCATCGACGTCGGCGAGCCGCAGCAGGCGCGGCGCGGCCTCGAAGCGGCGCTGGAGGCGATGCCCGATCACGTCGTCGCGCTCGCAGCCTACGCCGACCTGTGCGCGACGCTCGAAGACTGGGAGACCGCGGAGCAAGCGTGGGTGCGCCTCGCGCGCCTTGTCTCCGAGCCGGCCGATCAGCGCGCCGTCTACGAGAAGCTGGGCGAGCTCTACTCCGAGCACGCGCCGAACTACGCACGCGCCGAGGTCGCGCTGAAGGAGGTGCTGAAGCGCGCCCCCGACGACGTCCCCACGCTGGAGCGGCTCGTCACCGTCTACAAGAAGCAGACCGACGCGCCGCGGGCGCTCGAGGTCGCGCAGCAGCTCCTCAAGATGGCCACGGTGCCCGAGGAGCGAAGAGAGCGCCTCGTCGCTATCGCGCTCATTCACGAGACGACGTCGCGCGATCTGCGCAAGGCCGAGCAGGCGCTCGAGGCCGCGCGGCGCGAGTTCCCGAACGACGTGGGGGCGCTGCGCGCGCTCGCCGAGTTCTATCAGCGGCAAAAGCAGATGCCCGCCGTGAACATCCTGCTCGATCGCGCGTCCGCCGATGCGCGCCGCGCGCTGTCGGCCGGGCGCTTCTCCCCTTCCCTCTTCGAGGTGCTCCACGCGGTGCACGAGCTGCGCGGGAAGAAAGACGCCGCGCGCGTCGTGGCGGCGACCGTGGCGGCGCTCGAAGGCGAGCCGACGCAAGTGCCGGGCGCCGGCGGACGCGCCGGCGATCCGCGCCTCGACGATCTCCTCGCGCCCGAAGCGATGAGCGCCGGTCTTCGCTCGCTCTTGTCACGCGCGGGTGACGCGCTCGACGTCGCCTCGGCGCTCGACCTTCGCGCGCTGCACGCGCAGCCGCTGGCCCCCGGCGTCGCGCAGTCGCGCCTGGCGGCGATCGCGTCCTCGCTGGGCATCCCGCCGGTGCAGGTGCTCGTCTCGCCGCAGCTCGGTCGGACATGCGTGCCGAGCGCGTCGTCGCCGCCGTGCGTGGTCCTCGGCGAGCCGCTCATCGCGGTCATCGGCGAGCCTGCGGCCGCGTTCGTCGTGACGCGCGCGCTGAAGCTCGTGCAGGCGCACGCGTCGGCGCTGGTGCGAACTCCGCCGGCGGATCTCGCCGTGCTCATCGCGGCGTGGCTCCAGGGGTTCAACGCCTCGTGGACACCGCAGGGGATCGCGCCCTCCGCGCTAGCCGACGCCAAACGACGCATGGCTCCGGGCATGCCGCGCTCGATCGACTCCGACATCGCCACCATCGCCCTCGAGGTCGCCGGCACGCTGGGGCCTCACCTCGCCACGCTGGGCGCCAGCACCATCGCATGGGCCGATCGTGTCGCGCTGCTCGCCGTCGGCGATCCCGGCGCCGCGCTCGACGGCATCGCATGGAGCCTCGGCATGAACGACGGCGCGCCCAAGGATCTCGATCGCCGCGCGGCGTGGGTTCTTCACACGGCGGAAGTGCGCGACCTGCTCGTGTTCGGTACGAGCGATCCGTACGCAGAAGCGCGCACGAAGGCCGGCATTACGTAAGCGTCGCGATCGGCTAGAAAGCCCGCGTCACGGCTTACGCGCCGATTCGCGTGGTTGCGTGGCAAGCGTCGTCGAGCTAGATACCCGCGCCCTTCATGCCTACTGAGATTCGCAACATCGCGATCGTCGCGCACGTCGACCACGGTAAGACCACGCTGGTCGATCACATGCTCCGCCAAGCGGGGACGTTCCGTGAGAACGAAGCGCTCGTCGAGCGCGTGATGGACTCCAACGACCTCGAAAAAGAGCGCGGGATCACGATCCTCGCGAAGAACACGAGCGTTCGCTGGAAGGGGACGAAGATCAACATCGTCGATACCCCGGGCCACGCCGACTTCGGTGGCGAGGTCGAGCGCACGCTGCTCATGGCCGACGGCGCGCTCTTGCTCGTCGATGCCGCGGAAGGACCGCTGCCGCAGACGCGCTTCGTCCTTCGCAAGTGCCTCGAGCTCGGGTTCCCCGTCATCGTGGTCATCAACAAGATCGACCGCCAGGACGCGCGACCGACCGAAGTGCTGAACGAAGTGTTCGACCTCTTCGTCGACCTCGAAGCGCAGGACTACCAGGCCGACTTCCCGGTGCTCTATGCCGTCGGGAAGAACGGCATGGCGAAGGTGAACCTCACCGACGAGTCTTCGACGCTCGCGCCGCTCTTCGAAGCGATCTTGAAACACGTCCCCGTCGCGCCGGGCGACGCCGAGAAGCCGCTCCAGATCCTCATCAACAACCTCGACCACGACGACTACGTCGGCCGCCTGGCCATCGGTCGCGTCGTCGCGGGCATCGCGCGTCCGAACCAGCCCGTCGGCATCGTGAAGGACGGAACCGTCGTGAAGGGGGCCATCAAGGTCCTGTCGACGTTCGAAGGCTTGAAGCGAACGCCGTCGACCGAGCCGGTCAGCGCGGGCGAGCTCGTGGCCATCGCCGGCATCGAAGAGATCGACGTGGGCGACACGATCACCGATCAGAACCCCGGCTGGGAGACGCGCGCGCTGCCGCGGATTCACGTCGAGCAGCCGACGATCAAGATGAAGATCGGCGTCAACTCGTCGCCGTTCGCCGGCAAGTGCAAGCTGTCGAAGTATCTGACGAGCCGCCAGCTTCGCGAGCGCCTCGTGCGCGAGACGCGGAAGAACCTCGCGATTCGCATGGAAGAGAGCGACTCGCCCGACACCTTCGTGCTCCTCGGCCGCGGCGAGTTGCAGCTCGCGATCCTCGTCGAGACGATGCGTCGCGAAGGGTACGAGATGCAGCTCGGCAACCCCGAGGTCGTCACCAAGGAGATCGACGGCGTGATGAACGAGCCGTACGAGCTCGTCATCATCGACGTGCCCGATTCGTTCATCGGCATCGTGACCGAGCGGCTCGGCGAGCGGCGCGGGCGCATGGTGAAGATGTCGAACCAAGGCTACGGCCGCGCGCGCCTCGAGTACCGCGTGCCGAGCCGCGGGCTCATCGGGTTCCGCGGCGAGTTCCTCACCTCGACGCGCGGCACGGGCCTCTTGAACGCGATGTTCGACTCGTGGGAGCCATGGGGTGGCATCATGATGAAGCGCCAGTCGGGCGCCATCGTGTCCGATCGCCAGGGCGTCTCGACGCCGTACGCGATGCACCACCTCCAGCCGCGCGGGCAGTTCTTCCTCGTGCCGGGCGTCGAGGTCTACGAAGGGATGATCGTCGGCGAGCACAATCGGCCGAACGACACCGACGTGAACGTCGTCAAAGAAAAGAAGCTCACGAACGTCCGCAACCACGGCAAGGACGAGAACGTGATGCTCGCCAGCCCGCGCATTCTCACGATCGAGACGGCGATGGAGTGGATCGACGCGGACGAGCTCGTCGAAGTGACGCCGGACGCGGTGCGCGTGCGAAAGCAGATCATGAAGATCAACATGCGCCCGCGCCGCAGCGAAGCGATCGAAGACGCACAAGAGCGCCTCATCGGCGGCTGACTTTCATCCTCCGCGAGCCGCGACACGGGCGATGCCGCGGCGGGTGGGGTCTTGGGCGGAGGGTTTCGCGACGGGGTCGGCGGGGCCGACGAGGATCTGGAGCGCGCGGACCATCGTCTGCGCTTCGTGCTCGAGCGGGGCGTCGCCACGTTCGTTGGCCATGGCGCGGATGTGGCGCCACGTGGCGAGCTGCGCGGGGACGCGCGATTCGTCGGCATACCAGCCGGCGAGCTCGCGGAGCGCACCGGGGTCTTCGGCCTGGCGGACGTAGAGCTCGAGGTCCTCTTCCGCTTGCGGGCGGAGGCCGAGCGCCCAGCGCGCCTCGGCTCTCCCCACGAGCGCGCGATGAAGCGACGGAACGCGCGACAAGGCGACGTCGAAGACGCGCTCGGCTTCACGCGCGTCGCCGAGGCGCAGGCGGAGTGCGCCGAGGCCCAGGTAGGCGTCGCCCAGGGTGGGGTCGAGCGCGAGGGCGTCGGCGTAGCGGCGCATGGCCACGAGATCGTCGTGCGTCGATTCGTGCTCGCGCGCTTCGCGGAGGAGCTCGCCGGCCGATTCAGGCGATTGCGCATGGACCGCGCGCGCAGAAGACGTCGCGGCGATCGCGACGAGCAAGCACACGGCGGCGGAGGGGCGGCGCGCGGACAAGGGAACCTCTAGTGTAGCGCGCCGTCTCGCTCGTTCGTGGCGGTCGAGACGAACTCCTCGTGCAGCGCCCGCTGGACCCCCGCGAGCGCCTCGGCGTCGATGCACGCGCCGATGCGGAGCGGGCCGGCGACGATGGCGTCGGGGAGCCGCATGACGCCCGCGCGCGCGAGCGACGCCAGGAATCGCGGAAGCGCTCGTCCGCTCGTCGTGAGCCCGTCGCCCACGACGCTGACTATCGCCCCGCCGGGCGCGAGCGTGACAGCGTCCTTCATTCGCGCGAGAAGATCGGTGCGCGCTTTCTCCCAGTCGGGCACGTTCAGGAGCGGCACCGCCGCGAACGCCGACTCACCGGCGACCACCACGTCGAGCAGCGGGATCGCCAGCGTCGCGCACGCCTCGCTCAGCTCCACGATGTCCTTCGCCTTCGCCCGCACGCGCACGACGCGATCGAGCCCCACGATGGCCCGCGCGTTCGCGCTCGCGTCTCCCCCGCCCTCCTTCGCGATCGTCTCGCGCGGCGGCTTGCCCGCGTCGTGGCGCGTCCACGTATCGGTCGTCTTCCGCGCATGCAGCGCGATCTTCGCGCGCCGCGCCCACTCCACGGCTTGCGCGTTGAGCACCTTCGCGCCCGCTTCGGCCATCTCTTGCAGCATCGCCAGGCCCATCGTGGGCAAGTGCACGCTGTCGGGCACGACGCGCGGATCGGCGGAGTACACGCCGTCGACGTCGCTGTAGATCTCGCACTGCGAAGCGCCGAGCGCCGCCGCCAGCGCCACGGCCGTCGTGTCGGACCCGCCGCGACCGAGCGTCGTGATCTCTTTCTTGTACGAGACCCCCTGGTATCCGGCGACGATCACGATCCGCCCGCGCGCCAGCTCGTCTTCGATGCGGTGCGGGCGCACCTCGATGATGCGCGCGTCGAAGTGCCGATCGTTGGTGATGATGCCCGACTGCGATCCGGTGAAGCTGATGGCTTCTTCGCCACGCGCGTGAATCGCCATCGACAGGAGCGCCATGGTCACGCGCTCGCCGGTCGACACGAGCATGTCGAGCTCGCGTCGCGGCGGCTCGCGCTTCGTGCCTTCGTGACCGACGAACGTGGCGGCGACGCTCCTGGCCAATTCGAGGAGACCGTCGGTGGTCTTCCCCATCGCGCTCACGACGACGACGACGTCGTTCCCTTCGCGCTTCGCGCTCACGACCTTGTCGGCGACCTGTCCGATCTTGGTGACGTCGGCGACCGACGACCCGCCGTACTTCTGCACGAGTGTGGGCATGGATCCTTGCGCGCGAGACTACCTACGAGCCGGCCGGAGGGCGACTAAGCCGAAGGCGCCGGCGGCCCACATCACGCCGCGCGATTCGTCCCACGCCAGCGCGCGGACGCGGGCGTCGCTTTCGTCTTCGTGGGTGGTCGGCGCGTCGCCCAGCTCGGCGACGATTCGCGCCGGGCCGTCGTGGCCGCGCGCCTCGACGATCCACGCGCGCCCTTCCCCTTCGGAGCAGAGCGCGACGACCAGCGTGCCCGACGGGCCGTAGGCGATCGCCGTGAGCGACGCGGTCCCTTCGAGGCGCGACCATCCCCCGGCGTCGTTCGTGCGGAACGCGCCGCGCCCGGCCAGCGCCACCGCGACTCGCCCGCCGTTGGCCGCGAGCGCCATCACGGGAGCCGGCGGCAACGGACCGCACGGCGTCACCGCCACGCGCCCGGCCGTACCACGCACTTCGATGCACGTCCCTGCGTCGGCGCGCGCGATCGCCACCAGCTCGCTCGTCACCGCGTCGATCGCGATCGCGTCCACGCGAGCAGGCGCACCATTCGCGCGCGTCCATGTCGCGCCGCGATCTCCGCTCCACACGAGCGCCCCCATGCGCGTACGCCCCCACAGATCCGCGCCGCACATCACGAGCGACCCGAGCGCCGCCCCCGCCGCCTCGCGCCCCGCGTCTTCACGCGCCACGCACGCCCGCCAATCGTTGGCCTCGACGAACGACTTCCCGCCGTCGCGCGACACGAGCACCCCGGCGCGCGGCGTCGACAGCACGATCACCGCCGCGTCGCTCGCGTCCGTCGCGATCGCCGACGGCGCCCCGCCACGAAGCCCGAGCGCCTCGAGCGCGGTCACCTTCCCCGCCGCGTCGATCTGCGCGAGCCCCTCGCCCGCCACCAGCACCGCGCTCCCGGCGCACGCCACCGACGACACCGCGGCGATCGGGTCGGCCAGTCCTCCCGCCGCCCCCTCCACGCGATCCCACGCGCGATCGTCCCACGGCGGGAGGGTCTCTTCCGCGGCGTCGTCGTCGGGGAGCGCGTCACCGAGGTCCGCGTCGTCCATCTCGGCGTCGTCGCCCGAGTCGAGGCGCGGCAGGTCCTCTTCGCGCAGCGCTTCTTCTTCCTCGAGGAACCCCTCTTCGCCGGCGTCCGCCACGATCGACTCGTCTTCGCTGCCGAACGCCAGGTCCTCGACCCCCACGTCGGTCTCCTCGGCCCCTTCGAGCAGCGCGCCGCTCTCGCGCTCTTCACCGAGCGCGTCGGGGGCGCCGACGTCGAGCGCGTCGTCTTCGTCGGCGTCGTTCAACCACGAGCTCTCGGTCTCGACGGTCTCCGTCTCCGACCCTTCCAGCTCGTCGACCGGATCGTCCTCGCCGGTGGAGTCGTCCATCGGGTCGCCGCCGTCGTCGATCTCCTCGTCGAGGTCCTCGGGGCCGGCCTCCGGGTCTTCGCCGTCCCCCCCGTCGCCGTCGATCGGGGGGAGCTCGTCGAGCTCGTCCTCGTCGTCGCGAGGTTTCTCCTCCGGTTTGATCGACATGCGAATGATCTGCCGTCTCCGCGCGCGAACCGCAAGACGCGCGTCATGTTTGTACTAGAGTCGGCCCCCCGTGCCTTCGCCCGCTCTCGCCATTCGCACCGAGGCGCTGTCGCGCTCGTTCGGCCCGAAGCGCGCGCTGGAGTCGCTGGACCTCACCGTCCGCGCCGGGTCGCTCTTCGCGCTGCTCGGCCCCAACGGCGCCGGGAAGAGCACGACCATCCAGATCCTCACGACGCTCCTGGCCCCCTCCGCGGGGCGCGCCTTCGTGGATGGGCACGACGTCCAGTCCGACCCCCGATCGGTCCGGCGCGTCTCGGGGGTCGTCTTCCAGGACTCGTCGCTCGACGACCGCCTCACCGCCCGCGAGAACCTCGACCTCCACGGCGCCATCTTCGGCGTCCCTCGCCGCGAACGGCGCGCCCGGGCCGAGACGCAGCTGGCCTGGATCGGCCTCGCCGGCGTGGGGGACAACCTCGTCCGGACGTTCTCCGGCGGCATGAAGCGGCGCCTCGAGATCGCGCGGGCGCTGGTCCACGACCCGTCCATCCTGATCCTCGACGAGCCCACCGTCGGCCTCGACCCCCAGACCCGCCGCGCCGTCTGGGACAAGCTCGCCGAGATCGCCGCCACACCCGAGCGCCGGCGCACGGTCTTCGTCACCACGCATTACATGGACGAAGCCGAGCGCTGCGACGACGTCGTCATCCTCGACCACGGTCGCCTCCTCGCCCGCGGCACCCCCAAGGAGCTCTGCGACCGGACCGGCACGACGCGCCTGGAAGACGCCTTCGTCTCCTTCACCGGCCACGACATTCGCGACGCCAGCGACGAGCAAGGGGCCGGCATGTCGGGCATGAAGATGCGCCTCCGCATGAACGGGCGAGGCTGAGCGTGAGCGATCTCGGCGCTGTCGTGGCCCTCACCAAGCGCGACCTCCTCCGGTTCACGCGCGACCGCTCGCAGCTCCTGGGGACCATCGGCCGACCGGCCATCTGGATGCTCCTCTTCGGCTCGGGGCTCCGCCGCTCGGTCGGCGCGAGCCTGGGCGCGGCCATCGACTACCGCCAGTTCACCTACGCCGGGGCGATCGCCATGACGATCCTCTTCGGCGGGATGTTCCACGGCATCACGATCGTCTGGGACCGCGAGTTCGGCATGCTCCGCTCGGTCCTCGTCGCACCGATTTCGCGCTTCGCGATCGTGGGCGGAAAAACTTGCGCGGGGGCGGCGGTCACGTTCGTCCAGGGGATGGTCGCCGCGGCGTTCGCGCCGCTGGTCGGCGTGCACTTCGGCGTGACATCGGCGTTGCTGCTCGGCGTCGCGATGGCGGTCATGTCGCTTGGCGTCACGGGCATCGGCGTGGCGCTTGGGAGCCGGATGCAGACGTTCGAGGGGTTCGGCGTGGTGTCGAACTTCGTGGTCCTGCCGCTGTATTTCCTTTCGGGAGGGGTCTTCCCGCCCGACGGGCTTCCGCCGTGGATGCACGCGCTCTTCCTCGCGAACCCCGTGACGTACGCCGTCGACTGGATGCGCGCCGTCATCGGCCAGCCTCACGTGTTCGACGCGACGAGGGACGCGCTGGCGACGTTCGGCTTCGCGGCCGCCGGTGGAATCGCCGCCGCTCTCGCCTTCCGACGCACCGCTCACTGAGGCACGCACGCTCACGCGTGTCGCGATCGCGTCCACAGTGTCAGGACTGAGACACGTCATCCTCACTGCGACCTGGAAGTCACAGGTGATCGCTCGTGGGAATTGCAAGAAATCGAAGATCGCGCTGCGCGCGTCGACGGCACATGGAGTGCATTGTTCCAACGACATGGGTTCGAGGGACATGAGCAAGCGAGCGCACTGGCTCCTCCGGTTGGCGGCACTCGCCGTCATCGCGGCGGCGGCGTGGCTCCCGCGCGGCTCGTCCGTCCCCGCTTCCGTCCACGGCGGCACGGTTTCGATGGCCGGCGCCGAGGCCCATACGGTCCACGCCAGCGTCGCCTCGCGGTAACGCGGTCGGCAGGCCTCACCCGCGCGGTCGGGAGGCATCGCTACCGGACGTGATGTACTGCCAGCAGTGCTCGTACATCACCGGTGATGCATCTCTACGCGGTGGCGTGCATCTCTACCCGGTGGCGTGCATCTCCACGCGGTGGCGTGCATCTCTACCCGGTGGCGTGCATCTCTACCCGGTGGCGTGCATCTCTACGCGGTGGCGTGCATCTCCACGCGGTGGCGTGCATCTCTACCCGGTGGCGTGCATTTGCAGGCCGGAGCCTAGAAACGCCGCCGTGAGCGCTCGACTTTCCGGCCTCCGGAACTACCCGTTGCGCTCACGCCCACGCCTTCCGTACCTTCCTGGCTCCGAACGCCAACCGGCCGGTCATCCTCGGTTCCTTTCCCCCAAATGCGCGTCCTCATCCTCTCCCGCAACGCCGGGCTCTATTCCACGAGCCGGCTCGTCCTCGCGGCCCGTTCGCGCGGGCACGAGGTCACGGTCGCCGATCCGCTCGATTTCCACATCGTCATCTCGCGCGGGCGGCCGTCGATGTTCCTCAGCGGACGGCAGGTTCCCCGGGCGGACGTCGTCATCCCGCGCATCGGCGCCTCGATCACGAACTACGGCCTCGCCGTCGTCCGCCAGTTCGACATGATGGGGGTCCCGGTCCTGAACACGGCCGTCGCCATCGCCCGGTCGCGCGACAAATTGCGGGCGATGCAGCTCCTCACGAAGCGCGACATCGACGTCCCCAAGACCGTCTGCGCCCGCACCCCTGATTCGGTCGACCTCGCGCTCGGCTTCATCGGCGGAACGCCGGCCATCGTGAAGCTCCAGCAAGGGGCGCAGGGGATCGGGACGATGATCGCCGAGACGCCGCAGGCCGTGACGTCGCTCCTGGAGACGCTCTGGGCCATGGGCCAGGACATCATCCTTCAGGAGTACATCGCCGAGTCGAAGGGGCGCGATTACCGCGCGATCGTCGTGGGCGGCAAGGTCGTGGCCTCGATGCGGCGGCAAGCGAAGGCGGGCGAGTTCCGCTCGAACCTCCACCGCGGCGGGCTCGGGATGCGCGTCCGGATGGACAAGCGGTACACGCAGGCCGCGATCGAGTCGGTGAAGGTGATGGGGCTCGAGGTCGCCGGCGTCGACATGCTCGAAGGGAAAGACGGGCCGAAGATCCTGGAGATCAACAGCTCGCCGGGGCTCGAGGGGATCGAGCGGACGAGCGGCGTCGACGTGGCCGGCGCGATCTTGATTCACGCCGAGCGGTTCGTCGCCAAGCGGAACAAGAAGAAGCTGCGGCGCGACTCCGTCATCGAGGACGAGCGCCGCGTGCGTCGCCTTCGGCCGGAAGAAGAAGCGGTCGCTGTCCCGCGCGGACGTCGCGGGACGACGACGGCACGAAACGGTAGCTAGCCCGCGTTTCGTCTACACTCGTGGCCATGCTGCGAGTGGAACGGAGCGGCGCGTTCTCGATCTGGACGATCTCGCGCCCCGAAGCGAAGAACGCCCTCAACCTGGAGACGCTGGAGCTCCTGACGCGCGCGGCCGAGGCCGCGAAGAGCGATGCCACCCTGCGCGCCGTCGTGCTGACAGGCGCGGGCGACACCTTCGTCTCGGGGGGCGACCTCCGCGAGCTGCGCGAGAAGACGAGCGCGCATGACGCGGAGATCTTCGCTGATGCGGGCGCGCGCGTGTGTGCGGCGATCGATTCGCTTCACGTGCCGGTGATCGCGGCGCTCCCCGGCGCGGCGTACGGCGGGGGCGCCGAGCTGGCGATCGCGTGCGATCTGCGCGTGGCCGAGCCGACGGCGAAGATCTCGTTCAAGCAGGTGCGCATGGGGGTCACGACCGCCTGGGGCACGATCGGAAAGCTGGTCTCGATCGTCGGCTATTCGTCGGCCTCGCGCCTCCTCCTCACGGGGCACGAGGTGCTCGCGGCGAACGCGATCGCGATGGGCCTGGTCGATGCCGTGTGCGAGTCGGGGACGTGCGTGGCCGCGGCGCTCGCGTGGGCCAGCGACATCGCGCAGGGGGCGCCGAACGCCGTCGCCGAGATGAAGGCGCTCCTCCGCGCGACCCGGATCGACGTGGGCGTCCACGAGCGCGCGCGCTTCATCGCGACCTGGAGCGGGCAAGAGCACGCCGACGCGATGACCGCGTACTTCTCGCGACGCCCGCCGCCGTGGACGAAGGGCTAGCTGGCGGAGCACCAGGCGGCGGACACCGACACGCCGAACGCCTTCGCGGTCATCACGAGCCCACGCTTCCCCGGCCCGCAGGCGCCGAAGTAGAGGTACGCGACGAGCACCGGCGCGACGAGCGACGTGAGCGCGAACGTGCGGCGAATGAACGAGGCTCCGTGATTCATGACGATCCCTCCCTTGTGTTCCACGACTCGTCTCCCAGAAAGTTCCGCGACCGCGTTCGATCGCGCGCTCACGGCGCCAGCAGCGACAGCGCCGTCCTGAGTTGGATGTCCGCGGCCACGCGCGCCTTGGGATCGGTGAGCTGCGCCGCGCGTTCAATCTGAGCGCCGTCGGCGTCGACCTCGATGTCGGGTGCGATGCCCACCCCGTCGTACGACTTGCCGCTCGGCGCGTGGAAGAGCGCCGTCGTGTACTTGATGGCGTAGCCGTTCCCCAGCTCGTCGATCGACTGCACGCTCCACTTGCCGAACGTGCGCGTCCCCACGGTCTTCGCGTGGCGCTGTTCGGACAGCGCGCCGGCCACGAGCTCCGCGCCCGACGACGTGTCGTGGTTGATGAGCACCACCATCGGCACGCTGGCGAGCGCGGCGAGCGGCGCCCCTTTGGACGCGGTGGTCTCCATCTTTCCGTCGCGCCGCTCGAGCGTCACGATCGGCGTCCCGGACGGGAGGAACAGCTCGGCGCTATGCACCGCCTCGTCGAACGAGCCTCCCATGTTCCCGCGGAGGTCGAGCGCGACGGCGCGCACGTGCGCCGCGGCGAAGTCGTCGAGCGCCGTCTTGATCGAGCGGGTCGTCTTCTCCGAGAACATGTGGACCGAGAGGTAGCCCACGCCGTCGACGACCTCGTGCGACACGGCGTCGAACGTCACCTTGGCGCGCGCGATCGAGAACGGGAGGATCTTGTCGTCGCGGAGCACGCTGAGCGTGACCACCTCGCCGGCCGTGCCGCGGATCTCGTCCACGACCTCGCGTTCGCTCTTCCCCTTCCACAGCTTGCCGTTCACGCTGACGATCGTGTCGGTGGCGCGCAGGCCCGCTTTCTCGGCGGGTGAGCCGGGGATGGTGCTGAGCACGTCGCTGTGGCCGGTCGCAGGATCGAATTTCATCCGCACGCCGATGCCGACGAGCTCGCCTTTCAGATCGTTCGCGAGGTCAGCGTAGGCGCGCGGCGAGAGGAGCTTGTTCCATCGGTGCATGCGCGGATCGACGTCGGCGAGCATGCCGTGGACCGCGGCGCGGTACAGGTCCTCCTCGGTGAGGCCCGAGGCGTAGTAGTCGTGCAGGAGCACGTTCTTCGCGGTGTCGAACGCCTTCTGCGGCTCGCTGAATTTCTCCGTGGGGATCACGAGGTCATCCTCGTCGTCATGCATCGAGGACGGCGCGGTGCTCGGCGCCGTCGCGGCGGTCGTGGCGACCTGCGTGGAGAGGCTCGACGCCGGGCCCGGTGCCGGCGAACCCGAGGGCGAACCAGACTGAGAGCAAGCCACGGTCGCCGAAGCGATCGTGACGACGGTGCAGAGCAGGCGAGCGATGCGCATGACGGGCTTCCTCTCGGACTCACAGAACTCAATAGATCGTGTTGCTCTGGGCTATCGCGCGCGACGTATCGACGCGCGACTCGGCGACGGGCCCTTCGTCGGAGCCGGCGAGCCGCGACGTCACCAGGTGGTGAATCCACGGCGACGCGACGGCGATCCCCGCGGCGACGCACGCCACCGCGATCCCCTGGTAGAGCGGAATCGGGCGGCGCAAGCTCCGCAGCACGCGCGCCGCGCCGCGCGGGCGAACCACGGAGGCGACGTCTTCGCGGATGCGCCGCTTCACGTCGTCGCTCGGCCGCTCGCGCAACGAGGCGCCGCGCTCGACGTGGTGCTTGAACCGCAAGTACGCGCGCAGGCAATCGGTGCACGTGAGCAGGTGCGCGTCGATCCGATCGCGCGCGTCGTCGCTCGACGTCGCGTTCGCGTTCCCGTTCGCGTTCCCTGATTCGCTCTCCGAGGTCGCGCCTATCGGCGTCCCGAAGGTGAACGCGACCAGGTCGCTCTGAATCATCCGACAGTCCATGGCCTCAGCTCCTCGCGCAGTTGCGTCACCATCTGGTTCATTCGGGATTTGATGGTCCCGAGCGGAATCTCCAGCACGTCGGCCATCTCCTCATAGCGAAGGCCCGACGCGCGCAAGTGAAAGACCTCCGAGAGCGCCGGCGGTAAGCGCTCCACCGCACGATCGAGCGCGGCCTGCATCTCGCGGTCGGCGATCGCTTCGTCGCTGGGCGTCGTCGCGCGCGGCCTCGGCAGCTGCGACGACTCGGGCTGAACGGCGAGGTCCGACAGCGCGCGCGCGCCGCGCTTGGCGCTGCGGGCCCGGTTCAGGACGAGATTTCGTGCGATTCGGTAAATCCACGCGCGGAACCCTCCGGCCCCCTCGAAGCGCGCCGACTTCGCCTTCAGCGCGTTCACGAACGTCTCGTGGAACACGTCTTCGGCGTCGGCTCGATGGCGAACCTGGCTCAAGATGAAGCCGAAGAGACACGTCTCGTAGCGGGCGTAGAGCGCGTCGAACGCGCGCATGTCCCCCTCCTTCGCGCGCGCGTAGAGCGTCTCGTCGGCTTCGAGCATGGCGGCCAGCTGGGCGTCTTCGAGTAGGAAACACCCGTTCTGGCCAAAGGTTCGCCGAAAAGAGTCGTGCTAGACCGGGGCCATGCCCGGGCCGCAGACCACGTACACGCGCGAGGAAATGGACGCGATCTTGAAGCGTGCCATCGAGCGCGAGCAGGCGAAATCCGAGGGGATCAGCCGCGACGAGCTCATCGCGGCCGCCGCCGAGGTGGGGATCGCGCCGGAAGAAGTGGAGGCGGCGGCGCGGGAGCTCGACGCGAAGAAGGCCGAGAACGCGGCGGGCGATCAGAAGCGCCGGGAGTCGCTGGCCGTCGTCGACGAGAACCGCGCGCGCGCGATTCGTCGGTTCTGGCGCCAGGCGGTGACGTACGCGGGCCTGAGCCTGTTCTTCTTTGCGATGAACCTGCAGACGCACGCCCGCTGGTGGATATGGGCGGTGCTCGGCATGGGGCTCAGCCTCTCGTTTCGGGCGGCGAAGACCTTCTTCGGCGAGCACGACGCGAGCGACGACGGCATGTCGCGACGCGAGCGGCGCAGAACGCGGCGTGAGTTCAAGGCTCACATCGACAGCGCGGTCGACGAGCTGGTGCGGAGCGCGATCGACGCCCGCATCGGACGCCACGCGAACACGAGCACCGACACCGCGAAGCCGCGCGTCGTAGAGCCGAGCGTCCGCGTGGAGCCGCGCGAAGACGACGCCGTCGATCGCGCCGAGGACACGCCGGGCGCTAGTACGCGGACTTCGCGCCGGAGCTGACGCCGCTCTTCCGCAGTCCGTCGAGCGCCTCCAGGAACGCTTCGAGCTCGTCGTCGGTCGTGTAGTAGTGCGGGCTCAATCGCAGGCCGCAGCGCGGGCGGTAGTCGTGGAAGAACTTCCGCGCCGATAGCTCGCGCGAGATCGCCTCGGCCCCTTCGAAGTCGAAGCAGATGGTCCCGCCGCGCGCCGCGTCTTCCCGCGGCGTGTTGACGGTGAACCCGCGCTTCTCGACCAGCCCGCGCAAGAGCGTCGTCTGCCGCAGCGATTTGGCGCGAATCGCTTCCACCCCGAGCTTCTCGGCGATCTCCCAGCCGGCGCGCGCGGTGTAGACCGCGGGGATCGGCATCGTCCCGCCGATCATTCGCCACACGTCGCTCGCGTAGCGCATCGGCCCCATGTCGAAGGCGAACGGCTCGGCGTGCGAGAACCACCCGGTCTGCATCGGGCGAAGCTTCGGGAGCACGTCGGGGCGCACGTAGAGGTACGCCGCGCCCGGCCCGCCGCACGCCCACTTCACCGAGCCGCCGCACGCCATGTCGACGTTCCACTCCTTCAAGCGGAGCGGGACCGTCGCCGCCGATTGATAACAATCGAGCAGCACCATCGCGCCTTTCTCGTGCGCGCGATCGATGACGCGCTTGGCGTCGTACATGCCGCTCGATCGGAAGAGCACGTGGCTGATGGGGACGAGCAGCGTGCGCTCGTCGATCGCGTCCATGAGCTCGTCGGTCGGCGGGTGGATGCCGTCGCGCGATTTGACGAGGCAAAGCTCGGCGCCGCGGCGCTGCTGCTCTTGCCAGACGTAGTGGACGGTGGAGAAGTTGAGATCGTCGTAGACGATCTTGTTCCGACCCTCGAAGCCGTTGTCCTTGTCGTACGAGAAGCAGCTGGCGACGATCGCCTGGATGGTCGACACATTCGGCAGCATCGCGATCGTTCCGGCGTCGACGCCGATGACGCGACCGATCAGATCGCCGAGACCGCGCACCGCCGGCAGCCACTCGTGCCAGGCGTTGATCGACTCGTTCTCCCACTCGTCGAGGAACTGCGTCGCGTAAGCGCGCGCCTTCTTCGGCACGGCGCCGAGCGAGTGGCTGATGAGATGAACACCCTTGGTGAGCGTCGGGAATTCACTGCGCGTGGCGATGAGCGCGGACTCGTCGTGCATGGAGGTGCCTAGCGAGGTACGGCTGTGCGCCGCCGCCGACAAGCGCTAAGAGAAGCCTCGTCGCGATGACGCACGCTGCCATCCCCACCACGCCTCTCATCCCCAGCCACTACGGCCCTTTCGGCGGACGCTTCGTCTCCGAAACGCTGATCCCTGCGCTCGACGAGCTCACCCACGCGGTGTCCACGATCGTCGCGGGTGAGGAGTTCCAGCGCGAGTGGCGCGGCCTCTTGGCGTCGTACGTCGGGCGCCCCACGCCCATCACGAACGCCGCGCGGTTCGCGCGCGCCGTCGACCCCGAGGGGAAGCACCTCGCGCGCCTGCTCCTGAAGCGCGAAGACCTCTGTCACACCGGCGCGCACAAGATCAACAACGCGCTCGGCCAGGTGCTGCTCGCGAAGAAGATGGGCAAGACGCGCATCATCGCCGAGACGGGCGCGGGCCAGCACGGCGTGGCGACGGCCACGGCGTGCGCGCTCTTCGGTCTGCCGTGCGACGTGTTCATGGGCGAAGAAGACGTGCGCCGCCAGGCACCGAACGTCGGCCGCATGACGCTCCTCGGCGCGCGCGTGATCCCGGTGACGAGCGGATCGCGAACGCTCAAGGACGCGATGAACGAAGCGCTCCGCGACTGGGTCACGAACGTTCGCACGACGTACTACTGCATCGGCAGCGCCGCCGGCCCGCACCCGTACCCCGAGCTCGTCGCGTCGCTTCAGAGTGTGATCGGCGAGGAGGCGCGCGCGCAGTGCGTGGCGTCGTTCGGCGGACTGCCCGATGCCGCCGTCGCGTGCGTGGGCGGAGGCTCGAACGCGATCGGGTTGTTCCGCGGGTTCCTGAAGGACGACGGTGTAGCGCTCTACGGCGTCGAGGCCGCGGGGCACGGCGTCGATACCGACAAGCACGCGGCGACGCTCGGCATGGGGCGCGTCGGCGTTCTTCACGGCTCGAAGAGCTACGTGCTGTGCGACGACGAAGGGCAGATTCAAGAAGCGCACTCGATCAGCGCGGGGCTCGACTATCCCGGCGTCGGTCCCGAGCACTCGTGGCTCAAGGACAGCGGGCGCGCGACGTACGTCTCGGCGACGGACGACGAAGCGCTCGCCGCGGCGTACCTGATGGCGCAGACCGAGGGGATCGTTCCGGCGCTGGAGACGAGCCACGCCTTCGCGAAGGTGGCGTCGATCGCGCGCGAGCTCGCAGCGAAGCGCGGGCGTGCGGTGACGCTGGTCGTCGCCAGCTCGGGGCGCGGCGACAAGGATCTGGAGACGCTGCTCGCGCGGTACGAGTCGTCGCTCTCGCCCACCTCCCCCGCCGCCTCCACCAGAGGAGCCTCGTGATGGGACGGCTCGACGATCTCTTCGCGAGCCTCGCGACCGCCAAGCGCAAGGCGCTCGTCGCATACCTGTGCGTCGGCGATCCAAGCGTCGACGAATCGATCGACCTCGCGCTGGCGTGCGTCGAAGCCGGCGCCGACGTCCTGGAGCTCGGCGTTCCGTTCAGCGATCCCACGGCCGACGGTCCGGCGATCGCGCGCGCCAGTCAGCGAGCGATCGCGCACGGCGGCGGACTCTCGGCGACGTTGCGCGCGGCCAAGGCGATCCGCGCCAAGACCTCCGCGCCGATCGTCCTCTTCGGCTACTACAACCCGCTCTTCGTGCGCGGCGACGCGCGCGCGGTTCGCGAGGCCTCCGAGGCGGGCGTCGATGCGCTCCTGGTGGTCGACCTCCCGCATGACGAAGGGGCCGAGCTTCGCGCGGCCGCGGCGTCCACCGGCGTCGCGATCATCCCGCTGGTCGCGCCCACGAGCGCACCCGCTCGCATCGATGCGCTCAAGCACCTCACGCCCAAGGCCGCGTTCGTATATTACGTCTCGGTGACCGGCGTGACCGGCTCGCAAGCGGCGCCGCTCGTTCGCGCCAGCGAAGAAGCGGCCGCGGTGAAGCGGGCGATCGGCGTGCCGATCGTGGTCGGCTTCGGCATCGACTCCCCTGCCAAGGCGCGTGACGCAGCGAAGCACGTGGACGGCGTGGTCGTCGGCACGGCGATCGTCACGGCGATCGAGAACGGCGCCGACGCGGGCGTGGCCGCGCGAAAGGGTGCGGTGACGAACCTGGTCCGATCGTTGCGCACGGCGCTCGACGCCTAAAAGCACCCGAATCGCACGATCCGGCTCCCCTTTCCCGCGCGCACGACTACGCTCAGCTTCGAGATTCATGCTGTTCCTCTGCGTCTCGGACATCCACGGCCACCTCGGCGCGCTCAGCGCGGTCCTCGCGACCGCCGAGCGGCGCGCGTTCCACAAGCTGCTCGTCGCGGGCGACGTCGTCTTCCCCGGGCCGCAAGCGCTCGAGACGTGGCGCCGCCTCACGGCCGCCGGAGCGGTCATGGTGCAGGGCGTGGCCGACAAGGCGCTGGCCACGCTCGACCCCGACGAGCTCGCGCCGCGAAGCGATCACGAGCGCGCGCGGATCGATCGCATGCGCGAGGTGCAGGAAGAGCTCGGCGAGCTGATCCTCGAACGCTTGAAGCGCCTGCCGACGCACGTGCGCATCCCGCTCGAAGACGGACGCGAGCTTCTCCTCGTGCACGGCTCGCCCGCCGATCCGGCCGAAGCGATCACGCACGACATGACCGACGACGAGGTCGACGCGCTCCTCGGCGATGACCCGGCCGACATCGTGGTCTGCGGGATGAGCCACGTGCCGTTCGATCGCATGATCGCCGACGTGCGCGTGGTGAACGTCGGCAGCGTCGGCGAGGCCCCCGGCGGCGGACGCGGCACGCATCGCTTCGCGCACGCCACGTGGATCGAGTCGACGCCGCAAGGCGTGACGGTCGAACAGATCGCGGTCCCTCTCCCCGCGGAGACCCCCGAACAGCTGCGAGTGACCGCGGGTTGAGGTCGGGCCGCGAGGCCTACTGAACCAGAATCGTGGTCTGCGCGGTCCCGAGCACCGCGTTCGTCGTTCCGTATGCGGTCGCGGTCAGCTTGCGCGTGCCGGCGACCATGCTCGTCGTGACCGGAACGCTCACTTCCCACAGTCCGCTTCCGAGCGACGACAGCTGGAGCTGCGACGACGCGCCCGAAGGCGCGACCCACGTGAGCCACACCTGACTCACGCCCGACGCCGCCGTCTGCGCCTCGAACGTCACCGACTGACCCGCCGTGTACGTCGTTCCCGCCGCGGGGCTCGTGATCGTGACCGGACCGGCAGTGGCGAGCGTGAGCGTGCGCGTGGCTGACGTCGTCGTCTGACCCGCGGTGTCCTTGGCGACGATCGCCCACGAGCGCGAACCGGTCGATCCGGTGAACGTCCACGTGTATGCGCCGTTCGCGTTCGTGCACGTCGTGTTCGACGGAGGCGACGCGCAGTCGACCGCCACGGTGCCGGTCGATTGCGTCCACTCCAGCGTGACGTCGGCGATCCCCACGCTCGACGAGACGTCGGCCACGATCTTCACCTGCGAATTCGCCGCGAGCTGCGCGCCGTTCGCCGGAGAGACGAGCGTCACCGTGGGCGCGGCTCCCGTCGTAGGCGCGCCGGCATCGACGCCACCGGTTCCGCTCGTCCACAGCGCCGCGTTCGGCGTCCCCATGCCCGTCGGTCCGTCGTACCCGACGCCCGCCGTGCAGAGGTACGTCCCGCCGCAGCTCCCGTTGCTCCCGCTCGTCACGTCGTTCATCCACGTCGGGTTCGCGTAGGGAAACGACGGCCCCGCGCCGGTGCGCCCGGTCGCCGCGAAGATCGCCGCCACGAGCGGCGCGGCTTCGCTCGTCCCGCCGATCACGATCCACCCGGTCTCGCCGGCCGTCGTGTCGTAGACGGAGAGCCCCGTCTCCGGATCGGCGTCGGCCGAAATGTCGGCGACCGTCTTGAATTTGCAGCCGGTGTCCTTCTGCCAGCTCGGCTTCGGCGTGTACGCGCTGCATCCGCTGCCGGCGCTGGTCCACGCGGTCTCCGCCCATCCGCGCGCGACGGTCGACGTCCTGAGGAGGCTCGTGCCGCCGACGCCGAGCACGTACTGCGACGACGCCGGATACTCGACGCCGTAGCCGCCGTCGCCGCTGCTCGCGGTGATGAGGACGCCGGGGTGGTCGTAGTAGTCGATCGACGACGTCGCGTTCGTCGCGTCCTCCGAGCCTCCATAGCTGTTGCTCACCGTGGCGGCGCCGAGCCGCACGGCGGTGTTCACGCCCGCGCCAAGATCCGAGAGATTGTCGCTCGTCGTCTCGACGAGCAGGATCTTGCAGCTCGGACATGCCGAGCTCACCGCGTCGAGATCGAGCGACGTCTCGACGGGCCACTCCGACGCCGTGTCCTCGGTCGGGTAGCTCCCGGCGACGCCGCTCTGGTTCACCTTCTGGAAGCAGCCGTTCGCCGTGCTGCACGGCGGGAGGCCGTAGTGCGCGCGGTACACCGCGAGGTCGCTCTCGGCGGTCGGGTCGTCGAACGCATCGACGATGCCGACGATCGTCCCCGCGCCGCCGCCGGCCGGGATGGCGTACGCGCTCTGAATGTCGGGCGGACCGTACGACGTCGGCGTCACGCTCGCTTCGGGCTTCCCGTTCGCGTCGACGCGGATGCGCGACAAGCATCGCGCGTGACCAGGTCCGCGATCGGAGCACACGGCTTTGTGTGGATGGTGCGGAAGACCCGCGAAGAGCGCCGCGGTCGAGTCTGCGCTCGACGACGGTTCGCTCGCGCTCGACTTGCTCGCGTCGGATGAACACCCGGCGGCGACGATCATCGACGGCACGACCCCGGCAAGAAAGCCAAAGACAGCTCGCATGGATCTCTCTCCTCTCGCGCCGCGCGGCATGTCGCTCGCGCAAGCGCCGGGCGCGACGATAGACATCGCGAAGGGCCGTCGAATCCAAAGCGCCAGGCGCCAACGCATTTCGGTGGGCAGACGTGGGGCCGACTCCCTCCGATCTCGCGCGATCGTGACGGCGTGAGGAAGAATCGACGAACGACTTCCGTATATGCGCGCCTTCGCGCCGCAAACACGTCCCCAACAAACTGGCGCACATGCCGTCGACCTAGGCACGATCGCTTTCGAGAATGACGAGTCGACCGGGACTGGCCAAGGGACGTCGTGTGCCGTTCGTCACGCTCACCAAGGGAGCTCGTGTGCGAACGAGCGACTCACGGTGGCGTGAAGCGTTCGAGATCGCCGACGCGGTGAGCGAAGGGGCGGCGCGCGTCGAGGGCGATCGCGTCGTCTGGTACGGATCGACCAGCTTGATCCTGAGCGTCGAAGCCACGAACGACGAGGAGCGGGCGTTCCTCGCCGCCGTCGCCGAGCGCGACGTCCACGTGCGGACGCGCGCCATCCGCGCCGCCGTGCGCGAAGCGACCGTCCGCGCCGCCGCGCAGACGGGACAGGCCGGGCAAACGGGGCAAACAGGAACGCGCGCCACGTCAAGGCTCGGCCGGAGTCAATGCGAGATTCGCTTTGCGGTCGATCCTCGGGGGGTGAGGATTGACGTCGACGTCCAAGCACCGTTGATAGAAGGGTCAGCCGCGGCGAGTCGTCGCGGCACCGGACGCAGCACCAGACCCTGAGGACTGAATGTCGACCTCGACGACCGACGGACGCGACGACGTGAAAACCGGGCGACGCAAACCGAAGAAGCGCGACGCGAACGTCATCCACGTCGCGTTCGGGAGCGGCGGCGGGCGGATCGCGCCGGGCGAGAACGTCGCGGACACACCGGGCGTGCCGGCCAACACCGTCACGACGCAATCGCAGCCCCCTCCCCCGCTCGGCGGCGAGCCGGTGACCGACCTCTTCACGGCGAAGGACGTCGAGAAGCTCCTGGGGCTGAGCACGGCACGTCTGCGGACGCTCGACCGGTCGCAGATCGTCTCGCCCACGGGAGAGCGAAACGGGAAGCGCTGCTACACGTTCCAGGATCTCATCGCGCTTCGCGCCACGCACGGCCTGCTCGAGTCCGCCGTCAAGCCGCGCGACGTGGCCCGCGCCATCGCCGCGCTCCGCCGGACGCTCCCGCGCGTGACCCGCCCGCTTCAAGAGCTCCGCATCGTCAGCGACGGACGTCGCCTCGTCGTGCGCGCCGACGGCGCTTCGTTCGAGCCGGTGAGCGGCCAGTTGGTGATCGACTTCCAGGTGAACGAGCTGCGCGACGACGTCGTCCGCCTGCTCCGCCCCGACACGCTGAAGACGCGCGCGCGCACGGCGTACGATCTCTATTCGAAGGCCAGCACCCTCGACGAAGACCCCAGCAGCTTCGACGAAGCCGAGGAGCTCTATCGCCGCGCGGTCGATCTCGATCCGCATCTGGCCATCGCCTACACGAACCTCGGCAACATCCGCTTTCGCCGCGGTGACGAGAAAGGGGCCGAGGAGCTCTATCGCCGCGCGCTCGAGATCGACGACCGCCAGCCCGAGGCGCACTACAACCTCGGCTACGTGCTCCTCGAGCGCGGAGACGCACGCCGCTC
Source organism: Myxococcales bacterium (assembly GCA_003151595.1). The sequence goes on from PLXW01000039.1 coordinate 33,595, forward strand.
GGTGCCGTGCTTTCAGCGCGCGCTCGACGCCGACCCGCGCTTCGGCGACGCGCACTTCAACCTGGCGATGGCGTACGAGCAGATGGGCGAGCGCAACAAGGCGCGGCCGCACTGGCGGAAGTACCTGGAGATCGAGCCGACCGGGACGTGGGCGGACATCGCGCGACAGCATTTGTGATCGCGCGGAGCGGAGTTACCGTCCGCGCGCGATGCCGCGCGTTCCCCTCATCTTCGTCGATCCCGTTCTCGCCTTCTCTCTTCACCCCGATCGCGCGGCCGCGCTCCTCCTCGCCTTCGGCGTAGAGCTGCCGATCGACCCGCGCACGGCGCCCGCGCGCGACTTCGCGCGCGCCGTGTGGGGTCTGCGAGCCGACGCGCGGTTCGCCGAAGCCGTCGACGTCCTCGGACTCCTGGCGTGCGACGTCGGGTGCGCCGCGATCGTGACGGCGGCACGCGAGGAGAAGCGGAGGCTCCCGCGAGGACTCTCTTCCGCCGATCTCGCCGCGGTCCTCCTCACGCGCCGCGCGGGGGACGCCTCGTGGGAGCCGGTGCTCGAAGAGGCGCTGCTGCAGTTCGCGCGACTCGTCCCCGACGATCTCGCGTTCGAGCGCGTGGGGCGCGAGGAGCGCGCCTGCGCCGATCCGGCGGGGTGCGCCGGCGCCGTGAGAGCCGCGCTCGGCGATCGCTTCGTCGACGCCTGGCACGGCGTGGACGACGACGGCGTGATCCACGTGGCCGTCCTCCGTCGCGAGGAGACCCGCACCGCCGTCGTCGCCCGCCCGGCCGGCGCCACGCGCGTCGTCCGCCGAGACATCGCGTGCGACGTCGTCCGCATCGACGTGCCCGAGGCGCGCTTCATCGCGCGCACGAGCGACCCGGCGCGCGTGCCGGCGTATGCGGCCGCTTTCGGTCGCGCGCTCTACGGCGACGCCGCGTTCTTCGGTGACGCGCCGGCGTTCACGTCGCGACCGCTGTCGCAGCTCGGAAGCGCGAAGCTCGCGAAGCTTCAGTCGCCCGGCGTCACGCGCGTGCGCGCCGTCGATCTCGTGTGGGACGACGGCAAGGGGACCACGCACGCTGCGCACGGCTCCGACGCGCTCGCCGCGTACGAAGAGCGCGGCGGCGCGAGCGGCGGGTACATCCTGTCGGCGATGCTGCGCATAGACTCGCCCGGGTCGGCGCGCCCGACCGACGTCGCCATTCAGCTCCCGAACCGCGCCGCCTTCCGCGAGCCGCGCCACGAACGCCTCGCTCGCGCGGCTCTCCACGCGATCGGTCTCGACGCCCCCGGCACGTCGCCCGACGACGCCTTCACGCTCGCCCCCTTCCTGCACGCCGAGTGGCGATGGCGGCGCGTGCTCGGCGACACCGTCTTCGAGCGCCTTCGCGATCGCGGACTCCTCGTCGCGGCCAAGGGGGCGCGCATGATCGCCGGCCGCCCCGAAGAGAAGCTCGGCTGGTCGTACGTGTCGTTCGATCTGCGAAGCCGCCCCGGGACGCGCTACGCGGTGGCGCGCGATCCGTCGATGCCGTCGCGCCTCGTCCGCGACGACGAGCGCGCCATGTGGGCGCTCGACCTCGCGGCGGTCGCGCGGGCGCACGCGACGGATCTGCGCGTGGAGAGCCAGGAAGCCAGTCGTGCGCGCGAGCGGATCGCGGAGGGGGTGATCGACCTGGGCGCGGTGCGCGGGCGCGGCGTCGATCTGCGCGTCTGGAGCGTACTGCGCGCGCCGGCGACGCCGACCGAAGCGCGCGCGTGGCTCGAGTCGATCCAGCGCGCGAGCAAAGGGGCGCACCCCGTCATCCTCCTACCGGAGGGGCGCACGATCGGAGGTGCCGTGGAGATCGCGCTGACGACTGCGGAGCTGTTCGGCGCTTCGACTGTCGCCGCGAAGGTGCTGGCAGGCGCCGCCGAGAAGCTCGGAATCGACGACCTTGTCGAACCTTGGCGACTCGCCGCCCCCGGGGTGCGCTTCGTGGGCGACGCGAAGGGCGGACGCTGCTGGCTCGATCAGATCGAGCTCGTGCACGTCTCGACGGCCGGCGGGAAGATGCTGCTGACGCTCGCGAAGGCGGACGGCGTCATCGTCTCCACGAAGGCGATCGAGAGCGCGATGTCGCCGAAGCGTTCGAGCCACGGCGCGGCGAGCGAGACGGCCGCGAAGCTGGGCGCGTGGATCACGCGGAGCTTCGACGACGCGGGCGTGACCGCGCCCGCGGACGCGGGGGAGATCGTGGAGGTCGTGGGGAACAAAGGGTGGCGGATGAAGGTGCGGGCGGAGGTGAAGTGATCGCCCGAGCGCTGGCTTGCTGGGCGGGGTGCCGCGTGAAACGCTCTCACGATGGTGACTGCGCGCCTGCGTTTGCTCGTGAGAGGCGCGCTCGTTGCGGCGACCGCCGCGTCGTCGGTCGTCGGGATCGCGGGAGCGGGATGCAACGCCGAGACGAGCGCCGGCGAGAGCGACGCGGCCGCGACCGATGGACCGGCGAGCAGCACGCCGGGCGTCGTCTGCTTCAACGACGGATCGTTCGCGTCACCCGACTTTTCTCCCGCGGGCCCGTGGACGGACGCCGCGCTTTGTACCGGCTCGCCGACGATCCCGCGGAACCCCTACACCTGCTGCGGCGTCTCGTTTTTCGTGCCGCTCGCGTGTGTCCCACCGACTCTCGCGCTCGACGGCGGCGCGGACGCGGGGGTCACGCTTGACTGCACGACACTCTGCGGAGACGTCGATGGCAGCTTCGATCCCATTCAGCAGTGCGCGCTCGTCGTCGCACCCGACGGCGGCACCGGCGTTGGATGCCAGACCTACGGGTGCCTCGGCCAGCGCCCGCGAGGCCTGTGCGAAGACGTCACCCAGGACGACGGCAGCGTCGGCGCTGCTCTCTGCCGCGCCTACGCGCTCGAAGCCGCTTCGGTCCCCGCGTTTCGCACACTCCGCGCGGAGCTGCGCGCCCACGGCGCACCGAAGTCGCTCCTCCGCGCCGCCAGCCGCGCCGCGCGCGACGAGACACGGCACGCGCGCGCCACCAAGCGGCTCGCGCGTCGGTTCGGGGGCGCGCCGCGAGATCCCGTGATCGCGGCGACGCCGTGGCGCGATCTGGAAGCGCTCGCGATCGAGAACGCGGTCGAAGGGTGCACGCGCGAGCTCTACGGCGCTGTCGTTGCTCGGTGGCAGGCCGAGCACGCCAGCGACCCGAACGTGCGCGCCGTGATGGGTCGCGTCGCCGCCGACGAGCTCCATCATGCGGCGCTCGCGATGCGCGTGGCCGCCTGGGTCCACGCGCGTCTCGCCCCCACGGCGCGCGACCGCGTCGAGGCGAGCCGCGTGCGAGCGATCGACGACCTTCGTGCAGCCGTCGGTCGATCCGCGCCACGGCACACGGCGCGCGTCCTCGGTTTGCCGAGCACCGCGCAGGCGCGCGCCATGCTCGAAGCGCTCGCGTGAGGGCGCGGCGCCCTCAGATAGCGTGAACCACCGCGGTCGGATCGATCGCGCGAAGGTCGCCTGGATCCGAGCTGACGATCGCCCATCCCCGCTCGCGCGCGAGAAAAACGACGTGCGCATCGACGACGTCCTTCGTGCGGGTCGCCCCCAACATCCGGCCGAGCACCTTGGCGACGGCGTGTGTGAGATCGATCACACGCGTCTGCCGAAGAAGAAACGTGATGGGGACCTGCGATCGTCCCCCTTCGCGCCACACCTGCGCGACGACGCCTGCCGATGTCACGAGCGGCGTCCCTTCGTCGGCGAACCTCTGCGCGAGGTGGACCATCGCGCGATCTCTTCGCTCCATGGCGATGAATGCGCCGGCGTCGAGGACCGCTCCGCGCGCGGTCTTCATGCGGCGCTCTTCTTCCGCGGCGCTCGCGTGATCTTCTCGAAGACTTCGTTCGCACGCTTCACGTCAGCCGCACGCGGCCGGACGCTGGCGTAGAACTCTCGCCACATGCGCTCGAGCTCGGCGTCGTCGAGGTGCTCCTCGATGACGTCGGTGACCCAGGCCGAGACAGGCGTGCGGCCGGCCGCTTTCTTGATCCGAGCGGCGACGGCGGTGGGGACGCTGATGGTGATGCGCCGAATTGTCATAACAATCGCATAACACGTGGCGAGGTGGCTCGCCACGCAAGCCGCGCGCTCATCTCCCGGAGAGCGGCCGCGTCTTCGGCAGGATGCGGGGCCGTCTTCAGGAAGATGAACGCGCATCTCGATCAAGGCCGCCGCCATCTCGCCCAGGGTCGCCGCCACCTTGGTCCATGGTCGCGGCGACCTTCCGGAAGACGGACGTTCATCTGGATCAAGGTCGCCGCCACCTTGGTCCATGATCGCGGCGACCTTCCGGAAGATGGACGTTCATCTGGATCAAGGTCGCCGCCACCTTGGTCCATGGTCGCGGCGACCTTCCGGAAGATGGACGTTCATCTGGATCAAGGTCGCCGCCACCTTCCCCGGATCGATGCTTCATCTTGGCGAGCACGCGCGCCGACCAGGTTCTGCGCACTTGCGTGCTCGATCGGGTTTCGGATCAGGTTCGGCTCCGGTGCGACCCGCTCACGAGGCCGACGCCGCCCCGACCGAGACAGGCCGATCCGTCCGTAAGGTGCTCGTCATTCAGGCGCCAACGAGCCTCGCACCGACTCGACGAATGCTTCGTTCGAGCGGGGCGCGGCAGGCGCCTGAACGATGAAAGAACGTGTCATGGCCCCCTCCAAGATTGCCTCGAAGAAGAAGTCGGTTGTCTCTGTCTCGACCTCCAACGCCTCGGCCTCCGAGACGGCGGAGACTTTGCCTGTGCCTGTGCTTACGCCCGTGTCTCAAACCGTCGCGGCCAATCCCTCCGCGACGGCGCAACCCAGTCCAGCCTTCCTTGCCAAAGTCGCGCAGGCTACGTCGCTGCTCGATCAGGCCATCGCGCTGTTCCAGGACGGGGTTGACCTCACCCCTCTCGACCGAAAGCGGAGTCAAAAGCTCCGCAAAGGCGGAGACAGGGTCATTCCCATCCTGGCCCAGGCGGCCAAACAGATCGGCTTGAGCATTCCGCTCGCGCCGGTCGCTCCGATGGAGGAGAGCCTCGCCGAGGCGCAAGCTCTCCTCCCCGTGCAGACGAAGATCGGTGTCCTGCAAAAGCAGGTCGGCGATCACGTCTTCTCGGCGGAGGGATCTTCGTGGGGCACGGCCACCGCGCTGTACGCGGTGCTCCGTCGTCTCTCGAAGGGGAACGGGCAGCTCGCCAAGCTGCTCGAGCCCGCGGGCGAGTTCTTCGGGTACCGACATCCGTCGGTCCGCGCGGAACATCCGAAGACGGCGAAGGGGAAAGCGGCCTTGAAGGAGCAGAAGCTCCAGCAAGCCGCTGCCGCTTCGTCGGCGTCGGAGGCTTCGGCCGCCTCGGAGACTGCGGAGTCTTCGGGTTCGGCCGCGGTCTCACCCGTGGTCGCCACCTCGCCGATCGTCGCTGCCAGCAGCGGCGCGTCGACGAACGGCGCGTTGAACGGCAGCGCGCACTCCTGAGGGATCAGGGGAGCGCGTAGGGCCGGCGGGCCCCTCGACTCTCACGGGAGGGTCGGGGGGCTCGTTTCTTTTTGTCCATTCAGTCCTGGTGCGGCGCCGAGCCCTTCACCCGAAGAACGCGCGAACCCCCTCCGCGACGTACCGCTGCTGCGCCTCGGTGATCTCCGCGAACATCGGGATCGCCAGCAGCTCGCGGCTCGCGGCGTCGGTGCTCGCAAGCGGCGCGCTTTCGTCATGAAACCGCGCGTACGCCGGCTGCCGATGCGCAGGGCGCGCGTAATACGCGCGCGACGCGACCCCTCGCGCAGCGAGATGCTCGGCGAGCGCGTCGCGCCGTGGCGTGCGGGTCGCGAAGACGTTGTAGACGTGCGACGCGGGGTCCGCGGGCTCGTCGGGGAGCGAGAGCCCCGCGATTCCTCCGAGGAGCGCGCGGTACCTCGCGGCCGCCTCGCGACGCGCGCGCGTCCACGTCTCCAGATGGCGCGCCTTCACGTCGAGCACCGCGGCGTGGAGCGCGTCGAGTCGACTGTTCGCGCCGCACTCCGCGAACGTGTCGTCCTCGTTCGCGACGCGCCCGTGTTGCCGCAAGCTCCGCACGCGCTCGGCCACGCGCGCGTCGTTCGTCGTCACCGCGCCGCCGTCGCCCCACGCGCCGAGGTTCTTCGAGGGGAAGAAGCTGAACGCCCCCGCGTCGCCGATCGACCCCGCCGCGCCGAGCGCGCAGCGCGCGCCGATCGCTTGCGCCGCGTCTTCCACGACGACGAGCGCGTGCCGCTTCGCGATCGCGACGAGCGCCTCCATCGCCGCGCATCGCCCGAACAGGTGCACCGGGAGAATCGCCCGCATGCGCACCCCTTCGCGCGTCGCGCGCTCGATTCGCGCATCGACGCACGCGGGATCGATCGTCAGCGACGCGTCCACATCGACGAACAGCGGCCGCGCTCCCACCGCCACGATCGCCTCCACGCTGGCCACGAACGTCAGCGCCGGCGTCAGCACAGCGTCCCCTTCCCCCACGCCGAGCGCACGCAACGCCAGCACCAGCGCATCGGTCCCCGACGCGACGCCGACGGCATGCGAAGCGCCGACCATCCGCGCCAGCGTCTTCTCGAACCGCGCCACCGGCTCGCCGAGCACGAACGCCTGCCGCTCGATCACCTCGAGCGCCGCCGTCATCACCTCGTCGCGGATCGGCGCGTGCTGCGCCCCGAGATCGACCAGCGGAACCTTCACGGCGGCGTCGACAGGCGCCGGTGCGCCAGGCACGGGAGCGACGCGCGCACGCGATCCTGGTACGCGAGATCGAGCTTCGCGATCGCGAACCCCTCGCCGTCTCCGCACTGCGCGATCACGTCTCCCCACGGGTCGACGATGAGGCTCTTGCCGTACGTCGTCCGCCCACGCGGGTGCTTCCCTTGCTGCCCGGGTGCGAGCACGAACACCTGGTTCTCGATCGCGCGCGCGCGAATGAGCACGTGCCAGTGATCCTTGCCGGTGGTGACGGTGAACGCAGCGGGAATGGTGACGATGCGCGCGCCGCGTCGCTCGAGCGCGCGATACAGCTCGGGGAAGCGCACGTCGTAACAAACGCTCATACCAAGCGGCACGTCGCGCACGCGCGCCACGACCTTCTCCGACCCTGCGCTGGTCGACGCGCTTTCCTTCAGCGACGTCCCGTCGGCGAGGTCGACGTCGAACAGGTGCACCTTCCGATAGACCGCGACGACCGTGCCACGCGGATCGACGAGCACCGAGCTGTTGTACGGCTTCTCCGGGTCCTCGCTCGTCTCGGGCATTCCCCCGGCGACGATGTGGATCGAGTGCTCGCGCGCCGCGGCGGCGATGGTCGACAAGATCGGCCCGTGCCCGTCGGCCTTCTCGGCGTGCTCGCGCTTCCCGGAGTCGTCGCCCCCCATGAACGCGAAGTTCTCGGGGAGCGCGACGATCTGCGCGCCGGCCCGCGCCGCCTCGCCGATGAGCGCCACGGCCCGCGCGAGGTTCTTCGGGACGTCGTCTTGGCTACACAGCTGGATGACGGCAGCGAGCATGCGTCTTTCTAGCGCGCGCCGCCCTCGTGGTCACGCGCGCGCAGGGAGCAACTCAGAGATCCTTGCCGAAGCACACGCTCGTCGCGACGGCCTTCACGTACCGCCCGAACAGCGGCACCTTCACGTAGCCGGCGCGCTCGTAGAGAACCAGCGCCTCACGCTGCTTCGTCCCCGTCTCGAGGAGCATCCGGCGGATCCCGACGGCGTGCGCCTGGCTCTCAATCGCCTGAAGAATCGCCCGCCCGACCCCCTTTCCTCGCCCGCTCGGCTTCACGTACATGCGCTTCACCTCGGCGCTCAGCGTGTCGATGCGCCGGAACGCGCCGCACCCCAGCGCCTCGCCGTTCACGCGCGCCACGAGGAACACGCCGTTGTGCCCCGCGACCTCCGCCTCTTCGAGCTCGAAGAAGTTCGCTTCCGGCGGGTAGAGCGAAGAGAGCTCGGCGTCGAGCTCGGCGATCAGCGCGCGCGCGGTCTCGCCGAACAGCGGCTCGGGGGTGATCGTGATCGCGGTCCCCATCAGAGCGCGTGCCCCATCTTCTTCGCCTTCACCGCCAGGTAGTCCGCGTTGTGCTCGTTCGGCGCGATCGCGATCGGCACCCGCTCCACGACGTCGACGCCGTGCGCGCGAAGCCCGTCGACCTTCTTCGGGTTGTTCGTGAGCAGCGCGACGCGCGACACGCCGAGATCTTCGAGCATCGCCGCGGCCACGTCGTACGTGCGCGCGTCGTCGGCGAACCCGAGCATCCGGTTCGCGTCGACCGTGTCGTGCCCCTGCTCCTGTAGCGCGTACGCGCGGATCTTGTTCCCCAGGCCGATGCCGCGCCCTTCCTGGCGCAGGTACACGACCACCCCGCGCCCCGCCTTTTCAATCGCGCGCAGCGCGTAGTCGAGCTGATCGCGGCAGTCGCACTTCTGCGAGCGGAGCACCTCGCCCGTCCAGCACTCCGAATGCACGCGCACCAGCGGCGCGTCGCTCCCGCCGCTCGGGCTCACGTCGCCGACGACGAGGGCGACGTGCTCTTCGTCGCCCTTGTCATCGCGCTTCTCGTCGCCTTGCGCCTCGCGAAACACGATCACGCGCACCGACCCGTACTCGGTCGGCACATCCGATTCTGCGTAGCGATGGACGCGCGCGGTCAAGAGAGTCTCGTTGTCATCCTGAGCGAAGCGAAGGATCTACGCGTGACCCGCTTAGATCCTTCGTCGCTTCGCTCCTCAGAATGACAGAAATGGGGCGCTCCTGAGGAACGCAGAAATTTACGACGCGCTGGCCGACGCGCCGCCCTTGCTCTTCGACTTCGCGGTGTAGAGCGCTTCCAGGAGCTTGCCGTACTCCTCCATGACCTTGCGACGCTTCAACTTCATGCTCGGCGTGAGCATCCCGTTGTCGGTCGTGAAGTCCTTGCCGATGAGGACGAAGTCCTTGATGTCTTCGAACCCCTTGAACTGGCCGGCGTGCTTGCCGATCTCCTGCTTCATGAGCGCGCGCACCTTCGCGTCGGCCAGGATCGACTCCGCGCTCCCACCGCTCACGCCATTGGTCGCGCCCCACTCCTTGATGGCGTCGACGTTCACGACGACGAGCGCGACGTTGTACGGCTTGTTGTCGCCGTAGACCATGGCGTTGAGGATGTACGGCGAGAGCTTCAGCTGCTCTTCCAGCGGCGACGGGACGACGTACTTGCCGTTCTCGAGCTTGTACTGCTCCTTGATGCGCCCGGTGATGAAGAGGTAGCCGCTCGGGTCGATGTACCCCATGTCGCCCGTGCGGAAGCCGCCGTCCTTGGTGAACACGGCCGCGTTCTCTTCGGGGCGGTTGTAGTAGCCCTTCATCACGTTCGGCCCGTAGACGAGGATCTCTCCCTCTTCCTTGATGTGCGCCTTCCGACGCCGCTCCTTCGACGACATCGGCGTCGCGTTCGCGACCTCGATCTCGATCCGCACGCCGGGGATCGCGCGACCGACGCTCCCGATCTTCCGCTCGTGCGGCCAGTTCGCCGTGGCGATGGGCGAGGTCTCGGTGAGGCCGTACCCCTCGTAGACTTCGATGCCGAGCGAGTCGATGAACTCCGCGACCTCCTTCGAGATGGCCGCGCCGCCGCTCACCGCGTAGCGCAGGCGCCCGCCGAATTTCGCGCGCACCTTCGTGAAGACGACCTTGTCGACCGCGTTGAACGCCGCCAGCTCCGCGACCGTGAGGAGCTTGCCACTGCGGCGCTTCCCGGCGAGACGCAGCGCCTGCGCGACGGCGATCTGGATCGCCTTCGGCTTCCCGGCGATCTGCTTCTGCACACCCGCGTAGATCTTGTTGAAGATGCGCGGCACGCTGAAGAGCACCGTCGGCTTCACCTCGGCGAGGTTCTCGATGATCTTCTCGACCGACTCGGCGAAGGCCGTCGACGCGCCCATCGCGAGGAGCCCGTGGAGCTCCACGGTCTGCCCGAAGACGTGCGCCCACGGCAGGAACGACAGCGAGCGATCGGTCCCTTCGAGCGGGAACACCTCGAGGATGGCGCTGATGTTCGAGGCGATGTTTCCATGCGAGAGGATGACCCCCTTCGGATTGCCGGTGGTGCCGCTCGTGTAGATGAGCCCCGCGACGTCGTCCTTGCCGAGCGTGATGCTCGGCGCCGTCTTCCCCGACTCCATCAACGCCTTGTACGTGTGGATCCCGTCGCCGCCGCTGCCGTTGGTGCCGCCGTCGAAGCAGATGATGCGCTTGAGCGACGGGATCGTCTTCAGGTACCCGCGCACCTTGTCGAGGATGGCGTTGTTCGAAACGATGAGGGTCGTCGCGCTGCAGTCGCGAAGGATGAACTCCCACTCCTTGTCGAGCTGCGCTTCGTACATCGGCACGTATGCCGCGCCGATGCCGTAGGTCGCGTACGCGCCGACGGCCCACTCGACGCGGTTGTTCGAGATGACCGCGACGTGATCGCCTTTCTGCACGCCAATGGAGGCGAGCCCGCCTTTGAGCTTCTCCACGTCGCGCCCGAAGTCGCGGTACGTCGTCCACTGCCAGCGACCGTTTTTCTTCGTGCCGAACAGCTCACGGTGCGGGTACGAGTCCACGCTCTCTTGGAAGATGTCGATCAGCGTCTCGAAGCGGGGTTGGGCCATGGTCAAACGAGGCTAACGCTCTGCGGCGCGCCCGGGAAGTGCTAAACCCTGCCGCGCAATGCCCACATTTTGGGTTCACACCTTCGGCTGTCAGATGAACGCACACGACTCCGATCGGATGTCGGAGGTGCTCGTCAGCCACGGCTGGTCGCCGTCGATCGACGTGGAAGAGGCCGATCTCATCGTCTTCAACACGTGCAGCGTCCGCGAGAAAGCGGAGCAGAAGCTGCGGAGCGAGGTAGGCAAGCTCGCACCTTTGAAGCTGCGAAAGCCCGACGTTGTGATCGCCGTCGCCGGCTGCGTCGCGCAGCAGGAGGGAGAGAAGCTCCTCACGCGGATCGATCACATCGATCTCGTCGTCGGCCCCGACAACCTGGCCGAGCTCCCGATGCTGGCCCTCGAGCAGCGCGCCGGCGCCTTGCCGCGCGTGAGCGCGCAGTTCGATCTCAATGCGCCGAAGTTTCTGGCGGCCATGCCCGGCCTGGTTCCGGGACGAGGCCGCGCGCCGGTGGGCGCCTACGTGACGACGATGAAGGGGTGCGACGAGCGATGCTCGTTTTGCGTGGTCCCGTACACGCGCGGGCCGGAGCGGTATCGGCCGGCGCGCGAGATCCTCGACGAGATCGCGCGGTGGGTCGAAGCTGGATCGCGCGAAGTCACGCTGCTCGGGCAGACGGTCGACAGCTACCGCGATCCGTCGTTGCCTCCGCCGGCGTCCGACGATCCCGACGAGTCGCAGTTCCCGGCGCTCCTCCGCGCCATCGCGCGCGAGGTTCCGAAGCTGGCGCGCCTCCGCTACACGAGCCCGCATCCACGCCACGCGACGGCGTCCTTGGCTGCAGCGCACGCCGACCTCGACGTCCTCGCGCGCCACGTGCACATGCCTGTGCAGTCGGGGAGCGACCGCATGCTGAAGCGGATGATTCGCCGCTACACACGTGCGGAGTACATTCAGCGCACGACACGCCTGAAAAACGCCCGCCCCGGGATGACGCTCTCCACCGACGTCATCGTCGGCTTCAGCGGCGAGACCGACGACGACTTCGAAGCCACGCTGTCGCTTGTGCGCGAGATGGGCTTCACGTCGCTCTTCGGATTCAAGTACTCGCCTCGCCCGCTCACGCCGGCCTTGAAACTCCCGGACGACGTCCCCGAGTCGCAGAAGAGCGATCGGCTTGCGCTGCTCTTCGAGGTCGCCGAAGCGAACACGCGCGCGCATCTCGCGACGATGGTGGGGACGCGCCAGAAGGTGCTCGTCGAAGGGGCGAGCAAGAACGGCGACCGGATGCAGGGGCGCACGGAGCGGAACGAGATCGTGCACGTCGATGTCGCGCCGGGGATCGACTTCGTCGGAGCGATCGTCGAGGTGGAGATCCTCCGCGCGAACAAGCATTCGCTCGAAGCTTCCGCGACCACCAACGCACTCGAGATCCTCGCCGCGCGATCCTCGACCCCGACCCCGACCTCGACCCCGAACGCGAACACGACCCGTCACCTCCCCCTCCTCTAATGCCGCTCTACTCGCACCACGGCGTCGCCCCCCTCCTCGGCCGCGATGTCTTCCTCGCCCCCAACGCCACCGTCATCGGCGACGTCCACCTTGGCGACGAGTCGAGCGTCTGGTTCAACACCGTCATCCGCGGCGACGTCTTCCCGATCCGCTTCGGCGCACGCACCAATATCCAGGACGGCTCGGTGGTCCACGTCACCGGCGGGCAAGCGGCGACGACCGTCGGCGACGACGTCACGATCGGGCACATGGTGCTCCTCCACGGGTGCACGGTCGGCAATCGATGCCTCATCGGAATGGGGAGCGTGATCCTCGACGGCGCGGAGATCGGCGACGACTGCCTGGTCGCCGCCGGATCGCTCGTCCCCCCGCGCATGAAGGTCCCGCCGCGTTCGATGGTGGTCGGCAGGCCGGCCAAGCGCCTGCGCGAGGTGGACGACAAGGACCTGGCGATGATCCGCGACGGCGGGCGCCTCTACGTCGAGTACGCGAAGACGTTCCAGTCGGGCGCCGTGAAGCTCGTCTCGCCCTGAACGTCGCGTCCTTGCCGCACGCCCCGGCACCCCCTACGTAAAGAGCCGCACGGTATGTCCGACGAACGAAAGCTCCCGCAGGGTCGCCTCTCCCGCTTCGCGCGCCTCGCCGCCACGGGCGTCCGAACCGGCGCGGGGATGCTCCTCGATCGCGACGGCACCGGCATGGCCAAGCAAGCCGCCGAGACGCTGGGTACGATGCGCGGCCTCGCGGCGAAGATCGGGCAGATGGCGAGCTACGTCGATGGGCTCGTCCCCGAAGAGCATCGCGGCGCGTACGAGACGGCGCTGTCCACGTTGCGCGCGTCGGCGCCGACGTCGTCGCCCGCGGCCGTGCGCAAGGTGATCGAGGAAGACCTCGGCGGGGCGATCGACGCGCTGTTCTCCGAGTGGGAAGACGCTCCGGTCGCCAGCGCGTCGATCGGCCAGGTGCACCGCGCGAAGATGCACGACGGCGTCGAGGTCGCGGTGAAGGTGCAGCACCCGGGAATTCATCGCGCCATCGAGAGCGATCTCTCGAACGCTTCGATCCTGGAGACGCTGGCCGCAGCCGGTGGCGCGCGCCGTTTCCAGACGAAGGAAGCGCTCGCGGTCATCAAGGCGCGCTTCCGCGAGGAGCTCGACTACGCGCTCGAAGCCGAGCGCATCACGTACTTCGCCAAGGTGCACGCCGGCGACCCCACGGTTCGCGTCCCGCACCTCGTCGCCGCGCGATCGAGCAAGCGCGTGCTCACGACCGAGTTCGTCCGCGGCGCGACGTTCGAAGAGGCCTGCGCCGCGACCCCGCACGAGCGGCGCGCGTGGGCCGAGACGATGTGGCGCTTCGTCTTCAAAGGGAACCTCATCGGCGGCAAGTTCAACGCCGACCCCCACCCCGGCAACTACATCTTCCACGACGGCGGCAAGGTCACGTTCCTCGACTACGGCTGCGTGCAGGAGATCGACCCCGTGCGCCTTCGCGCCGCGCACACGCTCCATCGCGCCGCGGTCGCGCGGAACGAAGAGGGGTTCGTCGCCGCCGCCAAGCTGATGCTCGGAACGAAGCCCGGGCCGCTCGAGGACATGGCCATCGCCTACACGCGGAAGTGCTTCATCCCGCTCTTCGACTCGCCGTTCCGCATGACGCGCCCGTACGCCGCGAGCCTCGTGGGCGGAATGAAGGACATGGCCGTCCTCGCGCGCAAAGTGCCGGACCACGAGCTGTTCGTGATGCCGTCCGACATGGTCTTCATCAATCGACTGCAGTTCGGCTTCTATTCGGTGCTTGCGCGGCTCGACGTCGACGTCGACTTCGCGGCCATCGAGGCGTCGTTCCTTCCGCAGGCTTCGCCGGAAGCGGCGTAGCTCGCTTGGCAATGTGACGACGAATCCGTGACGTGAGCGCGACAACGAGAGTGATAACGTCGCCGACACGTGGCTCCCGTGAACGTTGGCCAAGCAGGTCTCGCCGCGCTCTTCGCGCACATCGTCGAACGGTGGGCGTTCATCCTCCTCGGCGCGGGGATCATTCTCTTCGCGTGGTTGGTGAACCGGTACGCGCCGGCGAAGCGGAAGCGCATTCGCCGCGTCATCATCCCCTTCGCCGTCTACCTCGTGCTGTGGGCGATCTCGGCGACGTTCGCCGCGGGTAACGCGCCCGAGTGGGCCGATCGCATCCGCCTCGCGGCCGATCTGTTCGAGGCGTTCACCATCGTGAACCTGGCCGGTCTCGCCGTCTTCGATCTTGGCTTGCCCGCGATCCGCGTCGAGGCCGTCGGGATCATCGCCGACCTCTTCGTCGGCGCGTCGTACATCGTGGCCATCCTCGCCACCATGCACGGCGCAGGCGTCAGCGTCGGGTCGGTGGTCACGACGAGCGCGGTGGTCAGCGGCGTCCTCGCGCTCTCGCTCCAAGCCACCCTGGGGAACGTCCTCGGAGGCATCGCGCTGCAGCTCGATCACTCGATCGACGAGGGCGACTGGATCCAGCTCCCCGACGGAACCCAGGGAAAAGTCCGCGCGATCCACTGGCGCCACACGGTCGTCGAGACGCGCAACTGGGACACGCTCATCGTCCCCAACGCGAACTTGCTCGCCGCGAACCTCATCATCCTCGGCAAGCGGCAAGGGCAGCCGATCCAGCACCGGATGTGGGTCTACTTCAACGTCGACTTCCGCTACGCGCCCACGCACATCATCCAGGTCGTGCGCGAGGCGCTCCTGTCGGCGGCGATCGACAACGTGGCCAAGACCCCACCGCCGAGCGTGATTTGCTACGACTTCGCCAAGGACGGGCGCGACAGCTTCGGCTACTACGCCGTCCGCTACTGGCTCACTGACCTCGCGGTCGACGACCCGACGAGCTCCGCGGTTCGCGAGCGGATCTACGCCGCGCTGCGCC
This sequence comes from Myxococcales bacterium, assembly GCA_003151595.1. Next base: position 48,699 of record PLXW01000039.1, read on the forward strand.
GCGCCGGAGTTCCGCTCGCGCGCCCCGTGCAGACCGTGTTCTTCGCCCCCGACGACTCGCACGATCTCGACGCCCGGATGGCGCGTCACCGCGCCGAGCGCGGGAAGATCCTGGCCGACGTGGAGCTGTTCAAGTCGCTCACGGGCGAAGAGCGCGCGCAGCTCGCCGATCACTTGATCCCTGCGCCGTTCGTCCGCGGCGAGGTGATCACGCACCAGGGCGCGGTCGCTCACTGGCTCTACATCCTGGTCCGCGGCCGCGCCGAGATCCGCGCGAACGTCGAAGGAGACCCCAAGCCTCACATCGTGGCCACGCTCGACGCGCCCGCGCTCTTCGGCGAGATGGGGCTCATGACCGGCGCGCCGCGCTCGGCTGACGTCTGCGCCGTCACCGACGTCGAGTGCTACCGGCTCGACAAGGCCGGCTTCCAGGACATCATCAAGCGCCGCCCGGCGATCGCCGACTCGATGTCGCAGACGATGGCCAAGCGCCGCGTGGAGCTGGAAGCGGCGCGCGACGGCGTCCCGGTGGAATCACGTCGGAGCGACGAGCTCTCCGAGGCGACGAAGATCGCGCGGAGCATTCGCTCGTTCTTCGGCCTCAACGTCGACGCCTCGTGAAGGCGCGCCCCCTACCCGCTCGGACGCCGGAGGAAATCGCGCGGCTGGTGCGCGCGCTCGGATCGCATCGGTATGTGGCCGGGCGATTGCTCCTGGTGCACGCCTTCGTGTTCGAGGCGCTCGCGCCAGCGAGTCTCGAAGAGCTTCGCGAAGCATGCGCGTGGTCCTCGGATGTCCTAGGGAGCGCGGACGTAGATCCCTCGTCGCGCGATCCGCGCCTTCACCGCGCCGCGACCGAGCGTGAGACCGCGTCCGCGCTCGCCGCCCTCTGGAACGACGACGAGCCCGCGATGCGCGCGCGCGACGCCCTGCGCGCGCGCCTCCGCGCGATCGACGCGCCCATCGAGGCAACGCTCTTCGACGAGTCGCGCGAGGACGAGATCTTCCCGGTCCTGGTCGACGCGGGGTGGGAGCTCCTGACCCCCGCCGAGCTCGACGCCGAGCGCCATCGCGGCGCGCTCGACGCGATGAGCGCGTCCTCTGGCGACGAAGACGACGACGACGCAGATGCTTCTCCGCTCCACGAGCTCCCCGCGATGGGCCCCGCCGAGCTCCTCGAAGGCGCCGAGCACGGCATCCTGCGCGCTCCGCTCGTCCTCTGGACGTCAGGGAGCGAGACCTACAACGACTACGTGCTCCGCGGCGTCCTGCGCGCAGCGAAGCTCGACTGAGCGACCCGCTCTACGTTCGCGGCGGCTTGCTCGACGTGCGCGGGGCGTCTTCGACGCGGACCAGGATCGTCGTGATGTTGTCTCGGCCGCCGCGGGCGTTCGCCATGTCGATCAGCTTGGCCACGCAGGCGTCGAGATCCTTCATCTGCGCGAGCGTCTGCTCGATCTCTTCGTCGGTCAGCATGCGGCTGAGACCATCGGAGCACAGCAAGTACACGTCGCCCGGGAGCGGCGACTCCATGCTGAGATCGACCTCGACCCGCTCCTCGACGCCGACCGCGCGCGACAGCACCGACGAGCTTCGCCCCTGGATTCCAGCGGCGCCGAGCGTGTGGTCCTTCGTGAGCTGCGAGAGCGTCGTGCCGCGGTACCGGTAGCAGCGGCTGTCGCCGACGTGGGCGATGTAGACGCGCTGGTTGTTCGGCGAGAAGTAGCAGGAGACCACCGTGGTCCCCATCCCCGCGTACTCCTCGACCTCGTGCGCCTCGTGGAAAATCTTCTCGTTGGCCAGGAGGATCGCGTTCCGGAGCAGGCTCGCGCGCTTCGGCAGCGTCCCCTCGGGCGTCCAGCTCGCGCGCGTGCCTTTGGTGAAGGATTCGCTCACGGCATCGACGGCCAGCTTGCTGGCGATCTCGCCGGCCGCGTGACGCCCCATGCCGTCGGCGATGACGAAGAGGTGGTGGTTCTCGAGGATCGAATAGGCGTCCTCGTTGTGCTTTCGCTTGAGACCCGGATCGGTGCGACCGACCGCGCTGATGAGGATGAGGGCGTGGGGGCCCGTCGGCTCCTCCTCTTCCTCGACATCGACTTGAACCTCGGTCGACGCGGCGCCCATCCCGGTGGCGGCGCCCGTGCCGGCGCTGCTCGTCGCTTCGGCGCTGGCGGGGCGCGCTGACTTCTTGTCGGCGAGATCGTCCGGCGGCGCGGCGGGGATGGTCTTCGACGGGTCGGAGTCGCTCGGCAGCGCCGCCGATCCGCCTGCCGTTGCAGGAACCGCCCCTGCCTTGGACGCGTCGGCGGCATCCCCTGTCCCGGTCAAGACGGCGACCACCCAAGCGATGAGGGCGAGCACGACCACGGCCGTGACGACGTAGAGCACCTGCGGATCCGGCATCCTTCGAACAATCCTAGCGGAAGGTTAGGGCGTACGGACAAGTCTCTGGACGGGCGTCTCCTGGTTTCGTCACTCCCCGGGGGAGAAACCCCTGATCCGCATGTATCGTCGCGAGGGTGCGAATCGCCCTCGCCCTCGTCCTTACGGTCCTTTGCATCGGCTGTTTCGGATGCGGACGTCCGTTGGGGACGAACGATCTCGTCCTTTCGTACCGGACCGTGGGCCCTCCCCCGGTGGACCTCGAGGCGCTCGCCGGCACTCGCCTGGCCGCGGCGGAGATCACGGCCGATGTGAGCGCGACGGACGTGGGGGTTCGCGTCGTCGTCGAACGCGAGGCGTCGGGGACCGTCGATCGACTGCTGGCGTGGCCGGGTGGGCTGGCCGTGTACGAGATCGTGCCCAATGCGACACAGGCCGAGGCGCACCAGCGCGTGCTCACGGCGGACGGGAGGACGTCGCGCACCTTCGTCGCGCGCGAGCCGGCGGCGATCGACCTGCACGATGCGATCGCGTCGGTGGCGATCGCCGCGGATGGGCGCTCGATCGAGGTGCGCTTCACGGCGGCCGGAGAAGCGCGCATCGCAGCGGCTCTCCCTTCCCTCGCGACCTCGCCGCTCGCGATCGCCCTCGATCGCGAAGCGCTCTTCGTCGGCCCCGCGGCCACGCTGGCGAACGGCCCGCTCACGCTCGGCTTCGGCGACGATCTCGAAGCGTACGCGCGCGCACGCGCGACGCGCCTCGTCCTCTCGACTCCTCCCCTCCCGCCGCTCACCCGCTCGTCGGCCGTGGCCTCGCCGCCGAACTACGGGCTGGCGATCGCCGCGCTCGGCCTACCGTTCGTGCTGTCGATCGCGTGGCTCTTCTTCGTGCGCCGCTTCGATCGGGCCCACCCGGAGCCGTGGTGGCTCGTGGTGACGACGTTCGCGCTCGGCGGCGTGAGCCTCGTGCCGGCGGCGCTGGCGGAGGTGGGGTGGTCGCGCGTTTCGCCGTGGCTCGATCCGTCGCTGGCGACACTCGGTGGGCGCATCGTCGCGCTGCCGCTCGCGCTGCCGGTGTTCGTCCTCGTCATCGGCCTGAGCGAAGAAGGGTCGAAGCTCCTCGGCGCGTGGTCGCTCGCCTTTCATCGACGCGAGTTCGACGAGCCCATCGACGGCATCGTGTACGGCTCGGCGTCCGCGCTGGGGTTCGCGGCGGTCGAGAACGTGAAGTACTTCGCGCTCGGTCGGCTGGGCGCGGGGCTCATCGCGACGCGCATGTTCATCACGCTGCCGGCGCACCTCTTCTTCGGCGCCATCTGGGGCTACGCGCTCGGCCAGAAGCTGGTGCGCCCGCGAACGTCGCTCCTCGGCTTCCTCGCGCTGGCTGCGCTCGCGCACGGCGCGTTCGATACATTCTTGTCGATCGATCGACTCGCGCCGCTGGCGTTCTCGTTGAACCTCGCGCTGGCGAGCGTCTTCGTGATCGTCCTCCGTCGCTCGCTGCGGCACGGCGTCGTGACCGTGGCGTCGTCGCGCGTCGATCCGGCGCGTCGCTCGCTGTACGCCGTGGGATCGACCTGGGCGTTCTCGGCGTCGGTCGTCGCGCTGCATCTCGTCGCCGGCGTGATCTTCGTCGCCGCGACGTACGCCCAGATGTCGCACTGGCGCGTGGGCCCGCTCTTCTTCTCGCTGATGTCGTCGCTGGTCACGATGCTCGCGCTCTCCGCGTACTTTCTTTCGGCCACGATGCCGCTCGACGCCGTGCTCGACGACTACGGCGTGACCTTCGCCGGCGCCGCGCGCGCGTGGAGCACGATTCGCCGCGTCGACCTCTCCCCGCGCGGCCTGCACGTCCGCTCGACGGCGGGCGACGTGTGGATCGGGCCGGCGTCGAAGAGCGCCGTCGCCGGGATCGTGCGCGAGATTCAGGCGCGGACGGCGCCGGCGGCCGTCCAGTGACAGCGGACGACCTGATCGGCGATCAGCTTTTCCTGATCCGCGATCAGCTCGACGCGAAACGCGATCGCATTGCCCTGATCCGCGATCGGCTCCGCACGCAGAGCCCTCAGCGCGGGACACGGGGCGAATGCGGAAGCCCGGACGGCGCGCTCGACGGCGCTCCGCTCGGCGCGGTCGGCGGCGCATTCACCCCGAGGTACGCGGACACGAGATCGTAGAGCGCTTCCAATTGCTCCTGCGACGCCGCGAAGTGAACCTTCACCATCGACCCTTCGCTCGTCACCTCGACATCGTTCAACAACCCGCGCGTCACGAGCTTCACGGCGAGCGAGTTCATCTGGTTGCCGAGCGTGTGGATCTGCCGCGCCGCCAGGCGCGCGCTCTCCTCGTCCGGCGCGTCGGCTTCGGCGAAGGCGTCGGCCCCGCCATCCGCGCGAGGCGTCGCCCAGAAACGAAGCTCGGTGAGCGACGTCGGCAAGAACGGCATCGGGTGGCTCGGGTTCTTCACCATGATCCACACCGCTTCGCCCTCGTGCATGTTGAGGTGCGGCTCGAGGCGCGAGAAGACGCGCGCGGTCTCGTTGGCTTTCTCCGGCGGCACCATCACGGCCACGTGCGTTCGCGGGAGCATGAACACGCGCCACGCTCTGTCGGCGTGCCCTCGCCACGCGCGTACGCCAGGGACGCCCGCGTCGTAGGCGCCGCCGTTGACGTCGTGCTTCGACAGGATCGTGATGTCTCGCGCGGCGCGCGCGTCGGTCATGTTGAAGTGAACGATGACCGCGTCCTTCTCGGTCCGGATGAGCGACGGCCCGTAGATCCGGATCCAGTCCACGTCGGCGATCGGATCGACGTCGGTGCCGGCCATGAAGTCGTCCCACTGCGGGATCCCGTGGAGGAGCGGCCCCAGTCGCGCGCCGACCGGGTTGGTCTTCACCACGTCGATGTTCACGCGCACCTCGACGAGCTTCTCGCCCGCCGTCACCCCTTCGAGCCCGCCATCGCCGAACGCGAAGAGCGGGGCGTCGCTCGCCGCATCGCTCGGCCTGGTGCCGTTCGCGAACGCCGCTGCGTCGCTCGCGCTCTCGGCGTCGACCCCTGCATCGCGCGGCGCGCCGGCGTCGGGCTTCGGTTGCGGCGCCGACGCGTCGACTACGGGATGCTTCGGCGCAACGGCCGTGGCGGTGGCTGTCGGCGCCGGGGGCGGAGGTGCGGGTTGGGGCGGAGGAGGCGGCGGCGGAGGCGGCGTGTCCTCCCCTTCGAGCAGATCGATCGGGATCGTGAGCTCGCCATCGGTGTCCTTGATCTCGAGCGTGCGATCCGGAAACACCGTCCACGGCGACACGGCGTAGTGCCCCAACAGCGACAGCGCGAAGCACGCCGCCAACGCCAGCCGAACGCGACGGCGATCCCAGAACCGCTCCGGCCCGCTTCGCTTCCGCTTCGTCCCCGGAGGCGGCGCACGGGGCGGGGTCGCGTGCGGAGACGTCGGCGCCGAGAGCGCGGCCCCCTCGCCTATTCCCGGTCCTCGCCCGGTACGCGGTGTCTCCTCAGACACGCTTCACCCTCCACCGCCCACGCCGGGAGGCGCGCGTCGCCGCACATTTCCGCTCGATCGACGCCGGCATACCCCTCGCTAACCGCTTACTACGAATGAAGGCACCGAAGACGTGGGATGGCTTGCAAGACGGAGAACCGCCGGTAGGCCGAGAACCGCCCGGAGGCCGAGAACCGCCGGTAGGCCGAGAAGTGGATCGACGCCCGGTCGGCGCGCTACTAAGAACTGCGCTCGGCCGCTCGTCCACGCGCCGAAGCCGCACCCGAATGCGCAGCATCGTTTCTCCCGTCGTCGTCACGCTGGCAGCCCTCGCTGGGATGGTTGCATGTAGCGAGCCGTCGGGATCGAAGTCTGCGCCGTCCGCGAAGCCCGGATCCTCGAGCGCTCCGCTCGCGACGGCGCCGCACGTTCAACTCCCCGGAAGCGACTCCGGAGTCGCAGTGGACGAGACGAAAGACGCCGGCGCGTACGACGGTCCATTCGCCTACGGCCTCTTCGCCGCCACGCCGATCATGAGCGACATGGACTGGCCGATCCGCGGCGACCAGCTCAAACCCGGCGAGCGCCAGCGGAGCATTCGCATCGGCTACTTCCGCCAGGGGATGAAGCTCCCGGTCTTCCCCGAAGCGCACAAGAAACCGAACTGCCTCGAAGGTTGGTACGAGCTCGTCACCGGCGGCTTCGTGTGCGGCAAATACGCGACGCTCGATCCGAACCATCCCAAGGTTCGCAACGCGCCGCACCCGCCCGATCTCGAAGGGCCGCTGCCGTACGACTACGGCATCAACACCCGCAACGGCACGCCGATGTACAAGAAGCTGCCGTCGTGGCGCGATCGGCTTCGCTACGAGCCGTGGCTCACACGCGCGCGGCCTCGGCCGAAGCCCGTGGACGACGACTCGACCGACGCGGTGGTACCGGCGGCGATGACCACGACGAGCGGCGAGGCCGAAGACGCCAGCGTCCCCTGGTACCTGCGCGACTACGACGGCGGCAAGCCCGAGGGGGTCACGCTCGACGATCTGCGCGAAGAGGATCCTTCGGGCTCGATCGAGAAGCGGATGATCAAGGGGTTCTACGTCGCGCTGGACAAGGACTCGAAGGACTTCGGCGCGCACTGGTGGAAGTCGGTGAGCGGTTACTACATCCCGTACGAGCGCCTCTACATCGCGCCCGTGCCGACGTCGTTTCACGGCGTGTGGCTCAATCAAGATCCGCCGGCGGACTACTACGCCACGACGGTCGACGCCGGCCTCCCTGCCCTCCCCGCGCGCCGCATCGACCACTTGCCGATCGCGTTCGTCCTCTACAAGCAGCGGACGTATCAGCCGAGCGAAGACGGCAAGAAGATGATCGCCAGCACCGGCCCCGACGGATGGGCGCAGCACTTCACGGTGACGACGCTCACGGGCCAGCGGAAATCGATCAACCGGCAGGCGTACATCGAGACCGACGACGGCTACTGGCTGCGCGAAGATCTCGTCGTGAAGACGAACCCCGGTCCGCCGCCCGAGGGGTTGCTGCCGGGCGAGAAGTGGATCGACGTGAACCTCAAGAACGAGACGCTGGTCGCGTTCGAGGGCGAGAAGCCCGTCTACGCCACGCTCCTCTCCAGCGGCAAGCGCGACCTCGAGCACCGCGAGAAGGATCACCCGTCGCACAACGGCACGTTCCGCATCCGCGAGAAGCACATCGCGGCCACGATGGACGCCGACACTGCGACGGATGGTCCGTACTCGATCGAGGACGTGCCGTGGATCCAGTACTTCAACGGCAGCATCGCCATTCACGGCGCCTTCTGGCACGCCGAGTTCGGTCACACGAAGAGCCACGGCTGCTTGAACATGTCGCCGTGGGACGCGAAGGCGCTCTTCGGCTGGACCGAGCCGCAGCTCCCGCCGGGGTGGCACGGCGTGGCGGCGACCGTGGACCATCCCGGAACGCGCATCGTCGTGCACGACGAAGCGAAGGCGGTCTACGAGGACGAAGACGAAGACGACGCGGGCGCGCAGTAGGTCGCGTCCATGCGCGCTCCTTGACGAAGCGTTGAGCGGCGTGCACAACGCGATGCCGGTTGGGCCATGGATCAGTTTTCGGCGCACATCGATCGCGGTTGGGACCTCGCCTCGAAGGGTGACGCGAGCGGCGCCCACGCGTGCGCGCGTCGGGCCCTCGAGCTCGATCCGAAGTCGCCCGAGGTGCACAACCTGCTCGGCTTCAGTGCGGCCATGGCCGGCGACGCCGAAGAGGCGCTCGAGCACTACAAGCAAGCCATCGCGCTCGACGAGACGTACTTCGAAGCGATGCTCAACGCGGCCGAGGTTCTCCTGCACCCGATCGCGGACTGGGACGCGGCCGTCGAGATGTGCGACGAAGCGCTCGACTACGCAGAGACACAGGAAGAGATCGCCGACGCGGTGCTCTTGAAGGTCGACGCCTTGCTGGGCAAGGGCGACAAGGACGAAGCGAGAAAGGCGATGGCGATGCTCCCCGAGGGTCCGTTCGACAACCCGAGCTACACGTTCCTGATCGGACGCGCGTACTACGAGACGGGGCAGATCGACAAAGCAGCGCCGCTGATCGAAGAAGCGGTGAAGAAGGATCCGCAGAACGGCGACGCGCAGTACTACCTTGGCCTCGTGCGCGACGAGCGCGGCGATGCCCATGGCGCGACCGAAGCGTTCCTTCGCACGCGCGTGATCGATCTGTCGAAGGAGCCGCCGGCATGGGCACCGTCGGCCGAGGCGTTCGCGACGGTCGTGGAGACGGTGGTGGCGAAGCTCGACGCGATCCTCGCCCGCTACGTTCAGGAAGCCGACGTGTACGTGGTCGACGTGCCGGGCGCCGAGCTCGTGGTCGACGGCGTCGACCCGCGCGCCATGATGATCCTCGACGCGACGCGCGGTGAAGACGGAGAGAAGGACGCGGCTCGCCTCTTCGTCTACCAGCGCAACGTGGAGCGCGCGGCCGGCGCTCTCGACGCGATGGAAGACGAGCTGTCGAAGGCGCTCGAGCGCGAAATCACGTCGATGTTCCTGGAGAAGGGCCCCGACGAACCGATCGACAAGCGAAGCTTGAACTAGCTAGTGCCACGCACCGATCCCGATGCCGAAGTTCTGGTAGCGGGGGGCGAGATCGGCGGCGACCGTCACGCGCCAGATCTGATCGCCGAAGATGCCCCACGGGCTGAAGGGGAAGAGTCGCACGTCGCCGCCGAAGGTGAAGTGCTGGCGCGAGGTGCCTTGATCGAAGCGTGACGGCTCCAGATAGGAGCCGACGCGCGCCGCGACCCAATCGCGAATGGGCTCGCTCTCGATGCCGATGCGCGGCCCGAGCGAGACGTGACGGCCGACGGGCTCCGCGGCCTGCGTAGCGAAGCCTTCGAGCGAGATGGCTCCCTTGCTGGCGCCCGTCACGAGGAGCGATCCGTAGATCGTGATTCGCTCGCGCGGCCAGTTCTCGTCGCGCGCTTCACGAATGGCGCGCAGGCGATCGGCCTGCGCGTCGAGCTCTTGCTCCTCGATCGCGCGCACGGTGTCCTCGTGCTCCGCCTGGCCGCGCTTCTTCTCCTCGCGCTCTTCGGGCGGAGTGCCTTCGAGCTCCCGCGCGTAGTCGGCGGCGCGCTGCGTGCGCGCTTCGTCGATGCGCGCGCGGACGTGCGTCTCCATGTCGCGCGGGTTGAGCCACGGCGGATTGAGCGGACGCGGCCCGAGCTGAAACGCGAACCCGGTCTCCAGCTCCCACGGAACCGCCGCGCGCTCCGGCAAGATGAAGCCTGCGGTCTTCGTCACCGGGAGCGCGGCGTTCGACGGCCCAGCGCCGAAGATGCCGCCGACCTCTCCGACCACGCCGGCGACGGTCGCGCCCACCGCCGATCGCAGCGTGCTGCCGAGACGAAAAGGAAAGCCGTTCGGCTTGATCACGACGCCGACTTCCGGCCCGGCGCCGTTCAGCGCGAGCAAGCTCTGTCCGTTCGTGAGCGAGCCGCCGTCGGTCTTCACTTGCAGCGTGATGACGCGGACGCCGCCGCCCACGACGATCTGATTGTCCGCCAGCCCGTACGCGCCGAGCGCGTGGTAACGCCCGTAGAGGAGCGTGACCCCGGTGCCGCCACTGACGGGGTTGATCGCGTACTGAAAGAGCTCCGCGGTGGCCGAGAAGCCGAGCTCCCCCATCTGCACCTGCGCGCCGCCGTGCAGGTAGAGAAAGCCGTCCGTCGTCGATTGCAGCTTGGGATCCGACTGCGGCCCGCGGTTGTCGAAGTCGGTGCCGCCGTACGCACCAGGGAGCGAGAAGTCGACGTCGACGTCGTAGTCGATCCAGTCGTAGGAAAACGGCTCGCGCACCGCGGGCGAGGCCGCGTTGACGGTCGCGCCGTCGATCCCTTCGGCGACGGCGGTGTACGCGCCGGCCATTCCCATCAGGCGGTTCGGGCCGATGAGCGGGCCCTGGTAGAACTCGAGGGCGTAGTCGTTGTTCGTGATCGGCGCGGGGGTACTTCCGGCCGCGCGCGCCTCGCGCGACGCGAGCGTGAAGGCGATCGCTACGACGACGAGCGACCCAGCAGGAAGCGGACGAGCGGCTCGGCGTCGAGCTTCGCCGTCGCCAGGAGCGCGTCGAGCAACCGCGCGCCAAGCTTCGCCAGCTCCAGGAGGTGCGCGATCCTCTCGTGCTGATGCTGCGCCCGCGCGCGCGACTTCGCGTCGTGCGCATGCCGCATCTTCTCGACCTCCGCCAACGCCGAGGTGAAGGCCTCGATGGCGACGTTGATCTCCGCCTTCTCGCGTTCGTTGAAAACGCGGGAGATCATCCGCCAAAGCTGCACCTCCGCCGCATAGAAGTCTTTGCGCTCCCCCTGGACCCACACCTTTCGCACGACACCCCACCGGGACAGCTCGGAAAGTGTCATGGACACGGCGCCGCTCGACAGCTTCAGCTGCTGGCGGAGGTCTTCCGCGCTCTGAGGCTCGGGCGAAAGATAGAGCACGGCCCACAGACGGCCCATGTTGCGCTTGAAGCCCCAGAACTCCATGAGGCGTCCGACGTGATCGCTCACGGCGGCTTCTGCGCCTGACAGGCCGTGCTTTTGCTTCGCGGTCGGGGACCCCACGCGCTCAGGATACGCGCGCGGCGAGCTCCGTGGCGACGCACGCGAGCAGATCGCGCGCGGAGCAGGCTGGAACGGCCGAAAGGGCGGCGATGGCGCGATCGCTCTCGGCGCGGGCCAGCGCGCGGACTTCCTCGCACGCAGTCGATTCCAGGACGGCCGCGAGGAGGCGCGCGGCGGCGACGTCGTCTCCGTCCCGGGCGCTCTCGACGTCGGCCACGAGCGACGGACGCGCGGCGATTGCACGAACGAGCGGCAACGTGACCTTCCCTTCGCGGAGATCACCGAAGAGCGATTTCCCCATCGCGCTCTTGTCGCCGGCGTAGTCGAGCGCGTCGTCGACGAGCTGGAACGCGATGCCGAGGTGCGCGCCGTAGTCGCCGAGCGCGCGCGCCTGCTCGTCGCTCGAGCCGGCCACGCGGGCTCCGGCACGTGCGGCGAAGGAGAAGAGCGACGCGGTCTTGTCGCGAACGACGGCGAAATACGTGAGCTCCGCGAGATCGACGTGCGTGCGCCCGCGGAGCTGGACGATCTCGCCGTCGACGAGCCTGCGGAGCGTGGCCACGAGATCGGGGAGGAGCGCGGGCGCGGCGTCCATCGTGCGCTCCAGCGCGTGCGTCAGCAGGAGATCCCCCGCCAGCACGCTGACGGCGTTCCCCCAGACGCGACGCGAGGCGGGGCGCCCGCGGCGTTCGTCGGAGTCGTCGATGACGTCGTCGTGAAGGAGCGTGGCGGCGTGCACGAGCTCGGACACGACCGCCATCGCGCGAGCGGCGTGGGTGACTTCGCCGAAGCACGCCGCCGCCAGCAGCACCGCCAGCGGCCGCACGCGCTTGCCGCCTGCACCGAGCAAGTGCGCCGAGGCGAGCGTCCCCGGCGTCGCGCCGTTCTGCGCCGCGCGCGCGAGCTCCGCTTCGACCCAGGCGAGGTCGTCGCCCACGATGGCGTGCGCGTCGGCGATGCGTCGCGCGGTTCGATCGCCGACCCGCTCGACCGTCGCGGTCGCACGGAGCGCGGAGGCTGCGGCGGCGGCCGTCGCGGTCACGGGCGAGCTCCCATGCGCAGTGTTATCGTATGTTTCAAAATTATTTGAAACACATTTAGAGCCGGCTCCGCCGACGTCAACGGGCGATCATCGAGGCGATCGTCAGTTCGCGGCGAGCGGAGCGACTTCGGCGAGCACGGCCGAGACGGCAGCGGTCTCGTCCAGAGCGCTCGGCAAGTTCACGATGCGCAGGGGCGGGCGCTCGAGCGTCCAGGCCGCGCTGATCATCGCGTCCGTCGCGCCGGCAATCACCGCGACGTGCACCGCGCCGAACCGCGCGACCGCCGCGTCGACGCACGCCCGCACGCCCGCTTCGCTCGCGGCGTCGCTCACGAAATGACGCGCCTTCCCCCCGGCGTGCGCGATCTCGCCCACGCACTCGGCGATCGCCCGCTCGCTCTTTCCCGTCACGAGCACGCGCGCTCCCCGCGACGACAGAGCCAGCGCGACCGCCCGCCCACGCGGCCCGTCGGCCTCGGCAACCCACGCGACCAAGCTTGCGAGATTCAGCGCGCTCATCGGGAGCGACGATACCATGGCCTCGACGCGCCTTCAGGCGGACGGCTCTGGCTCATCACGCCCGGAAGGACTAAGAGCGTGCGCGTGGCTGCGAAGACCGAGAAACCGCTCGCGGCGCGTCGAGGCCGGCGCATTTCGCTCCTCATTCTCACCGGCATCGCCGCGATCTTCATCGTGATCTCCACGTGGGAGCTCGGGCGCCAGGCGTTGGGATACGAAGCCACTTATCCGGCTGTGAGCCACGCCTGCGCGCTCGCGCTCGAAGGGTTCGAGCAAGGGATCGATCGCGGCGTCATGGTCCAGATGCAGCTCGACGGCGTGGAGCGTCAATGCGTCGCCGCGGGCGACCAAGAAGCGGTCGTCGCCGCTCAGCGCTTGAGCGAAGCCGCGTCGTTCCAGCGCCTGGACAGCGTCGCCAACCTCGCCCGCTTTCGGCGCGCCGTCGACATGCGGATTGGACACTAGACACCCCGAAGACCACGACACGAGCCGCGGGACCGCTTTCTTGCTACGGTCACGCCGCTTCGCCACGTTGATCCAAAAATGACAGCATCTTTACCGGACGTCCCCGTCGCTCCCCTTCCCACCTTCGACGCCATCCCGCTGAGCGCCGAGCTGCGCCGCGCCGTCGACGCGTGCGGCTACACGCACCCAACGCCAGTGCAGCTTGCGGTGTTCGAACCGGCGACGCGCGGGAAGAATCTCGTCGTGCAAGCGCGCACCGGCACCGGGAAGACGGCGGCCTTCGGGTTGCCGATCCTCGACGTGCTGGTGAAGAAGTCGGTGCCGAAGGTGCAGGCGCTCATCCTCACGCCGACGCGCGAGCTGGCGCTCCAGATCACGCGCGAGCTCGAGAAGCTGGCGCAGTTTCGCGGGACGAAGCTGGCGTGCATCTACGGCGGCGCGCCGATGGGCAAGCAGATCGAGCAGCTCGAAGGTGGAGCGCAGGTCGTGGTCGGAACGCCCGGGCGCGTGCTCGATCACCTGCGACGCGGGACGTTCGACCCGTCGAACGTGAAGATCTTCGTCCTCGATGAAGCGGACGAGATGCTCTCGATGGGGTTCGCCAAGGAGCTCCACGCCATCGCCGAGAAGCTCCCGAAGGAGCGCCAGGGGCTCTTCTTCAGCGCCACCATCCCGCCGGACATCGAGCGCCTCGCCGCGTCGCAGCTGAAGGATCCGGAGCTCATCGCGCTGTCGAGCGATCAGATCGGCGCGCTCGAAGTTCAGCACTTCGTCTACATCCTCCGCGGCGGCGACAAGCGCGCGCAGTTGATCCGCATCATCGAGGTCGAAGACCCCGAGAGCGCGATCGTCTTCTGCAACACGAAGGACGAGACCCAGCGGCTCTGCGAAGCGCTGCAACGCGCCGGCTACGAAGCCGACTGGCTCAACGGCGACCTCGAGCAGGGCGCGCGCGAGCGCGTGATGCAGGCGACGCGCGACGGGAAGCTGCGCTTCCTCGTGGCGACCGACGTGGCCGCGCGCGGGATCGACATCTCGCACCTCACGCACGTCATCAACGCCGACTTCCCCGAGACCGCCGAAGCGTACGTGCACCGCACGGGCCGAACGGGCCGCGCCGGGAAGACCGGGACGGCGATCGCGATCGTCACGCCGAAGGACATCGGCAACCTCTACATCCTTCGCCTCACGTACAAGATTCGCCCCATCGAGCGGCAGCTGCCGACCGACGGCGACCTGAAGACGCGCGCCGAAGCGGACCTGGTGGCGATGTTCGTCGACGCGTTCGGCGATCGCACCGTGGACGCCGCGGACATGTCGCTGGCGCGGAGGCTCCTGTCGCATCCGAACGCGGAGACGATCGTGGCCTCGCTGGTGCGCGATCACCTCGGCGTGAAGACGGCGACCGAGGGCGACGTCGCGGCGGAAGCTGCGGCAGCACGGCGCGGGAAGAATCCTCCGCCGATCGTGGAGCCGAAGCCGGAGCCGGCGGCGCTCCCCGCGCGCGCCAACCCGCGACGCGACGAGATACCGACACGCGAGGAGCGACGTCCGCGGACGCGTGATCGCGGACACGATCGCGGGAATGATCGCAGCAACGATCGCCCCGTCGATCGTGGCGCAGAGCGCATTCGCGAGCCGTTGCCGCCCCTCCCCTCCGTGCGTGAAGAGCCCGCGGGCGACATCGCCGCGCGACCCGCGGCGCCGTCGGTCGCGAAGGAGGCGCCGCGCGATCGCCGCGTGCCGCACAAGTCGTTCGTCACGTGGGAGCCGCCGGTCGATGCCGACGATGACAGCCCCATCCTGGCCGGTGGCACTCCGCGCGGGGCGGCAGCTCCCGCGAACGAGAAGACCGCGCAGGCCGAGCTCCCCACGCTCTCCGACCGGGACGATCCCGACTTCGCGCAGATCTTCGTCAACGTGGGTCGTCGCGACGGCGCGAAGGCCCAGGACTTCGAGCGCATGCTGGTCGACGCTTCTCTCCCGGCGGGCGACGCGAACCACATTCGCGTGCGCGATCGGAACACGTTCGTGAGCGTGCGGAAGGAGCACCTCACGCGCGCGCTCGAGGCGCTCGGCGGCAAAACCATCGGCGGCCGAAGCGTGATCGCGGAGCCCGCGCGGCAGAGAATGTCGTGAACGCACGCGCCGTCACTGCTGTGATCGCGATCATGGCGCTGGCCTCGTTGTGCGCGTGCGACGACGAGAAGAAGCACGGCCACGCGATCTCGCTCGGCGGCGACACCACTCCAGGCCTCGCGCCCGTTGCGAACGGACGGGAGGGGGCGACCGACGCCGGCGCGTACACGATGGCCGAGGTCTTCGATGCCGAGGCGCGCGCGGGATCGACTCCTCCGTCGGGCACTCCGCAGCCCGAAGTCCCCGCAGCGGCCGCACCCGCCGCCACGGCCCCGGCCGCCGCTCCGGCAGGCCCGAAGGTGAACCCGGACGACGCGATCCTCGAACGGACGCGCGTCGCCTGCGGGAGCTGCTTCTCGTCGCTCCCCGCGGGAGCAGGGTATGGGCCGCCCACGCGATCGGCGCACGTGTCGGTGACGGTCATCCCCACGGGGTCCGTCTCGCGCGCGGACGTCAGCTCGAACGACACGACCGACAAGAGCGTCCTCGACTGCGTCCAACGAACCGCCCAGGGGGCGACGTTCTCGGACAACGGCGGCGGACCTTTGCGTACCTACGCGATCGACGTGCGCGTCTCTGCGCCGGGCGCGAACGGGAGCCGTTGAGCGGAACGCGGCAAGTGCCCTAGTCTACGTGGATCCGCGCACGAGCGCGGTCACACTAGGAACCCATGTCCGTTTCGTCAGCGAGCGTCGGTCGCGGCGCGCAGCCGCCCGCCTCCACGCCCCCCGCCACACTGCGTGCGCTCCTCGACGCTCGACGCGCAGAAGGACGACGCTTTCCGCTCGATGAAGCCGTGGGGACCATCGTCCCCTTGTGCCTCGACTTGCAGGAGCGTCATGCGCGCGGCGAGCGCCTCTACGTGCACCCGTCGTGCGTCGCGCCGGGACCCGACGGGCTGGCCAAGCTCTCCCTGCGCGCGGCGATTCTCCCGAGCGACCCGCGCGATCGCGCGTGCCTCGCGCCCGAGATGCAGACGACGCTCGCGCCGGGTGACGCGAAGGGGAGCGTGTTCGCGATCGGCGCGATCCTCTACGAGATGCTGACGGGGCATAGCGTCGGTCCGGGGATGCCGCGGCCGCGCGAGATCGATCCCTCGCTCTCGCAGGCGCTCGAGGTGTTGCTCGAGAAGGCACTCGTCGGCGATCCGTTGCATCGCCCCGACGACATCGGCGCCCTGGCGAGCGCGCTCTATCACGTGGCTCCGGGGCACAGCGTTCATCCGCCGGAGGTCGATCCGAAGAACCTGGATCACACCGGCGAGTTCGAGGTCGACGTTCGCCTCTCGGTCCTCCCGCCCGAAGAGATCGTGATCCCGCCGGCGCCGCAGGTCCCGCAGGTGCCTCGCCTCGCGCTCGATCCGTTTGGCGCCGTGTCCGCGCCGCCGGCGACGAAGCGCACCGGTCCGAACTTGAACGAGCGACTCGCGGCGCTGAAGGAGCACCTCGAGAGCGATCCGCGGCCGCGCTACGTCGTGAGCAAGGACAAGATGGATCACGGCCCGTTCACGGCCGTGGAGCTGCTCCAGCAGATCGCGACGAACTCGTTCACCGGCGATCACGTGCTGCGCGACGAGCTCTCGGGGCAGTCGCATCCGATCAAGGAGTGGGAGCAGTTCGCGCCGTTCTCCGAGCAGTCGGCGTTGAAGCGCGAGATCGTCGCCGAGAACAAGGAGGTCGCGCGGATCGCGAGCGCCGAGAAGAAAGGCGCGGTCGCCAAGTCGACGCTCGCCATCGCGCTGGTCGCCGGGATCGTGGCCATCGCCGCCATCTGGTTCGTCAAAGTGCGCGGCTCACGCAGCGACGACGTCGACATCGCCGACGATCCCAACGCGCTCGATCTCTCGCTCGACGGCGGCCTCCGCGGCGGCGCGCACCACGGCGGTCGTCGCGGCGGCGGTGGTGGAGGCGGCGGCGGGTTCCCCGGCGGCCTGAGCTACGAAGCGGCGATAGCGACGAACAGCCAGCAGGTCGTGATCGGTCAGGCCAGCGGGCCCGATCTCTCCGACTCGCAGCTCGCCGGTCCGATGCGCAACGCGGCGTTCCTCTCTGCGTGCGGCGCGCCCGACAGCATGAAGGTCACCGTGCGTGTGGCGATCAAGATGGGGCGCGCGGTGGGCGTAAGCGTCTACACGACGCCGCCGAACCCGGGCATCGCGTCGTGCGTCGATCACTCCGTGCGCGGGCTCGCGTGGCCGGTGAACGGGAAGATGGACTCGTTCACGACGCAGTACTGAGCGCGCGCCTCGCTTACTTCGCGATGCACGCGGCGACGGCGCCGTGAACGCACGCCGTGCCGGCCGCGCAGTCGACGTCGCCGACGCACGGGAAGGCGCACTTTCCGGCGGCGGTGTTGCAGCGGTGCGTGCCGCAGGCCGAGTCGTCGGTGCACGACGCGGCCGCGGGGCCGGGCGTGGCGAGCGCGGACGAGGGCGGAGGCGCCGAGCCGGTCGATGCGTTGCCCGGAGACGCGGGCAACGTGGGGGCCGACGGAGGCGCGGCCGGACCGCAGGCGAGAGCGCACGAGACGGCGAGGAGCGCGGTGAGTCGCATCGGGGAGACGAGTACAGTAGATCACGAGCATCGTGCGAAGGAGATCGTCGTTCGCCTCGTTGGGGCTCGTCGCCGCGCTCGCCGCGTGCACGCACGCCGAGCCTCCGATGTGGGACGCGGGCGCGGGGGTGAGCCTCGCCGTCGCAGCCCTTCCCGACAGCGCTGCCGGCGCGCCGCTCGTCGACGCGGGCGTCGACGCCTCGGTCTCCGAAGCGCCGAGCGGTGACGCCGACGGTCGCCTTCCGCAAACACACGCTCGCCCCGAGCTCACAGGCGCCGCGTTTCAAGCGCGATCGCGCGCGCTCTTCGACGCCATCGCGCGTGACGACGTCGCTCACGCGATGCCGTTCTTCTTCCCCCTCACCGCGTACGGCCAGGTCAAAGCGATCGCCAACCCCGCCGCCGATTGGAACGCTCGCCTCGTCGCTCACTACGCGCGCGACATTCACGCGCTCCACGCTTCGCTCGGCGCGCACGCTTCGCGCGCTCAGTTCGTCAGCGCCGACGTCCCCATGGATCGCGCGCGGTGGGTCGAGCCCGGCGAGGAGTACAACCGCATCGGCTACTTTCGTGTCTACGGCACGAAGCTCCGCGGCACGCTCGACGGCGCGCCGATCGCGCTCGACGTGACGTCGCTCATCTCGTGGCGCGGCGAGTGGTACTGCGTGCACCTCACCGGCGTGAAGTGAACGCGCGTCGCGGCGTCAGTGCCCTGCGGCTTGTGGCGCCTCTCCCGGAAGGAAGAAGCCGTAGCGACGCATGATGCCGCGACCGGCGTCGGAGGCGACGAAGGCTTCGAACTTGCGCGCGTCTCCGGCCATGTGCGAGTCGGGGCCGCCATGGCAGGCGACCATGCCCTGGAGAAGGCGATCGTGGAGGGCGGGGTCGATCGGCAGCGCGTGACCGCCGCTCACCGTGGCGAGAGAGAGCGCGACGATCGCGGCGTCGGCGTTCCCCGATTGCGCGAACTGAAGCGTCTGCTGGACGTTCTCGCCGTAGACCACCTTCTTCGCGATCGCGTCCCACACGCCGGCCTTCACGAGCGCTTGCTTCGCGGCCTTGCCGTACGGCGCGTGCTCCGGGTTCGCGATCGCGATGTGCACGAACTCGGGGCGCGCCAGATCGGCGAGTGTCGCCGGGACGAACCCGGCGTCGTTCTTCGTCCACACGACGACGCGCCCTTCGGCGTACGTCGTCTTGGAAGCTTCGTCGCACGCGCCCGCCTTGATCGCGTCGTCGACGAACGACAGGTTCGCCGCGGCGAAGACGTCGAACGGCGCCCCCTCTTCAATCTGCTTGGCGAGCAGCCCCGTCGCGCCGAACGAGAAGGTGACCTCGCGGCCGGTTTCCTTCTCGAACGTCGCCCCGATCTCGGTGAACGCCTCCGAGAGATCGGACGCCGCCGCCACGCGGAGCGACGCCTCGGCTGGCGCGCTCTTTTTGCACCCTGCGAGAGCACCGACGGCGACGATCGCGGCTACCGCGGCCGCGAGGCGGGGGATGCTCATCGGGGAATGCTCACTGAGGGAGCTTCACCGGGCGCGGAGGGCAACGCTCATCACACTTTCGTGACATGGCGCGAAATCGACCATCGCTGTGCGGCGCCCGTCGAGATTACTCTCCGCGCCGCCGGCGCCGCAGACGGCGGAAACACGGAGAACGACGATGCTCGAAGCACGGATGATGGACTTCCCGCTGACCTTGACCCACTTCCTCGAGCGGGCGCGCACGCAGTTCCCTCGTGCGGAGATCGTCTCCCGGCGGGCCGACGGCGTCATCGAGCGGACGACGTACGGCGCGATCGGCGCGCGGGCGGCGCGGCTGTCGAACGCGCTCGTGCGGCTCGGCGTGAAGGCGGGCGATCGCGTGGCGACGCTGGCATGGAACCACGCGCGACACGTCGAAGCGTACTGCGCGATCCCGACGATGGGCGCCGTGCTCCACACCTTGAACCTGCGCCTCTCGCCGGATGACCTCGCCTACATCGCCGCGCACGCCGAGGATCGCGTCGTCATCGTCGACGAGTCGCTGGTGCCGCTGCTCCGCAAGTTCATGGGCAGCGTGCCGTCGCTGAAGCACGTGATCGTCATCCGCGAGACGGACGCGCCGCTCGATGGGTTCCTCGATTACGAAGCGCTCCTCGCCGCCGAGAGCGACTCCTTCGCGACACCCGACCTCGACGAACGGACCGCGGCGATCCTCTGCTACACGAGCGGCACGACGGGGCGGCCCAAGGGGGTCCTCTATTCGCATCGCTCGACGACACTCCACTCGCTGGCGATCTGCACGGGCGACGTGCTCGGCCTCGGCAACCGCGACACCGTGCTCCCGGTCGTGCCGATGTTTCATGCGAACGCCTGGGGCCTCCCCTATGCGTGCCTGAGCACCGGCGCGAAGCTCGTCTTGCCGGGGCCGCGGCTCGACGCGCTGTCGATCCTCGATCTCATCGCGCGCGAGAAGGTGACCGTCGCCGCCGGCGTGCCGACGATCTGGCTCGGCATCCTTCACGAGCTCGACAAGGCGCCGGGAACGCACGACGTGTCGACCGTGCGCACGATGCTCATCGGCGGCTCGGCCGCGCCCCCGTCGATGATCGACGGCTTCCGAAAGCGCCACGGCCTCGAGGTGACACACGCCTGGGGGATGACCGAGATGAGTCCCCTCGGCACCATCGCGCACGTGAAGAACCACCTCAGCGATCTCGACGACGCCGCGTATCTCGCCGTGCGAGCGACGCAGGGGTATCCGACCGTGCTCGTGGAGACGCGACACGTCGACGAGAGCGGCGTCATTCTCGAACGCAACGGCACGTCGATGGGCGAGCTCGAGGTGCGCGGAGCGTGGGTCGCGTCGTCGTATTTCAAGGACGAAGACCCGAGCCGGTGGACCAAAGACGGCTGGTTCAAGACCGGCGACGTGGTGACGCTCGACGATGAGGGGTACGTGCGGATCTGCGATCGCTCGAAGGACGTCATCAAGTCCGGCGGCGAGTGGATCAGCAGCGTCGAGCTCGAGAACGCGATCATGAGCCACCCCGCCGTGCTCGAAGCGGCGGTGTTCGCCGGCAAGCACCTGAAGTGGGACGAGCGGCCGATCGCGGCGGTCGTGATCAAACCAGGGCAAGCGGCGACGAAGGAAGACCTCGCGAAGCACCTCGAGACCGAGGCGAAGCTCGCGAAGTGGTGGATGCCCGACGAGTACGTGTTCGTCGATCAGGTGCCGCGCACGTCGACCGGGAAGTTCCTGAAGACGAAGCTGCGCGAGCTGTACGGCGAGCTGCTGTTGAAGAAGTAGGGCTACGTCTTCGCGCGCTTGGCGCGCTTCGCCTTGGCGGCGCGCGCGGGCAACTGCGCCGCCTTACCCGACGCGAGAAGCTCCCGGAGGGCGCGCTCCATCTCGCGGCCGAACACGACGCGGACCGCTTCGATCCCCGCGGGGCGAAGGGCATCGAAGAGCGCGGCGGGGTCGCCGGCGTCGAGGTGCCCGTCCTTCGCGCGCGCGAGGAAGTGCGCGACGAGGTCGGTGACCGCGCGCGCCAGGTGCTTCTTCAGGATGCGCGACGCACCGGAAGACGTGTCGAGGTCGATGCCGACCGCCTCCAGCTTCACGGCCATCGCCAGGAGCGCCGGGCTGCGCACGACGTAAACGAAGGCGTGCCTCGTCACGAGCCCGGCGCGTTCGAGATCGGCGATGAGGCCGGGGCGGCGCGATCCCGCGATCTCGTACAGCTCCGCCTCCGAAACGGTGCGCGGCCGATCGTTCGCCCACGGCGCGTTCATCTGCGCCTCGACCCCGAGCCATTCGGCGAGATCGAGCTCGCCGCGATCGATCGACGTGAGCAGATCGCGAATGGCGTCGATCCGGAGGCCGCGATCCTGGAGCTGCGCTATCAGCTTCAAGCGCTCGACGTGCTTCTCGCCGTAGTACGCGACGCGCGCTCGGAGCGTCGGCGGCATGAGCGCCCCCTTCGACTGGTAGAAGCGAATCGTCCGCGCCGGCACGCACGAGAGGCGCGCCAGCTCGTCGATCGTGTGCGCCGCGTCGAGCGTCGGCGGCGCGTCGAGACCGCGATCGCCCTCCTTACTTGCCATCCCTTCCGATGTAGCATCGCGCGCCGACGGCCCACGAATGAACACGAAGTCGGTCCTACGCCTCTTGCTCGCGCTCGCGATGATCGCGGTGGGCATCGATCACTTCGTCGACCCGGCGCCGTTCGTGAAGATCGTGCCGGCGATGCTCCCCGCGCCGCTGATCCTCGTCTATGTGAGCGGGTTCTTCGAGGCCCTGGGCGGAGCCGGGCTGCTCGTTCCGCGCGTGCGCAAGGCCGCGGGATGGGGGCTCGTCGCGCTCTACGTCTCCGTCTTTCCGGCGAACGTGAACATGGCGATTCATCACATCTCGCTCGACGACGCGCACCCCCTCCCGCCGGTCGCGTTGTGGCTCCGACTGCCGCTGCAGGCCGTGCTCATCGGCCTCGCTTACTGGGTGTCGCGCCCCGACGCGCCGGCGAACGATCGCGCGGTGCGCTGACCGCTCACGAGCGCGCGCGTCTTCGCGAGCTCGCGCGCGAAGAGCGGCGACGCGGCGAGCGCGGCCTCGAGCGCCCGTGCGTCGTCTGGCTTCGGCGGTAAACCGTCGGGCCAGAGATCTTCGAAGCGGAGGCGCGTCGCGCTCATCTGCAACGAAGGGAACGCGCCGTCGGGAACCTCGCCGACGCCCACGATGAGGAGCCGCGACCACAGCTCTTTCAACGCGCGCGTGTACGCCGGCTCGTTCGCGCGCCCCTGCATGTCCGCGTTCGCGCGGAGCACCTTGGTCGACTGCGGCGAGTCGTCCATGAGCAGGTCGAGCAGCGCGCGCGCATCGCGCGAGAGCCCCGCCTCGAGACCGCCCTCGACGGCGAGCGTCGCCAAGATCGCGCGGAACACCGGCTTCGAGAAGAACGTCGCTCGCCCGCGGAACCACTTCGCGTAGACCACGTCGAGCGATCGCGCGAGCGTCTCGCGCCGACGCCACATCTGAGCCACGCGGACGTCGGCCGACGCGTCCCATGACCATCGCATCGGCGTTCGCGGGTGAAGCTCGCTCCACAGAGAGCGCGGCTCGTCGCGGTTGGCGAGCGGGTACACCAGCAGGATTCCGCGGCGCTCGATCGCCGCGATCCCTCTTGCTTCCATCGATTCGCTGCGCTTCATCGCGCTGTCCTTCTACACCCGTCGCGCTACGATCCTAGTCATGGGGAAGGGGGCTTTCGTGGCGCGAAGCGAAGCCCTGCGCGGCGCGCGCATCGGAGCCTACGAAATCGTGCGCCTCATCGGGCACGGCGCCACGGCCAGCGTGTTCGAAGCGACGCACGTCGCGCTCGGCAAGCCCGTGGCGATGAAGATCCTCCACGAGCACCTGGCCGACGACGAGCAGGTGCAGGAGCGGTTCCTTCGCGAAGGGCGCGTCGCCGCCAAGCTGCGCCATCCGAACACCGTGATCGTGCTCGACGTCGGCGCCGAGGCGGGCGTGCCGTACCTGGTGATGGAGTTCCTTTCGGGGACCGACCTGCGGGCGCTCCTCGGCGATCTCGGCCTGCTCACGGTCGAGCACGCGCTTGCCATCGTGCTTCCGATCGCGAGCGCGCTCGCGCAGGCGCACGACGCCGGGGTTCTTCACCGTGACCTCAAGCCGGCGAACATCGTCCTGGCGCGCGACATGCGCGACGACGTCGTGCCGAAGCTCGTCGACTTCGGGCTGTCGAAGATCGCGGGGGCGGAGTCGACGTCGTCGCTCACCGCGACCGAGCTCGTGGCCGGGACGCTGCTGTACATGGCGCCCGAGCAGACGCGCGGCGTGCGCAACTCGTCGCCCGCCAGCGATCAGTATTCGCTGGCGGCGATCCTCTACGAAGCGATCGCCGGCGAGCCTCCGTTCGCGGCCGACGGCGTGTACGCGCTCATCGAACGGATCCGCAACGAGCTCGCGCGCCCGCCGAGCCACATCAACGCGCGCATCCCCGAAGCGCTCGACGACGTGCTCCTGCGCGCCATGCAACGCGATCCGGAGAAGCGCTACTCCAGCGTGAGAGCGTTCGCTCGCGCGCTGATGCCGTTCGCCGATGCGACGACGACGCAACCTCTCGAGCGCGACTTCGTCGATCGCGCGAGCGCGACGACCGCTACGGCCACCAGCCCGTCACCCCCGTCGATCAAGAAGGCGGTGACCGAAGCCGAAACGCGGATGGAGACGCGCGAAGCCGAGGTCCCTGCTCCGAACGAAAACGAAGAGAAGAGCGACGTCGAAGCCTCCTCGATCCGCGCGTCCAGCCCCCTCCCCTGCGCGCCCGGCGAGAGCCCGTTCCACATCAAAGGGATGCCGTACCGCGGCTTCGTCTACCTCGTGAACAAGGTGGTCCCCGGCGGGCTCGAAGCGTTCGCCGCCGCGCTCGACGATCCGCGCGTGCGCGACTTCATCCGCCAGCCCTTCCTGGCGACCGTTCGCTACGACGTGTTCCCGTTCCTTCCGCTCTTCGCCACGCTCTCGCGCCTGCTCGACACGCCGTTCGACGCGCTGGTCAGCGGCACGTCCGCGGCGCAGGCGCGGTACGACGCGCGCACCGTCTATCAACGGATCCTCAGCGGCACCTCGCCCACCGACATCACCGAGCGCATCACCCGCTTCGGCGCGCAGTACTACGACTTCGGAAAGATGTCGGCGTCGAACCCGTCGCCGGGCGTCACCGTGATCCTCCACCGCGGCGTCCCGGCGTACGTGTACCCGTGGTACTCGCCGATGCACATCGCCTACACGACCGAGGTCGCGCGGATGTGCGGCGCGTCGGAGGTCGAGGCTTCGTCGAGCGAAACGGTCCTCGACGGCGCCCACGGACCTTTTCAGCTCGTGAGCGCGCGCACCGAGATTCGCTGGAAGATGTGACTCGTCAGAACTGAACGCCGATCTGGCCGTGAACGGTCAGCGCGCCCGCGCTCTTCGTGTCGAGGCCCGAGGGGTAGTCTTTGATCCACATGTAGTTCACGTCGGCGCCGATGTAGAGGAGGCCGAGGCTGATGAGCGCCGTGACGCCGGGCTCGAGATAGAGCGAGCTGGTCGACGAACTCGCGCTGGCCGAAACGCCCAGGGCGCTCCCGTCGGCGGTACCCGTGAGGTTGATGTTGCCGACGCCGATCTGCGGACGGATCGTGAGGAGCAGAATCTTGAACCCCCACCCCGCGTCGATGCCGTACTGAAGCGAGTGGTACTTGAACGTGCCGCCGGGGACGTCCTGGCTCGAGCCGAGGTAGTCCATGATCTTCACGCCGCCATAGAGTCCGCCGAAGAGCGTCACGCCCCCGCGCAGGCCGAGACCCACGCCGAGCGGGTTGGCCTGGTTGCTGTCGGGGTTCGTGCCGACGCCGACCTGAGCGCCGGCTTCGACGCCGACCGGGCCGAGCGCGTGCGCGTTGCGGGAGATACCGACGACGGCGAGGCCGAAGACGAGCGGAACGAGCGTGCGGGACAAGTTCTTCATGCGACCGAGTCTCGACGAGATGCGCGCGCCTGTCACCGTTTTCGCATTCCCACCAGCTCAAGCGGGCGCGCGATCGCGAGGCGTGGTTTGATGCATGCCGCGATGACGGCGAAGGGGAATACGGCTTCTGCGAACGACACGTGGCAACGGCTGCGTCGCGCGATTCAAGGCGAGGCTCTACCGCTCGCGCTCGTCGACCTCGACGCGCTCGAGGCGAACGTCGAGCGGTTGTGCGAGCCGGCGCGTGCGAACGGGAAACGCATTCGCGTCGCGACCAAGTCGGTGCGGTGCCCGGCGCTGCTCGATCGGATCGCGGACGCTTCGGATGGAGTGGTGCGAGGCGCAATGGCGTACGCCGCGGGCGAATGCGCGCTCTTGATCGAGCACGGCTTCGACGACGTGCTCATCGCATACCCGACGGTGCAGCCGTCGGACCTGGCGTGCGTGATCGACGCGAACCGCGGCGGGGCGAAGGCGAGGCTGGTGGTCGACTGCGCCGAGCACATCGACGCGATTGCGAACGCGGCGCGCGAGGCGCACGTGCGCGTGCCGATCGTCGTCGACGTCGACGTGTCGTACCGGCCCGCGGGTCCCATCCACCTCGGCGTGCGTCGCAGCCCGCTCCGCGAGCCCGACGAGATCGTCGCCATCGTCGATCGGATCGCCGCGCGCCCCGAGCTCCGCTTCGACGGCATCATGGCGTACGAGGCTCACATCGCCGGGCTGGCCGACATCGGTCTCGCGCGGCGCGCGTTGAAGACGCTGTCACGCCCGTCGGTCCTCGACGCGCGCGCGTCGATCGTTCGCGCGCTCACGGCTCACGGTCACCCGCCGGCGCTCGTGAACGGCGGCGGCACCGGGAGCCTCGACGCCAACGCGCGCGAGCCCACGCTCACCGAGATCGCCGTCGGCTCGGGGTTCCTCGACAGCCATCTCTTCGACTCGTACCGCGGCCTGGCGCTTCGGCCCGCCGCGTTCTTCGCGCTTCAAGTGGTGCGGAAGCCCAGCGATCGCATCGTGACGTGCCACGGCGGCGGATGGATCGCGTCGGGCGCCCCGGGCGAAGATCGCCTCCCCCTCCCCACATACCCCGAGGGGCTGGCGTTGCTCGATCTCGAAGGGGCCGGCGAGGTCCAGACCCCGCTCCGGGTTCCGCGCGGGATCGAGCTCGCCGTGGGCGATCCGGTCTTCTTCCGTCACGCGAAGGCCGGCGAGCTCGCCGAGCACGTGAACGAATATCTCCTGGTGCGCGGTGACAGGATCGTCGAACGCGTGCAAACCTACCGCGGGATGGGGCGATGCTTTCTAGGGTGACCGCAGGCGTGCGCGCGTGGGCGCCCTTCGTGATGGCGATGAGCTGCGCTTGCTCGCACGCGTCGTCCGCTCCGTCGGGGACCACGACGAACCCACCGGCCGGGACGACGCAGGTGCTGATGCACTTCGATCGCGCCCACGGCTTCTACGACGCGCCGTTCCCCAGCGACGACCTCCGCGCGAGCAACGGGACGATCGATCTCAACTCGTTCCCGAACCCGTACGCCGTCTCGTTGATGGAGCAGGCGAAGTCGCTGGCGTCGCAGGTCGGCACGTTCGCGCGGAGCGGCGGCGTGTTCTTCCAGGCGACGGGCGCGGTCGATCCCAAGTCGCTCCCCGACGTGAACGCCAGCATCACGCCCGACGCGAGCGCGTTCTTGATCGCGATCGATCCCGGCGCGCCCGATTACTTGAAGCGCATCCCGGTGCAGGCCACGTACGAAGCCGACGCCGGGCCGTTCGGCGCGCTGAACCTCGTGGCGCTCGTTCCGATTCAAGGGACGCCGATGCGCGCGAACGAGCGGTACGCGGCGGTGGTGACCACGGCGGTGAAAGACACGAAGGGGGTGGCGCTCGCGCCCTCGGCGGAGATGATCGCGCTGGCCAAGGGGCAAGCGCCGAGCACGATGTCGGACCCGGCGAAGACGACGTACGTCGCGGCGCTCGCAGCGATCGCGAAAGCCGGAGTGACGAGCGATCGGATCGTGGGGCTGGCGGCGTTCACGACCGGCGATCCCACGTCGCAGTTCGGCGTCTTCCTGAAGGACGTGCTCGCGCGTCCCCTCCCCGCCCCCGACGCGCCGTTCACGCTGACCGACACGTTCGACGACTACTGTGTCTACCAGAGCACGCTGCCGATGCCCGACTACCAGTCGGGGACGCCCCCCTTTACCGATACGGGCGGCTCGTGGGAGGTCGACCCCGTCTCGGGCAAACCCGTCTTCCAGCGGAACGAAGAGGCGCGCATCGAAGTGACCATCCCGCGGAGCACGATGCCCGACGCGGGGTACCCGATCGTCCTCTTCGTGCGCACGGGCGCAGGGGGCGATCGGCCGCTGGTCGATCGCGGTCCGCAAGGGGTGACCAACGGGCCGCCGCTCGTACCGGGCACCGGGCCCGCGCTGTACTTCACGCACGCCGGGTTCGCGGGCATCAGCCCCGACGGGCCGCTCGGCGGGCTTCGAAACACGACGAACGCCAACGAGGACTTCACGATCTTCAACGTGTTCAACGCCGTCGCGCTCCGCGACAACGTGCGCGAGTCGGCCCTCGAGCTCGCGCTCTTCGCGCACGTGATTCCGACGATCACCTTCGACGCCATCACCTGCGCCGGCGCGCACACCGCGAGCGGGTCGACGAAAGTGAAGTTCGATACGTCGCACCTCGCGCTCATGGGTCACTCGATGGGCGCGACGATTTCTCCGCTGGCGATGGCGTTCGAGCCGAGCTTCGGCTCGCTCATCATGAGCGGCGCGGGGTCGAGCTGGATCGAGAACGTGGTCTACAAGCAGCTTCCGCTTAACGTGGCCGGCATCCTGGGATCGATCTTCCAGTACAACGCCGACGGCCGCACGCTCACCGAGCACGACCCGGCGACGACGATGTTTCAGTGGGCGATCGAGTCGGCCGATCCGCAGGTGTACGACGACCTGATCATTCGCGAGCCGCTGGCCGGTTCGCGCGCGCGCGACGTTCTCATGTTTCAGGGGATCGTCGATCACTACATCCTGCCGCCGATCGCCAACGCGACGACGCTGACGCTCGGGCTCGATCTGGCCGGCGAAGCCATCGACCAGGTGACCCCCGACGAGTCGGCGTACCCGCCGGTGCTGGAGATGCTCCCGCTCGTCGGACACAAGCAGATCACGCTCCCCGTGACGGGCAACGTGACGGCGAGCGACGGAACGAAGGTGACCGCGATCCTCTTCCAGGCGCGCGGCGACGGGATCGAAGACGGGCACGAGGTGATGTTCCAGACCGACCCGCCGAAGCACGAGTACCAGTGCTTCCTTGCCAGCTCGCTGAAGGGGACCCCCTCGGCGCCGGCGCTGGGCAACAGCGACGCGGGGTGTCCGTAGGCGTCACGCCACGCGACTCACTCTTTGCGCGGGCGTCGCCCTTCGATGATCCGCGCGGCCGCGCGAAAGGCGCTCGACGCGCGCTCGTCGTCCGGAGGTGAAGAGGGAGACGCGCCGAAGTCGCGGAGGTCGACGCCGTACATCGTGCGAATCGTGGTGAAGGCGTTGTCGAGCTGCTCATGCGCGTGGAAGTCGCGCGCGCGGGGCGTGGCGTTGGCGAGGTTGGTGAGCGTCGCGCGGCGCGCGCTCTTCACGAAGCCGTCCCCTTCGAGCACGTGATGGATCGTGGCGCACGACGGGAGAATCGAGAGGAGGAACTCGAGCAGCGTCGCGTGCTCCTCGGGCGTGAACCCGCCTCCGCCGGCCGGGATGCGCGCGAGGTAGACGACCTGGCGGCCGAGCCCACGGCGCAAGTCCGAGATGCGAAGGCCGACCTCACGCAGCTCGTCGGCCGTGAATCCGCGCCAGCTCGCGTAGACGACGTTCTCTCTGACGGCGAGCTTGAAGGGCATCCGGAGACGCCACGATAGCGCACTCGGCTCACGCCCCGTACACGTGCCTGCGCGCGACGTCGCCGACGAGCGGATACTCGTACGGGAGCCCGTCGATGGCGCGGATGGCCGCGACGATGTGCCACACCAGGAACACCGGGATCGCGAGGCCGCAGGTGGCGAGCGAGACGCACGTGCCGAGGAGCGACCACAGCAGCGACTGAAGCGCTTCGCACGCGACCTCGCGCGAGTCGCGCTTGAGCAGATAGACGAGCAACGGCGCGAAGAACCAGGCGAAGACGGTGCCGCCGTGGGCGATGACGAGGGCCAGGCGATCCTGGGAATTGGTGCGCGCGTAGGGGTTCGCCGACGTGTCGTAGGTTCGGTAGGTGTCCATTGCGACTGACTAGTCGTTGGACGGGGCCCGGTTATTTCAGGGCAACGGAGGCCATCCAGCGCCGAACCGCGTCGGCTTCGACCGCGAGGCCCTTCGATGCAGCGAAGTCGTCGTAGGCACGCCGCGCGAGATCGGCCGCGCGCGCGGCGTCGCCCCCGGAGAGCACGAGCGCACGGGCCATCGCGAAGCGCGCGCGCGCGAGGTCGCCGGGGTACGTGCGGCGAGGAAGAGTGAGCGAGCGCTCGAGCGGCACGAGCGCCTCGCGCGGACGTCCGTCGAGGATGAGCGCGTCGCCGAGGCATCGGAGCGCGTCGGCGCGGAGGGTCTTGTCGGGATCGATCTGCCCGAGGAGCTCTTGCTGGTGCAACGCTTCGGCACACAGCGCCTCGGCCTCCGGCGCCGGCGGGGCGCGCATCAACGCTTCGGCGATCGGCACGTTCGCGATCGCCACCAGCGACGCCGTCCCTTCCAGCGTCTTGATCAGCGCGATCGCTTTTCGCGAAGTGGCGACTGCGCGCACCGTGTCCCCTTGCGCGAGCGCGGAGCGGACGACGACCTCCATGGCCTCCACCTCGGAGTAGTCGTCGGAGTTGGCTTCGAAGATCTGGAGTGCGTGGGCCAGCGCGCGGTCGCCGTTCGCGAAGTCGCCTTGCGCGATGAGGCAGTCCCCTCGCCCCGCCAGCGAGTAGCCGGTCCAGCTGTAGTTCGGCCCGCCCACCGCCTCGCCCATGGTGATCGCGCGCGCGTAGACGTCGCACGCGCGCGCGTGCTCGCCGACCGACGTGAGCCCGTCTCCGAGGTTGTAGAGCGCCCGCAGCGTTCGCGGATGGACGCCGTACAGCTGCTGGTACGCCTGCGCGATACGCTCTTGCGACGGGAGCGTCTCTTCGGCACGACCGTCGGCGTCGGCCAGGAGCCACGACCTGTGCTCATCGTACTGGAGCTCGAGCTCCTCGCTCACGCCGACGCGACCGAGCGCCGCCTCGGCTACCCCCAACCAGATGTGCGCCTCACCGGGGCGCCCCAGCTTCGATCCCACGACGAACGCCAGCATCGATGCCGTGGTCACCACCTGCGAGTCGGCTCCGGCCTTCGACGCGGTCCACGTGGACTCGGTGAGGAATCGCTCCGCCTGCGCGTGCTCGCTCTGCTCCACCTTGAGCCCGCCCAGGACGCGCAGGGCTTCGGCGACCGTCGGATCGTGCGCCGACGCGCGCGCCAGGCCCAGCGCGTGCTCCGCGCGTTGGGTGGACTCATTGAGCTTTCCCACGAGCTCGAACGCAATCGCGCTCGCTAGGTCGGTGCGCGCTTCGAGGACCTGCGCGCGCGGCTCGGGCGCGTCCGGGAGACCGCCCGACTTGCGCAGCATCGGTACGTCGGCGCAGACCGCGACGTTGGTGAGACCGTACGAAGCGGCGACGGCCTTCTCGACGACGTCTTTGTCCGCCACCCGGAACGAGCTCGAGAGCGCGCGCAGCTCGCTTCGTCGGCGATCGAGGCACTCCGATCGGAGCTCGTACGCATCGTCGGGTTGCCGCTTCTTGATCCGCGTCGCGTCGCACGACTCGGCCTTCATCGCCATCCACTTCGCCGCCGTGTCGTTCAAGACGGCGATGACCCGCGACGTGGTGTCGCGCGTATCGGCTACTCCGCTCCGCTGGAACGCGCCGGTGAGATCGCTCTTCGCGGCGTCGTCCCACACCCCTTTCATGTCACTCGGATCGGGCGCGCACTCGTCGGTGCGCGAGCGCATGGCGAAGCCGACGCCCGTCACGGTCAGCACGAGCGCCAAGGCCCCGATGCCCATGCGGCGACGCGAGCGCGTCTGAATCGTGGGGTCCGACTCCAGCGCCGCGAGCAGCGCCTCCATCGACGGAAAGCGATCCTCGGGGAGCCGCGAGAGTCCACGCACCAGGATCTTGTGAATCCACGCCGGCACGTCCGCGCCCGGCGGCGGCGGCGGAAGAGGCTTCTCGAGCGCGATGAAGTACGCCGACAGCCCGTCGAACTTGAACGGACTCCGGCCATAGAGCGCGGCGTAGAGCGTCACGCAGAAGCTGAACTGATCCGACGCCGCGGTCGTGGCTTCGCAGAACGCTTGCTCGGGCGCCATGTACCCGACGGTGCCGAGGACCGATCCGGGGAGCGTGAGCGTCGCCGCGTTGGTGAGCGACATCGGCGGCGGGAGCGACGACGACGCGGGGACGACGGATCGAACAGGGAGCGGCTCGGTGAGCGACGCAGGTCCTTTGTCGGCCGTGTCGCTCGCGCTCCTGGCCACGCTCGGCCGCGGAGACTTCGTCGCCTCGTCGTCGGGATCATCCGCCAGACGGGCGATTCCGAAGTCGGTGACGAGCACGCGCCCGTCTTTCCCCACGAGCACGTTGTCCGGCTTAAAGTCGCGGTGAATGAGCCCCGCCGCGTGCGCCGCCGCCAGCCCTCGTCCGGCCGACATGAGCACCGCGAGGCGCTCTTCGCGCGAGTGCTCTCCTTTCAGCCACGCCCTCAGCGTCCCGCCGTCGACGAACTCCATCGCCAGGAACACCCTGCGGTCGAACGTCCCCACGTCGTGCACGACGACCACGTTGGGGTGCGTGAGCCGCGCCATAGCTTGCGCCTCGCGCTGCATGCGCGTCGCGACCTCGTCGGCCCCTTCGCTCCACGTCAGCTCGCGATGGAGGATCTTGATCGCCAGCGTGCGATTCAGCTGGGTGTCGTACGCGCGATAGACGGTCCCCATCCCGCCGCGCCCGAGCTCGCCGACGACGATGTACCGACCGATGACCTCACCGGGCGCGATCTCCGCCTCGACGGTCTTCGCGCGCAGGGCCTCGGAGGTCGCGTCGTCGTGCAACGTGCGATCGGGGGAGGACATCGCTCGACGAGGGTATCCGATTGACGCAATGCCCGATCGGGCGCTGCATTTGTGCCTCGCTGTGCCCTCACCGTGCGGGCTTTGTCACGCACCTGGTGCGCGCAGTGACCAGGGTCCCGCACTTGCCAGTGCCGTGATTTTCCCGTCTTGGCGTCTTGCGGGTGACCCGCGGGCGGAACTGTTCGGCGTGAACGGTCGGGTGCGCAACTTGCTCCTGTTGTGGCCAGGGGACCTTCAAATGCAGCGCCCGCTTTACCTCCTGCTTCTGAGTTTGTGCGCCTGTGGCTCGTCCTCGAGCAGCAACGGCAGCGCGCTCTCGTCGAACGGCGGTCCAGACTCAACCGCACGGGACGCCTCCGCATCCGAGTCAGGGACAGGGTCCGTCGTCCCTCCTGGGACCGGACTGGACGCTGGCGGGCCGCTGCCGATCGGCAGCCCGTCGGGACCGGACGCATCGGTAGCAGACGCCGCGCCCGACGCGCTCCCGCCCCCGATCATTGGACCCACGACGGTCTACGACGACGGCGTGCTCTTGAAGCCGTGGTTCGACGCCTCGTGGACCGCGCACGATCTCGACAGCACCGCGGTCCTCGACAACGGTAAGCACACCATGTCCGTGAGCTTCGCCGGGTGGACGGCGCTGTGCTTCGACAACGAATCGGGGATCGCGCCGCGAACCTTCCCCGAGGCGTTGAGCTTCGACATCTACGGCGGCGACAACACCGCGCCGAGCCTCGGCGCGCTTCTCTACTTCGACAACACTGACTGGGGTCCGGTGATCCCCATCGCGCAGTACTGCGACGGCGGGTCCATCGCGACGAACGGCTGGACGCACTGCGCGATTCCTCTCTCGGTCCTCGGGAGCACGACGCGGACGATCACCGAGATCGCCGTCGAAGAGAACGCGGGCGACAACCTCTCGCCGATCGCCCTCTCGAATCTTCAGGTCGTGAAGCTCGTCGAGATCGACGCGGGCCCTGACGCGAGCTCGCTCCCTGACGCGGCCGACGACGATGCCGCGGAAGCCGGGGGCTCCGATGCGGGCACGCCGCTGACGAATTGAAGCGTTTCGAGTGAAGTGGTCCGGACGGGCTCGAACCCGCGACCTGCGCGCGCCATCGAAGCCTCATGGCGAAGCCGTCTTACGCAACGTGGACCGTACTTCCGCATGGGCCGATCGAACGGCTCGAAGACAACTTGTGGCGCGTGGAGGGGAGTCTTCCGGGCATGCCGCTGAAGCGCGTGATGACGATCGCGCGCCTCGGGTCCGGCGACCTCGTGATTCACAATCCGGTCGCGCTCGATGCGCGAGCGAAGGGTGAGATCGATGCGTGGGGGCGCGTGGGGGCGCGTCGCCTATCTCGTCGTCCCCAACGGGTGGCATCGACTGGACTTGCACCCGTTCCACGCGAGGTACCCGAGCGCGAAGGTGCTCGCTCCCCCTGGCTCGCGCAGCAAAGTCGCCGTCGTCGAGGCGGGCGTCGCCGACGTCAGCACGTTCCCGAGTGATCCGAACGTCACGCTCGGCGTGATGGAGGGGACGAAAGGGATGGAAACGGTGATGACCGTGAAGTCCGGCTCGGGCACCTCCGTCGTGCTCGCCGACGCGGTCTTCAACATGCCCCACCTGGCGGGCCTCCACGGCTTCGTCCTCCGGCACATCACCCAGTCGAGTGGCGGCCCGCGAGCCTCGCGCGTGGCCAAGCTCTTCATGATCAAGGACAAGGCAGCCTTTGCCGCGCATCTCGAACGGCTCGCCACGCCCGACTTGCGGCGCGTGATCGTCGCTCACCACGAGACGATCACGGACGACCCGGCCGGTGCCTTGCGCCGCGTTGCGGGCGAGGTGCATGGGACCCACGCGTGATCGTCCTAACGCAGGCGATCCGCATGACAGAAACGGCCCTAGGATTCCGGCCATGAGCAGCACGCCCTCGCGGATCAGCCCGACCGCCCACTACACCGGGCATGTCTGGCTCAAGAACGGCCTGTCCGATCCGGCGTTCGCCACCCGTGAGGGCGAGCGCCTGCACATGGTGCTGGCGCCGTTCATGGCCAGCTCGCGCGCGCTCGGCGGCCCGACGATCGACGAGATGCTGCTCGCGCGCCACCACCTGATCGATCAGCTGCTCGAGCGCGCGATCGAGGACCGCACGGTCGTCCAGGTGATCGAGGTCGCGGCCGGGCTGTCGCCGCGCGGCTGGCGGATGACGCGCCGCTACCCCCAGCTGCGCTATCTCGAGGCCGATCTGCCCGGGATGATCGCGAAGAAGCGCGAGGTGCTCGCGCGCGCGGCCGCGGTGGGCGCCGGCCACGAGACCTTCGAGATCGACGCGCTCGCCGACGCCGGCCCGACGTCGATCGCTGCGATCGCGGCGCGCCTCGACCCGGCGCGCGGGACCGCGATCATCACCGAGGGGCTGCTCAACTACTTCCCCGGCCCGGTCGCGATCGGGATGTGGCGGCGCTTCGCCGGCGCGCTCGCACGCTTCCCGTCGTCCTTGTACCTCGCCGACCTCTCGCTCGCCGAGGACGGCAGCACGCTGGTCAGCGTGTTTCGCGCCGCGCTCGGCGTGTTCGTGCGCGGTGGCGTCTACCTCGATCTGACAGAGAGCGCCGCACGCCGCGAGCTGCTCGCGGCCGGCTTCGCGTCGGCCGAGCTGCACGAGCCTGGCGAGCGGGTCCACATCGTCGAGGCGCGCACGTAAGGGGGGCAGACGCCAGAAGTGAAGGAGCTGCTTGGTCACTCCGGATTCGGCGGGTCAGGAGTCGCCGCAATCTTCAGCGCGTTCGATACTGTGGGCCGGACGGGACTCGAACCCGTGACCTACGGATTAAAAGTCCGCAGCTCTACCAACTGAGCTACCAGCCCGTTTTGCTTGTGCTTCCTAGCACCTGCGCGTGATTTCGGAATCTCCTTCTTAGTGTCTGCCGCCGCGTTTGCCGCCGTGAACGCGGCGGCAAGCTCGCCCAGCTCGGGGATCGCGAGGTGCAACGGCACCGGCGAACCGAGGCCCGCTTCTGCCACGGTCCGCGCGACACGTCGATACCTGTTCACCATCGTGGACGACTTGTGCCCGGTCCGATCCATGACCCACGTCTCGGTGGCGCCGCCGGCAAGTGAGTACGTCACGAAGAATCCGCGGAGGTCGTGAACGCGAAGGGCGAGCCGGCTCTTCGATCGCGCGAACAGTTCGGCGCGGGCCACGCCAGCGTCGCGCACGAAGTGCTCCCGGTAGAAGTCGGCGAGCCCGTCTATCGCGATGCGCTCCCCGTCGGGGCGCGTGAAGAAGAGGTCGTCATCCTTCGCACCCTTCCGATACTTCTCCGCCCACGCGCGAAGAGCGATCATGACGTCGGCACCGAACCGCGGCGCGCGCGGGTCGTCCGTCTTGTTTTCGTCGAGCGTGATGATGCCGCGCACGAGGTCGACGTCCTTCTTCGCGAGCCCTGCCGCTTCATCGGCGCGGAAGCCGCTGCGCGCGAGGAACCCGAAGAACACGCGCCAGTGGACGTCGTACTTCGTGCAGCCGAGCGTGGTCGCCTCTTCGTCAGGGTAGAGGAGCCCCTTCGCCTTGTTGTTCGGCACACGGGGCAGCCAGCCCGACGGGAGCGGAGTCGCCTTGATGATGCGCGCGGGATACGCCGCGAGCTTGAGCGTCCGGGCGATGAGCTGCGCGTACTGACGGCGCCCACCGGGGTCGAGCGCCTTCACGTCGCGGCCAGCCCGCGTGCGGCGCACTTCGTCGAGCCGGCGCATTGCATCGTCAGCGTGGTCGAGCGTGAACGCGACGAGCGGCACGTTGCCGATCAGGTCGGCGAGCACGCCGAAGCGGTACTCGTCGTCGCGAACGCTCTTCTTCTCCTCTACGTGCGACGGGAAGCGCGTGCGTAGCGTGCCGTCCGTCCACGTCTCGGCGAACTTGGCGAAAGTGATCGGCCCCCTCCCGTCATCCTTCGGAGTCATGCGCTCGAAGTGATCGCCGACGATCGCGTCGACCTTGCGTGCGAGCGCGGTGAGCGTCTCCGCGTCGGCCTCCGCGCCGATCTCGACCACCTTGTCGATGAAGTCGAACTGACCGGCCGAACGTAGGCGGTTCACGTGAGCTTGTACGACGTGAGCGCGCTCCACCGCGTCGGCGAGTGACGTGCACCACGGGAGCATCTTCGATGGGCGCTTCTGCGGAGCGACCGTTACGCGAATGAAGAACCGACCGCGCGATTCGTACGCGCCGCCAGCGGAGTCGCGGATCCTCGGATTCGGCTTCCCGTCGCTCATCGGCTGCTCCCCTTCGTCTTCTTTTCGCCGAACCGCTCAGCGTGAGCGCGCCGCACAAGCATGCGCACAACATCCGAGGAGGACAGACCGTCCACTTCGGCTAGCCGCGCCAGCATCGCCCGCTCGTCTCGGGACATTCGGCACGTCACTACGGTCACTCGTTCGTCTGTCATGTGTAATACGTTGCATCGTAGGTCACGCAACGGCTAGTTCAGGCTCTCTCGGAGCTTCGCAAGGCGTGCGTCGTCGGCGCCGACGCGGACCATGACGGCGTCGAGCGTCTCGGAGAAGCGCGCCATCTCTTCCGCGACCTCGTGCAGAAAGACCCGAGGCAAGCGACCGTGGTTACTGCGCGCGACGATGAGCGCCGCCGAGAAAAAGCTCTCCAGCTTGAGCCAATCGTACACGGGGGAATTTTCGCCCCCGTGTCCCCCGCAGACTTCGTCGCATGCGAGGTTCCACCTCTCGTCTCCGACCTTCTTCATCCACTTGTGCGAGAACTCGATCATCCTCTTCACGTGCTTCCGGTACATCCGCACTCGCTTCAGCGCCTCTCGCATCGCCTTGGGCGCATCCTTGCGCGGCACAGTGCCTACGCGGAAGGCTGCCGTTATCGAGTCTCGCTTTGATCCCGTCGTCATGGTTCGCTCCCTCCCTTCCCGGCCCACGGCGCGAGCGCCTCTGTCACGATGGCCTTGGCCTTCGCATCGCCGCCCTTCGCGAGCTGCTCCAGCGCCGTCTTGAACTTGTGCGCGCGATACCGCTCGCCCCGGTGCTCGACGAGCGCGTGCATGTACTCGCTGGCGTCGTACGCGAGCGGCACGCGGATCGCGCGCTTGGCTCCGTCGAGCTTCGTCCACTCGCCGCTCTCGACCAGCTCACCGCCCGGTCCGTGCAGCGTCCACTTGCCAGTCTTCGAGTCGACGCGGATCTCCACGATCGTCGGATCGGTCCTCTTCTTCGCCGCCGTCTTGTTCGCGCCCATCGTCCTTTTCCTTTTTCCTTCGGCTCGAATCCTCTCCGCGCCCCCAGCGAGAATCACTCGTCCAACTCGGGGTCCTTGTCGTTCGCCGTAGACATGAACGGCATCAGCAGCTGCTTCTCAAACTTGGGGTGAACGCGGTCGAGCTTCGTCAGGAACCAGTTCCAGTCATCCGCGAGCTTCATGATCGTCGTGACCGACGCGAGGTGCTCCTTGAGAGCCAAGTAGCCCTTGTCCCTGGTCAGAGCCTGATGGAACTTGAACTTCAAACGGCCCTTCTCGTCGCGCGGGATGATCTCCTGCAGCCGCTGCAGCACACCAGGCGCGAGCCTCTTGTAGACGATGTCCGTGGTCCACTTGCCGACCACGCCAGGCCTCTTCTCGAACTTCGTGGCATCCCATCCGCGGAGGCGGAACATCTCCTGATAGAAGTCGTCCTCGAACATCTTCTCCCAGGCGGCCAGCTCCTTGGTGACGAGGGATTCGAGGTACCGCGCAAGCGCGAACCGCGATCGTTCGAACTGCGCCCCGGTGGCCTCGTCGATCAGAGCTGCAATGCCGATGTTGACGAAGCCGCGGCGGAGGATCTCAGCCTTGTCTGCAGTCTGACGTTGCCGCGGGCTCAGCACGCCCGCGTCTCGCGCCTCGATCCACACGTCGAGAATCATCTGCAGTGCCTCTGCAGGTAGTCCTTTGGAGATCCCGATCCCGCTGGTACCGCCCGCTACTTGGTACGCGATGGGCTGCGACAGCATCTCCTGCAGCGCAGGCGTGATGTAGCGGTGCAGAACTGCCGGCGACACGGACCGGTGAATCCCTGTGGCTTCAGACTTCCCTGCAGCGTCTCGCTGCGAGTAGTAGCCGCTGTACCCGCGTCCAAGGGCGGACAGAATCGCGCTTTCCGAGAGTACGCGCCGACCATCCGGCAGATTTGCGCACGGGATCTCTGCATTCCCGATCTTCAACGTCCCGATGTGCGCCGCCTTGATGGGCTTGTCGCGCCACCGCGCGAGCGCCCCCTTCTTCGCGATCGCACTCTTCTCCTCTGCAGTCAGCGCCTCGGCCCTAGCGTCGCCGCCCTTCGAGGCGATCTCCGTCGGCGTCGGCTTGCCCCTCACCATCTTCTTTGCCATCGCGTGCCCTCTTTTGTCGAAGAGAAGCAAGCATGACGACTGAAGCAAGCATTGTCAATGTGCTTGCTTATGTGACGTGTGCTTGCTGATTCGGACGTGCCCGTCCCGTTCGTGCCTCACGTCGCGCAAGCCGCGCGATCACCGACGAGCGTCACCCGGCTTGGCGCGTCTTCGTTCCGCGAAATGTGATCCGCCCGCGCGTGAGATCGTACGCGCTCACCTCGACCGTCACGACGTCGCCCGGCAAGACGCGCACGCGGTTCTTCGCCATCCGTCCCGAGAGCTTGCACAGCACTTCGCCCGCGAGAGGGGGCGAGAGCCGCACGCGATAAAAGCCTCCCTTGAACTCTTGCTCGCCTCGAAGACGAGCGCGCATGCGAGCGAGGTAAGCCTCGCGGTCGATCTCGGCGCGCGTCATCGCGACTCCGTCGAGAGTGCGCGCGTTGGCGTTGCGCAGTTGTCGGTCAGCGCCGCCGTGGCGAGGACCATCGCGGCGAGAGCGAGGGCGAAGCGGATCATCGTCGCCTCCGTTCGCGGCGCGCTCGATCTGCGGCGGTGAGCGGTGCGTCGATGTTCGAGATGCCCTCTCGCATGCCGGCCATGATGGCGTCGTGAGTGCTCGACGCGCTCAGCGACGACGTAGGGAACATGACGCCCGCGGCGCGAGCGGCCTCGGCGACGACGACGGCCGCTTCTTCTCTCGCGCCCGCATCGGCGAGGATCCGATCGAGCGTCTCCAGCTCTTGATGGATCTCGCGACGGCGCTGGAGGGAGACGAGGACGGTCCCCGCGTCGACGTCCTCGTCTTGCTCCAGTTGGTGCAATTCCCTCCTGAGCGCGATCTGCTCGGAGGTCGCAGTGAGCGTGGCGCGCGAAGCGTCCCGATACACGTCGAGGAGCTTGCCGACCCGCTCTGGTCGCGGATCGGCGAACGTCGCGAGCGCGCGGTGTGCAAGGGGGGGCGTGCTCACGGCGCGTCCGCCTCTGCGGCCTTCGCGCGCAGCTCCGCTTCGAGCTTCCTCTGCCGCGCAAAGAGGCGCGCCTTCCCGTCGGCCGTGACGTGAGCCCACGGGAGGTGCGGCTGATGCACCGACCGACCCGGCGCCCACGTCTTGCCAAGGCCCGCCCACACGGCGTCGAGGACGGCGAGATCGTTATCGACGTGGAGGAGTCGACCGCGAACCGCTTCGATCACGGAGTCCAGGTCCGTGACGCCGTCCGAGTCGCGCGTCTGAAGCACGCTCGTCCAGACGTCGTCGACCGCGCTCTCCAGCTCTTCGGCCGAGTACCTCATCGACGCACGTTCCCGCGACCGTCGGCGTCCGTCGCGCGCATCGCGATCGCGCGCCGCTGCTCTTCCGAAAATTCGCTCGCGGCGCGCGTCGACGCGGACACCTGAGCGAAGAACGTGGGCACGTCTCGCATGCGGAACGTCCCGCGCGCTGCGCGGATCGTCGTCTCGTCCTCGTCGCGAATGCGAACTTCGGCGTCGACGAGCGTGATGCCTGCAAGCGTGGCAAGTCGGCCGACCGCTGCGAAGCCGCGGAGCTTCTCTTGCTTCACCCGCGCGACCGCGGCGGACGTCGAGAGCGTCGTGGGCGGAGTCTCGGGCGAGGGCGCGTTGCGGAGGCGCGCCTCCGCAGAAAGGTATTCGTACGAGCGGGGCGTTGCGGTCGTCTCTCCGATGAGCAGAAAGGGATCGATGGCGCTCTTTTGAGTAGGGGGCATTTGGTTTCTCTCTTTTCTCTTTTGATGGGGTGAGGGGTTCAGCGACGGGGGTTCATCGCAGCGTCGACGACGTCGACAGCGACCGCGTGGTGCGCGGCAACGTGCTCTTGCATCGTGGTGTTCCGCTCGGAGGCGAGCTGCGAGACGCGCGCCGCGTCGGGCGCGTTGGCGCCGAATTGGCGAGCGTCTTGCGGGCGCGCCGAGAGGTTTGTCGGGGCGATGCTCGTGTTCATCCCGCGCACCGCGACGGCTGCGAGCGCGTCGGTAGGTGACTCGGGTACGAGTCGCGCCCCGAGGTCAGCGTCCGGCAAATTTGACTGGGGCAAATTCGCGTAGTCGATGCCCGCCTGCTTCTCGGTTCGCTTGTCGTACTTCGCGATCTCGGCGCTGGTGTCGCGATCTGCGATGGCGCCGATCTCGTCCGCGCTCGGCGCGACGCGCGCCGGCATCGTGCCGACGTTCGTGGCGCTCATCGTTGTGGTTGTGGTCTTCGATTTCGTTTTCATTGTTTGGATCTCCAGCGGTCGTTTCAAATGCCGACAGGTTTTCGCTCGCGCTCGTCGTCGAACCCGATCGCGCCGTACCCGCCTCTTGGATGGCCGGTCTGTTCGCGGACGGACGCGGGGAGCGGCACGCCGGCCCGGGCCTTCGCGAGCGCGTCCACGGCCATGACGAACGCGGACGCGAGGTCGCCGTGCGCGTTGCCCTTGCGGGGCGACGAGATGGTCACGCCCCCGCCCGATGCGGGCTTGCTCACGACTGCCTTGAGCTGCGCGATGAGCCGCGCGTCGCGAGGGATTCGCACCTTGCCCTCGCGAATCAGACTTCGCACGGCCGAGTACCGCTCTGCCTTCTTTTCCGACGTCTCCGGCGAGTCGACGAGCTGCAGCCGGTGAGTGGCGAGCATCTCGCGAAGCGTCTCGGAGTTGTGCAGGTCGGTGTGGACGCTGCGCACGCCGTAGACCTTCAACGTCTCGGCGAAGTGCTCGACCACACGACTCGGGACGAGCGGCGCGCCCTTCGAGGGTCGAAGCTCGTCGGTCGCGTACAGCTCGACGACCTCGCCCACGCGCCCCGCGACCGCGAGCGCGCTCGCGTCTGAGCGAAAGCCGAAGTCCGCGCCCGCCGCGATGACGGCTCCCTTCGGGGCATCGATGCGAAGCTCGCGGCCCGCGTGCACGCACCGATCGATCGAGACGGAGTCGAAGAAGAATCCCGAGCCCGTCGACATGAACTCGGCGTCGAACTCGCGGCTCGCGTTGTCGGCGTCGCGCTCCCTCTCGCGCTGGACGATGCCGACCATTCGCTCGTCGGGCCGCATCAGCAACGTAGGGCAGTGAGCCACCATCGCCGTCATCGGCTTGCCGAAGTCCGTGCTGAAGAAGTCGAAAACGATCCCGGCCTGCACGAACGGCGTCGACTCGATGATGATCATTCCACCAGGGACGACGCGCGGCGCGACCGCGCGGAAAAGCTCGACGTCGTTGATCGCGAAGTCCTCGTCCCTGAAGAACGCCGACTCGGTCATCTGCACCGCGACGAGCGATCGAGCGCGGAGCGCCGACCCTCCCCGCGTCGCAGGCAAGCACTCGATGCGCACGCTCCAGCCGTCGGCGCGACGGATGACGAAGCTGTCCCTCGTGACCTCCCGCACCATCCGCGCGATGTCGGGATGCGACGTCGCCGCGCCGAGCGCGAACCGCAAGCCCTGCCGCGCCAAGCGCAGATCTGGTCCGACGACCAGCGCGCTCGCGACCTCGCCCGGCGCCAGCGCCGCCAACGGGAGCGTCAGAGCGAGGTGCAGGAGGCGAGTTGCCGCGAACCGCGTCCCGCCGACGCGCGCGCCCTTCACCTGGACGAAGACCTCTCGCGAGAGCGGCGAGAACTCGCTCACGTTCGGACCGAAGAGGCGCTTGCCCAGCTCCCTCTCTTCACCCACGAAACTCGACGGCTCGCGCCCGTCGAAGGCGACCGCGTACAAGACCAACTGCGCGGGCGTGAACGCCACGCCCAGCGAACGCGCGAACTCGGTGAAGCTCGGGGGGCGGCTGCTACTCCTTCCCATCGTCGTCTCCTTCGGTCGTGACCATCCAAGACGGCGTGGGCGGAGGTCGCGCTGCCTGTTCGCGAACGGCCATCTCCCAAGCGCCCATGTCGTGCGTGCGTGCGGTCGCCGTGAGCGACGCGGCGGACTTGAACATGTCGACGTCGCCACTCGCCGCTGCGCGCTCGGCCGCGTACTCGCCCGCCGCGTACAACCACGCCGCCGCCGAGAGCATCGCGCCGACCGCGTGCGACACGCCCCCGGTCATCTCGTGCAGCTCCGCCCGCCGCTTCCTGAGCCACTCCAAACGGCGCCGGTTGTGGACCTCGAACCCCTCCGCGCAAACGATGCTCCGAGGCACGTAGCGCGAGCGTCGGGGCATCTTCGCGAGAGCGCGCGCCGCATCGGAGTCGGCCACGCGACCGCGGTCGGCTCGGCGGACGAGCGGCGCCGCTGCACCCGCTACCGCGTACGGCTGCTCATCGTCGGGAAGGACGACCGGGCGAACCGCACCTTGCTCGCGTCGAAGGGCCATCAGCTTCCCGCCCACCAGGAGGCCCACGGGTAGACCACGCCCCACGCAAGCCGCGTGTGATGGTCGAGCGCGATGGGGATCGCGAAGCCGAGCGCACCGACGAGGTTCGGCATCGACTGCGACGACGCTGCCCAAAGACCTTCGCTCGGGTCGTGCTTGCACATCAGGTCGAGGCGACCCGCTGCGACGGCGTAGCCGCACCCCTCGGCCATCGACCACGACGCGACCCACATCGCGACGAGGACCGCGTGAGGGATCGGCCCGTCTCGCATCGCGCGCATCTCGGCGTGCGACCACGGCCACGTCATCGGCTCGCCGCCGTCGAGATCGACGATGACGCTCGGTCGCGGCGCGCGAAACGGGACGACGTTCGAGCGCGTCTTCGTCTTCGGCTTGCTCATCGGCTCCGACCTCCCATTGCGCGAGTAAACGACGCGGGCGGAGCGCCCCTCCGACCGACCGCGGGCTCGGGATCATCGCGACGGCGCGGCGGTTCGGGATCGCGCCGAGGAGCAGGCGTGCCGCCGCCGCCGCGCCATCGATCCCAGATCGACGGGCCATCGGGCGACTCGACGCGATCGAGCGTCGCGCGCTCGCCGCCCATCCGTAGAAAGCAGCGACCGACCGCAAGCACGAGCTGCGCGACCGAGCCGATCGCCATGACCGCGTAGGCGCCGTCTTCGCGACCCTCGGCGTCCGCGACGGACAGCGTCAGCAGCGGCACGCCCTGACTCAGCGCTGCGCGCAAGAGGACCGTCGCCGTCGGACCGCACGGGACTCGACCGACGACGAAGCCGCGCGCGTGGCGCCGTGGCGGCTCGACGTTCGCGCGTGGCGCGACTGCAAGCGTGGGGACGGTCTCGGGCAACAACGTCTCGGCGAGGTCGTAGAAGCCGCGCAGCTCCGCGATCTCCAGCCCATCCTCTGCGTCGTCTTGCTCTTTGGGCGGAGGAGCGGGGAGCGGATCGGCTCGTCGCCACGTGTGGAAACGCAGCGCCGGTCCGAGGTCCGCCATGTGGACCTGGACTGCCGCGCGCGTTCGATCGAGCTGCGCTCTACGCATTCGAGCCTCTCGAAGCGCATCGGCGCGGGGCGACGCGAGCCATGACGAACCCGTCGCCCCGCGCACACGATGCCCGCCTTCGCCATAGACGCTCAGCGCGAGATGAGCGGGGCGAATGCGGCCGCGCGCACGCAGTTTTCAAACGCGCGCGAAGTCTGGATGCTGCGGCTACTCGACGATTCGCAGAGCAGCGGTCGCGCGTCGCGGCGCCCACGGGGACGTCCGCCGCCGTGTCGTCAGCACCGAGGAGCGAACCGAAGCCGTTTCGCCGTGCGAGCGGGGGACACGCAATCCGCCTACGCGGCGGCAGGGTCGCGAGCCTGCGGTCGA
Organism: Myxococcales bacterium; assembly: GCA_003151595.1. The sequence goes on from PLXW01000039.1 coordinate 93,188, forward strand.
GAGCGTCGCGCCCGAGCACGTCGTCGACCTCGAAGGCGTCGAGAGCGTCGTCGTCAAGCACACGGTCGACGTCGAGCGCGTCGTCGTGCCCGCGCTCAGCTTCAGGCGACCGAGGGCGCGGTGATGACGACGGCCAGCTCGACACCTTCCGGGATGAAGCGCCGAAGCGCACCGCATCGCGTGTACGCACTGCCGTGGAGGCCATTGGGGGCGCTAGTGCTGCGTTCGCCATGCACCTTTGGAACGTTGTTCCGGTTAGTTCCTCCACACGCGCGCGGGAGAGGGGAACCGGAAGAAGGTTCCAAAGGTGCATTCGTCGAGAAAACAGGGGGGGTCATCAGAAAGAAACCTCCTCATCCGAGTCGGCCAGGAGGGCGAGGCCTGACCAGGAGATGCCGGCCGTTCGCTTCGCCCGAACGAAGCCCCGTTTGGCGAGTCCTTCACCGAACACACGCTGGCTCGCGAACTCCTCGCCCTCGTCGATCGCCCAGCATCGGAACGCGCCGTAGAGGTCCTTCGCGGTCTCCTCAGAGCCGACCTTCGCTTCGCACTTCTCGGCGAGGAAGCGCCCCACCTGATCCTGATCGCGCCGGTACTCGGCGGTCGCTTCGAGCACCTTTTCCGGCGCGCGAAGCCCGCCCGTCTGCCACGAGAGGCACCCGGCGAGCGCCCAGTTCAAGATCCCGGGAAGCTCCTCTGCGAGCTTCTCTGGGAGCTTCGCGTCGCGCTCTTCGGTCGGGATGAAGACCTCGAACGGAACCAGCAGGAGTCGACGCCAGATCGCTTCGTCCGTTCCCTTCACTTGCGGCTTGTGGTTGCCGCACACCCACAGCTTGTGGGTCGGGTTGAACTCCCAGAAGTCTTCGCGCATGCGGCGCGCCTTCAGTCGGTCGCCACCCGTGAGCGTTTTGACGAGCACCTCGGTCCACGCGCGCCCCTGCTCGACCTCGCCAGCGATGACGGCACGCATGCCGAACATGTCGGCGATCTCGGTGGGGTGAGAGTCGTGCGTCCTGACCTGGAGCATCCCGGGGGCGGCGGCACACGCGAGTGGCCCGAGGAGCTTTTGCAGAATCCCGACGAAGGTCGTCTTTCCGTTCGCTCCTCCCCCGTGAAGGAAGAGGAGGACGTGCTCGCGAATGTCGCCGGTCAGGGAGTAGCCGAACGACCGTTGCAGAAACGAGATCAGCTCCTGGTCGCTCTTCATGATCCGATCGAGGAACGCGATCCACGTCGGGCATGTCGCGCCAGGATCGAACGTCACCGTCGAGCGCTTCGTCAGGTAGTCGTCGCGCCGGGGACCGCGGAGCGTGCCGTTCGTGAGGTCGAGAACGCCGTTCTCGACCGCGAGCAGCATCGGCCGCGCGTCCAGCTCCTCGTGGGAGATCGCCACGCCGACTTCCGCGCGACCGAGAACGATCATCGACTCGCGCTTGCGCCGCGCCTCGAACTCGATCGCCCATCGCGCGAGACCGGCGCGAGCTTTGTCGTCGTCGGGGAGCTTCATCGCCGCGTCGAGTGCCTGACGCATCGACGCCTTCGCGAGTGCCGACACCTGTATGTCGCGGTCGTCGACCGTCCACGTCTCGCCGCTCCAGACAATCCAGCGTCCCCACGCGACGGCGAAGCGCGCATCCCCGTCCGCGAAGGCGACGAAGCGTTCGGCGGCGCCGGTCTCGGTGCGCGGGAACGATTCGACCGGGGCGTACCGCGCCACGCTGCGCGCGATCTGCTGTACCTCACGCGCGGGCAGCGGCGGCGCGCAGCGCTTCGCGTTCACTTCTAGGAGCACGCTCAGGATCGCGTCCGCATCGAGCCCCTGACGACGAAGGCCCCCCGCGATCGTGGTCAGCTTGCCGTTCCTCTGGCCTTCGCCGATCGACTCGGTGCCGGTCGGTGCATTCGCAGGCTTCGCGGCGAGCAACGCGACAAACCACGCGGGTGCAGGAACGATCCCGCGTTCACCGGGACCATGGCCCTCTCGCCACCGGTACGCGCCGGTCGTCGTCGACGGCGGAGCGACGATGTAGCTCGCGTCACTGCGCACATCGATGCCCGGGATGACGTTCGTTCTCGGGCGCGTGCTCCCCGAGTAGATCAAGTGCACGCCTCCCCCGCCCGTCTGTGAGGTCAGCGTGTCTGGCAGATCGCCGCGCTCGCGGAGGGCGTTCTCGCTCCCCCCGTGGCGGGGGTCGACGTCGATGACGATCAGACCGTCACACCGGAGCCCCACGTTTGCGCGAGGCTCCGCGCGCCACCATTCGAGGATCGTCTCGTCGTCGCGCGAGGCTTGATTGAGTCCCTTTGGGACCAACGATCCGAGCGGGCGTTTGCCTTCGACCTCACACGGGAGAACGGGACCGAGATCGCGCGCAAGCGCAAGCGCGCCCGCGAGGAGCGGCGAGTTTATCTCGCAGCGCTTCCTCATCGACCACCCGTCGTCGTGTGCGGATCAAATTCGCCGTCGGGGTCGAGCAGATCGGCCAGCTCGGCGACGAGCTTCTGCGCGTACTCGGGATCGATCCCGAAACGCAGGCGGGTGCGAAGCTCGTATGCGATCCACACCGAGCGAGGAGCGTCGAGCATCCGCGCATAGTGGGGTTTGGCAGTCGCGCTCATCGTGCCGCCCTCGTCTTGATCCCGAGCTGGCGATCGAGATCCGCGTCGACGTCTCGCGGTGCGGGAAGAGCGACGAGCTTTCTCGTGCGTGTACGCGAGGCAATCGTCTCGTGAGCTACGTCCGCCTCCCACGCGGCTCGCGTGACGGCGCGCACCATTCCCCGCCGCGTCCAGCCCGTCGCCATCACCTTCATGCGCTCGCGATGGCGACGCAGATATGCGTCACGCGATCCGCAGTCGGATGGCAGACGGTCCTGCGTGTAGAGGTCCGGGGTACTCGGGGCGATCCCGAGCACGGTCGCGATCACGCGCAATGCAGCGACGACGTCGGCATCGGAGGGTCCGCTCATTCGGTCCTCCGCAGTCCCTGACGGATCATGACGACGGACCCGCGCTGGAGGTCGAGTCCGGCGATCCCACGTCCCAACGTCTGCCGCGAGATCCCGATCTCACGACAGACGACGGCCTCGCCGCGCTCACGCACTCGGGTGTGGAGCGTCTCGCGCTCAGTGTCGCTCAGAGAGCGGTCATCAGCTGCCGCCGGTTCGACCGTCGTCTGCTGTGCCGCCTGCGGACTGCCATCTGCTGCCATAGGACAGACCTACGGCGCGGATGCGTAACGCTGAATTACCCTTTCCTCTGCGCGCCCTTCCTCTGTGCGAGACGCACGTGAAGGCTCTTGTCGACACCGGTCCATCCGAGCGCTCGCGCGAGAGCGGCGCGCGCAGGCTTCGTCTTGCCTCTCTCGGGCCACATCGCCGCGCGCAGCATCGCGTCCGAAACCTTCGCGCCCGGAGCGTTCATCGCGATCTCGTGCCTCGCAAGGATGACGCGCGCGTCCCTCAACAAGCTTGCCGGATGTCCGCTGACCATCACGGGATCGGCGTCGGCGAGATAGAGAACCTTCTCGACGAGGTCGAGCGGCTCGACCTCCCGGGGGAGTGAGGCCACGTGCAGTCGCCGCACGAAGTCGATCGCTGCGGGCGCGTCTTCAGGACGCCCTAGCGCGTGACGCATGTAGAGGAGCTTGTAGACGAGCATGTCGACTTGGCGGGCGCTCTCGTCGCGAGGGTAGAGGAAGTCATCAGGCACCATGAGCCGAACGGCATCGGCGACAGTGACGGCTTTGACTTTGCGTTCGCGCGTCCGCTTCGTAGCGAGGGGGCGCTTCATTTCCGCTCCTGCGAAGCCTCAGCTGCGTCCGGAGCAGCGACCACTGCTGGCGGCGAGTCCTTTGCCAGCCGCGCGATCTCCGCAATGAGGAGGTAGGTGTGGATGACGACGAGCCGTGCCTCTTCGATGGTCACGTCGTCGTGGACCCCCTTGCAAGCCTTGTCATTCACTGCGTCGAGCCGCGCGGCGGTCTCGGAGATCTGAGCGCCAAGGATGGCGCGCGTCGAGCCGCTCGACACCCGCGTTTCGATGAACGCGAGCAGTCGATTCTTGTGCTCGTCAGGGCCGACAGGACGTTCTTTGCCGCGTCCATCTTTGTAGGGTTGATCGCGCGGAGGAAACACTGCGTCGGCCACCGTCACCAGGACACGACGACACGAGGTCAGCGCACTCGAAAGATCCTCGTTCGTCCCGTCGCGGAGCCGATCGTTCACCGCCAGGAGCTGCTCGACCGCCTTCGGACACTTCGTGCTGACGAAGACGTCAACGTCCGAGCGGGCAGCTTCAAAGATCTCCTCGGCTGCGTCGCCAAACTCAACGCCGAGCAGGGCGTCGACGGCATACTGATGGAGCATCGATTTCATCCGGCTGTAGGAGTTGCTCCAACTCACGTAGCCCTGCCGGGCATCGGTCATCTTCTTGACGCGCACGTGGAGAAGCTCCTGCGTCGCACGCCCCGCAAGGTAGTTATCGACCGTTCCCCCCTCCTGCCCCGCGAGCATGTTCTGGGTTGCAGAAAGGATCGACGCCGCTGCCTCGGCTTGAGCCTGAACCTCCGGAAGGCTTGTTCGGTTGGTGAGCTTTCCGTCTGTGAAGCGAAGCGCGTATCTCCCGTACGGGCCGAGATCCACTTCGCCTTCCTTGGGATATCCCTGGGTCTCGTATTCGAGCCACTGCTGGGCCTCCTCGTCCCTCATGAGACGAGCGAACCGCTGCGCCATCATGAGGTGGGAGAGGATCGGCTTCTTGTCGTCCGTTTCGAGCGCGTCGACGAGCGCACGGATCGTCTCTCGCGCTTCCTCGATCTGCGACTTACGGCTCATCGCTCTAGTCTCGCCGACGCCGTGCGGAGAGGTCCACGACGTTCGACGATGCGCGCGCCGTGCGGCGCGCTTCGACCTCGCGCGCGAGCAGCGAGACGATCGCCCATTCACCAGCGGCCGACGCTTTCGTGATTGCGTCCGCGAACGCGGCTTCGACAATGTCGATCGTCGCGGCGGCAGCACGCGGCGGCGAGTCCGAAAGGTCCGCGCTGGACTCGGTCAGCGCGTCGATTGTTTCCGCGGAATTCTGCAGTCTCGCGTGAGACGGCGCGCCCGAATCAGAATTAAAAGTCCGCAGCTCTACCAACTGAGCTACCAGCCCGTGTCCCGTCAGCGACGGGCTCAGGCTTCTGCCACGACGCGTGCGATACGTCGATACCCTCGTTGATTCCGCCCCCCTGTCGCGTCTCCCGCACCCACGCGACGGGCGTCTTCGCGCGTACTTTCGGGTCGACGAAATAGCGAACGAGCTCGACCACCGACCACGCCGCGACGCAAATCAGCACGATCCCCATGCCGCGCACGATCCACGTGAGCGCTGCCCGCGGGAAGTGCTCTCGGAAGCGCCGCATGATGGCGACCATCATCAGCGCCCACAGGACGATGCCGGCGGCGGCGAAGATCCCGAACGGGACGGCGAGCAGGCCCGTCATCTTCACGAGTTGGCGTGAATAGAGGAACGTCGTCACCGCGCCCCACGTGGCGAGGAGCGTCGGGTTCAGGATCGAGACCGAGAAGCCGACCCAGAACTTCCCGCGCTTGCTCTCCTGCTGCGCGTGCGGCTCCTTCAGCTTGAAGCGGAGGAAATAGATCCCGAGCGAAACCAGGATGACGGCGGTGACGGCGTGCGAGATCGGGAGGACCGAGGGGTAGCGCGCGAGGAACGTGGCGAAGCCCCAGAAGGCCAGGAAGGCGTAGATCCCCTCGGCCACGGCCGCGCCGAGCGCGATCTCGAGCGAAGCCTTGAAGCGGCCGTTCACGCCGTTCGAGACGACCAGCACGGCGATGGGTCCGGCCAGGGGCAGGGATCCCACGAACGAGAACACCAGCGCGACGAGGCTGACCGCGAGGAAGGACATCCGCTCCTGGGTCTACAGGGAAAGCGCATCAGGCGGATCGGCGATCGAACCACCACGCCGCAAGCACACGCGCCTGCTTGACCCCGCGACGCGGTCGTTCGAAACAAGGCTCATGCGGAGCGGGTCCAATGGTGAGCTCACGGCGTCGCTCGAGCGGGCGCTGGTGCGGGAGCTCATGGCGGAGTGGCGGCGGATCAACGCCGCGCATTTTCGAGAGAGCCTCGCGCCGCCGTCGATCGTGCTCTCGACGCGCACCTCGCAGCTCGGTCTGTGGATCCCCGACGCGCGGGCGATCGAGCTGTCGCGCGCGATGATCCTCGCGCAGCCGTGGAGCGTCGTCATCGAGGTGCTGAAGCACGAGATGGCGCATCAGTACGCGCACGAAGTTCTGGGCGCGACCGACGAGCGGGCGCACGGTCCGGCGTTTCGCGGCGTGTGCGAGCGCCTGGGGATCGACGCTGCGTCCTCGGGCCTCCCCGCGGCGCGAAGCGGGCACGACGCGGAGACGACGCGCGCCGTGGAACGGATCGCGCGCCTCCTCGCGCTGGCCGAGAGCCCCAACGTGCACGAAGCGGAGGCCGCGATGGCCGCCGCGCAGCGCCTGATGCTCAAGCACAACATCGACCTGCACGCGCGCACGCGCCACAGCGACTACGACTACCGCGCCGTCGGCGTGCCCACGGGTCGCGTCGAAGAGAGCCAGCGCATCCTCGCCGGGATCCTCGGCAAGCACTTCTTCGTCGAGGTGATCTGGATCCCGGTCTATCGCCCGCTCGAAGGGAAGCGAGGCAGCGTGCTCGAGATCTGCGGCACGCGGGCGAACCTCGACATGGCCGAGTACGTCCACGCCTTCCTCACGCGCTCGTGCGACGCTGCGTGGATCGATCACAAGCGCGCGCACGCGCAGAAATCGAACCGCGAGCGGCGGACGTTCCAATCGGGCGTGATGAGCGGCTTCGGCGCCAAGCTGGCGCGCGAGACGAAGCGGCACCGCGAAGAAGGGCTCGTCTGGGTGAAGGACGGGCACATCGACGTCTTCTTCCGGAAGCGCCATCCGCACGTCCGCAACATCCGCTACGGAGGCAACCCGCGGAGCGACGCCTGGCACAAGGGGCGCGAGGTCGGCGAGAAGCTGGTGTTGCGGCGCGGCGTGGGAGAGAGCGAGAGCGCCGCGGTCTCACGGGGGAGGTTGCTGCGATGAAAGCGAAGGGAGTGAAGACCGCGGACGCGACGAGCTTCGCGCTCTTCGAGACGCCGATCGGGGCGTGCACGATCGCCTGGTCGGCGAAAGGGATCACCGCGCTCCAGCTCCCGGAGGCGTCCGAGGAAGCGTCGCGTGCGCGGATGAAGAAGCGCATGGGCGACGACGCGACGGAGGCGAGCCCGCCGGCGTGGGTGAAGCAGGCGACCGCGCGCATCGCGCGTCACTTCGGCGGCGCGTACGACGACCTGCGCGATCTGACGCTCGACATGGGCGACGTGCCGCCGTTCTTCGCGCGCGTGTACGAAGCGTCGCGCACGATCGAAGCGGGCAAGACGATAGGCTACGCCGAGCTCGCGGCGCTGGCGGGCTCGAAGGGCGCGTCGCGCGCCGTGGGGCAAGCGATGGCGAAGAACCCGTTTCCGATCGTGGTGCCGTGCCATCGCGTGCTCGCTGCCGGAAGGAAGGCTGGTGGTTTCACGGCGCACGGCGGCGCGGCGACGAAGCGCAAGATGCTCGCCATCGAAGGGGTGAGCATCGCCGTGAAGACCGAGTCGCTCTCGCTCTTCACGGGCACGGGGGCGACGGGGGTCGATCCCGCCGAGGCGATGCGCGTCTTGTCGGCGGCCGATCGAAAGCTGGCGCGCGTGATCGAGAAGGTCGGCCCGCTCGGTCTCCAGGTGCGCGAGATGAGCACGCCGTTTCAGGCGCTCGCGCAGTCGATCGTCTACCAGCAGCTCACGGGCAAAGCGGCGGCGACGATCCTCGGCCGCGTGCACGCCATCTACGGCGGGCCGCGCGGCTTCAAGCCGGCGACGGTGCTGGCGACCAAGGACGAGGCGCTTCGCGTGGCCGGGCTCTCGCGCGCGAAGACCGCGGCGCTGAAGGACCTCGCGGCGAAGACCATCGACGGCACCGTCCCCACGATGCGCGCGCTGGCGAAGCTCTCGGACGACGAGATCGTGGAGCGCCTCACGGTCATCCGCGGCATCGGTCGGTGGACCGTGGAGATGCTCCTCATCTTCCGGCTCGGGCGACACGACGTGCTCCCCATCGACGACTACGGCGTCCGCAAAGGGTTGCAGCGCGTGCTTGGGCTGAAGGAGCTGCCGACGCGCGCCGAGCTCGCGGAGCGCGGCGAGAAGTGGCGTCCCTACCGCAGCGCGGCGAGCTGGTACCTGTGGCGCGCGTGCGAGCTTCCTTGACGAGCGTTCGACTCCGGGTGATCACCGGCGCGTGAAAATCCGACGCCTCGCCTCGTCCGTCGCCTTCTCGCTCTTCGTCGCGCTCGCCGGGAGCGCCCACGCCGACGAAGGGATGTGGCCGTTCGAGATCGCGCCCATCGATCAAATCAACAAGGGGCACGGCGTCACGCTCACGAAGGACTGGCTCGATCACGTGCGCCTCGCGAGCGTTCGCTTCGGCAACGGCGGGTCGGGGTCATTCATCTCGAAGAGCGGCCTCGTGCTCACGAACCACCACGTCGCCGCCGACTGCGTGGGCAAGGTGGCCAACGCGGGGGCCGACTACATGGCCAACGGCTTCCGCGCCGGACCCGACGGCGACGAATTGAAGTGCCCCGACCTCGAGCTGAACGTGACAGTCGCCATGCAGGACGTCACCGATCAAGTGCGCGCCGCGAAGCTCCCCTCGATGAACGACGCCGACGCGAACAAGGCGATCAAGGCGGCCATGACCGCGCTCGAGAAGAGCTGCCACAATCAGACCGGGAAGAAGTGCGAGGTCGTCACGCTCTACGCGGGGGGCAAGTACGAGCTCTACACGTTCGACAAGTACACCGACGTGCGGCTCGTGTTCGCGCCCGAGCGAGCGATCGCCTTCTTCGGCGGCGACCCGGAGAACTTCACGTACCCGCGCTTCGACTACGACATGGCGATCTTCCGCGTGTACGCCAACGGCGCGGCGCTCCAGCCGACGCACTGGCTCGAGTGGAACGCGGCCGGGCCGAAGGAGGGCGACACCGTCTTCGTGAGCGGGCATCCGGGTTCGACCGGCCGCCTCGAGACCGTCGCCGAGCTTCACACCGATCGCGATCTCGTCCTGCCGTTTCGGTTGGGGATGCTCCACGATCAGATCGCGCTCCTCGATGCCTTCGGGCGGACGGGGCACGAAGAAGAGCGCGAGGCGTCGGCCATGACGTTCGGGCTTCGCAACGGGCAGAAGGCGCTGACCGGGTACCTCGGGGCGCTCAAAGACCCCGCGATCATGAAGAAGAAGAGCGACAACGAGGCGCAGCTTCGAAGAGCGATCGACGCCGACCCGAAGCTGAAGGCTGATTACGGCAAGGTGTGGGACGACATGGCCGCGGTGCAGAAGCGCGCGATGGCGCTCCACACGCGGCACGGAATGCTCGAAGTGTTCAGCACCGCGAAGCTCGTGGCCATGGCGCGGCAGCTCGTGCGCTTGCCTACGGAGGTCGCGCTGCCGAACGAGAAGCGCCTCCGCGAGTACCGCGACACGAACCTCGACTCCATGAAGCTGCGGCTGCAAGCCGGCGCGCCGATCTACGGCGGCGTCGAGGCGCCGCTGGTGCGCGTGTGGCTGGAGACAATGGCGCGGACACTCGGCGCGAACGATCCGCTCGTGAAGAAGATCCTCGACGGGCGCACGCCGGCGCGCGCGGCGCAGGAGATCGTGGCGCAGTCGAAGCTGTTCGATGCCTACGCCCGGCGAGCGCTCATCGACGGAGGGGCCGACGCCGTGGCGCGCTCGACCGATCCCATGATCGTGCTGCTGCGCACGATCGATCCGGACGCTCGCGCCGTCAGGAAGCAGTGGGAAGACGACGTCGAAGCGCCCGAGCGCACCCTGGGAACGAAGGTCGCAGAGGCGTCGTTCGCCGTCCGCGGGACGAGCGTGGCCCCCGACGCGACCTTCACGCTCCGCCTCTCCATCGGCACCGCCAAGGGCTTCGGCACGACGCCGTGGGCCACCACCTTCGGCGGACTCTTTGCCCACGCCAACGGCACCGAGCCGCGGAAGCTCCCGCAGCGGTGGCTCGACGCGAAAGACAAGCTCGACCCCAAGACGCCGATGAACTTCGTCTCCACCGACGACATCATCGGCGGCAACAGCGGCAGCCCCGCGGTCGACGCGAACGGGAAGCTCGTGGGCCTCGTGTTCGACGGAAACATCACGTCGCTCGGCAACCGCTACGTCTACGCCGACACCACGCAGCGCGCGGTCAGCGTCGACGCCGCGTGCATCCTCGAGGCGCTCCGGAAGGTCTACGGCGAGGACGCGCTGGCGAACGAGATCGCCGGCTCGGTGCACTGACGCTACGATCGGCGGCGACGTGACGCCTCCCTCCTCGAGCAAGCTCCCGATCGCGCCGAACACCGATCTGCCGCCCGGGCTCCGCCTCCTCGATCGCTACACGATCGTCGATCGCGCCGGCAGCGGCGGGATGGCCACGATCTACCGCGCCAGCGACGAGCGCCTCGAGCGGATCGTGTGCGTGAAGCTGCTGCGTCTGTGGCTCGAAGGGGCCGGCGCTTCGGGCGCGGATCGCGCGGCGGACGGCGACTCGCCGTCGAGCGGTCACGCCGTCTACGAGGCGACGTACACGCACTTCCTTCAAGAGGCGCTCGCCCTCTCGAAGCTCCAGCACCCGAACACGCTCCGCATCTACGACTTCGGCTACACCGACGACGAGCGGCCGTTCCAGATCTCCGAGTTCCTCGACGGCGGCAACCTGGAGACGCAGGTGCGCGCCAGCGGGCGGCTCTCGCCCACCGAGACGATCTCGGTGCTCGAGCGCATCTGCGGCGCGGTCGCCGAGGCGCACGAGCACGGGATCATCCATCGCGACATCAAGCCGTCGAACATCCTGTTCGCGCGCGTCGCCGGCGCCGGCGAAGAGGCCGGGCGGAGCGCGATCGGCAGCGCGCTGGTGCCGAAGCTGGCCGACTTCGGCATCGCTTCGTCGCGCGTGCGGCGGGCGAGCGTGATCGACGAGGGCGAGAAGCCGGTGAGCACCGTGGCGCTCTTCTCGCCGCGATGGGCGGCGCCCGAGCAGCTCTCGGGCGCGGTCGAAGGGCCGGCGACTGACGTGTACGCGCTGGGGCTCGTGACGGCGTACATGCTCTCGGGGCGCGCGCCGTTCGCGGACAAGGATGCACGCGCGCACTTCGACGAGCGCATCGGCGGCGACGACTTCACCGCGGCCCGCCTGGCGGGGCTCGCGCTCGACGCGCGCGTGCGCGGCGTCCTGACCCGCGCGATGGCCGCCGACCCCGCGCGCCGCATCGCCTCTCCGCTGGCGTTCTTCTCCGAGATCCGCGCCGCGCTGGACGCCGTGGCGCTGCGCCGTTCGTTCGAGTCGATCACGCTCGTCCTCGATTCGCCGGCCGAGGCCGAGCCGGTCGTGGGGAACGTCGCGCCGCCCGAGCGCAGCGTCGTGGTCGGCGGACGCACGGCGCGCATCGTCGAGGTGAACGAGCGGCTCGACATCACCGTGGCCTTGCCGGACGGCGGCACGGTCGACGATGCAGGCACACGCGTCCTCCGCTTTCGCCTCGCGCTCCTCCCCGCCCCCGGCGCCGAAGGCTTCGCGCTCCACCTGAAAGGGCTCAACTGCTTCATCGCCCGCGCGTCGCACGGCGGGCGCCCCACGCCGGCCATCACCGCGTCCGAAGCGGGCGCCGCGGACTTCGTCTCCGGCGGCGGGGTCACGATGGCGTCGGTCGCCTGGTCGTTCGGGCACGCGAGCGACGCCGTGGGGCCCGAGGCCGGGCGTCTATTCGACGTTGGATCCGCGGAGTTGGTGATACCCTACGCGGAGGCTTCTCAGGCCATTGCGATCGATCTAGGCCTCGAACGTGACGTGATCGTGATGTGCCGGGGGAGATGATTTCCGCCAAGCGAGCGCGCGGTCGCGACGCGGTAAGAGGATGACGAGGACCGAACGGTGAGCCAGAAGAACGTGCCGCCCACGGGAGCCTGGTGTGGACCACGCTCCGGCGGAGCCGGAGACGTGCCGTCCTCGCCGCCGCCGCCAGATTCGAGCCCGGACGAGCCCACCGGCGCCAAGTCGAACCCGCCGCCGCCGGTCGAAGCGCGCCCGGCGTACACCGGCCCGCTACCCCCGCGCCCTCCGCTCGCGCGCCCCAGCACCCCGACCGCGTTCACGCCTGTGATGTCGGCGATGTCCCCCGCCGACATCACCGATCTCGGTGAGGACGACCCCGACGACGACGCCCCCACGATGGGCCCGACGCCGATGCTCGACCTCGAAGCCGAGGCGGCGAAGATGTCGGCTCTCCCTCCCCTCTCGCGCCCTGCGCCGCCCCTCCCGTCGTCCGCGCCGGTGCGCATCTCGAACGCGCCGCACGGCTCGCCAACCAGCTCGCAGCCCCCCGCCGGCTCGCACGCTCTCGCCCTCGCCGCCGCCGCCAGCTCGTCGTCGATGCTGCAAGCGACGTCGCAGATGCAACCGGTCGCGATCCGCACCGAGCCGCCGCGCGCGTACAAGTCGGCGGGCTTCCACGTCGTGCGATCGCGCGCGTACTCGTTCGTGCTCGATCAGCGCGGCATGCCCATCGAGCTCGGCTCGGGGCGCTTCGCCAAGGCGTTCCTGGGCGAGGAGCGCTGGGTCGAGTCGAAGACCGACTTCCGGCGCGAGGTCGTGATCAAGATCCTCCAGAAGGGGGTCAGCGACGAGGACCATCTCCGCTTCCAGATGGAGAAGGAGCTGCTGGAGCGCGTCCAGGGACACCCGAACATCGTGACCCTCTACGCCTCCGGCGAGAGCGAAGATCCGGAGTTCGTCCCGGCGTCGATCCGCGACCACGTGGAGAGCGAGTTCGTGATCCTCGAGCGCATGGAGATGTCGCTCGAAGAGCGGCTGAAAGGCTCACGCGGCAAGGGGAAGAAGGAAGACCTCCTGGCCCTCGACATGCGCGAGCGGGTCTTTCGCGTGCTCGACTACATGATCCCGATCGCCTCGTCGGTCGAGTACGCGCACCTGATTCGCAACGTCTGCCACCGCGACATCAAGCCCGCGAACATCCTCCTTCGCCTCCCGGACACGACGCTGCGCGGATCGATCCTCGAGGTGCGCCTGGCCGACTTCAACGTCTCCAAGGTGCACGACGAAGAGATCGACTTCGGCGTGACGCGAATGAAGAGCGTCCCCGGCACGCTCTTCTTCCAGAGCCCCGAGCAAGAGACGAACGTCATCGAAGTGCTGGTGAACGTCCAGCAGGGCTCGCCCGAGGTGGAGTTCTTCGAGGACTTCTACATTCACATCGCCAAGAACGACACGTTCTCGCTCTTCAACCGCGGCGAGCAGTACCCGATCCTCTACGCCGACCGCGCGAAGAAGCGGATCGTCCTCGGCCGCCCGTACCGCGACACGAGCGAGATCAACGTGCGCGCACAGGTGCAGAAGAGCGTGGGTCGCCCGGCGGACATCTACTCGCTCGGCGCGCTCTTCTACTATTTGATCACCGGCGCGTACGGGAACCCGAAGACGCTCTACGACGCCTTCCACAAGGTGATCGAGTACGAGCGCGCCGACGAGACGAACACGATCGAGGCGTACCTCGAGCACGAGTACTCGGTGATCCGGCAGCTGGCGACGCCGCGCGCGACGCAAAACGAAAACGGCGGCGAGTCGGTCGACGTGGCGCCGGCCAATCGCTTCTTCAGCTACAAGCACTACCTCGACGGCAACGGAGACCTCATCGATCCGTACGTCATGAAGATCATCGCCCGCTGCATGATCCGGAACAAACCGGACAGCTACGCGCAGGCGCACGAGATCGACACGCGCGGCATCAGCTTGCTCGTGAGCGACCTCATTGATCTCTATTCGATCTACGGCGTGGCCACCGCCGCGCGCCCGGCGAACCTCGCGCGACGCGGCCAGGGGCTGGGCGCGCTCACGCGGCCGTTCCATCAATCGCGCCTTCGATTGTGGTGGATGGCGGTGACGACGCTCTTCCGCAAGCACTGAAGCCGCGTTAGAGGACGCGGGATGGGAATGGGGAAGAGCGAAGGCGTGCAGGTCGAGCACGCCGACGGGCGCGTGGAGCTCGCGCCGGGAGTGACGCTCGACGATCACGCGCTCTGGAACGACGACCTCGCGCCCACCTCGGTCGCGAAGCGCACGTGGTCCACGTACAACTACGCCGCGCTGTGGATCTCGATGGCCCACTGCATCCCGACGTACATGATGGCCTCGGGGCTCATCTCGGCGGGCATGAGCTGGTGGCAGGCGCTGATGACGATCGCCATCGGCAACGCCATCGTGCTCGCGCCGATCCTCGCCAACTCGCACCCCGGCACGAAGTACGGCATCCCCTTCCCCGTCTTCGCGCGCGCCAGCTACGGCGTCTTCGGCGCGAACGTCCCGGCCATCATGCGCGCCATCGTGGCCTGCGGCTGGTTCGGGATTCAGTGCTGGATCGGCGGACAGGCGCTGCACACGTTCTTCAAGACGATCGCGCCGATGGGGTTCGCGGCGCTCGGCCATGCGGCGTTCGGCGGGCACTTGATGACCGAGTGGGTCTCGTTCCTTCTCTTCTGGGGGCTCAACATCCTGATCGTGTTTCGCGGGATGGATGTCCTGCGGAAGGTGGAGAACTGGGCCGCGCCGTACGTGCTGGTGATGACGATGGCGCTCGTCGTCTGGGCGATCACCCAGGCGCACGGCCTCGGCCACGTGATGACCGACCCTGGGAAGTTCCCGACGTTCGGATCGTTCTGGCCGGTGTTCGTGCCGAGCGTGACGGCGATGATCGGCTTCTGGGCGACGCTCTCGCTCAACATGCCCGACTTCACCCGCTTCGGTCGCTCGCAGAAGGAGCAAGTGGTGGGGCAGGTCGTGGCGCTGCCGACGACGATGACCGTCTTCGCAGCGATGGGCGTCGTCATTACCAGCGCGTCGGCCGAGATCTACGGCGCGCCGATCTGGGACCCCGTCGAGCTCGTCGGTCACTTCACGTCGCGCGTCGTCGTGGCCGTGGCGATGTTCACCGTCGTGGTGGCGACCTTGAGCGTGAACATCGCCGCAAACGTCGTGTCGCCGGCGAACGACTTCGCGAACATCTCACCGGGGAAGATCAGCTTCCGGACCGGGGGCCTCATCACTGGAATCCTGGGCATCGCCATGTGCCCGTGGAAGCTCATCGCCGATCCGAGCGGGTACATCTTCAAATGGCTGCTCGGGTACTCGGGCGGCCTTGGATCCATCGCCGGCGTCCTCGTGTGCGACTACTGGTTCATCCGCCGCGCGAAGCTGGTGCTGCCGGACCTGTACCGGCGTGACGGCGCGTATACATACGCGCGCGGGACGAACTGGGCGGCGATCGTGGCGACCGCGGTCGGGTGCACGCTGGCGTGGATTGGGCTCGTCGTGGATTCGGTGCGGGTGCTCTATGACTACGCGTGGTTCGTGGGGGCGTTCGGGGCGGCGGGGACGTACGCGGTGCTCATGATGGGGAGGCGAGACGCCGTCGCTGCGCAGGCGGTGGCCGCGACCAAGGGGGCGTAACCGGTGCCGCTACGCCCCCCGCACCCCCTCCTTCGCCGCGCGCACCGCACTCAAAATCGTGCGCGCGTGACCGAGGAACACCTCGCCCGCGTCGGACAGCCGCATCCCTCGCGGCGTCCGCGCGAACAAGCGCGCGCCCAGCTCGTCCTCGAGGCGGCGGATCTGCCGACTGACCGCAGGCTGGGCCACGCGGAGCTGCATCGACGCGCGGCCGACGTGCCCCTCTTCCGCAACGGCGACGAAGTATTCGATCTGGGCGAGGCTCATGGCCGACAGCGTAGCGCAGACCCGCGACGTGCCGAGCGAGTCCCCCTCCAGATCCAAACGGCATTGGATTCGTCCCCCCGCGCCGCGCCAAGGTCACGCGGGATGAGCGTCGAGATCCTAGCGCCGGGTGAGATCGCGAAGCTTCGGCGCGCGGGGAGCGCCGCGGCATCGACGTTGCTGTTCGTCGGGCGCCGACTTCGCGCCGGCATCACGACCGCGGAGATCGATCGCTGGGTGCGCGACCACACCGCGTCGCTGGGCGGAACCCCGAGCCAGCTCGGCTACCAGGGCTTCCCCGCCGCCGTCTGCACCAGCCGCAACGACGTCGTGTGCCACGGCATCCCCGCGCGCGACGAAGCGCTTCGACCGGAAGACATCGTCAACGTCGACATCACGACCCAGCTCGACGGCTTCCACGGCGACACCTCGGCGACGTTCCTCGTCGAGGAAGCTTCGGCCGACGCGCGGCACGTCGTCGACGTCGCGCGGCGCTGCCGTGACGCCGGCATCGCGGTCGTTCGGGACGGAGCGCGCCTCGGCGACATCGGCGCCGCGATCGCCGAGCTGGCGCGGGCCGAAGGGTGCTCGGTGGTGCGCGAGTACGGCGGCCACGGCATCGGGCGCAAGATGCACATGGACCCGCACGTCGCCCACGTCGGGACGCGCGGATCAGGGATGCGCCTTCGCGCGGGGATGGTCTTCACCGTCGAGCCGATGATCAACCTCGGCCGACCCGACGTACGCCTGCGCGACGACGGATGGACCGTCGTCACCGCCGACGGTTCGCTCTCCGCGCAGTTCGAGCACACCGTGCTCGTCACGCGCGACGGCGTCGAGATCCTGACCGTGGCTCGCGACGGCGCGCCGGCGGCCTACTGAAGATTGAACGTCCCCCGCTTCACGAACGTCCCGTCCCCCTTCTTCCCCTTGTACTGCCCGTCCTGCACGACGACCTTGCCGTGCGACAGCACGTGCGTCGGCCCGCCGACGACCTCGCGCCCCTCGTACGGCGAGTAATCGACGCGCATGTGCAGCGTCTTCTCGCTGAGCACGTGGCGCTTGTTCGGATCCCACACGAGCAAGTCCGCGTCGGCGCCGACGGCGATCGTTCCCTTGTGCGGGTACAGGCCGAAGATCTTCGCCGGCGCGGTCGACGTGATCTCGACGAACCGGTTCATCGAGATGCGCCCCGCGCGCACGCCGCCGTCCCACAGCAAGTAGAGGCGCGTCTCCACGCCCGGCATCCCGTTCGGGATCTTGGCGAACGAGTCCTTCCCGAGATCCTTCTGCCCCTTCATGCAGAACGGACAGTGATCGGTCGAGACCACTTGCAGGTCGTGCGTTCGCAGCCCGCGCCAGAGGTCCGCCTGCATCGACGCCGGTCGCAGCGGCGGCGTGCACACGAACTTCGCCCCCTCTTGGCCGGGGCGATCGAGATCGTCGTCCGACAGGAAGAGGTACTGCGGGCACGTCTCGGCGTACGTCGGCAGACCGCGGTCACGCGCCTCGACCACTTGCTTCAGCGCCCGCTCGGCCGAGAGGTGAACCATGTACACCGGCGCGCCGGCCATCTCGGCCAGGCAGATCGCGCGGTGCGTTCCTTCGGCCTCCATGATCTGCGGGCGCGTGATGGCGTGGTACTTCGGCGCGGTGTGCCCCTTGGCCAGCGCCTGCGACACGAGCACGTCGATCGGCAAGCCGTTCTCGGCGTGCATGCAGATGAGCGCGCCGATCTCGCCGGCGCGTTGCATCGCGCGGAAGATCTGACCGTCGTCGACCATCAGCACGCCGGGGTACGCCATGAACAGCTTGAAGCTCGTGATCCCTTCACGAACGAGCTGGTTCATCTCCTCGATCGTGCCGTCGTTCACGTCGGTCATGATCATGTGGAAGCCGTAGTCGATCGCGGCTTTCCCCTCGGCCTTGCCGTGCCACACGTCGAGGTGCTTTCGGAGCGAGTCCCCCTTCGTCTGGATCGCGAAGTCGACGATCGTCGTCGTCCCGCCGTGCGCCGCGGCGAGCGTGCCGGTCTCGAAATCGTCGCTCGACGTGGTGCCGCCGAACGGCATGTNNGCATGTCGAGGTGCGTGTGCGCGTCAATGCCGCCGGGCATGATGAGCTTCCCGCGCGCGTCGATCGTCGTGTCGAACGTCCCTTGCGGACCCATGCCGTGCGCGAAGATGGCGGCGATCTTGCCGTCGACGATCGCGACGTCCGCTTCGTACGTGTCGACCGCCGTGACGACCGTGCCCCCTTGAATGAGCGTTCTCATGGGGCGGGAGGCTAGGTCGAAATCCGGCGAGCGTGTGATCGCTTTTCGGTTCGGCCTGCCACTTAACACCCTGAAGGCCCCGCGCATGTCTCACGACGCTGCGTGGCGCGGACTCTTCGTACAACGCAATGACGCGTGAGCTCACTCACGCGGGAGGAACGTCATGAACCGTCGACGCTCGATGCACCGCTCCATCTTCACGCAGCTCGTGTGTGCCCTCTCCTTCTCCACGGTCGCCGCGTGCAGCGGGGCCACACAATCGACGTCGGGCACGACCTCGTCGGGCACCACTGCCGAAGCTCTCGCGGCCGCGACGGCCGCCGAGGCGACGTTCCAGGCCCAGGCCACGCAATGCGCCGCGGCCTTCCAGACGTGCGTGAGCGCGGCCAACGCCGACATCGCGACGTGCAAAGAAGAGCTCGAGAAGTGTCTCCCCAACGTTCCTCCGCCCGGCCCGGGCTGCAGCCTCTGGGATGACGGCGGCGTCCCGACGCCTCCCCCGCCGCCCGATGGCGGCCTCGCAGTTCCGCCGCCGCCGCCGCCCCCGCCGCCCCCTCCCGGCGGTCCCGGCGCGCCTCCGCACGACGGAGACGACGACGGCGACGGCGGTCCGGACCATGACGGTCCGCACGGTCACTTCGGGCCTCCTCCCGGCTTCTGCGGTCACGTCCCGCTGCCCCCCTCGCCCGCGCTCGAAGCGTGCCGGACCGCTCTCGAGTCGTGCATGCAGTCTGCAACCGACGACACCGCGAAGAAGTCGTGCCTCGACGCCGCCCACACCTGCGTGAAGGACGCCTTCGAAGCCGCCCGCGCCGCAGCGAACTGATCTCGGCCTCGCCTCCATCACATCGACCCGCGAGAGGAGCCCGGCGCACGCGCGCTGCGGCTCCTTTTCGCCGTTTGTTCGCCAGGCCGCCTCCCTGTTCGCGGCGCGTGCCGCCCCCTGCAACGCGTCATCGTCGCTCCGGACTTGACCGCGGCAGCCTCGGGTGGGAAAGCTTCGCTGCCTCCGCGGGACCGCCTCATTCGAGGGGGAGCCCGCCCGCCTCCCGCCGGTTTCGGACAAGCACGTAACGACGTGCATCGCCCGGGCCTCCGCGAGCGCGCAAAATAGGGGGGACCAACGCCGCGAGCTGCACCACGGGCTCGCGGGTCGAAGATTTTGTTCCGGGGACGGGCAGCGGGCGTGGGCGTGAGATACCAGGGAGCGAAAGCCATGAAGTTCGATTTCGGCAAGGTGAAGAACTACGTCGGCGGCGAGTGGGTCGAGTCGAAGGGGCGCGAGTCCTTCGAGGTGACGAACCCGGCGACGCTCGAGAAGCTCGGCTCCGTCCCGGTGGGCACGGCCGCCGACGTCGATGCCGCGGTGCAGGCCGCGAAGACCGCGTTCAAGACCTGGCGCGAAGTGCCGGTCGCGAACCGCGCGCGCTACCTGTTCGACCTCCGCAACATCATGGTCGAGAACTACGACGAGCTCATCGAGCTGTGCACGCAGGAGCACGGCAAGACGCTCGACGAGTCGAAGGGGGACGTGGGGCGCGGCGTCGAGAACGTCGAGACCGCGGCCGGCATGCCGTCGCTCATGATGGGCCAGGCCCTCGAGCAGATCGCCACCGGCATCGACTGCGTGAGCATGCGCCAGCCGATGGGCGTGTTCGCCATCATCGCGCCGTACAACTTCCCCTCGATGGTGCCGTTCTGGTTCCTCCCGTACGCCATCGCCACGGGGAACACGGTCGTCGTGAAGCCGAGCGAGCAGGTGCCGTTCTCGACGCAGCGAATCTTCCAGTTGATCCACGAGAAGCTGAAGCTCCCGCCGGGCGTGCTCAACATGGTGCACGGCGCGCGCGACGTGGTGAACGGCATCCTCGATCACGACGACATCGCCGGCGTCTCGTTCGTGGGCTCCACGACCGTCGCCAAGCACGTCTACGAGCGCTGCGGCGCCACGGGCAAGCGCGCGCAGGCGCTCGGCGGCGCGAAGAACTTCACGATCGTCATGGACGACTGTGACTGGGAGAAGAGCATCCCGAACATCATCGACAGCGCGTTCGCGTGCGCCGGGCAGCGATGCCTCGCCACGAGCGTCGTCGTCGGCGTCGGCAGCGCGTACGGGAAGCTGAAGACGCAGATCGTCGAGCGCGCCAGGCAGATCAAGGTCGGCAACGGCGTCGAGAAGGGCATCACCATGGGCCCGGTCATCAGCGCCAAGCACAAAGAGCGGATCGTCTCGTACATCGAGAAGGGGGTCGCCGAAGGGGCGGAGCTCCTCCTCGACGGCCGTAACCCCACCGTCGCCGGCAACCTCAAAGGTCACTTCCTCGGCCCTACCGTCTTCAACAAGGTCTCGCCTTCGATGTCGATCGCCAGGGACGAGATCTTCGGCCCGGTCCTCTGCGTGATCGAAGCGAAGACGCTCGAAGACGCGATCGCCATGACCAACGCGCACCCGATGGCGAACGCCGCCTCGGTGTACACGTCGAACGGCGCCACGGCGCGCAAGTTCTCCAAGGAGATCGACGCCTCGATGGTCGGCCTCAACATCGGCGTGCCCGCGCCGATGTCGTATTTCACGTTCGGCGGGAACAAGCAGTCGTTCTTCGGCGACGTGAAGGCGCACGGGCGCGACAGCGTTTCCTTCTATACGCAGAACAAGACGACCATTCAGCGGTGGTGGTGATCACATGGCCAGGAACGTCACAGTCGGTCTGATTCAATGCGCGACTCCGTTCGATCCCGCGTGGTCGATCGAGAAGATCAAACAAGCCGCGGTCGACAAGCACATCCCGCTCATCGAAGAGGCGGGGAAGAAGGGCGTTCAGATCCTGGGGCTGCAGGAGATCTTCAACGGCCCGTACTTCTGCCCGTCGCAAGACCCGCGCTGGTACGAAGCGACCGAGTCGGTCCCCGGCCCCACCATCGAGATGATGCAGGGCTACGCCCGCAAGTACCAGATGGCCATGGTCGTCCCGGTCTACGAGCGCGAGCAGGCCGGCGTCTACTACAACACCGCCGCGGTCATCGACTCGGACGGCACCTACCTCGGCAAGTACCGGAAGAATCACATCCCGCACACCAACGGCTTCTGGGAGAAGTACTTCTTCAAGCCCGGGAACATGGGGTACCCCACGTTCCAGACGCGGTACGCGAAGGTCGGCGTCTACATTTGCTACGATCGCCACTTCCCGGAGGGCGCGCGCCTGCTCGGGTTGAACGGCGCGGAGATCGTCTTCAATCCGTCGGCCACGGTGGCGGGGCTCTCGCAGTACCTGTGGAAGCTCGAGCAGCCGGCGCACGCGGTGGCCAACGGGTACTTCGTCGCCGCGATCGAACCGCGTCGGCACCGAAGCGCCGTGGAACATCGGGAAGTTCTACGGCACGAGCTACCTCGTCGACCCGCGCGGCAACTTCGTCGCCACGGGGAGCGAGGACAAAGACGAGCTGGTGGTCGGCGTCGCGAACCTCGAGCTGATCGAGGAGACGCGGAAGACCTGGCAGTTCTATCGTGACCGTCGTCCCGAGACGTACGGCGGCATGACCGAGCTCTGAGACGTACGGGGACATGATCAAGCTCTGAGTGTCATCCTGAGCGCAGCGAAGGACCCCCGCCGTCAACCGGGGGTTCTTCGTCGCTTCGCTCCTCAGAATGACGAACTGGATCGCTAGAGGGAGACTCACCGTGGCCGACAAGAAAATGACCAGCGCCGAAGTCCGCGCGAAGCACAAAGAGTTCCTGTTCCCGAGCGTCGCCAACTACTACGGCGACGACAGCGTCGTCCTGGAGAGCGGCAAAGGGAGCCGCGTGAAGGACCTCGACGGGAATCAGTACCTCGATTTCTTCGGAGGGATTCTCACGCTGTCGCTCGGTCACGCGAACGAAGGGGTCAACAGCGCAGTCAAAGCGCAGATGGACCGACTCGGTCACGTCTCGACGCTCTACCCCACGCTGCCGATCGTCGAGCTCGCCGAGAAGCTCTCGAACCTGATGCCCGGCAAGCTGAAGAAGGCGTTCTTCACGGCCAGCGGCACCGAGGCCGACGAGACCGCGGTGGGCCTGGCCATGACGCACACGGGATCGACGGATCTCATCGCGCTCCGCCACGGCTACTCCGGCCGCTCGCTCCTCGCGCAGTCGCTCGTCGGGCACAGCAAGTACCGCGTGGTGCCGACGCAGGTGGCCGGCATCAAGCACGCCGCCGCGCCGTACTGCTACCGCTGTCCGTTCGGGCTCACGTACCCGAGCTGCGAGGTGAAGTGCGCGCAGGACATCGAAGACCTGATCCAGACGACGACGTCGGGGCACATCGCGGGCCTGCTCGCCGAGCCGATCATGGGCGTCGGCGGGTTCATCACCGCGCCTGACGGGTACTTCAAGGTCGCGGTCGACATCGTGAAGAAGTACGGCGGCGTCTTCATCGCCGACGAAGTGCAGACCGGCTTCGGACGCACGGGCGGCAAGATGTGGGGCATCGAGCACCACGCCGGTGTCGAGCCCGACATCATGACGATGGCCAAGGGGATCGCGAACGGCTTCCCGATCGCGGCCACGATCGCCACCGCGCCGATCGCCGACTCGTGGAAGGGGGGGAACATCTCCACCTTCGGCGGAAACCCGGTGTGCGCGACGGCGGCGAACGCCACCATCGACACGATCGTCGATCAGAACCTGGTCGCGAACGCCGAGGCGATGGGGAAGGTCCTCCGCGAGGGGCTCCTCGCGCTCCAGAAGAAGTACCCGCGCGCCATCGGCGACGTCCGTGGGCGTGGCCTCATGCAGGCCATCGAGCTCGTGAAGGACGAGACGGCCAAGGACCGCACCGCGGCTCCCGAGACCGCGTCGCGCCTGTTCGACGAGACCAAGAAGCGCAAGATGCTCATCGGTCGCGGCGGCCTGCTCAACAACGTGATCCGGATCGCGCCGCCACTCAACGTCGTCAAGAGCGACATCGAAGAGGCGCTCAAGATCTTCGATCAGTCGTTCGCCGCGCTCAGCGTCTGAGCGAGCGCCACCCCACGTCCCGGATCACGTCCCCTGATGATGACGACGAAGCTCCCGGTGCTGTCAGACGATCGTCTCGAGCAGCAACTCCCGGACAAGAAGCCACTCTTCACGTTCGCCGAGGCGCGCGCGGAGTCGGAGCGGTGCCTGTATTGCGCCGACGCGCCGTGCATCAAGGCGTGCCCGACCGAGATCGACATCCCGACGTTCATCAAGAAGATCGCCAGCGGCAACGTGCGCGGCTCGGCGCGGACGATCCTGGAGCAGAACGTCCTCGGGTACTCGTGCGCGCGCGTCTGCCCCGTGGAGGTGCTCTGCCAGGGGTCGTGCGTGTACGAGGCGTGGCATCAGAAGCCGATCGCGATCGGGCGCCTGCAGCGGTACGCGACCGAGCACGCGGGCGAAGCGATGTTCACGCCGACGACGTTGCCGGCGGCGCAGGTGAAGCGCGTCGTGTGCGTCGGCGCGGGGCCGGCGTCGCTGGCCTTCGCGGCACATCTCGCGATCGCCGGGCACAAGGCGATCGTGCTCGAGAAGCGCACCGTTCCCGGTGGGCTCAACACGACCGGGATCGCGCCGTACAAGCTGCACGCGGAAGACGCGCTCCACGAAGTGGAAGAGGTCACGCGCCTCGGCGTCGAGATCCGCACCGGCGTCGAGGTCGGCCGCGACGTGACGGCCAAGTCGCTGCTCGACGAGTACGACGCGGTCTTCCTGGGGCTCGGCCTCGGCGAAGACACGCGCCTCGGCATCCCGGGCGAAGACGGCCCCGGCGTCGTGGGGGCGACGGCGTGGATCGAAGGGATGAAGCTCGCGCGATCGCACGGCGGCGCGATCGGTCGCGTGCTCGTCATCGGCGGGGGCAACACGGCGATCGACGTGGCGCGTGAAGCGGCGCTGCTCGGCGGAGACGACGTGGCCATGGTGTACCGCCGCGGCGCGGGCGACATGAGCGGCTACGCGCACGAGATGGAAGCCGCGCGCAAAGAAGAGGTCCGCCTGATCGCGAACACGATCCCGGTCGCCTTCATCCGCAACCCGCACGGCAAGCTCACTGCGCTCCGCGTGGCGCGCGGCGAGAGCGGAAAACCGGTGGCCGGCACGGAGCACGATCTGCCGTGCGATCTCGTGGCGCTCGCCATCGGCCAATCGAAGCTGCGCGCGCTGGCGTCACAGTTCGCGGGCGTGGCGGTCGACGGGCGCGGGTGCGTCGTCGCCGACAAGACGAACGGCGCAACCGGCAACGCGAAGGTCTTCGCCGGCGGCGACTGCGCGAACGGCGGAAAAGAAGTGGTGAACGCGGTCGCCGAAGGGCGAGACGCGGCGCGGGCGTTGCTCGTGAAATGGGGCAAGTGACATGGCGGACCTGAGCATCGACTTCGCCGGCATCAAGAGCCCCAACCCGTTCTGGCTCGCGTCGGCGCCTCCGGCGAACACGGGCGAGCAGGTGATGCGCGCGTTCGACGCCGGCTGGGGCGGCGCCGTGTGGAAGACGCTGGGCGATCCGATCGTCAACGTGACGAGCCGCTTCGGCGGTGTCGACTACGCCGGCCAGCGGATGATGGGGCTCAACAACATCGAGCTCATCACCGATCGCCCGCTCAGCGTGAACCTCAAAGAGATCCGCGAAGTGAAGCGCCGCTACCCGAAGCACGCCGTCATCGNNGCGGCATGGGCTCGTCGGTCGGCCAGGAGCCGAAGCTCCTCGAAGAGATCACCCGCTGGGTGAAGGACTTCGCGAAGACCCCGGTGCTCGTGAAGCTCACGCCGAACGTCGGCGACATCACCGAGCCCGGGAGCGCCGCGGCGCGCGGCGGGGCCGACGGCTTGTCCCTCATCAACACGATCAAGAGCCTCA